>JBEKQU010000028.1:0-53790 GCA_049519415.1 Spirochaetia bacterium
AGCCGTGTTCGACAGGGACCCGGGCGGGAACAGGCCGAAGAAGCCGTAGAACACCATCATGAGAAGCAATCCGAGCCAGAAGGTGGGAAGCGAGTACCCAAGAATGGCGAACACGCGGGTGAAGTGGTCGGGGGCCCGGTCTTTATGCACGGCGCCAAGGGTGCCGAGGAAAATGCCCACAAGGATGATGAGCGGGGTCGCGTAGAGCACCAGCTCCAGCGTGGTGGGGAAATACTGTTTGAAGCCGTCCACCACGGCGGAGCCTGCCGTCACCGAATAGCCGAACTCCCCCCGCAAAATGTTCCCGATCCATCGGATGTACTGCAAGGGCGCTGGGTCGTTCAGGCCGTACTGCTTGATCATGGCGTCCATCTGCGCGGGGGTCACCTTTTCCGTGTGAATGTACGCGGCGATGCGCATCCCCGGCGGGAAGATCATCATGATGGCGAACACGAACAGCGACACGCCGATCAGCACCAGGATCATCAGGAGGAGCCGTCGGACAATATAGGATAAGAGACTCAATGACGTGTACCCCGTGTTCCAGGATGAACCGCTTATACTATGGTCGGCACCATGAGGCTGTCAACCGCGCTGCCGCCGCCGGCTTCCCGAAACAAAAAGGCCCCGGAGCCGAATGACCCCGGGGCCGGGAAGCACGGGAAGAATCCTTACCGCTTGGAGAAATAAGGCAGCCGCTCGAACACCTCGGATTCCATGGGGTTCCAGAAGTATCCCTTCACCCAGCTCTGGAAGTACCGATTCACGGTCGGCTGGTAGGCGATGATCCCGGGGGCGTCCTGGAGCCAGATGTCCTGCAGCTGGTAGTACAAGGCCTGGCGCTTGGTTGGATCAAGCTCTATCCCTGCCGCGGCCACCAGCTTGTCAGCGGTCGGGTTGCTGTACCCCACCGTCGCGGGGAAGTTGCCGCTGGAGGCCAAGTAGGGCTGCGCATAATCATCGGGGTCGGGGTAGTCGGGCGCCCAGCCCAGGAAGTAGGCGGGCAGCTGCTTGTTTTTGCGCGCGTTGAGGAAATCGGCCCACTGCACGTCCCGCATGGCGACCTGGAACTTTGGGTTGATGGAAGCGATGTTTTCGGCCAGCATCTTCAACCCAAGCTCGCGGACCATGTTGCTGGAGTTGGACACCAGGTCCAGCTTGAACCCATTGGCCCATACCTTGCCGCCCCATGCCTTCTTGAAGTAGTCCGCGGCCTTCTGGAGGTCAAAGGGCTTGCTCTCCAGCTTCATGTTCTTGTACGGCAGGCCCACGGGGAAGGGCGTGACCGGGTCGATGGCGTTGCCCGTCATGATGTCGCGGAGGAAGGTCTTCTCATCCCAGGCATAAATGAACCCGAGCCGGACATTGATGTCGGTGAAGAAATCCGCGGGCACCCCGTTTCCATCAAGCTGTCCTGAGCCGACGGCCGGGTTGTCCTTGGTGGCGATCTTCATGTTGAAATGTATGCCGTTGACGGTCAGCGTCGGCAAAGTCTTGAACATCTGGAGGCTCGTCTCCTTGTCCATCTCGGGGTAGTTGGTGGCGTTCGTCTCGGCATAGTCCACGTCGCCCTGGAGGAGCATCAGCTTGCGCGTGGACCATTCCTCCACGTCCTTGCGGATGCCGTGCGCCAGCGCGGGCTTGGGTCCCCAGTACGAGTCATTGCGGTCCACGGCCAGCTCAACCTTCTTGGTCCAGCGCACCAGCTTGTAGGGGCCTGTGCCGTTGGCAATCTCGAACAGGGTCTCCTTGCCGGTGGCAGGGTTATTGAAGCTCTGCCACGTGGCTTCCGTGCCGTCCCAGCCGCCCTGGGCAATGACCCACTTCTTGTCCACGATGGACGCCCACCTGCCGGCAACAACGGAGAGGAACGGCGGGAACGGGTTGGCGAGGTGGAACACGACCGTGTTTCCCTTCACCTCGATGGACTTGTCGATATCGGAGAAATTCACCGCGATCTTGTCGTTGGCGTCGCGGGAGCCTGAGCCGGCCAGGAAGACCTGGTACCATATCCAGTCCGGTCCGTCTGCCGGGTCCGTCACCATTGCCCTCTCAAATGTGTAGGCCACGTCTTCGGGGGTGAGCACGTCCCCGTTGTGGAACTTCACGCCCTGGCGGATCTTGAACGTGTAGGTCTTGGCGTCCGCGGAGATCCCGCCGTTGGCAACGCTCGGCACCTCGGTGGCGAGCATGGGCTTGAACTTGTCCAGCGTCGTGCCATCGAAGTCGATGAGTCGATCGTAGACGATGCCGTACACGGCCCACGACGTGGTGTCGTATCCGACCGCGGGGTCCAGAGTCACAACGTCTCCGAACGACGCGTCAATGAACGTGTCCGGGTTCTTGATGGCGGTCGCGGCGAATACGGCGCCGGTGGCTGCTGCCAGAACAATAAGGAAAACCAGAAGTCTCTTCATAAAACCTCCTTCAGTTGAATAGTGAGCGTTTTTAGAAGAGTAGCACAGAGTGGAGCTTCTGGAAAGAACAAATTCCATGATATATCACGGCTGCTCCGGGCGACCGGCGGTGATCCGCAGCGCACTTTCCGGGGCAATCGAAATCCGGCATCACTCCTCGTCATTGCCGCAATGGAGGATCTCGGCTGCGCAGATGGCTCCCTGCCAGAAAAAAAGCTTGCGCCACCTCGCATGGTGTGATACATATACAACGATTGCTCTATTAGTTCCAGTTTAATGTATTCAGATAGAATGGTCTAGAAAGATGAACCTGCTCTCAAGCCGGATACTTATCCCCGCAATCCTTGCCGCGGCGTTTTTCTCCGGCTGTTCGAACAAGCAGGTATCTCAAGATGCAATAAAACAATACATGCAGGGCGAGGATTTCTACGTCCGCGGACAGGTAGAGGCAGCGCTGGCTGTATTCACCCGGGTGGCACGCGAGCACCCGGAATTCCACCAGGCATGTTTCATGCGGGGCAAGGCGCTCTATCTCCTGAACAGGCCGAAGGAAGCGGAGGATGTGCTGACGGATCTGATCCGACGTGCCCCCCGTTACCATGAAGCGCAGATCTGGCTTGCGCGGATACAGATCCAGGAGGGCAAAATCGAGCTCGCTGAAAAGCTGCTCGCCGATCTCCTGAGCTTTGACTCGCAAGACGCGCGTTTGCTCTACCTTATGGCACAGGTAAAAACCGACCAGGGAAAACTGCAGGATGCCCTCGTGTACCTGCAAAAGGCGGTCGCGACCGAGGAGGAGCTGGCGCGCGCCCACATAGACCTCGGACGGCTCTATTACCGTTTCGGATTCGATGACAAGGCGCACATCGAGCTCGCTCGAGTCCTCCTGCTCCTGTCTCCGACCAGTCCACTGCAACAGCCGGTGAAAGAGCTTCTTTCACGTATCGATGGAAAGGGGTGACGCGTGGGAAAGCCGCTGCGCTTTGCGGAGAACGCCATCATCATCACGGCGTGCGCGCTTGCGCTCTCGTGCGCAACAACGCGGCAGAAGACGGATACCTACATTTTCGCGGATCCCCTGCCGCTCACGCGGCCCATCGACGCATGGCTTCGCACCATCGAGATCGTCTCGAACAATCTCCCTCTCACGGAGGAATACGCGCTGGTGAGCGATTCGCTTGCCGCCATAGCATCGCGTCACGAATTTCTCCTGTCATCGGCGCGCGGTGACCAGCCCTATATCGTGGATCTCATCATCCACGAGCGTTCCTACACGGTCGATCTGGCAACGTCTCACTCCGTCATGGCGGTGTTGAACATGGATTCTTCCACCGACGCTTCGCCGCGCGTGGCGCGTGTGGTGTATACGGCTGTAACCCCGGAATCGATCGTATCGCTCTACCAGGTGACTGAGATATGCGAGAAGATGCTCGCGTCCCTGCGGAAAGCCATGATCGAAGAGGCGGAAAAAGCCAGGGAAAAGCAAAAAAAGGATTCCGGAATTGTCACCCCGTCATGAGGCCATGAAAGTGAAAATGCTGTATCTGGTGGCGGCTTTATCGCTCGTGGGCCCACCGCTCGGATCTCAGATGCAGCCGCGTCTGCCGCTTTCCCTCATGCAGGCGGAGAGCCTTGCGCTGGCGCATTCCGACGCCCTGCGCATCCAGAATATAAGGATACAGTCGTCCGCCCGACGCTTCGCCCTCGGCATCCGCGACTTTCTTCCGCAGATCGAGCTGGGGTTCACGACGGCAGACACGGTGAATACGGCCGCGCAGGATTCCTCCTCCGATCAACTGAGCGTCTCGCTGCGGGAACCCCTCTACAACGGCGGCCGCGCTCTTGCGCGGAGATCTCTTTCGCGCCTGGAGCTGACGCTCGCCCAACACTCCGCCGCAATCGCCCGGGCGGACATACTGAACGACGTGTGGGACAAGTACCATAAGGTGCTCGTGCTCCAGGCGCAGCGAGCGGTGAAGCAGGATGCGCTCACGCAATCGGAACGGCAGCTGGAGATCGCGCGGACCGAGCGCGGCCTTGGCATGATCCGGGAGATCGATCTTCTGGACGTGGAGGTGTCGGTCAGCGGCCAGGAAATCGATCTTCAGGCAACGGAGCATGATCTTGAAGCCGCGCTGTACGCCCTGCAAAAGAGCCTGGGTCTTTCACCGGATCAGGAGCTTGCGCTGGAGGGGAGGATCGACTCCACGTACGAAGGGATCTCCATTAAAAGGTCCGGTTCCTCCTTTTTCTCGATCGCGCAGCAGAACAACCTGGATCTGCAGACCGCCCGGTACAAGGTCACGCAGATGGAGACCCAGCTTGCCATGACACGCAGCCGCTACCTGCCGCAGATCGATGCGAGCATTTCCTTCTCGGTGTCCGGCGCCGGCATTCCCTTGCAGACCCCCTCGCTGATGCTCGGGGTAGACATCGCGTTTCCCCAAACAATCGTGCCGGTCAAGGGAAGCGTGTCGGCGGGAACGGCCAGCCCCGGCTCGACGGCGCGCAACACTTCCGTGACTGCCGCACCGGCTCAATCCATTACCGGCATACTCGACGAGATCGACGCGGAGCTCCAATTGGAAGAAGCGCGGGCAGCGGTGAATGCCCTGATAAGGGACCTCACCTTCCAGATCGGTCAGTCGATCTCCAGCTACCGGAGGCATGCGACGACTGTTCGCCTCGAGCGCCAGGCCCTGGCGCTGGAACAAAAAAAACTCCGTATTCTGGAGCAGCAGGTGGCCAGCGGCTCGGCAACGCGCATGGATTTGCTGAAAGAGCGGATACAGGCCTCCAACCAGGAGGTGAAGCTCCTGGCGGACATCCTGAGCCTTTTCCAGGATGAGCGATCCCTGGAGCGGCAGATCGGCGTCGAACCGGGAGAGCTCGCCCTGCTGGCGGGAGGGAACCATGACGGCTCGTGAGATGTCATGCGCGCTCCTCATGGTCGTCGTGCTGGCCGCGTGCGGAAAAAGTCCGGGCGCCACCGCCTCCCCGCCAGCGGCCGCGGTGTCGGTGAAGGTGATCGTCGCGAAGAAGGAACCGCTCACGCCAGAGGTAAGCAGCTTCGGCAATATATCCTATCGTTCCAAGGCCGATATTGCGGCCACCGTGGACGGAACGGTGAAGAAACTCGCCGTGGACGAGGGAGACCACGTGAAGACCGGCCAGCTCCTTGCCGAGCTGGAAAATGTCCAGCTTGCCATCCGCAAGAGCCAGGCCGAGTCCCAGCAGCAGGCGGCCCGAGCCGCGGTGGAGCTGGCGAAAGCCCGACTCTGGGAGGGCAGGCAGCAGGTCGAGGCGCGCCTGCTTTCATTGAAGAAGACGCAGCTTGAGATCGATCAAAAGAAGCGCGAATCGGACGATCTGCGCTCGACCCTTGCCAGCCGGGAGCGGCTGTACGCGGTGGACGGCATCAGCGAAGAACAACTGCAATCCCTGCGGCTGCAGTATCAGTCCACGCAGACCTCCTACGAAGGGCTGCTTACGGATTATGCCATGAACACTATCGGGCTTCGCGATCAGGACGTTCTGGCCGCGGGGTTTCCGGTGCCCGGTACGGATGCGGATCGAACAGCCCTCCTCACCAAAATCAACACCCAAACGCTCCAGGCGCAGCTCGATGCGGCGCTGGCAAGCCTCCAGATCGCGGATTCGGACCTTCAGGCGGCAAAGGCCATGCTTGACGAGATGACCGTTCTCTCACCGGTCGCGGGCATCATCGGGGTGCGCCAGTGCGGCGTGGGCGAGCGCCTGCGCACGGGAGACAAGCTGTACACCATCATCGACGACGCGCAGGTGTATGCCGTATTCGTAGTGCCGGAGAGCAAGGGAATGGGTCTAAGCGAGGGAATGCCGGTGCGGGTGGAAGTGCCCGCGCTGGGAAATCGGCTTTACCGATCCACGATATCCATCGTCTCCCCTCTTCTTGATCCACAGTCCGGCAACCTCACCATCCGCGCCTTGTTGTCCAATCGCGACGGCAGCTTGAAGCCGGGCCTCTTCATACGGGTGAAGGTGCAAACGGGAGAGACGCGCCAGACGATACTCCTCCCGAGGTCGGCATTGGTCGGAAGAAACGGCACGGAGGGATCCGTCTATCTCGTGCGCGCCGGCCGCAGCTTCCGGCAGCAGATCGTGCTCGGTCAGGAAACCGAGGGACAGGCGGCGGAAAAGCTGGAGGTGACAACCGGGGTTGCCGCGGGAGACCACGTGGTGGATGAGCCGTCGCCCGTCTTGCAGGACGGAGGAGACGTGCATGCGATTGAGTAGGGCGCTCCCCATGGCCGCAGCCCTCCTGCTTGCGGGCTGCGTGCTGATCGACCTGAGCAGCTTCTCCGTGTCCACCCATCCCGCCGTGCCCAATGAGATCATCGAATCCGCGGACGCTCTCTGGGCCCAATTCTCGGAACCGGTCGAACGGAGCGTCGTCGAGCCGTTCCTCAGCGTGACGGCGGGCGGAGAGAGTGTGCAGGGAGACCTGAGCTGGGAGAAAAACCGGCTCATATTCAGGCCCGTGGAACCTTTCGCGCGCGGCGTCAGGCACGTGCTCCAGCTCCAAGGCACGGTCCATACCGCGGCGGGACGAACCTTCAACGAGCTCATCATTGTTCCCTTCTACGTCGGCACGGACGCGCAACCCCCGATTATCGAGGAGACGACGCCCCGGGAGGGGGCTGTCGTCGGCAAGGCCGATTCCCTGATCCTCACCTTTTCCGACCCCATGGACCCTGATGCTTTCAAGGATGCATTCTCCGTGTCCCCGACAACGGAGCACAGGGTGAGTTGGAACAGCAATGGCACCCAGGTGACGATCGTGCCGGTCACGCGCTGGAGCGCTGAGAGCCTTTGCACCTGGAGCGTTGCGACCGCGTGCAAATCGACAACGGGCGTCGCTGTCGGCCGCGCGTGGTCAGGGACCTTCCTCGTTCAGCAGGAAGCGACCTCGCCGACGGTCGTGAGCACGGGCCCGGCAGCGGTAACTGGCGCCACCGTGCTGCCTCTGCCCGGCGGCCTTTCCTCCCTGATCTACGGGGATTCCCTCCTCATCACCTTCTCAGAGGATGTCGACAGCATAAGCCTCGATACCGCCTTTTCCCTTTCTCCCTCCATGGAGGGAACGATGCGCAGGGTAGCCTCCGGCATCTTCGTCTTTGTTCCTTCCGACGGCTGGACGATGGGACAGGAGTATGTCCTTTCGATAACGACGGATCTGAAGGACACGTTCGGAAACCCGCTATGTGCTCCCTATCGCGAGCTGTTCACGCCTGCCATCCCCGCGCAGGCCGTGACGGAGATCTCTCTCATGGGAGACCTCGTGGATGCACCCTCGTACAATGCGTCCCAACTGAACAACAGCGCCCCCTCCGTCATCAACTGGGTCCTGAGCGCATCCGTGCCTGACAGCGCGCTGGTGCTTTCCCTAACGGTCCGGTTCGCGCAGGGGTACGACGCTGTCCACCAGCCCGCCATTGCGAACGCGCTCCACTTTGAAGGCTACTACCCCGACGTAGTGAGTCCGCAAGTCACCCAGGAGAACTGGATGGATTCCCGCACCCTTCGCATCTCCTTCACAGGGTTCACGCGCAGCGCCAACCACCCCTCGCTGGAGCGGCTGTTTTACAGGCTCACGCTCCCCTCTGGTCCGGATCAAACCATGAATCAGGAGGGCTCATTTCTGATGGAGTCGGTCACTCTTCTGCTCGAGTCGGGATCGGATTCATGAGGAGGAGGGGAATGCAGAAGGGGTCGCTGCCGCGAGTCAGAGCTCTTTACGCCATTCTTTCCATCATGTCAGCCAGTTCCTGCGGTCTCCTCGACATGGGACCGCTCACCATCACATCCTGGAGTCCCCGGGAAACCACGCTTTCCAGCATGGACGGCATCGTCATACAGATCGCTTTTTCGCGGCCGGTCAACCCGGTGCTCACCGAGCAGGCCTTCTCCATCACCGCGGATGACAGCGCTCTTGCGGGCCGGATCTCCTGGCGGGATGATCGCACGCTTGCTTTCCTGCCCGACGAACCCCTTCAGCGCTCTGTCGTTTATGCAATGAGCGTCTCGCGGGATGCGGAAGACACGCAGGGCCGCAATCTCATGCCGGAGTTCCATCGCACCTTCACGACGAAAAGCGACCTCACGCGGCCCGTAGTCGTTTCCACGACTCCCGCGGATCACGCCAGCATTGACGATCCGCTCACTCCTTTCTCGGCGACCTTCAGCAAGCCCATGGACCCAGGCTCCGTCAACACGAGCTTTTCACTTTCACCGTCAGTGACCGGGTTCTATTCGATGAGCAGCGACGGAATGACCTTCACATTCACGCCGACCCAGAAGCTGCAGTGGCAAACGAGGTATACGATGACCCTCAGCAAAAACTCGGCGGACACGCAACGAAACACGATCGGCGCTGATTACACCGTGCACGTGTTTGTCGGCACGGATCTCACGCTACCCTGTTTGGATTCCCTGCAAAGCGCTGACCTTGCCCTGCAGCTCAACGCTGAGGATCCATCGGATTCCGTCCTGACGGTGACCGAGGGGTGGGAATCAACCCAGGGGCTTCTGGTCACCTTCTCCGAGCAGGTGTCCACATCGAGCGCCGTCTCGGCCGTACAGATATCACCCACGGTTTCGTACACCGTTCAGGAATCCCACGCGGAATACACATCCACGCTGACATACACATTCCCCGAGCGGTTGGCGTATGCAACGACGTACTCGGTGATGGTCACGCCCGGCATCCAGGATGCGCAGGGCAACCAGTCGACCAGGCAGGCGGTCTACCATTTTCTCGTCAATGGCCCTGCAACACGCCCCCCCACGATAGCGCATGTCTATTTTCCCTCCACGCCGGGAGACCCGGCAAGCAATACGGAGCTGCACGCCTATGATTCCATTGGACTGCCGGAGGTGACAGCCGGGGAGACCCATACCTTTTTCGACCTGTACATCGATTGCGCCCCCGGGGCCGCTCCGGATCGTTTCTCCGTGGCAGAATCGTTCGGCATCACCACGACGAATAACGCGGCGAACATTGCATCCTTCGCCATTGAGCCCAACCCGGCCCAGATGAATCCCCTGCCTGATCCCTCGGTGAACCAGATCATCGAACGTGTATGGGTGCACGTGACAAACAACAGCGCTTCCGGCCAGGTCGTGGTCCGCGTCTCCACGGACCTCAAGGATAACAGGGAGACGCCGCTTGCGCGCGAGCTCATGCTGCCGCTCAATGATCCGAATTGATCGCCATGAACCTGCTTGATGCGTGGCTGCAAAGAAGAACAACGATCATTTCCGTGCTGCTCATCCTCATCGTGCTGATTGCCGCCCTGCTTCCCTCCCTGCAATTCGGCCCCTCCCGAGCCGTCGGAGCCGCGGTCTTCTCTATCTCCATCGAGTATTTCGGAGTCGACGCTGAGGAGATGGAGCGGCGGATCAGCATCCCGCTGGAGGACGCGATCTCCCCCCTTCCCGGCATTCAGCGCCTTCGCTCCACATCGGAGTATGGGAAAAGCGTCGTGGAGGCGACCCTCTTCCCCGCCACGGCGCCGGATAAGTTCTACCTCGCGCTCAGGGACGCCGTGCACACGCTCTGCGCCTCTTTTCCAAAGGCGGTCCAAAGGCCCGTCATCCAGAGCACGGCCAGCGGCCAGCGTCCCTCCCTCATCGCCACGGTTTTGCTGGAAGGGGCCACCCTCGATGAGACCCGAGACCTGGTGGAGAAGACGGTGAAGCCCGGCCTGGAGCAGATCGACGGAGTGGGTGACCTCGAGGTGGGCGGCGGAAGCCAGCGCGAAGTCCACGTGCTCGTTGACCAGAAAAAAGCCGCTGCGGCAGGTCTCTCTTTCAACGACATAGCCTCGATTCTCCAGGCCCAGTACCTCTCGCGGCCCATCGGCCGGTTGCGCACCGCAGCGACGGACACCCCCATCATCCTGGACGGCCGTTATGATTCGCTGGAGCAGCTTGCCGCGCTTGCCCTCGTGCTGCAGAAAAACCGCACCGTCCGCCTGGGCGAAGTCGCGGCGGTCAGCTACGGCGGACGCGAGCTGGACGCGATCAGCCGCATTGACCAACAACAGCGGGTGACGCTGTACGTCACGTGCTCGGGAACGGCGAACGTCGTTGCCGTAAGCCAGGCCATCCGACGAAAGCTCGCGGCCCTTTCCCGCCCGGCCCTCTCCTTTGACGTGGTCTACGATCTGGGCGCGGAGATCGCCGAATCCATCCAAGAAGTGCTCCGATCGCTGGCAATCGCGGCGGCGATCGTCGCATTCTTCGTAGGGGCGGTCCTCCGACCCTTGCGCAATGCCGCCCTGCTCGCGCTGCTTCTGCCCTTTGTCGTTCTAGCCTCGGCCGCGCTCCTCAGCTCCGCCGGCCTCAGCATCGACCATAACATCCTGGCGGGCATTGGAGTGGGGATCGGCATGATCGTAGATCCCGGCATCATCATGCTTTCCGCGCTCGTCGGCTGGCAGGGACACTCCCTTCGCCGATCCACGGGAGAGACCGTCAAGGAGCTGGTCTCCCCCCTGGTCGCGTCAGTCGCGACCATCGTGATCGTCCTGGTTCCCCTTTCCTATATGGGACGCTCCGTCAGCGGCCTCGCGGAGGTGTCCTACGCCCTGGCTATCATGCTGAGCGTATCCCTGGCCTGTGCGCTTCTTTTTCTTCCCTCGTTCGCGGCGCGGGAGCGCCGGTCCCCGGGACATTTTCCACCGCGCCGCCATGGAATCGTCCTCATCGCGCTGGATCAGCGGAGGATCATTGCCCGACGAGCGGGTCGGACTGTTGACTTCTTGGTTGCATGGGCAGGCGCGCATTCGCTCGCCGTCCTGGCCGGCACGGCAGCCGTGTGCGCCATGGGTGTTCTGGCCGGCTTTCAAATGGACCTCGTTCTCACCCCGGCGCCCTCTCCCCATTCCGTCTACGCGCACATCGAGTTCGAGAGCGGCACGCGCATAGATACGATTGATCGGCGCACCGCATGGCTCGCCGGACAGATCGAAGGCATGCGGGGAGTCAGTCACGTGGAGACGATCGCGCGCCGGGAAAGCTCTGAGCTGACCGCCACCATGGAGGGAGACGCCGATGACAGGGTGCGCGTGCGCGAAGCCCTTGTCGAGCGCGGCCGGCATATCATGGATGCATTCGTGTACCTGCCCGAGGGCGCCAGCGGCGCCGACCAGGCAATCGAGGTCAGCCTCATTGGGCCTGACAACGCGACGCTCAGAGACACGGCCAAGCAGGTCGCCGACAGTCTGCGGGGCTCCCCCTGGGTGAGCCAAGTGGTGCTGAACTTCAAGGAAGGTCCCCCCGCCTATATCCTCGCCATCGATCATGACACGGCGAGCGGCTGCAATCTGAGCACGGCGGCCATCGCGAATACCCTGCGGTGGAGCATGCACGGGCCCGTGGCGTTGAAATGGTTTGAACCCGATTCGCAAGAGATCGACCTGCGCGTGCAAAGCGGGCCAGCGGAACGCGGGGATCTCTCCGCGATCAAGCGCACGTCCATCATTGGACCGCAGGGCCATGTGGTGTCGGTGGGAGAGCTCGGCGCTTTCCAGCGGGCGCAGCCTCCCTCGCGCATTTTTCGCGTCGACCGGCAGCGCGCGGTCTCCTTCACCGCCCACAGCGGCATTCGGGACACGGGAATCGTGCTTAAAAACCTCGAAACGTTTCTGGCTTCCGTCGCCCTTCCCTCAGGCTACGCGTTTCGGATAGACAGGCTGCTCTATGACCGGCTTCGCCAATTCCAGACGCTTGCCATGCTTTTCATTGCGGCCCTTTTTCTCGTTTTCATAACCCTGGCCGCGCAAATGGAGTCCCTCTCTTCTCCCCTTCTGGTCATATCGATCGTCCCCGTGGCTCTTTCCGTTCCCCTGGGGTTCCTGTGGCTCACCCACGCCGGCATTGATGTGTCGGTGATCGTCTCCCTCATCATCATGTCAGGAATCATCGTAAACAATGCCATCCTCGTTGTTGACCGCACTCTCAAGCGATGCGCCGGCCTGGACAGCTACAGCGCGGGAGAGGTGCGCCGCTCCCTCCGCTACGCCGTCCGGCGCAGGACCCGGGCCCTTTTCCTGACCTCCGCGACCACCCTCCTGGGGGTTGCTCCCTTTCTCCTGGGAGCCTCCACGGGTTCGGAGCTCTTCCGCCCGCTCGCGGTCGTCGTTTTCTGGGGAACCGTCGCTTCGGTGGTCGCCACATTCCTCGTCCTTCCCGCTATTGCCGCGGCGGCGCCGGTGTTCGCGAGACGCTTCCCCGCGGTCCGGAGGTAGCGCAATGCGGCAGGGAAAACGCGAAGCATTCCTCCTGGCGATGTTTCTGGCCGGCACGCTCGGGTCATGCGCCAGGCAGCCCTCCTCCACCACGCTCTCTCTTTCGCTCCGCCCGGGAATGGAACGGACGCTGCGCTTCGTCACTGAACAACGGTTGGTCGGCAAGCCCCGCGGAGCCGCGACGGCCGGTTCAGCCGGGCTCCCTTTTTCGTACTCGCCATTTTCATATTCGATCTCTCTCACCTACAGGTTTCGCATCACCTCGGTGGATGCGGGGGGACTGGCGCATCTTGAGTCCCAATTGTTGGAAGCAAGCGCGCCGGAGGGGGGCACGTCGATAGATGACTACATCGAATCGCTCAAGCAGAAGCGCTCCGCATTGACGATCGACAGGCAAGGCCGAATCCTTGCAATCGAATCGAATGAACCCTCCCCGTTCCAGATCAATGGCCTTCCTCGTGCGCCGGGGACCACGCCCCAGCAGACCCCAGCGCAGGGAGACCTGGGAATGTTTTTCAATGGACTGAACGGCCGGAAAGTTGCGGTAGGCGAGACATGGACCTCTCAACTGCCGCAATCAAGCGGATCCTCCGCTCTGAGAGGGACCCTGCACTGGACCCTGGCGTCCGTATCGGGCGCCGCTGCGCGGCTGAGCTATACAGGAAAACTCGAGGACCAGGAGCTGCAGCTTCCTGGCCTTGCCTCGGGCAGGCGCGCACGGCTCACCGGGGATGCCTCGGGTTTTGTGGAGCTGGAGACAAACACCGGCTGGCCGGTGCAGGGCAAATCCGTCCTGCGGGTCGACGTTTCAACGATTGAGGTGAACAGCGGCACCGGAGAGACCGTGTTCTCTTTGAACATCATCACGCTGTTCGATCCGGCACATTGATGAAGCCGCCGCGAAGCGCACTCCCTTGCCATGCGGCTCTAGAGCAATTGCTTCAGTCGATCCTTCAGCGCCCCGCTGGCCTGTTTCACCTGATCGGCAAGATAGGCGCTGACAGCGGGAAGCGTGGCCGCGGATTTCAGCATGAGAACGCCATCAGAGGTGTACACGTTCTCCCGACGAATGGAGAGAAGACGAAGCACCGGGGGCAGGATCGAAACCGGATCCGCGCCGCTCTGCAGTCGCGCGTACGCGTGGTCGAGCTCGGCGGGGAGCAGTATGTGCTTCGCGTCCTCCGGGTCCACGTCGAGGAGCCGGCCAAGCTCAACCCGCGTCTCACTGGCAGCGCCAGATGTCGGGGCGAGCAGGATCATCTTCTCCAACACGCTCCTTACGTTGGCAAGGCGGTACGCTCCCGGTCCTTTCTTCATCCCCCGCCACAGGTGGTAGTAGAAATCTGGAAAGTTCCTGTAGCGTGTTTCCAGGGCCGTGAATTCGTTGAGCGCCGGGACCGTCACTGCATCTTTCTCCAGGGAGCAGGCGAGCAGCAGGTAGCGGGCAAAGGGATCATCCACGCCTTTCAGCCCCTGGGCAAGGGCGCGCGAAGCATCGGCCCACTGCGCATGCAGGTACCTTTTCAGCCCGCGGATCAACATCTGCTGGTTCACGCCCGTCATGCCGGCGACATCCGAGCGCACCGCCAGAGTGGAAAGGTTCTTGTCGATCTGGTCGCGGGAAATCGCGCCCTGTGTCTCCTGGTAGAGGGTCTCCTTAAATGCGGCGAGAATGCTCTGCCCCGCCATGCCGAGCTTTTCCAAAATGGAGGATTCCAGAAGGCCGGTTCCCGGCTGGTATCCCAGGCTCTGCTCGCACTCCTGAAGAATCTTCAATCCTTCCGCGTACCGCTCTTCGGCCGCCAATGCCTGCGCGTAGAGCGTGTAATCCGCGGCCGAAACCGGAGCGTCCTTTGCATTCCACGCCGAGCGAAAATCGGCGAGCGCGGCTTTGCTGTTTCCCGATTGGGTGCAGGCGCGCGCGCGTACGAGCAGCGCCGCGGCGTCCCCCGCGGCCGCGGCCGACGCGACAACGGGGATTGCATCGCCGGGCTTCCCCTGCAGGATCAATGCCCGGGCGTATTCCAGCATCGCCAGTCGGGCCGCTTCCTTCGGCGCGTGCCGCTCCCTGCCCAGCTCATGCGCCCTGCGCAGATAGACCACGGATACATCGAGCTGGCCGAGCTTCAGGTACAGCTCGCCGAGCCGAAGCTTCACGCCAAAGTCTTTAGGGTGGGCCTGGTCGAGTTGAACGAGCGCTGCCAGCGCGTCGGTCGGCACCATCATCGCATCGATCCTGTCGAGCTGCTCCCGCGTGACGGCGCTCCCTCCGCCACACGCCGCAAGTCCTGCCATGATGAACGCCGAAAGCAGTCGAATCCGTTTCATCATTTTACCTCCCCCGCGCACTTGATGAATGAAAGAACAGCCTGAGTGTATCAGATGCCGCGCACCCGCGCAAAAGGAGGGCCCTGAAAGTGCCGTTCCGCCTCGCCGTGCGCCGCCCCGTGGGGACCCTGATGCTGTACGCGGGCCTCCTCTTCTTCGGCCTCTTCGCATCCGTCAATCTGCCGCTCGACTTCCTTCCCGCGCTCTCCCTGCCGACTCTCGTGATATCCGCGTCCTATCCGGGCGCTTCCTCGGAGGAGGTGCGGCAGCTGCTCACCCTTCCACTGGAAGACGCCTGCGCATCGATGAAGGGGATACGCTCGATTCATTCGGTCTCGCGACGCGGCGTTGCAGTCCTGACGCTCGATTTTCAATGGGGAGCCAACATGACCATCGCCGGGGTGGAGGCCCGTGAAATCATAGACGCCGCGTATCCGCTTCTCCCCCAGGAAGCGGACCGGCCACGGGTGCTCCCCGTCGATCCCAATGCCCAGCCCGTGCTGATCCTGGGAATCCGGTCCAGGGATGGAAACATCGGTGCCGCGCGGATGCTCGCCGACCGGGAGGTAAAAACCAGCCTCCAGCAGGTTGACGGCGTTGGGTCGGTAATTCTCGTCGGCGGCAGCGAAAACGAGGTGCAAGTACAGGTCAGCCAATCGCGGCTGCTCGCGGCCGGTCTTTCGATAGACGACGTGGCATCCTTCCTTGCGAGCGCCAACATCGATCTGCCGGCGGGCGTATTCACGGAGGGCAACAGCGAATTCCTTGTGCGGACAAACGGCCGCGTGACTACGCCGGAGGAGCTTGCTGATCTGCGCATTCCCCTGCAGAACGGCGGCGGCATCCTTCTGAAGGAGGTGGCGGACGTTTCTTGGCAGCCCAAGGAGCAGGCATCCCTGTTCATGGCCGACGCGCGGGAGTTCGTGGGGCTTGTGGTTCGCGGTCGAAGCGGCGAAAGCCCTGTCCGGCTCGCGGAGCGTCTGCGGACGGAGGTGGACCGGCTTTCCGACGCGTATGGGAAAAGCATCGAGGTCATAGTAGTGCAGGACAGCGCGGAGACGATCCTCCAATCGATCAAGGGACTCGTCTATTCCGCGCTCATCGGAGGCGGCGCCGCGTTTCTCGTGATGTTCCTTTTCCTGCGCCGGTTGCGTCCCTCGGCCATCCTCATCAGCTCCGTCCCCACCTCCGTTCTGTTCTGCCTCCTCCTCCTGTGGATCACCGGCCGGACCATCAACGTCATGTCGCTCGGAGGAATTGCGCTCTCCATCGGGATGCTGGTGGACGACGGCGTCGTGGTCCTGGAAAACCTCCAAAGACGGCTCTCCGGAACAACGGAAGGATCCCTGAGGGAAAAAATCATCAGCGCCACCGCGGAGGTGGCGGGGTCCATCCTTGGCTCGACGCTCACGACAATGATCGTTTTCGTGCCGGTGCTTTTCCTTCCCGGCCTGATCGGCGCCTTGTACACGGATCTCGCGCTTGCCGTCATTTTTTCACTCTTCGCGTCGCTTATCGTCTCGGCAACGCTCATCCCCGTGCTTTTCCTCCTCACGTATCCTCGGCGCCCCCAGTGGGCAGGGGAGCATGCCCTGCGCGCAAGCCCATTGGAACGGGGTTACCGGCAATCCCTGGCTCTTGCATTGCGACGGCCCTTGGTCATCGGCGCGGCGATCATCGGCATCGCCATTGCCACGATCCCCCTCGTTCCCGCGACGCGTCTCGAGCTGATCGCTCCCTACGACAGCGGAACGATCGCGGTGCGCATCACCGCGGCGCCCTCGACCAGCATGGAACAGCTCAAACGCATCGCGCTGTCGGTATCTGAGAAAGCCCTCTCCCTCCCGCACGTGGCATCCGTGTGGTGCAGGGCTGGCGGCGAGAACGATGACACCTTCTACCTCGCGGATCCCGAAACGAGCAGGGAGACCATCACGATGACGGTCCAGACCCGGTACGGCCGCCGGCCCGAATCGCTTCCCGTGGCGGAATCTCTCCGGAAAGCCCTCTCAGTCGAGGCTGCCGATGTCACGGTTGCGCTCCCCCGGTCAAGCCTGGCCCAGCTCCTTGGCCTTCGCGGAGCGGAACGCGAGCTATCCGCCGTCGGCTCGACCCCTCGTGAAGCGCGATCGCGCGCCGAGGAAGCGGCCATGTCGCTGCAGAGAGCCGAACCATCGGTCCGCGCATGGATCGACGAGGCAGCGCCTGTGGAGGAGCTTCGCTATATCCCCCAACGGGAAACCCTTGCCCGTTCCGGAGTCACCCTCGCAACCGTTGCGCAAACCACGTGGGAAGGGCTGGAAGGCGCCGTGGCAACCAAGCTTGCCTCCGGGGGACGCGAATACGACGTGCGCATTCTCCTTTCACGCGCTGACCGGTCCAATAGGGAAGCCCTTGAAGTCATGCGGATGAAGACCCCCAGTGGGGGCGCAGTGGAAGCAGGCGAAGTGGTGCGGATCGCGGAAGGCAGCTCCCCCTCCGCCCTGGTCCGGGAGAACCGGCAGGACGAATGCAGCATATGCATCGAGCAATCGACAACTTCCGCTGGTCTGAAAAAGGCGATCACCGCCGCGGCAGGCATGCCGGGGATTGTCGACAGCGCGCAGAGCATCTTCTCCCAGCACGCGGGGGAGATAGCGCTCATCCTCTGCATTGCCCTTCTTCTCCTCTACCTCCTCCTGGGAGCCCAGTTCGAGTCGTTCGTGCAGCCCTTCATCATACTGGTGGCAGTCCCCCTGGCCACGACAGGAGTGTTGACTGCGCTTCTTGTCACCGGTCAATCGCTGAACCTAAGCTCAGGGCTTGGCGTCCTGGTGCTCTTTGGAACCGTGGTGAAGGTTTCGATCATTCTTTTTGCGAATTATCGCCGCCGAATCGACGAGGGCGCGCCCTTCTCCTTTGCCATTTACACGGGAACCTCTGAACGGCTTCGCCCGATTCTCATCAGCACGCTTGCCACCATTGTCGGCCTTCTGCCCATCGCCATCAACCTGAACGGCTTGTCGACCGAGGACGGGATCGCGATCGCCATCATTGGCGGCTTGGCAGTTTCCACCGCGCTTACCCTCTATGTGGTCCCGCTCATCACGTGGGCATACTACCGGGCGCGGCAGCGGGATGCGGCAAATAAGAGGTTGCCGTAGCCATGATGTCAAGCGCGGTGCGGGTCTTCGCCGTCCGGCTGCTCAAGATGCCGTGTGTCGCAGCTCCGCCCAAGGACCCACGTCCCATGCTCTCTTTGCATTATGCTGATGCTTGCCTCTGGGATGGGGGGCATTCTCTTCATCTCCTCAATCCTGCTGGCCATGAGGGTCAACATTGCAATGCGGAGCAGCCCGGCATGGGACACTATGAGGCATGTCTCTTCATCCCCAAATGACGTGCTGGTGAAAAAGCCGCTGAAACGGGCCTGCATGTCTGCAAAGGACTCGCCATTGGGGGCGCGGAAGGATTCAGGGTCGTTTCTGTAAGCCCAGTAAAGCTCCGGGTAGGCCCGCATGATCTCATCATTCAGCATTCCTTCCCAATCGCCGTAATCCAGCTCCCGCAGCCGTGCATCAGGCTGGGGAAGCGGAAGGCTCGGGTTCGCTTTCAACATGCGTTCGGCGGACTGGACGGCGCGTCCCGTGTCGCTGCAATAGAAGCGGTGGATGTTTTCATTCGACAGGGCAATGCCGGCGCGATCAGCCTGGAAAAGGCCTTTCGCGGTCAGGGGAGAGTTAAGCTGGCCCTGTATCCTGTGCTGCAGGTTCCATTCAGTCTGTCCGTGGCGCACCAGCAATAGCCTCATGGAACGGAACCCCCTTGCTTCAACCCTGCCATGTTTATTAAGGAAAGCGTCAGCGCCCTCCCGGAGCGCTCCAGGAGAACGCGCGGGGCAGATCGTCAAAAGGCTGTGCATTAAAACTGCGGCCGGGTCGTATGCCGTTGAAGTACCAGTCGGCAAAGTCAAGGGTTGCGTCCCAGTCCTCCAGGGTATGCTCGTGCCCGCCTTGCCGGTAATGAATGCCGATGCGGTCGGATGCGCCAAGGAAGCGATACACCTCCCGGCCGGCATCGTGCGTTTGCCACGTGCCTGTGGGGTTTGCCCAGAGGTCGCCGAACGCTTCCGTGCTGAGAAGCGCCCGAGGCGCTGCCAGGGCCTTGATGAAGTGCTGATCAAAGCCAAGCGAGGCTTCCCGGCCGATGTATTCCTTGAGCTTTGGAGCAAACCAATAGGGAAATTGTTTCAGAATGTCGGCCAGGGATTCGCTCTTCGGGCCCTGCCAGAGGAAGCTGCCCGCGCCGCCGCACCCCGAGCCATTAGGCGCCGTGAGGCTGATCCGTTCATCGGTTGCTCCGGCCAGCAGCGCCGCCTTGCCGCCCCGGGAATGGCCCGTCACCGCAATGCGGCGGGAATCCACGAAATCAAGGGTGCAGAGGAAGTCCACGCATCGATGGAAACCCCATGCCCAGGCTGCTATGGCTCCAAAGTCGCCCTGCGGATATGCGGCATAAAGACCGGATGAGCGGTCCATCCGATAATTGTCAGCGGCCAGCTCCACTCTATTGAACTGGGCCAGGATGTAGCCGCGGCGCAACACCGCGAGCGTTATCTCCTCCGTGAGGTTGCGCCAGCACCCGTCCCCGTTGAGCATCACGCCAAGAGCCGGCGCGCGCGGGGGGACCAGGAGGTCCAGCATGAAGGACACTGCCTTCCGCGGTCCGGTCCGGATCCGGTATTGGACGTGCCGGGCATTGTCGAGCTGCTCCACCTCGTGATGGTGCAGCTCCTCTCCTTCCGTGCGGTCAGGGATCGGGGGAAGCCGGCCATATTCCAGTGGTATGACAAGGTCGAGGATCTCCTGGCGCCTCTTTCCCCATTCATCAGCGGATTGCACGCGCGCGTCGCCGCGCATCAGAAAAGGATCAGGAAGCTCGATCGTCGCGGCCATTTGTCATCCCCCCTTTACTCCAGCGTCACCAGTCGTCGGGCAAACAATTCAGCCGGGGGATTCAAAAGCCTTCCCGCCAGCTTGACCTGGCAGATGCGCAGGCTCCCCTTTCCCAGGCGCTTCTCCGCGCACGCCTGGGCAGGGACGGATGCGCCGGACCACGACACGTGACCCGTGGAGAGTACCGTTTCCCAGCCGGGGGCGTCCAGGGTGGCGCTGAGGAGCGGCATGACGCAATCCTCCTTCGGGTCCAGCCAGAAAAAGAAATCCCGCGGCTGGAAATCCTTTACCAGCGGATGACCAGTGGCCCGGGATGCAAAGAAGAACTCACCCATGCCCGTGGCCCGGACCAGGACATCGGACCCGCAGATCCTGTGGCTGCCGTTGGGGATCTCAATGAAAACAGCAAGCCCGCCCGCGCGGACAGCCGCCAGGATCCGCTGTTCGTGCCGCGAATAAGCTGCCAGATCGTCCACAAGGATGAGATCTCCCGGAGCTGCGGCTCTATTGAAGGAACAGGCCATTCCCAGCTCGCGCGCAAGACTTGCCGCCCGGCCGTCGCGGCCGCCCACGATCAACGCCGGACGCCGTGCAGCGGTTGAATCCTCGCGCAGCCGGGGGAACACATCCAGCAAGACCTCGTTGTCGTGCATGATCCTGCCCGTGTCATCCATGACCGCTGCCTGGATGGCCATGCGCGCCCGGCTGGAAACCTCAGGCGCTGTAAAAGCAATGACGCCCTGGCATTCACTTGAACATGCGGGCATGGAGGCGCGGCCGCGGCCCATGGCAAGGCATGTGCGGCCCATCATGGCCTGCCACTGGATGTCGCACCTTGCCGGCTTTTCGTGCAAGTCATTCGCGATCCATGCCTCAACCCGGACCTCTTCCCCCGCGCGCACTGAGACACGGTCGGTCCGCAGGGAGACCATGACCGGGCTGAGAGCGTCGCGATAGGCAAAGTACGCGGGCTTTGGCCCGCGGTTGGCGTCCATGATTGCCTTCATCCAGCCCGCGGGAAAGGCGTCATTGAAGAGATGGATGGCAAAGCTGTTCATGCGCGCATCCCGCCGGAAAGCCTCTGTCATGAGACGGGTCACCCACGCCTGGTGCGCGCGGCTTTCCTTCACCCATGCATCCAGGGTGCGCGGCGTGTCGTACCACATGAAGTGAAACCTGCCCGTCTGCGCGCCGCTTATCCTGTCAGGGGTCCACGCCGACTCTTCCGCAGGCGTTTGGGGAAGCCAGTCCGCCGGATACCGGCTCTTCATGAGGTCCACTGGATCCAGGCCTTCGCTCCCGAACTCTCCGCATGCATAGTGCCAGCCGGGCTTCACCGGCTGCCACCATCCCCTGTGCATCCTGCCGATGCCCAGGCCGTGGCCATTGTACCAGCCCGCGTAACAGTGGCTGTCCGGAAGGCCGATCGCGGGAGGATCATAATCGCCGTCATGCGGCTTGATAACCCTGTCGGGGTTTTCCAGGCGCACGGCGCGGCATGCGGCCTCCACCCAGTCGTCCAGCTCGGGACGGGTCAGGTGCCGGTGGGGCTGGTTCATGGCGTTCGGCAGGGCCTCATTGATGAAGCTGACCAGGACATTGCAGGGGTGGCCGCGCACCAGCCTTTCCATTTCCCCGGCCTGCCGAACGCCTTCGGCGAACCGGGTGCGCCGCATGACGGCGAACAGCGGAAGGTCGGTCTGGGTCATGAGACCCAGCCGGTCGCACATTTCATACACCTGTGGCTGCACGGGCCGCTGCGTGAGACGCAGGTAGTTCATATGGCAGATCTTGGCAAGCAGGATGTCGTCTGCAAGCTGCTTGAAATCGCCCCTCATCACGTCCTGCTGCTCAAAGCCCATGGTGTTGGCGCCGCGCAGCCGGATCTCCGTTCCGTTCAGGAAAAGCTTCCCCTTGGGGGAGGAGCGCTCGTCCATGATGAACGAGCGCATGCCGAAATCACGGAAAGCCGCGTCCCGCGCCGTGCCCTCGTGGTCTGAAAGCATGACCTGGACCTGGTAGAGCCACGGGGTGCGCGTGTCCCAGATGCGCGGGGACGGGATGTCCAGCATGACGCGGAAGAGGTTGGCGCCCGGTCCTGCCAGGAGGGGCGCAGCCGCGGCTGTCTCCTTTCCCGGCACATCGCCGGATCCAGGGACAACCAGGGTGGAGGGGGTGAAGCGCTTGCCCCGGAAAACGGTTCGGGAAAAGTTTGCGCCGAACAGGGACAGATCCAGGCAGAGGCCGCGGGGATCGCGCTGGAGGCTGGTGACCTCCACCCAGGCCTCGGCGCGCTCCTGGGCAAGGAGCGGACGGATAAAGATGTCGCTGATGAAAAGCGACGAGCGGGCTTCCACCGTCACCTCCTGGCAGATCCCCATGCCCGGCGGGCAATGGTGCCAGCCATGGAGAGGCTCGTCGTACCCCGGTCCCGTGGCGGCATACAGCTTGTCCCCCTGGAAGAGCTTCAGCGGCCCCGGCTGAGTTGGCTCATCGCTGCTCCCCATGAACACGTAGTCATTGCCGACCTTGACCACCAGCACGTTCTCACCCGCATGCGCGTGCGGCGTGCACTCCAGCTCAAAGGGGGCAAAGAACCCTTCGTGCGCTCCAACAAGGGTCCCGTTCACAAAGACCTGCGCCGTGTAGTCCACCCCTCCAAAGCACAGGAAGACGGCATCCTTTTCCATCATCTCCGGCGTAAGCGTGAAAGCCGTGCGGTAATACGTGAAGACCCTGCCCAGGGGCGGGCCGAAATGGGGGATGCGGACGCTCCGCCACCGGCCTTCCCCCCGCAGAATACGGCCGAAATCCCTCCGGTCCTCGGGGGTCTCCTCGCGCCAGTCAAACTCCTTCAGCTCCATGCGCGCGCGGAAATCAGGCAGGGGGGGCGCGAGATTCTTCAGGAACCGGGCGTGAGCCTTTCTCTGCCGGGCAAGCTCCCTGGCCAGCTCCTTCGGAGTGCTCATCTTCCTTTGCGGGGTGAAGGCTGTGAGCGAGTGCTTGCGCGCGGCAGGAAGCGTGCGACGCGGCGGATCCGACGGTGCCGGCGTGACCAGGTCGGTGCTTCGGGAAGAGAGCCTCTCCGCCGCAATTCGGGCAAAGAAATCAGGGGAGGATGATGGTTGTGGCTTCATGGTTTTTTATAAAGCGGCAGGGCCCGGCCGGGCCCTGCCCTTGGTTTTCAGATGGCGCGGTGACTACTTCTTCACCTTCCACGCGTCGATCTGTTTCTGCATCTCGTCGATGATCTTCTGCGCTCCCGCCTTGTCCAGCTTGTCCAGGAACTCGGGGAGGACCGTGTCAGGATCCACGGTGCCCAGCTCCAGAGCGGGCCAGTATTCCTGCACCACAGACGCGCACTGCGCAAGCTCTGACTGCACCGGATCGGGATTGAAGGAAAACCCGATGATGACGGACTGGATGGCGCTCTGGTTGAGCTGCTTGGTCTTGGCCCACACGTCGTCAGGCTGCCCGGGCAGGAGGTACGCGTTGAACGTGCTGGCATGCATCCACGCCGTGCTGGGATAGTAGCCGCTGTTGGCCATGGGTTCAATGCGGTTGGGCCCGGTCTTCTTGTAGTGCGTGCCCTCGATGCCGTAGGTGAGAAGGTTGTACTGCGGCACATCGGTGTTCATGAGCTCCATGAACTGCATGGCCCTTTCAGGGTTGGGCGACGTGATGCTGATGGCGTGCATGGTCGCGATGATGGCGCCAGTCTGCAGGTAGGACTTGGAGATGGGCACCTCGGTGCAGGGATATTTCAGCCGCGCCGCGTCCTCCGCGTCTCCTCCCGGCTTGTACGTGCCGAGGAACCACACGCCGACCTTGCCCCCGGCAAGGTTGGGGTTGACATCCTTGACCGCCAGGGCGTCCTTCATGATGTAGCCCTTGTTGTACCAGTCCCTCTCCAGCCTCAGCCAGCTCTTGTACTGCGTGGACTTGAACTGGTTGACCACCTTCAGCGCCGGGTCATTGTTCAGGATGGCGCCGGGAATGGTCCGGCCGCCGACCTCCTCCACGCCCAGGTAGGCGTTCACGAACCCCACGGTGGTTCCCGCCGTGTTTGCCACGCCCAGCGGCGCCTCCAGGTCCGGTTCGCCCTTCTGCACCGCCTTGAGGAACGGCTCCAGGTCCTCCAGCGTCTTCACCTTGTTCGGGTCGAAGTTGTACTTCTTCAAGAGGGTTGTGGGGAAGCCCACGCCGGAAGTGTAGGCGGAGATCTGGTAGTTGATGATCCCGTAGATCTTTCCGTTCACCTTGGTGGCTGCCCAGATCTTGTCAGGGACCGATGCCTTCAGCTTTGGGGCGTACTTGGTCAAAAGATCGTCCAGCGGGATGAATGCCCCCTTGGCCACGTTCTGCAGGTAGTTGTTGGTCCAGTTGGCGGTGTAGCACAGGTCGAACTTCTCCCCGGAGGCGATCACCGCCGACATCTTCTGGTCGTAGTCGCCCCACGGCGTTGGCTTGAAGTCGATGGTGGTGTTCATCTTCTGCGCCAGCAGCTTGTTGAAAGCCGCAAAGACCATGTCCTGGTCCTTCTGCGGATAGGTGCCGGGGTAGTACCAGGTGAGCGTCACCGCGGGCGCGGCCATGGCTCCCGCAGCCGCCAGCAGCAGGATGGCGAGCACGAGGAGCCCCTTCATTCGAAATTTCATACGAAACCTCCTCCAGTCATTCTCTGGTCGGGCGGATCAACGATCCGCCAATACGCGCGCATTCCTCCCCTATCCCTTGAGCGACCCCGCGGTGAGCCCGCGCACGAAGTACTTCTGGAAAAAGGGGAAAATGAAGAGCATGGGCCCGGCAGCCAGGACGCACATGGCCATGCGGGCCGATTCATTGGGAAAAGTGCTCACGTCAATGGTGACCACCGTGCTGGACATCTGGGAGGTGAGAAAGGTGATGTTGGCCATGATCCGCGACAGCATGTACTGCAGCGGGACCAGCCTCTCCACGTCGATGTACAGCAGGGCAAGCCACCAGTCGTTCCAGTACTGGAGGCAGATGAACAGCCCGATGGTGGCCAGGGCAGGCTTGGTCAGGGGAAGGAGGATCTGGAAGAAGCTCCTGAACTCGCTCGCGCCGTCGATCTTGGCGGATTCGAAGAGCGACATGGGAAGCTGCTTGAAAAACGTCCGCAGGAGGAGCACGAACCACGGCACCACCAGGTAGGGAAGCACGAGCACCAGGAAATGGTTCTTGAGCTGCAGGAACCGAACAATGAGGATGTACCAGGGCACAAGGCCGCCGTTGAACAGCATGGTGAAGAACACGTAGAAGGCCACCTTGTTGCGGTAGCGGTAGTCGGGCCGGGACAGGGGGAAGGCGAGCAGGGAGATGACCAGGAGGGAGAGGAACGTGCCGGTGGCGGTCATGGCGAACGTGACGAAGTAGGAGTGCAGGATCCCCTTGGGGTTGCCGAACACGTAGCCGTAGGCCTCGGTGCTGGGCTGCCGGGGGAACAGGGAGTAGCCCGAGGTGTGGATGGCGTGCTCGCTGGTGAGGGAAATGGAGGCCACGGCCAGCAGCGGGATGACGCAGAAGAGGCCGAAGAGGATCATCACCGTGTGGATGATCCCGCGCGTCAGAATCCGCGTGCCCCTTGCCTCGATCATTCCCTCCTCCTAAAAGAGCGCGTGGTCCGGGCTGATGCGGCGGACCACGCCGTTGGAGACCACCACGAGCGTGAATCCGACCAGCGCCTGGTAGAAGTTCGCGGCGGAGGACATGCCGATCTCCCCTGTCACGCGCAGGGAGCGGAAGACGTACGTGTCGATCACGTCCGTGGTCGGATACAGGGTCCCGATGTCCCGGGGAAGATTGTAGAAAAGCCCGAAGTCGGCGTAGAAGATGCGGCCGATCTGCAGGATGAGCAGTGCGATGATCAGGGGGGAAAGGAGAGGCACGGAAATGCGCGTGATGGTCTGCCACTTGTTGGCCCCGTCGATCACGCACGCCTCGAAGAGCTCCTTGTCTATCCCCATCAGCCCGGCATAGTAGATGACGGAGAAATATCCCACGGATTTCCACAGGTTCATGAGAACGAGGATGAACGGCCAGTAGCCGGGCCTGATGTACCACTGCACCTGCTGCGCGCCAAGGGCGTGGAGCAGGCCGTTCAGGAGCCCGTACTGCATGTTGAGGAAGGCGTACAGCACGTAGCCGACAACCACCCATGAAAGGAAGTAGGGGAAGAAAAAAACGGTCTGGTAGAGCTTGAGCACGGCCCGGCTGGTGAGCTCGAAGAGCATGAGAGCGAATGCCACGGAGATCACCAGGCCCAGAATGATGAAAACGGCATTGTACGCCATTGTATTGCGCGTGATGCGCCACGCATCCTGGGACTTGAAAAAGAAGCTGAAGTTCTGAAACCCCACCCAGGGGCTGCCAAAGAAGCCAAGGTTGGCGCGGAAGCGCTTGAACGCGATGACGATCCCCGCCATGGGGAGGTAGTTGAAGACAAGGAGGATGAGCAGGGCGGGCAGCGCCATGAGGGTGAACTCAAAGTTCGCCAAAAAATAGTGCTTCCGTATCCGCCGCGCCGCGACGCTCATGACTTTCGATTCTCTGCCCCTCTTCCCAGTTGTAAAGTGCCTCTTTTTAAAGAATCGCGCCGTTTTGATATAAAAGCGTTCCGCGTCAATCCAGGGTGAGCAGGTAGCGCAGCCCCGGGACCGGCTCCCCCTGCTTGGTGCGCAGCCACGCCGAGAGTGCGACGTCTTCCTGTCCGGCGTCGCAGGCAATGGCGATGCGATTGATTCCCTTGGAAAGCGGAACGTCATCAAGCCGGATGCTGCCGGTCGGCGGCTCTGTGAAAGCGGCGCACCGCCTTCCATTCACATACACGCGCGCCGCGCAATTTGCCCGGAAAAAGAAATCAGGCACCATGCCGGGATCGGGCAGCAGGCCCGAGCGCCTCTCCGCGGGATTGAGACTGGTTTCTGATTCCACGAAGGTCGTGAGATACCATGTCCGGCCCGCGCTCCCCGGAATGGCGACCGTGCCTCCCTGGGCTTCGACCCGCTTCATCCAGCCGTACACGCCTTCACCGAGATTGTTCAGCGTGTAACCGGGGTCTGAGAAATACGCCTCGATGGCCGCAGGATCGTGGTGCGCTTCCCGGGCAAGCGCCATGAATGTATCGATTGCCCATTCCTGCGCTCCTGGCAGCCATTCCAGCAGGGATGTGCGGATGGAGGCGCCGAGGTTGGCCAGAACCTGGCGATAGAACCGGCAAATCTTTTCGTTCCCCGAATCCGGAAGGACCTGGCAGAGGATGAAGCATCCCTTGCCAACGGCTGCGCGCGCCATGTAGGACCGGGGCTGCTGGCTGCGGCGCATGGCCAGGGTTGCCACGGCCATCTTCTGGTATTCGGCATCCTGGTGCTTGATGAAAAAATCCACCCAGGGCGCTTTCACATCATGGAGGAGCGTCTGCCCGGCTTCCAGGGCCACGGCGCATCGGGCTACTATCGTGTTCTTCATTGTATCCGGGGAATAGGTCACTTTCTCAATGTGATAGAGGTCGAATGCAGAGATGCCTCTCGTGACGCTGTCCTCTTCAGCGGCAAGCTGGTGGACCGGCGCATCTTCCACGGCCACGGCGGAGCCAGCCAGGAGGCTGATGCGTTCAGCGTGCCGGGGCTCCACCGGCATGACAAGCACGACGGCGCCGGACTCCATGGCTTGCCGCAGTCTCAGCGCCGCGCCGGCGTCGAGAGAATCCGGATCAGTAATAATCAGGCCGCCATCCCCGGGAGCGCCGGCAGGTGCCTGTTCCATCCCGATCTTCCCGAGGAAACGGTTGATCGTAGATTCGGAGAGCGCCAGGATGCGTGCAGGGCTCTGTTGAATTTCACGCCGAGTGCACGCATGGGAGAGAATGTTGCGCAGCAGGATGCACGCGCCGGGGACCTTTTGCGCGCTGCCTACTGTTTCCATCTGGCTGAGAAGAACAGTTCCCCGGCCAATGGCGTACTCCACCAGCGGCGTCCAGAGCAGGCCGCCCCAGCCGAAATCCCCATGCCCGCACTCCAGGAGGATCCGGGCGTCACCTTCCGTGGGCTTGCGGAATACATGATGCACATTGCCCGGCGTTGTCGGATCCCAGATGCTTCCCGGATGCCAGGACCGCAGGTCAGCGTCCGTCAGTCCTTCAAGGCAAGGGTGGGAATGATCCGCGATGAAAGCGCGATGGAAATCCCTTGCGGCAAGAGGCAGGCTTCCGGGAGTGAAGCTGGTCTGCTCCAGGACCAGGAGGAACCCGGGCCTGGCAACGAATGCGCGCAGCAAGGGCTGCAGGGCAGCGGCGGAGCCGGTGAATCGCGGACCGATCACCAGCGCATCGATTCCATTGAGAGACTGCTCATCGATCGCCGGAAGCTTCCTGAGAGAGGGAAGCAGACGGGACAGCAGAGCAAAGGCATCATCGTCTCCAACATATCCAGCGGGGAGATCAGCGCGGATCGGTACATGACGCAGGGAACCAGGGTGCAGCGAATATTCCCTGGCCAGGGAATGAACAAGCCGGCCTTCATGGAGCAGCTCCAATGAAAAGGTCATGGCCGTAACAGCGTTGACGTCAGGGAGTGTGAGGGTATGCTGCCATTCCTTGCGCACGCCGGGTTCCTGCATGAACCGGGTCTCGCCCTGGTCCAGAACCTCTCCGTTTGGCATTGTGAGGCGAAACCGAAGGGTCACGGATGCCTGGTCCAGCGTGTCATTGTAGATGCTGAAGCTGCGCGCAAGCGCTTCTCCGCCGAAAAAGGATTCATCGTATTCATTCGCGAAGACGGTCACCGGTCGGAAAGCCTCGCGCACGGGCTCCCAGGACCGGTTGGGACGGAACAACGGCTCGCCCGGGAGCTCTCCGTTGTTGACGGTGAGCGACAGCCCGGGGATCTTCCCTGCCGGAATCCGGGCTGCGCCAGGAGAGCCCGGCACAGGGAATACGTCCTGTTCCGGCATGGACCACATCGCATAATGCACGATGTTGAAAGGCGTGATGCCCGTGACCTCATTGCGCCGCGCATACTCGATGAAGAGCTGCTCGTGCCGGCCGATGCCTTGCATGCACGCGTCGTAGTCCAGGTAGGCCTTCTGTCCTGCCAGGCCCGCGCACGACGGAGGAGAGACATAGTGCCAGGCGCCGTGCTCCCCGAACACCAGGGGCTTCTCCCTGGACCACTGCGCAACCGTGCCGTCGATGGTGTAGTGCATGCTCAGGATCTCGGCGTCACTCGGATCTACCAGGCGCATGTCCCCGTCAAAGGAAATGGGGCGCGTGGGATCAAGATCGCGCATGGCCGCGGCCAGGCCCGGCATGGCCGCGCGGTAGCCGTCCCGTCCGTCCACCCACCGCATCTCGTTCTGCATGCTCCACATCACAATGCTGGGATGGTTCCTGTCGCGGCGCACCAGCCCGCGGAGATGGTCCCGGCACCGGGAGAGAAACTCAGGATGGTCGGCCTGGGTGAGCTTGCTGGAGCCATAGATGGCGCTCTCGCTGATGAGAAGCATTCCCGACTCGTCCGCGGCCTCCAGGAAGCATTCGGGATACGGCATTGCATGCAGACGAACGCAGTTGATGCCCGTTTCCCTGCAGAGCCTGAACCAGGCATCCGCGTATCCCCTGCTCTGCATCACGAATCCCTGGTAATGCCAGGCATCCCCCTTCAGGAACACGGGGATTCCATTGAGGATGAGCTTGTGCTTTTCCAGCCACACTTCGCGGAAACCGAACCGCACATCGAGTGAATCTGGGCCAGAGGCCGCGCTCTCCCAGCTCAGGCGCAGAACGTAGAGGTGGGGATTTTGCGGCGACCAGGGCACGGCATTCTTCCACTCCCGTCCCGCGCGCACAAGCCGGTCCGCGCCTGCGGGGATGATTGCAGCCCCTTCCGTCCATCGGGCCACGGACACGGCACCGTCCAGGATCTCCATCACAAGCCGGCCCTGGACCTCGGAGCCGCCCGCATTGGCCACAGCGGCCTGGATATCGATCCGGCCTGCCCGCACTGATGTCGTCACAAAGGCGTCGCGCAGGAAGCAGGAGGGCCGGTTCACCAGCTCCACGTCCTGCCAGATCCCCCGGGAGAGCTGCGCGAACCACGATCCGTTCGGCGCAATGAGCTTCCGGCCCGCGGTCGTATCGACGCTGGAGAAGGTGCCGCACCAGACCGCGATCTCGTTCTCTTTGCCTGCCCGAAGCACCTCGGTGACGTCCACTTCCACGGGAAGAAACGATTCCTCGCCCTCGCGGAGAAGCGCGCCGTTCACAAAGATCGCCCACCGCTGGAAGATCCCCTTGAAAATGAGGGCGACCCGTTCCCCCTGCGCCGGCTCCGCGATGAACCGCCTTGATAAAATGCCTGACAAGGCGTGGTTCCATTTCCCGGGATAGCCGTTCACGTCAAAGGGCTGGAAAACTGAACCGGGATCGAGGCTCCACCGCCAGCTTGAAGGCACGCTCACCTTCCGCTCCTCCCAGCGCGCCGCCGACAATGCCGCGGCAGGAGACAGACCCGCGTAGTCCGGAGCGAAATCCCATTCACCGTTCAGAGAAAGGGCGCGCCTCATCGGCTTCTCCTTCAGCGGAACAATCGATGGAAGGTCTTGGCCCTGCGCAGCGCATCGGCGCGATTGTCAACGGTGCTTGAGAGCACGATATGGGCATCGGCCGGGAATTGCCCGGGCCCCCTGGCCAGATCCCACTCCCATTCCCAGCCGTGCATCTGGCCGCAGACGCGCGCGAAAAAACCGTGCGCTTCGCCGCACACCTCCATCGGCTGCACGAGGTTCAGCATCACCAGGCCCGGAATCCGCTTGAACCCCTCCCATTGGTGGCGGGCATTCGCGCAGCAGTGCATGCCCAGCGCCCCGTAGCGCCGGGAAAGAACGGAGAGCTCAGGCAAAAAGAAGTCCTCGAACATGCCGGGGCTGACGCTTCCCACCTCGTCCTCTGAGAGCGTGAGGCCGAACGGCATGTAGTATTCCGGGAAGTGGGCCATGAAGGACCGGCCGTAGCGGACGAACCACTGGTCCAGGAAGGAGACGAGAAGCTCTCCGGTTTTCGCGGACAGCTCCCGCACCGCTTCGGGTGAATCCATGATGCCGGTATAGAAGGTGTTCTTGTCCCAGATGAGCGCGGCGATGTCCATGGGGCTTTGCACGTCGATCAGGCGCATCAGGGCATCAGGACCAGCCCTTCGGCGCAGCTCGTCTGCGATCTGGAAATGCAGGCGGAGGGGGGAATCGAAAACCGACGGGACCCGCAGCCGGGCAACGCCGGCCGGTCCATCGATGAGAGGCCGGGCGAACGGCATGTTGTCAGGGGGATACGTGACCGCGCAGCCGAACGCGGCTGCAAATATCTCGGTCCCGGTATAGGGATCCAGGAACGGGAGGGAATCGTCCTCCAGCCATTCCACGGCCTGCAGACGCCTTTGGTACTCGGCCCAGGCCCATTCGATCCTCTCCCGGCCATTCTCCGGCCCGGGAAAGGGCCGCTCCGCGGAACCATCCGTGCAGGTGATGACGTGCAGGAAAGCCTGCTTCCCGTCCAGCTTCAGGAAATCCACCCACCTCTTCTTCCGCGCGGCAATGCTGCTGGAAACGTCCCGCATATCGTCTCCTTTCACCAGGCGCAGTGCTCGCGGTACACGTCCAGCGCGTATCTGTAGGTGTCGTAGCGAATCAGGGGAGACAGGGAATGATCGGAGCCGAAGACCAGGCGTGCGCCTCGGGACTTCATGCCTTCCAGGTAAGCGATCGTCTCCCCGCGGATCAGGTCCCGGTCATTCGTCTCCAATATCCGCGCATCCAGGCCGCCGACAAAAGCAATGCGGTCCCCGTACTTTTCCGCGAAAGCGAAGGGATCATTCCCATCGGCCTTGCGCTCCATGGGGTTCAGCCCGTCGAACCCCGCCTGGACAACCAGAGGCAGCACCTTTGGCACGCTTCCGCAGCAGTGCAGAATCACGGGAAGCCCGCGGGCGTGGAACCACGCCACCATCTCTTTATAGTAGGGAAAATACAGCTCCTCATAGATTTCGGGCCGGGCAAAAAGCCCATTGCGGTACCCGAGGTCCTCATACAGCCAGATCCCGCTGGGCACGCCGGCATGCTCGAAGAGGTGGATGAAGTAGGCCTTGTAGAAATCGGTGTACACGCGATTGTAGTCGTGGATCCACTCTGGATCCAGGAGAAGGGTCTCGTAGAGGGTGATGTCGCCCATGCTGCCCCTGGCCAGCTCCCAGACAAAGCTGTCGCCATAAAAGGTCCAGGCGCCCCGCGCCTTCCCCTCCTCCAGCTCCTTGCGCGTCTTCTGGATATCCAGCCGGCCCGGGTCAAAACGGGAGAGGAGCGGCCGATAGTCGCGCTCCCAGATTTCACGGCTCCCCATTCGGAAATCGATATGCTCCGGCGTCCCGTTCTTGTGCTTCCAGTATTTCAGGGCGGCGCCTGCGCCGTTGCGGCGCACCTCCCATTCGTCTGTCTCCTCCAGCAGCTCGCTGCACCCCGCGATCGGCATCTTGTCGAAAGAAAGCCAGATCATGTCCATGTCCCAGCCGAAGTGCTCCCACGCCGGCACCGGCTCCATGCGCTCGCCCGCCGTCTCCGCGGGCGCCCAGCGGCCGTCGGAAGCCCTCCAGGCGCTCTCCCCCGCGCGTCGGAAAACGCGGCGCATCGGGTATCCCTGCTGGGTCCAGGCAAGGAGGGTGTCGTCCCAGGCAAGGTCTTCGACAGGCACATGGCTTGCGCGCCGGCCGCGCAGGAGCGCGCTTACATTCTCATGGGATGTCATGACAGGGATTCTTTTCCCGTCCCGCCGCGCTGTAAAGTGCCATTCATCAAAGAATCATCCGATTTTGAAAGGTTTCTTGACATCCCGCTGCGCCGGGCCCTACCATTGCGGAACGCGCGCACAGCAAGGGAATCGACGGACGTGGAGATACGGTGGCCTCTTCCTGCGTTTTCTCACCACCCTCGGCGTCCTGCTTATCGCAACCATCACCGCGCTCTCCTTCGTGCTCAGCACGAGCTACGAGCGGAACACGCTTCGCATTCTCCAGGAGTCGCATCTTGCGCTCCTCTCCCAGGTGACCTACGGATTCAATTCCCTGGACGCTGAGGCGCGCGCCTTTGCCTCCTCCCTTTTTATTGACAACCGGGTCATCCCGCTGCTCCTGAGCACGGACCTCGACATCTGGGACATCGTGAAAGCGCTCAATCTCATCAGCCTTCGCGTGCAGAGCGCCTCTTTCGTGGACTCGGTCTACATCTACAATCAGCGCACGGGAGAGTTCTACACCACCCTTGGCCGGGGGATTCTCACGGTGAAGAACTTCTTTGACGCGGAAATTTCCGGGATGGTGGCGGCCGGCACTCCAATGCAAAAACTCCAGCCCTACCCCCGGCGCGTGGAGCGTCCCGTGACGCCGCTGCTCGCCCCTGACATCATCAATGTCTACACCTATGTTTTGTACGACAATTGGCCGGCCGGAACGGGCTTTCCTGCCTCTATATTCGTGAACGTGCCCGTGAGCAGCCTCCTGCAGAACCTGGACTCGCTGAGCGAAAGGCAGCGTGGAGAGGGAAGCCGGATCTTCGTCGTAGGCCCGGACGGCCGGGTGGTGGCAGACGCGCGGGAAGGGGGATTCCTCAAGGACCTTTCCCGGGACCCGCTTGTGCGGAAGGTCCTCGACTCCCACGCGGCCTCCGGCAGCTTCATCACCCCGGTGGACGGCGATCCTTCGGTCGTCACGTGGATCTCCTCGGGCCCGCCGGGATGGCGCTTCATCCAGCTCACTCCCTACCGCTCCATCATGCGGCCTCTGATTGCGCAGAGGACCCTCATCATAGTCATCTGCATCGCGTTCCTTGCGGCAGGGCTCCTTCTCTCCTTCCTCTTCTCCCGCATGCTCTACCTGCCCATTGGCGCGCTGGTGAGCCACGTGAGAAGAGTGCTCGACTCCACTGAAACCATAGCGCGTTCAGCCAACGAAATGCGGTTCCTGTCAGAGGCATTTTCCCATACGGCGGGCATGGTGGAGATCCTGCGCCGCTTTAGGGAGGATCACCTGCAAACGCTCCGCGCGGAGCTGTTGCGCAATCTCCTTGCGGGCCGCATTCCGCAGGACGATGCGTGCGGCAGATCCGCGGAGCTTGGCCTGCGCCTCTCCCCGGAAGGGATCTTCCACGTGGTGGTCTGCAGGATCGACCGGCGCGGAGACCCCTCGCAGCGGGACGACGGGCCGCGCGATGAGATCCGCACCTTTGTCCTGGAACGGATGGCCCGGGCGCTTACCGGCGTGCGCTTCGACTGCGAGACCGTGGAGATGGACCGCGGCATGTTCGCCATGGTGATCTGCTTCGCGCTCCAGGACGGGAGCGACCGGGAACGCGTTCTTCGCGACCACGTGCGCGGCCTGCAAAGCTACCTGCGCGACACGCTGGACATCTCCCTTTCCGCGGGCGTGAGCGGACCGGGCCAGGGCATGGGGAGCCTCAGCGTTCTGTACGGCCAGGCCGCGGACATGCTCGCCTACCGCTTGGTTTTCGGCCGGGGATGCGTGGTCCTGCCCGCCGACGTCGAGGGGAGAGACGCCATTCACTACGATTTTCCCATAGAGAAGGAGGGACGGCTGCTCGATGCCCTGAAGGCGGCGGAAGGGAGCGCGGCGTGCGCCCTGTTCCAGGACATCGTGGAGGACATGGCGAGCCAGCAGTATGAAACCGTCCGGCTCAGCCTCACGCGGCTTGCCTCCTCTGTCTTCGACCTGCTTACGATGCTGGAGGAAAACAGCTCCCTGCGCTTCCCCGTGCGCTTCAGCGAGTTCATGCGCGCGGTGGATCGATGCGAGACCATGGATGAGGTGAAGAATGTCTTCCTGGATCTCTTCACCCGGACGGAGACAGCGCAGAAGGGCCGGATCGCCCACAAGCCCGAGCGGAACATCCAGACCATGCGGGACATCATTGGAGAGCGGTTCGCGGACTGCGCGCTGTCGGCAACCGGGATCGCGGACGCCATGAGGATGTCACCGGTGTACCTGGGCAAGCTCTTCCGGGACCACTGCGGGCAATCCATCTCGGAGTATCTCACCGCCATCCGCATGCAGAAGGCACGGGATCTCCTGGAAGGAAGCGATTGCACCGTGAAGGAGATCGCGCGCCGCGTCGGGATAGACAATCCCCGTTTCCTTTTCCTCAAGTTCAAGCAGCACTTCGGCGTCACGCCCACGCAATACCGGCTGAGATTGGCCAGGACGGGCCGGCAGAACGCCGCGCCCGGGGCGGATGCGCGGCAGCCAGCGGATGCGCGGCAGCCAACAGATGCCCGGAGGTGATCGAACCATGAGATTTTTCGGCATGACAGCGGTGGCTGCGGCGCTTCTGCTTGCCTGCTCCGTTCCCACCACGGCAACCCCTCCGCGGTACGACCACATCGTTTGCGTCATAGAAGAGAACCACTCGGCTCAGCAGGTGATGGGAAGCCCCTTCTTTGCGTCGCTTGCGGCGCGCGGGGCTTTCTTTTCGCACGCATACGCGGTGACGCACCCCAGCCAGCCCAACTACATCGCGCTCTTCAGCGGCTCCACGCAGGGGGTCACGGACGACAACCTGCATGACATCACCGCGCCCAACCTGGCAACGTCGCTTCTCAGCGCCGGGCTCTCCTTTGCCGGCTACAGCGAGGGCCTTCCCTCTGCAGGCTACCGCGGCTTCACCTCCGGGCGGTACGTGCGCAAGCACAATCCCTGGGCCAGCTTCACCAATGCGCCCGATGCCGTGAACCTGCCTTTCACTGATTTCCCCGGCGCCGACTACACCCTGCTTCCCACGGTCAGCATCGTGGTGCCCAACCTGGACAACGACATGCACGACGGCTCGGTGGCCGCGGGCGATGCCTGGCTGCAGAACAACCTGGACGGGTTCGTGCGCTGGGCAGTGGATCACAACAGCCTGTTCATTGTCACGTTCGACGAGTGCGCCGGCACGGACCCGGTTGCCATGACGCCCATTGCAACCATCCTGGTGGGCGCGCGCGTGCGGCAGGGCACCTACGATTCCCCGATCACCCTTTACTCGATCCTTCGCATGTTGGAAGACGCCTATAATCTGCCCTACCTCGGAGAAGAAAAGAGCGCGCCAGGCATTTCCGGTATCTGGGAGTGAGGTGCGTCCCGAATCGTTGCAGCGCGCGGTGCCCCAGGCGCCCTGCGGCGCGCCGCCGCTGATTCAGCTACAGCGCCTTTTCCAGCGCCTTGTTCAGCCTCTTTACGAATCCCGCCGGGTCCGCAAGCTCCCCGCCTTCTACAAGGAGGGCCTGGTCGAGCAGCAGGAGGCTGACGTCCTCCACGACCGCATCGTCCTGCGTCGCGGCGAGCTTGGTCACGATGGGGTGGGACGGGTTGAGCTCCAGGATCGGCTTCACGTCGGGAAGGTCCTTGTTCCCCATCATCTTGAGGATCTGCTGCATCTGCATGGTGGGATCGTGCTCGTCCACCACGATGCAGGAGGGGGAATCGGCGAGCCTGCTGGATGCGCGCACGTCCTTCACCCTGTCCCCAAGGGCTTTCTTCACCTTCCGCACCAGAGGCTCGATGGCCGCCGCCTTTGAAGAGTCCTCCTCGGTCTTCAGGTCGTCCGCGGTTGCAGACCGGTTGACGGCCTTCAGCTCGATGTCCATGAACTTGCCTATGGATCCGGCAACGATCTCATCGATCTCGTCATCCATCACCAGCACTTCGATGCCCCGCGCCTTGTACGTCTCCAGGAGCGGGGAGCTGCGCAGGCCGGATTCGCGGCCGCCGGTGATGTAATAGATGGCTTTCTGGTCCTTCTGCATCCGGTCCCGGTACTCCGAGAGGCTGGTCCACCCCTGCGCGGAGGTCGACTTGTAGCGCAGCAGCTCCAGGAGCTGGTCCTTGTGCTCGAAATCCTGCAGCACGCCCTCCTTCAGGACCCTGCCGAACTCCCCCCAGATTTTTTCATAGAGCGCCTTGTCCTTGGTGAGCTGGGCGAGCTCCTGGAGGATCTTGCGCACCGACGAGGAGCGGATGTTCTCCATGATCCGGTTTTTCTGCAGTATCTCGCGGCTTATATTGAGCGGCAGGTCCTCTGAGTCGATGATGCCGCGCACGAACCGCATGTACACGGGCAGCAGCTCCTTCTCGCTCTCCGTGATGAACACGCGCTTGATGTACAGCTTGACCCCGGGCTGATAGTCGTAGCGGAAAAGGTCAAAGGGAGCCCGGGACGGGATGTAGAACAACGTGGTGTACGCCAGGGCCCCCTCCACAGAGAGGTGGATCCAGTGCAGGGGGTCCTCGGTGTCGTGCGTCAGGGTCTTGTAGAACTCCTTGTAGTCCTCTTCCTTCAGATCGGACTTGGGCCTGCGCCAGAGCGCAAGGGCGGAGTTGACCTGGGACTCCTTGTCCACCTTCCCGCCGTGCTGGCCCTCCTCCTGGTAGTGCAGGTGGATGGGGAACGCGATATGGTTGGAATACTTGCGGATGACGTCCTCCAGCCGCCATCGGTCCGCGTATTCCCTCCCCGCCTCGTTCAGATGGAGCAGGACGGTGGTGCCCGAGGCGTCGCGCTGCGATTCGCTGATCTCGTATTCCCCCTTTCCGTCGCTGGTCCACTTCCACGCCTTCTCGTCCCCGATCTTCCGCGTGATCACCTCCACGGAGTCGGCAACCATAAACGAGGAATAGAAGCCCACGCCGAACTGGCCGATGAGGCTCGTCCCCTTCCTGGCGTCGGCCGCCATGGCCTGGAGGAACTCTCTGGTGCCGGACCGGGCAATCGTTCCCAGGTTCTCCTCCAGGTCCTTTTCGTTCATGCCGATCCCCGTGTCGGAGACGGTGAGGGTTTTTTTGTCCTTCCCGTCAAAGGAGATGTCGATCCGGGGCGCGAAGGGAACGCCCTTGTAGTCATCCTGCGTCAGCGTGAGGTACTTCAGCTTGTCCAGCGCGTCGGAGGCGTTGGAGACCAGCTCGCGCAGGAAGATTTCCGTGTGGGAATACAGCGAATGGATGATGAGCGTGAGAAGCTGATTGACTTCAGCCTGAAACTGGTGCTTGGACATGGGTACACTCTCCGTGCCTCTATCAAAATATGGATCGTGAGGATTTCCGAGGGAAAAAGTACCCACAAATTGCGGCGAGGTAAAGGGAGGGCCGCGCCTACTTCCTGCCCTTCATCTCCTCCAGAAGAAGGTGACAGAAGAGCTGCTGGCGGGGCAGGTGGAACGGGCCCTTCCACATGTTGCCCTTCAGATCGTGCGAAAGGCTCCCGTCCCGATGGAGGTATCCGAACCATTCACCGTGCTTCTTGTCCGCAAAGCGCGCCAGCGACCATTTCAGTATCTTCTCAAACCACGCCTCGTACCTTTTCTCCCCCGTCAGCGAATGGGCCAGCAGCGTGGCGTTGATCGCCTCGTTGTGCGGCCACCACAGCTTCATGTCCCATTCGTACTGGACCGGCTGCCTGCCCTCCACGTCGATGAAGTAGAGGATGCCGCCGTACTTCGGGTCCCAGCCCGATTCCAGGGACCAGTCCAGGATGGGCAGGACCCGTTCAATGAGCGCGTTGTCCTTCCTGCGCTTGCCTTCGGCCATGATGAACCACGCCGTCTCCATGGCGTGGCCGGGATTCACGCACCTTCCCTCGGGCGTTTCTCCCAGGTACTCGCCATTGGGCCCGACGGTTTCCAGGAGCGCCTTTTTTTCCGGCTTCACGAAGAAACGGAACACCTCGTCGATCTGCGCGTCGATCAATGCGTCGTACGGCAGGGGGTCCGGCGTGGTGTCCGCCCCGCGCAGGATCTGCAGCGTGTTGATCTGGATCATTGCCATGGAGTGCCCGCGCATCGGGCGCGTCTGGGGCATGACCTTCGGCTCAAGGGCTCCTGGCTCGGTCCAGGGCCGGGCGTGCAGCTCCTGCACGAATCTCATGAGGCGCTTCGCGGTTTCAACACTTTCCCGGTCCCCGGCGGCCTTCCCGTACTCAGCAAAAGCCATGACGGCAAAGATCTCAGCAAACAGGTAGCGTCTCTTCCGCAGGGGCCGGCCGTCACGGGTCACCGCGTAGAAGATCCTGCCGTCCGTGTCAAAGCCGTGGGCGCGGATGAAATCGACGGCGTGCCGGGACGCGGCAAGCCACTCATCCCTTTTTTCAAGGTCATTGTACAGCCGCGCCATGGTCCAGCCCATCCGCCCCTGCACCCACATGGGCTTGTCCGGGCAGAGGAGCTTTCCGGTCCGGTCAAGAAACGTCGTGTACCCGCCGAACTCCCGGTCGGTGGCATGGCTCAGCCAGAAGGGAATGGTGTCATCCAGCAGGGCCGCGCGGAATGCCGCGCTTAGTTCATTGATTCGCCGACCCGTCATGCGCTCCTCCTAATGGCGAACAGGATTGAACCATAGAACGGAGAGAAACGCCACCCACATGGCATGCACGGCAGGGCGAGCGCAATCCAGCCTGATACAGTGTCTCAATGCATCTCCGGTTCGCACGTTCCAATTGCGCCGCGATAAAAATTGAACCGCACGTCGGGATGGTCGGCGAGCAGGCTCATCGGCACGGCGGAATCCGGGATCTTCTTTGAGATCATGAGCGTGGTGAGCCGGAACCCGAAGGGATTGTCGTGCCATCCCGGATGCCAGATGGAGACCTTCTCAGCCTTCCAGGTTTCCAGGGGCCCGACGCTGAGCGCCTGAGAAGGGATGGAGGACACCGCGCCTCCGCCCGAGGTCCTGGCGTTCTGGATGATCGTCATGGGGTGCAGGTCCACCACGCGGGCGCCCAGCGCGCGGTATTCCGCCGGCGCGGGCGGCGCATCCTTGTAGCGTCCCTCCCTCTTCACGGGATCGTTGAACGCCCAATGCTTGACCTCCCCCTGTCCGCCCTGCATGATCAGGCACCGGGCTGTGTCGTAGGAATGGGAGTATTCCTTCAGGGAATCCGCCCGGATGAAATGCAGGTTCTCATCCGGCATCCGGAGCTTCCTGTCAATCCGGTTGAAGCAGAGGTCGAGGTCAGCCTTGGCAAAGCTCAGGGGATGCGTGACAGGCACCTCCTTGCCGTCCCGGTACCATTCATCCATGGCCCAGAAATGACCGTTGCGGACATCGATGCGCAGGTCATTGACGATCTGCGCCACCAGGGGGAGCTGCTCAGTGGGTCCGATGGGGCCGCAGATGCCTGCCGGCCTGTCCGCGGTTGCCTGCTGCCACGCCCAGATGTACTCCAGCGCCTCGGCAAGGAAGAAGGACTCCAGGGTGTCGTAGAACTTCACCGCGAATCCCGGCCGGGCAAGGCCCCTAAGGTCCTCCGCGGAGAGACGGGCCGCGTCGGAGAGGATCGCGGGATCCAGGGTGGTGTAGTCCCAGTACTCCTTTGCCACTTTGCTGATGTTCCTCATGGTTTCACCTCCCTGCTACAATAGGATATAAACAAGACATGTTCGAGCACTCGATCCAGGAGGTCCAGCGCTACTTCATTCGGATCGGCCTTGGCCGAGTGTTCAACGGAGTCAGGCGCATCAGCGTCGTGCGCCAGGAATCCTACCACGACGTGCGCACCCGCTGCATAGGGCTCAACCCCGCCGACATACACCGGCCCTACGCAGCCATTCACCGCGCGCCCTACCTCCTCATCCATGAGCTGGGTCATCACTTTGCCGAGGTCTGGCTCACGCGCGCGGACCGGAGGGAGCTGGAGTCCCTTTTCGGTGACTACGATGCCCCGTATCGCCGGGCCCCCAAGCCGAAAGAAGCCGACGCGGATCACGTGTCCCGCTACTCCATGGTGCATCCCGCGGAGGATTTCGCGGAGACCTTTGCCGTGAGCCTCTGGAAGGACTGGGACGCTCCGGCAGTGGCCCGGCTCCTGCAAGGCAAGAGCCGATTGTGCGCGCGGAAGATCGCCGCCATGCGGCGCCTGGTTCGGCGGAAGAGCGCTGACCCGCGGGCCGCAGGCAGTCAGCGCCGCCTTGCTTGACATTGCTGGATGCTTGAATAGTGTTACGTGCAATTCGCGCTCTATGAGCGCAGCATCAGGGAGGATGAATGCGGATCGCTCGAATACGGACAGCCGCTGGCAAAACGCTCCACGCCGTTCTGAAGGGAGACACCGCGCACCCCATTGAAGGGGACATCTTTGGCGCATGGAGGAAAAGGGGAAAGCCCCTGGCCCTGGCAGACGTGAGGCTCCTGGCGCCGCTTGTTCCCGTGAACCTGCTCTGCTTCGGAAGGAACTACAAGGCGCACGCTGAAGAGCGAGGCGAAGCGCTCCCTGCGGAGCCCCTGCTCTTCATCAAGGCGTCAAGCTGCGTGTGCGATCCAGAGGCATCCATCGTCCTGCCCGCTGCCGCCCCTTCCCAGGTCGACTACGAGTCGGAGCTCGCCGTGGTGATCGGGAAACCGGCGCGCAACGTCGGGAGGAATGAGGCGCTGAGCTGCGTTTTTGGCTACACCTGCGCCAATGACGTGACCGCCCGGGACGTGCAGAACAGGGACGGCCAGTGGTCGCGGGCCAAGTCTTTCGACACCTTCGGCCCTCTGGGTCCGTGGATCGAAACGGAGCTGGATCCGGCCAACCTTCACATACAGGGAAGGCTCAATGGAATGACCGTGCAGGATGCATCCACGTCGGAGCTTGTTTTCGACGTGAGCTTCCTCATCAGCTACCTTTCCCAGGGCATGACCCTGCTGCCGGGCACCGTGCTTTCCACGGGAACGCCCGCGGGGTGCGCCTTTTCCCGCAAGCCGCAGATCTGGCTGAAGCCAGGGGACACATTTGAGGTGGAAATAGAAGGCATCGGCGTCCTGCGCAATCCCGTTGTCGGAAAATGAGGGCCCGAGGAAGCGCGAAGGGAAAACCATGGTTGACACGGGAAAGCGAAAACTGAAGTTCATTGGATGCGAGATCATCTACCGCGAGGCATGCTATCTTGCCGCCACGTCGCCTTCAATGGTGGACGTGGAGTTCCTCCACAAGGGCCTGCACGACCTGGAGACGGCCGACATGGTGGCGCGGCTGCAGGCTGCCGTGGACGCTGTGGATCCCTCCAAGGGCTACGAGGCCGTGCTCCTGGGCTATGCGCGGTGCAACGACGGCCTGGTCGGCGTGACCGCGCGCAGCATCCCGCTGGTGGTCCCGCGCGGCCACGACTGCATCACCTTCTTCTTCGGGTCCAGGTCCGCGTACCGAAGCTATTTCGACGCCCACCCCGGTACCTATTACCTCACCACGGGGTGGTCCGAACGGAACATCGCGGAGGGCCAGGACTACGCGAAACCCGCGTACGGCCAGCAGGGCGTGATGGGAAAGCTGGGGCTCACCGAATCCTACGAGGAGATGGTGGAGAAGTACGGCAGGGAGAACGCCGATTTCCTCTATTCAACGATCGGGGATTGGCGGAAGAACTACAGCAAGTACCTCTACCTCACCATGGGCATATGCGACGAGACCGCCCTCATCGAATGGGGCAGGGCCGACGCGGCGAGGTTGGGATGGGAGTTCGAGGTGCGCAGGGGGGATCTCTCGCTCCTGCGGCGGCTGTTCAACGGGCCTTGGGATGAGGATTTCCTCGTCGTCCCCCCCGGCAGGAGGATTGTCGCCCGCAACGACGAGATGGTGCTCGGAGTGGAATAAACGCAGCCGCGCCCCCTCATTCCCTGGTGAAAGGCGTGTTCGTGCCAGGCAACTGCGCCAGGTCGTACGGCGTGGCCTGGTAGACGCAGTAGTTGAGCCAGTTCGCGTACAGGAGATGGGCGTGCGACCGCCACGTCATGAGCGGCGCTCGCCGGGGGTCGTTGCCGGGGAAATAGTTCTTCGGCACGGCGATGGGGAGCCCCTTGGCGATGTCCCGATCGTATTCGGCCTTCAGCGTGAGCCGATCGTACTCCGGATGGCCCGTCACGAACACCATTCGTCCGTCCTCCGACACTGCCATGTACACCCCTGCTTCATCTGAGACTGCCAGCAGCTTCAAGCCTTTCACAGCCTCTATATCCGCCTGCCTCACCTCGGTGTGCCGGCTGTGCGGAGCAAGGAAGACCTCGTCGAAGCCCCTCATGATTGGCTCGTGGGGATCCAGGACCCGATGGTGAAACAGGCCGAACACCTTGGCGGGAACGGGATGCTTGGGCACGCCAAAGTGATGGAAGAGCGCGGCCTGGGCGCCCCAGCAGATGTGCAGGGTGGACCAGACGTTCGTCCGGCTCCAGTCCATCAGGCGCACCAGCTCTGGCCAGTAGTCCACCTGGTCAAACGGCAGCGTCTCCACAGGCGCGCCCGTGATCACCAGGCCGTCGAAGCGCTCGTGCAGAACCTCGTCCAGCGACTCGTAGAATGCGTCGAGGTGCTCGGCGGGGGTGTGCTTTGCGTCGTGCGTGCCCATGCGGATGAAGGTGATGTCGATCTGCAGGGGGCTGTTTCCCAGCAGCCGGAGGAGCTGCGTCTCCGTCACGATCTTTGTGGGCATCAGGTTGAGCACGGCAATCCGCAGCGGCCGGATATCCTGATGCACGGCCCGCTCCGTGGTCATGACGAAGATGTTCTCTTCCGCGAGTGTCTTCCGGGCAGGCAGGTCGTTCGGAATCCGTACGGGCATGTCGTTCCTCCTGCGGCAGTATCCCTAAAACTGGACGCGATGAAAAGAGGGGACTTAGAAAAAGAAGACCCGGCACGCCGGGTCTTCTCATAAATAGTGGACGATCTATATCGTGCTTACTGCTTCGTGACTTCGAATGGGGTAGTGCCAATGAAGTGGAGAATGGCGCCTGTCCCAGATCCTGTGATATAAGCGCCGCTCGTCGTTATCAAATTGGGGTTGCCATCGGCGTAAAGGGTGAGATTGTACGTGCTGGTAACCTGCGTCCACGATCCAAAGAAAAGGCTGGTCCCACCGTTGCTGGCGTTGGTATTCACCATCGCTCCGAAAACACTTCCATCATTACGCCCAACGAAAAGCATGTCCATCTGAGCATCGGAGGGAGCCCGACCATTCCACAGCGTCAACTGCCATATACCGCTGATCGGATTCGCGGTAGTGCTGGGAAACCCGGTTTGCGTAAAAACAGCATCAGTTGTGGGACCATTTGTTTGCCCGCCCGGAATCGTGAAAGAACTCCCGCTCAAGGTTGCATTCAATGTGGTGCCGAAGCCGAACGTGGTGGGCCATGACTGATTATTGTAACTACGTATAGCGTAACTGCCAGTGCCGCTCGATGCCCATGTTCCTACTGCCACTCCGCAATTGGAACCATTGTACATGCCCAGCGCAAAACTGCCGTCTGACTGGGCGTTTATACTGACCGAGGTTCCACCGCCTGAGCCCGTCCAAGTGCCCAGAATCGGATCTGAAGCCATGGCAGCCGTGGGTGCCGTGCCTCTCTGGAATGTATAGACTCCAACTCCCATTAGACCAGTGGCGGTAAGCGTCAGGATGCTGCCACTGAGCACTCCTGAACCCGTGGTCTCTTGCGTGTTGCCTGGACCAGAGCTGTACCCGATTATCGAATAATTACCGCTTGAATTCTTCCATGCTCCGAAGAGAAGTTGTTCCGCATAGGAAGATTCCGTGGAGTAGTAGACAGCAGCAGTCCATGTCTGGTCCTGTTGCACGATAATGATCTCATTGAAACCTGTCGGAATATTGCTGCCTGAAACGAACGTCCAGGTTCCAATGAGCGGATCTCCGGTAATCGTGTACGCTGCGCTGGCCACCGCGGAGTCAGCCATGCCAGTCATGTAGGCGATGGCTTTGATTGTCGTCGTGACGGCGACACTTACGGGCGTTGAATACAAGGTGCCCGCGGTGCTGCTTGGATCGGTGCCATCAGTGGTGTAGCGGATGCTGGCGCCTGTTGTTGTCGTAGAGATTGTCACGCCCTGCGGGGTAGCGTATGTCCCCGCGGCAGGAGAGAAGGTAGGCGTGACAACGGCATTCGGCCCGGTTGTCGTTCCAGATACGGCTGCGCTAGGGGCGCTGCTTCCAGCGGCGTTGGTGGCTGCGACCTCGTACCAGTAGGTTGTCAGACTTGTAAGAGCGGAGTCGGTGTAGCTTGTCGTTGAGGAATTATAAACCTGCGTCCATGGGCCATTCTGGCTCGTGGAGCGACTGAGCTGGTAGCTCGTTGCTCCCGTAGAGGCGTTCCATGAGATTTTCAGGGCTGTGTCGGTGGCGTCGCCTACTGCCAAATTGGTTGGCGTGCTAGGGGCTATAAAACCAAAGTTTTGAAAAATGGAACAGCCGGAAACCAGAACTGGCAGAACGAACGAGCAGAGGAGCAGGGCAAGATGTTTGGGCCGAGCAGTTTGCATAGTATTACCTCCTTGTTATTACCAAAAGATGCTGGGATATTCATTTCGATTAAAAAGGAGAGTATCACAGGCTGCCTGAGAAATCAAGAAAAAAAAGCTCGCAACGTGCAGGGTGGGATGCGATCAGTGGAGCATGCGCCGCTTGTTCCTGATGTAGTCGGCAAAGAGGAACTCGCCCAGCTTGTCCGCCTGCGCGTAGTAGGCCCGGCCCCGGTTGAGGCGCGTCATCTCGTCCACGAAATCCACCAGCTCGGGGTCCTGGGCAAGCATGAACGTTGTGATGGTGATGCCGGCGCGCCGACAGGCTGAGGCTGCCTCCAGGGTTTGCGCCAATATCTTGGGATCGAATCCATAGGGGTTCTTGTAGACCTCCCCGTTCTCCGTGATGGCCGTGGGCTTGCCGTCGGTCACCATGAAGATCTGCCTGTTGGACTGCCGCGTGGACTCCAGTATGGTCTGCGCCATCTCCAGGCCCGCGCGTGTGTTTGTGTGATACGGCCCCACCTGCAGGTAGGGAATGTCCTTGATGGCGATCTCCTTGGCTTCATCTCCAAAGACACCCACCCGAAGGGTATCCTTCGGGTAGCGCGTGAGGATCAGCTCGGTGAGCGCGAGGGCCACCTGCTTTGCAGGGGTGATGCGGTCCTCCCCATAGAGGATCATGCTGTGGCTGATGTCGATGAGGAGCATGGTGGCGCAGGAGGAGAGGTGCTCGGTCTCATAGACCTCGAAATCCTCCTCCGCCAGTTGTATCTCCTCCACCCCTCTCTCGGCGACCGCGTCAGCGGGCGCATTTCTTCCTCTCCGCTTCACCGCATTGGAGATCGTGCCCAGGGCATCAATCTGGGTGACGGGATCGCCGAAACGGTAGGGACGGGTCTCCGTGAGCCTTTCCTCCCCGTTTCCCGTGTCAGGCACCCGGTGCTGGCCAAAGCCGGATTTCTGCAGGCCGTTGAAGATCTGGTTCAGGGAGTCCTTTCGGATGACCTGCTCCCCTTTTGCCGTGAGGCTGTACCCGCCCTCCTTGAGCCGCTCTATGATCCGCTGCTCTTCCAACTGCCTGCGGAACTCCTCCAGGTCGATGTCCGGGTCAAGCGATCCGCGCTCCTGCAGGTACTCCATCCACTTGAACACCTTTTCCACGTCTCCGCCCGCCATGAGCAGGAGGTAGTTGAACAGGCTCATCAGGTCCTGGAAGCTCTTCAAGAGGTCTTGGAGCGTCTGGTCCCATTCGGAGTATTCCCAGCGCATTACAGCCCCCAGCCTTCCTAGTTGTCGCCGGTGGTGGACATGTGGTCGAACATGGCCTTGAGCATGTCGCGGTAGGCCACCTTCAGCCCTTCTTCCCGCTTGGAGACCATGGAGTGCTGGTGCAGGCCCTCAAGCACGAACTCCATGCCCAGGCCAAGCCCATTGCCGTCCTTCAAGTCCAGGTATTTTGCCGCGATCTCCTTCAGCCCCGTCACCTCCTCCAGCCGCCTGAGATAGTCGTCGAACGCCAGGTCATCCGAGGTCTCCACCGTGTTGCCTTTGGAGAACCAGGCCAGAATAGGCTGGAACGGGGACACCTCCCGCTTTTCAGGGGACTGCTCCTCCCCGGCCTCCTCGTCCTGCGCTTTTCGCTTCTTTTTCTTGGGCGATGGATCAGGGAACCAGCGGCGGAAGGTTTCCTTGACCGCTTCCCCGATTATCTTGCGCGCCACGATGGCCGCGCCCTGCTGCTCCCCCTCGTACACCAGCTCCACCTTGCCGGTAATGGCCGTCACTGCGGCGTGCAAGTCGCCGATCCGCGGATACACCCTCTTCTCTCCGTGCAGAATGCCGCGGCGCTCCATGTTGCTCATCACGTTCTCCAGCAGCGATATGCTCATGCGCGCGGAGACGCCTGAGGACTGGTTCACGTATTCGCTGGCCCGTGCCGCGAACGCCACCTCTTCCACCAGCTCGCGAAACCAGTCCGGCAGCACCAGGTCGATGCCGTTCCCCCGCTGGGTCCACGCCTCCTGCGCGGTGATCCGCATGGCAGCCTCCCGGGAGGCGGGGTAGTGGGTGATGATCTGGGAATCGATGCGGTCCTTGAGCGGGGTGATGATGTTGCCCCTATTCGTGTAATCCTCGGGATTGGCTGAATAGACCATCAGGATGTCAAGCTGCATGCGGATGGGGAAGCCGCGGATCTGGATGTCCTTCTCTTCCATAATATTGAGAAGACCCACCTGGATCCGGGGGGGGAGGTCGGGCAGCTCGTTGATCGCGAAGATCCCCCGGTTGGTGCGCGGGATGATCCCGAAGTGGATCACCTCCTCATCCGCGAAAGCCAGCTTCCGGGTGGCGGCCTTGATGGGGTCGATGTCGCCGATCAGGTCCGCAATGGTGACGTCGGGCGTTGCCAGCTTCTCCCTATAGCGCGCCTCCCGGGGCAGCCACTCGATGAGAGCGGCGTCTCCCATTGAGGCCACCGCTTCCCTGCCCTTCCTGCTCACCGGGGCAAAGGGATCATCGTTGGTCTCAGTTCCCGCGATCACGGGCACCTGCTCGTCGAGAAACCGCACCAAGCTGCGGAGGATCCGGGTCTTGGCCTGCCCGCGCAGCCCCAGGAGGATGAAATCGTGCTTCGAAAGGATCGCGTTCACCAGACCGGGCACAACGGTGGTCTCATATCCGATGATTCCGGGAAACAGCTCTTCACGGGTACGGAGCATTCGCACGAGGTTGTCGCGCATCTCCTCTTTCACGGTCCGCACCCTGTATCCGGATGCCTTCAATTCTCCGAGTGTTCGGGGAAAACTCACTCAGGCGCCTCCCTGCTCTGCAAAAGGTACTGAATTCCGGCGGAAGGGGGAAAGAGTGTTGACGGATCCATCGATTTCCATGGTATACTATTTCGCGTCTTCATCCGACAACTAGGGGGATGCTTATCCAGCGCGCCAATGTGACGCTCCTGAAGCGCATGGCATTCATCGTTCTGCTTCTTGCCGCGCTGCCGATCGTGCCGGTATTCGCCGCCGAAGCTCAAGGATTCAACCTTTCCACGGCGCTCTTCACCGAGCTCACCGACAATGTCGATCATCCCTATGCATCCCTTCCCCTGTTTTCGATCGGAAGCTTCCACCTCACGCTCTTCATCACCAAGCACTTCATCCTCATGACCGCGGTCGCCCTCCTGGTCCTGCTTTCCCTTTTCTACCTGGCGCGCAAGCTGCGGGATCCCTACCGGAAGCCGACCCGGCTGCAGGGGCTTTTCGAGGTGCTGCTCGACTACATGCGCCGCGAGGTCTACGAGCCGGTGCTGGGAGAAGAAGGGAGGAAGTACCACCTGCTGTGCTTCACCTTCTTCCTGTTTATCCTCTATTCCAATCTCCTGGGTCTCATCCCTCCCTTTGCCCCGGTGCCCCCCAAGGGCGGCGGCGAAGCGGTGTGGCTGGGAGGCGCGGTCACGGGAAACCTTGCCACAACGGCGGGCCTGGGGCTCATCACGTTCATGGTCTTCAACATCCAGGGGATGTTCAGCAAGGGCGTGATCGGCTACTGGCGGGACCTTGTGCCGCACGGAACGCCGGGGTGGATGGCGCCCGTCACCTTCCTGCTGGAGATCGTCGGCATCTTCTCCAAGACCCTGGCCCTGATCATGAGGCTCTTCGCCAACATGATCGGCGGGCACGTGGCAATCCTGGTGATCCTGCTCCTGGTGCTGAAGTTCCAGTCGCTCGCCATCGGGCCGGTCGCGGTTCTTGTAGACCTTGCCATCTCGGCCCTGGAGATCTTCGTGGCGGTGCTGCAGGCGTACATCTTCTCGTTCCTGTCGGCCCTGTTCATCGGGCTTGCCATGAAGAAGCATTAGGCTGCGCGAAAAGGCCCCCCTGGGGGGCCGTGAATTACTTCACGTGGTGAGGAGAACGGATATGGACAGCCAATCCCTAGTCGCCCTTGCACAGGGCATCACAAAGCTGGGCGCGTACATCGGGGCCTGCATCGGCGCAGGTCTCGCGGTCCTCGGCGTCGGCATGGGCCTGGGCCGGATCGGCGCGAGCGCCCTTGAAGGCATTGCTCGCCAGCCAGAGGCGCTCAGCAAGATCCAGACGAACATGCTGCTGGCCGCGGTCCTCGTGGAGGGGGTCGGCATCATCGCGCTGGTCATCTGCATCCTCGCCATCGTCATGTAGGAGGGCCGCGCCATGGCTCTGCTCCGTGTGGATCCCGGCCTCATCATCTGGCTGTGGATCACCTTCGGCATCATCCTCCTCATCCTGCGGCTCACCGTGTGGGACAGGATCACCGGCGCCCTGGACAAGAGGTCGGAGAAGATCGCCACGGACCTGGAGTCGGCGCGCAAGGCCGGGGAACAGGCCGGCGTGGTGCTCGCGGAATACGACCAGAAGATCCGGGAGGGCAAGGCCGAGGCCGCGCGCATCATCGAGGAGGCGCGCGGCGAGGCCTCGCGGCTGAAGGAGGACATCCTGCGCACGTCGCAGGAGGAGGCGCACGCTCTGAAGGAACGGGCGACGCACGAGATCGAGAGGGCGCGGGAGGACGCCGAACGGGCGCTCCGCGGCCAGGTGGTCACGCTCTCCTTCTCCATCGCGGACGCCATCCTCAAGCGGGAGACGGGCACGGCAGACAACAGGGCGTTCGTGGAGCAATTCGCGGAGAAGCTCGTTTCGGGCGCCTCCAGCGGCGCGCCGGGCGGCGCCTCTCCCTCCCGGAACTGAGGATCGGGGATGACAAGCCACGTCGGCCGGAACTACGCCCGCGCCCTCTTCGAGCTTGCCGCTGAGACCGGCTCTCCGGAGGCCGTGGGGGCTGATCTGCGTGTCGCGCGCGACGCATTGTTCACCCAGAAGGATGTCCGCAATTTTCTCTCCAATCGGCTCATCAGCCGGGTCACCAAGAAGAAGCTCGTGCGCGCCGGATTCGAAAATGAGGCCAACCCCAGGGTCCTCACGCTGCTCTTCCTTCTGATAGACCGGGGCCGCACCCGTCTCCTTGGGGAGATCGAGGAGGAGTTCGAAAGGCTCTTCCGATTGTCGCGCGGCGTGCGCAAGGTGAAGGTGTACTCCGCCTTCCCCCTCGGGGACGCAGAGAAGGGCAGCATCACCCGTTCTCTGGAGACGCGGCTGGCCGCCCGCGTGGAGCTGGAGACGGACATCCGGCCTTCGTTGATCGGCGGCGTGGTGGCGGAGAGCGAGGGCCAGGAGATCGAGTTCAGCATCAAGAGCCAGCTAGGTGCGCTAGCGGCGGGCATCGAGGCCGCCGGCCCGGGGGAAAGGTAGGGAACGACAATGCGCATGAATCTTGAAGAGATATCCACGCGGATCAAGGAAGAAATCCGCAACTACTCCAAGGACCTTGCCGTTGACGAGGTGGGAACGATCGTGGAGCTGGGCGACGGCATCGCGCGCATCTACGGCATGCACGGCGCCATGGCCATGGAGATGCTGGAGTTCGAGACGGGGGTCTACGGATTGGCCTTGAACCTGGAGGAGGACAGCATCGGCGCCGTCATCCTCGGGGACTATCTCAACCTGCACGAGGGCGGCAAGGTCAAGAGGACCGGCAGGGTCCTGGAAGTGCCTGTCGGGCACGAGCTGGTGGGACGCGTGGTCAATCCGCTCGGCATCCCCATCGACGACAAGGGCCCGGTGAAGACGGTCCGCACCCGGCCCGTGGAGTTCAAGGCGCCGGGCATCCGCGAAAGGCGGTCGGTCAAGGAGCCGCTGCAGACCGGCGTGAAGGCAATCGACGCCATGGTGCCCATCGGCAAGGGCCAGCGGGAGCTCCTGATCGGGGACCGCGGCACGGGCAAGGAATCCCTTGCCATGGACGCGATCATCAACCAGAAGGGCAAGGACGTTTTCTGCGTGTACGTGGCCGTGGGGCAGAAGGCCTCCATGGTGGCGGGCATCGTGGAGGCGCTCCGCTCGCGCGGAGCCATGGAGCACACCATCGTTGTGGCGGCAACGGCCGCGGAGCCCGCGGCGCTGCAGTACATCGCGCCGTACGCGGGGTGCGCAATGGCGGAGTACTTCATGTACGATGAGCACAAGGATACCCTCGTCGTGTACGACGACCTCTCCCGGCAGGCCAATGCGTATCGCCAGCTCGCGCTCCTCCTTCGCCGCCCGCCCGGACGCGAGGCGTACCCGGGAGACGTGTTCTATCTGCACTCGAGGCTCCTGGAGCGCGCGGCGCGGCTCTCCGCGGAGATGGGCGGCGGCTCTCTCACCGCCCTGCCCATGATAGAGACCCAGGAGGGCGAAGTCTCCGCGTACATCCCCACCAACGTGATCTCCATCACGGACGGCCAGATCTATCTCCGCACCGACCTGTACAACGCCGGCATCCGTCCCGCGATCGACGTCGGCCTCTCCGTGTCGCGCGTGGGAGGCAATGCGCAGATCAAGGCCATGAAGCAGGTGGCGGGATCGCTGCGCATCGACCTTGCCGCCTATCGGGAGCTGGAAGCCTTTGCCCAGATGGGGACGGAACTGGACAAGGCCACGCAGACCCAGCTTGCCCGCGGGGCGCGCATGGTGGAGGTGCTCAAGCAGCAGCAGTACAGCCCGCTTGCCGTGGAGGAGCAGGTGATGATCCTGTACGCGGCAACCAGGGGCTTCCTGGACGACGTGCCCGTGTCCCGGGTGCGCGAGTTCGAGGAAAAGTATCTCACGTACTTGCGGACGAAGCAGCCCGAGATCCTGGCGGGCGTGAGGAACCTCGGGACCCTGTCAGAGCCCGAGGTGCTCACGGACGCCATCACGGCGTTCAAGAAGACGTTCTAGAGTATGGCGAAGACCCGGGATATCCGGAAGCGGATCATCAGCGTCCGCAACATCCACAAGATCACGCGCACCATGGAGCGGGTGGCGCAGTCCAAGGGCATGAAGCTCACGAACAGGTATGAGGCGGCCCGGTCGTTCCGCGCGCACGTCCTGCGTCTCCTGCCGGAGGCCCTGGGGACAGCGCCCGGAAGCCTGGAGGCGTCCCAGGAGCTGGCGGCGCAGCCCTTGGGCGCGCAGCGGCCCGAGATACGGCGCGTGCTGCTTTTCTGCGTCACCTCCAGCCGCGGCTTGTGCGGCGGCTACAACACGCGGGTCATTCAGGCTGCCCGCGCGCGCATGCAGGAGCTGCGGCAGGCGGGGAAGGAGCCGGCGCTCGCGGTCATGGGCAGGAAGGGCCTGGCCTTTTTCCGGTTTCACAACCAGCCCGTGGCAATAGCGGTTGCGGACGCGGATGAGAACATTCCTTTCCGGCGGCTGGACGAGGTCGTGCAGCAGATCAACGAACGGTTCATTGCCAAGGAGTTCGATGCGGTGCAGATCATCTCCACGCGCTACAAGACAAAGGCCATCCAGGAGGTCCGCGCGGCCGCGCTTCTGCCTTTCACCGCGGACGTCGTGAGCGCGAAGCCGGCGGGCCCGCTGCCGGCAGCCGCCGCCCCGGCCGGTCCTACTCCCGGTCCCGACGGCACGCCTCTCTACCTGGTGGAGCCGGATCGCGCACGAGTGCTCTTATCTCTCGTGCCGCTCCTGGTGAAGGTGGAGCTTTTCTGTACGGTGCTGGAGGCCATGCTCTGCGAGCAGACGCAGCGGTCGGTCGCCATGCGCAGCGCATCGGACAATGCGGAATCCATGACGAAACGGCTGACGCGCACTTATAACAGGGTGCGGCAGGCCCAGATCACCAATGAGATGATAGAGATCATCAGCGGAAGCGAAGGGGGCAGGACATGAGCGCAGGCGCCAAGGGGACCGTGATCCAGGTCATCGGGTCCATCCTCGACGCGGAGTTCGAGGAAGGGCATCTTCCCGAGATCCGCAATGCCCTGGTGATCGATTCCGAGATCGGCGGAAAGAAGACCCGGCTGGTGAGCGAGGTGCAGCAGCATCTGGGCGGCAACCGGGTGCGCGCCGTGGCGCTGGACTCCACGGACGGCATCCCGCGCGGCTGCCTCATCGTGGACACCGGCTCCTCGATCACCGTGCCGGTCGGCAAGGAGGTCCTAGGCCGGGTATTCAACCTGCTGGGCGAACCCGTGGACGGCATGGGACCGGCGCCGTCTCAGAAGCGCATGCCCATCCACAGGACGGGCGTGCCCTTTGCCCAGTTGGAGCCCAAGACCCAGATCTTCGAGACCGGGCTGAAGTGCATCGATCTGCTCTGCCCGTACGTGCGCGGAGGAAAGACGGGCCTGTTCGGCGGCGCGGGCGTGGGAAAGACAGTCATCATTGAAGAGCTGATCCACAACATCGCCACGCAGTACGGCGGCTACTCCATCTTCGCCGGCGTCGGGGAAAGGACCCGGGAAGGAAACGATTTGTGGAAGGAGATGGCGGAGTCCAAGGTTTTGGAAAAGGCCTGCCTGGTGTTCGGACAGATGAACGAGCCCCCGGGGGCGCGCCTCCGCGTCGCGCTTTCCGCCCTGACAATCGCTGAAAACTTCCGTGATGAAGGCATGGACGTGCTGCTGTTCGTGGA
>JBEKQU010000029.1:0-54554 GCA_049519415.1 Spirochaetia bacterium
GCACGCGCCGACCAAAGCATCCGCGACAAGGGTATCAGCCGCTACTGCCCGACAATCATCACCTGCAGCCTCGAAACAGCGCTCGCGGTTTTGGGCGCCTTCCGCACAGCCTGGGACGCAGGGGTCATTCCCGGAGCCTGGGGGATTCATCTGGAGGGCCCCTGGATTTCGGGAGAAGAAGGCTTTCGCGGCGTGCACCGCCTGGAGCATATTCGAGATGCGACGATCTCTGAGCTGAGTGCCCTGCGGGAAGCCGCGGCGGGACATCTTCGGCTCATCACCCTTGCCCCCGAACGGCAAGGAGCGCTTTCCATTATCCGGGCCGCTGTCGAGCATGGTATTACTGTGTCACTTGGCCATACGAATGCTTCCCCGTCCGTGGTTGCGGCGGCGATCGATGCTGGGGCTCGGATGAGCATGCACCTGTTCAACGGCTGCGCACAGCTCATTGACCGCCATTCCAACCCGATCTTCTCCCAGCTTGCGCAGGACTCTCTCCATGCCTGTTTCATCGCCGACGGCCACCATGTGCCATTATCCACACTGAAGATCGGGCTGAGGGCAAAAGGTTTTTCCCGGAGCATCCTCGTGAGCGACATCGTCCATCTCTCAGGTCTTCCCGACGGTGAGTACGAGATGGGAGGCAACAAAGTCGAGCTTCGGGATGGCGGGATTTTTGTGAAGGGCGGCTGGATGTTGTCCGGCGCGGCACGGACTCTTGAGAAAGACGTCGAACTGCTCGCTCGCCAGGTTGAGCCCGGCATCGAGCAGGCCTTTCTCATGGCAACAGTGAATCCCGCAGCCGCGCTCAACGACCCGTCATGGGCAGAGCTTGCGCCGGGAAGAACGGGGCCCGTAGCCATGTTTTCCTGGGACGGGAATCTCTTATCGCTTAAGGAGAGGATTGGGTTTTGATCGACAGTTTTCCGGAGGCGGTTTGCTTACGATCTCCCTTGCAGCGCTCGGTGCTCCGCATTACGTGCGCAGACTGCCGAGCGTCGAGGTGGTCGCCCTCGCGGACGTGGACGAAGCCGCGGCGCCTGGATCCGCGTGCAAGAAATAGGAGCAGGCATCATGATCAGACTCGGGCGGCAGCTTGATGTTCAGCGTTGACGGATGTCGAAGCCTAATTGCAAACAGTACTGGGCATAATCAGGCTGCTGCATGATGGTTGAGGAAAGCGGATCACATGAAGCTTGGAATCGGCAGTTGGACGTTCCCGTGGGCAATCGGATTTCAGGGCTACCCGCCGCCGAAAAAGCCGATGGATGCGGTCGCACTATTGCACAAGGCAAAAAGTCTCGGAGTGGAGGTTGTGCAGATATGCGACAACATCGATCTCTCCGAGATGAGCCGCGCCGATCTCATCAGCATCAGGGATAAAGCCGGTGAAATGGGCCTTATCCTGCAAACCGGAACGCGAGGCGCGGAACCAGAGCTCCTGAGACGCTACCTGAACATTTCTCGGATCTTGAACTCAAGGCTCTTGAGGATAATCACGGATAGGGGCGATTCGAAACCGGATGCGAAGCAGGTCGTTGTTTGGCAGCCCCAATGTCGGCATCTGTCTGGACACCGCCAATTCTTTCGGCGCGCTGGAATGCCCCGGGCAGATTGTGACAGCTTTGGGTCCGTATGCCTTGAATGTCCATGTCAAGGATTTCACTATCACTAGGATTCGCAACGGGATGGGGTTCACGATACTAGGGCGGCCTGCGGGACAGGGTATGCTCGATATCGATATGGTTCTTAGGAAACTCGCGGAGGGGGGGCGCAACCCCGATGTGGTGCTGGAGCAGTGGACGCCATTTGATTCAACTATTGAAAAGACGGCAGCAATGGAGGACGAGTGGGCGGTAATCGGGATCGCCTACCTCAAGGAGAAGATACAATCGATGAAGGAGGACGCTTAGCATGAAACTTGTAAAGGCATGGGAAGAAAAGGGAGTGGAGGTGCCTTCTCCATACCAACGTACGATAAAGGTCTTTTTTGCTCCGGACAGGGGAGGCGTTGACGTCATAAATTTCAGCCACGCCCTCATTCCGGCGCAGGGAAGAACGGATTATCATGCGCACGACCGGCCCGAGCTCATCTACATCGTCTCCGGCAGCGGCATGTGCATACATGATGGCGAAGAGACGGCCGTAACAGCCGATATGATCCTGTGGGTGCTTGCCGGAGAAAAACATCAGATAATAAACACAGGGTATGAGCAACTGAAACTCGCCACGGTATTTATTCCCGCCTACAAGGCCGCCGATCTCACCAGCCGCTGCGTTGATGCGGCGAACAGCGCGGCGAGCCGGCCAGGGAAAGGGTGAGCATGAAAAACCACACGGACGTCCCGTACTATCCTGCGCCGGAATCGAAGGGTGGCTGGCGATACCTAATGAAGAATGAGCAGATCATGACGATGGGAGGAATGGACGCGCACAGGCTCGGCTTGCTCTTTGATGGGCAGAGTCTGGTTCACGGGGGAGATTCCTGGTCCGCCGTCGTCATTCGCAACGGTTATATGGTAAAAGAGTTTCATACTTTCAACGTGCTGAACCACACGCGGTTCGACATCTGGTCAGGCACAAAATCCTTCACGGGCACCGCCTGGGGCCTGTTGTTGAACGACAGTAGAAACGGAAGACTGCCGAAGGGCAGGCAGGTCGACCTGGAAAGCCCGGCCTATGGGTTTATTCCGGAGGGGTTTCCGCTGACTGACCCGCTGAAGGAGAAAATATTGGTAAAGCACCTGCTCTCCATGACGTCAGGCCTGACGGGCGAGGATGCAGGCGTGATCGGCATGCCCACCTCGACGGACTGCGGGTCGTTTGAGCATGCCCTTGGTAGATGCCCGAACAGGTATGGCCGGTGGGTGGACAAACTTGCCGCCGAGCCGGGAAAGAAATGGAGCTATAGCGACGCCGGCATGTGCCACCTGGCGCTGATGTTTGCGAATATTGCGGGAATGGAAATGGCGGAGTATTTGCAGAAGAGGGTCTTTGAACCGATCGGGATAGAAAACGCAAGCTGGGACGTGCAGGGCGGAAGCGGCTTTATTGGCCCGCACACCAATGCGCATACGGGGATTCACATTTCCGCCAGAGAGCTGGCACGGTTCGGCTACCTTATGCTTCGGAAGGGAATCTGGGAAGGGAAGGAATTAATCCCGGCATGGTGGACGGAACTGGCAACCAGATCATCCCAGGAGCTTGTGGCGGACTACGGGTATACCTGGTGGGTCAATACAAGCGGTTCCTGCTGGCCGGGCCTGCCGAGGGACGCGTTTGCGCTGATGGGTTATCGATCCAACAAATGCTATATCATTCCATCGCTTGACCTCGTTGTCGCGCGGGTCGGTTCCGGGCCGGTCAATTGGCATGAACCTGAGTTCATCGGGGGGATCGTGAGAACTGTGATAGACGCCCCGTAGCGCGCCGGAAAGCCGATGGTGAAACTTCGCGAAAGAAGCGGAACCTGCACCGCCTGACAACAGTGGGTTGCCCTGTGTTCTTAGGTTTGTATTCTCGGCTCTTCCGGATTACTCTTTCCTGGCGAGCCACGCCACCAGATTATTCCAAAAAACGCTATATCCCTTCCATTGCAAAAACTCAGCCGGTCCCCAGTGAGGCGCACAGTCGCTCGCGAACGCCGCGGTCCGCCCTTTCTTGAAATCCCATACGGATAAGAGGGGATCTTTTCCAAAACTCAAAATGGTTTTCGCGGTTTTTTTGACTTGGACCCTGTTATAACCCAGGAAGAAAGGCCACTTTGCGGGCACATTCCTTAGCAGGGGATGAGACGGGAGCACCACTTTTGGGAATATTCCCTCCGGTCTTTCCGCCCGATCATCGTAGGGAGAGCAGGTCACGGGCAACACCTCCTCCACGGCTGTTCCATGATAGCGCGCCTTGCCTTCAATTCCAGAGTAGGACATCCAACCGCCGATCATTAAAAGACCGCCTCCCTGTTCGACATATTCTTTTAGGATTTGCAGCCGGTTGGGATGACGAATCGACTTCGAAAGCATTTCCGGATGGAACAGGAATGCCTCTGATCCGACATCACTCAGGCAAATCACGTCATATTCATGCAGAGCTTGTAAATCTTCCGGGAAAAACTGGGGCACTCGGCACGTTACGAAGTGAGTCACAACATGCCCCTTTGATCTGAAGGCCTCAATCAAAGCATCACCCTGTTCTGTGTAGGCGCCCGTTGAATAGGCGACCGGGCCTTTTACCTCGGTAATAGCCGATGTCCACTGCTCTCCAACAAAAAGAATCTTGCTCATGTTCAACCTCTCCCTCCTTCGGCATAGGTGGCATGAGAGCGTATGGACTGCATGTTCCGCTGAAAAAAGCCATCTCTATCCTAGAATGCCACTTGCTCACTCGCCCAATACGCTCCGAACAACAATGTCACGGTGACTTTTTTAGGTCAATACACGCCGTATTCCTCCTTGAAGTGGACCCCGAGCAGGGCAGCGATAGGCGGAACATATTGTGAACCTACTGGTGGTACCGGTCGAGTTGCCTCTGACAGAGGGCTTCCACTCCAACAAGGAGGGAGCACTGACCCTTGTTGTTGTAAATCTCATCGGTTGCATCCGGCCAACAGCAATTCGCATATCCATCCATGTGTTTATACGAGATCGCCCAAGCCACGGTGCGCCCGCACACCTGCGCATCAGCTTGCCCGCGTACGGGAGCTTGGAGATCACCTTCCCCGAAACGTGAGCCTTTCCTTCCATGGGCCGCGGGAAATGACATGAAGGCCGGCTTGGGCCACGAGAGCCAAAATCGCGGCCTCTACATCCTCCTTCTCCCATTCGGCAAGGCTCGCCCAGCCCCGGATGCAGTCATGAAATCCGCGGGTCTGACGTGGGCTGGCCGCGCCAGCCAGGATCGCGGCTGCTTGCGCGATGGTGAAACTCCTGCGATGAGCGCGCACGAAATCCATGATCTCCCGTTCGCCCGCGGCCCGCACAAGCTGCGATCCATCGCATACGTCGCATCCCGCGCATGCCACGGGCTCCTGCCCGATGAGGGAGAGCAGGGAGTTCCTCCGGCACGCGCCGCTCTGCCGCGCGTAGCCCAGCATCCGGTCGAACCTCTGGAGCGCCACGGGATCGGAAAGCCGTGATCGGAAAGCATCAGCCTCCCTTGACACAAAGAGAACGGCGCGCGCCGGCTGTCCATCCCGTCCCGCTCTGCCCGATTCCTGGAGGTACGCCTCCACGGATGCGGGAACGTCCACATGCGCGACGGTCCGAATGTCTGGCTTGTCGACGCCGAGTCCATACGCGCAGGTGGCAAACAGGGCCCCGTTCGAGGAGGAGAGAAACCATGTCTCCACGGAGGCGCGCTCCTCCCGAGTGAGACCCGCGTGGTAGAACCGGACAGGCTGTCCGGGGCAGGCGCGGAGCGCCGCGCGCGAGGCCATTTCAACGTCATCGCGGGTGCGGCAGAAAACCAGGACCGGCCGTGCCGCGTTGCGCGTGACCTCCGCGATGGCGTGACCCCGGGAGAGTATCGGCTGAACCTCATAGAAGATGCCGGGCCGATCCGCGCCGCCCGCCACTATCCGCACATCGGCGCCGTCGAATAGGAGCGTCCTGATCTTGTCGATCACCTGGCTGGATGCGGTGGCTGTGAACGCGCTGATCATCCGGATCCCGAGCCTGCGCGCAAGCGACCCAACGTCGCGGTACGCGGGTCTGAAAGTGTCGCCCCATTCCGATACGCAATGCGCCTCGTCGACCACAAGGTGGACAAGCCCGCATGAGCGCAGCGCCGAGAGGTTCGGCTCGGCAAGGCACGCCTCGGGCGTGGCCAGAAGGAGCCGTATCCCCCCGGTGCGCAAACCGGTCCAGAGCGCCTCTTTCTCCGCATGCGGGAGGCCGCCGCGGAGGCAGCCTACGGGGATGCCCGCGTTGTGGAGCTTGCGTAGCTGGTCGGAGAGCAGGGAGAGCAGAGGCATCACCACCAGTGTGGGCCCGGGAAGGAGGAGCGAAGGAAGCTGGAAACAAAGGGACTTGCCCGCTCCCGTGGGAAGCACAACGATCTGGGGATTGCCTTCAAGAACGTTGGACACGACGTAGCGCTGGATGGGGTAGAGATAGCTGACCCCGAACCGGGTCTGCGCCAGGTGCCCGATTGGATCAATCCGCTCCGGATCTGTTTCAGGCCCCGGGCTGGGTGGCTTTGCCCTTTCCCTGTATGCTCTGTCGGAAGAAGTAATCATCGACTATTTCAATAAGCTCGGGGGTGAACTCTATGGTCATCGTGGCGATGACCTGCGCCCCTTCGCCGCGCTCCAGCGCGCTGATCTTGCCGTTCGCGGTGAACTGGTAAACCTGGAAGTACAGCCTCACCGAACAGGGCTCCCCTTCCGCAAGGCCGGGCGGCGCGGCGGGGAGACGCAGCGACAGCGAGTTCACCGCGAGGGAGATCAGGGATGCCCGGGCCTTCATGGTGCCGATGACCAGCTCCACGTAGTTGTTGAAGCGCATGAGTTTTGCGGCAGCCTCGTCCAGCTGGATGGCCTTGCCGCTGAAGTTGTCGTACTGGCCTTTCAAGCCTTCAAAGGCCGTGATGTAGTCGCCGATGATCTCCACCAGATCATTGGGGCACGCCTTGAGGGAGGCGTCCATCATGCACACATTCTGCTTGCCCTTCACGGGGCCGATCCGCTCTATGGTGCCCCGCAGGAGAAGGCTGAGCGGTTTCTTGTTGCCGGTCTTCTGGAAGGTGAGATTGATGGAGCAGAGCTTCTTCTGGAACTGCTGGAAGAACGTGATCTCCTGCGCGCTCAAGACCACGAGGAATATCCCCCGCTTCATGGAGAGCTGGAAAGGAGCGCAAATGAGGAGGTAATCCTCGATCTTGAGGAATACCTGGGACTGCACGAGGCCGGTCTTTTTCAGCGCATACGGGGTGAAGCGGATCGGGTGATCGGCGAACTTCTCTACGTAGTCCTGGACCCGCGTTTTTCCCATAGGGCCCTATTGTAGAACTGTTTCGGTCTCCAATTCAAGCAGGTTCGGGCCATGGGGTGTGCGTATTCTTGACCTCCGAGCGCAAATTCCCGATCCTGCCTTCTATGAAGCCTCCATTGGCCGAAGGCAAGCTGCCGACCGATCTCCTGGAACGCCTCCTGCGCCACACCTCCCGCTCGCCGCTCCTTGCCGTCGGCGCGCAGCCCGGAGAGGACGCGGCAGTGGCCCCGGGCGCGGCCACGATCGTCATCACCGCGGACCCCATCACATTCACGGACGAGCGGATAGGCGCATACGTGGTGGCCGTGAACGCCAATGACATCGTGGCGATGGGAGGCACGCCCGTGTACCTGACCACGACGATCCTGCTGGCGCCCGGGGCCACGGAAGACGACCTGGAGCGCCTTTTCGCGGACATCTCCGACGCCTGCGGAAAGGCAGGCATCCTCTGGGTCGGCGGCCACACGGAGGTCACGCCCGTGGTGAAGCGTACCGTGGTCTGCGGCCAGGCGGTGGGGTTCCTCTCGCACCCCCCCCTCTGCACCGGCGGCGCCCATCCCGGGGACTGCATCTGCATGACCAAGTGGGTGGGTCTTGAAGGAACCACCACCATTGCGCGGGAGCGGCCGCGGGAATCGCTTCGCACACTCGGGGAGGAACGTTTCGCGGCTGTGATGGCGTGGCTTGATGATCCCGGCATCTCCATCGTGCGGGAGGGCAGGACCCTTGAGGGTTTTGCGCTCTCCAGCGGCCACGACCCTACAGAGGGCGGGGTGGCGATGGGCATCCATGAGATCTGCAGGCGAAGCGGCACCGGGTGCGTCGTGCGGTACGACGCGCTCCCCATTCGGGAGGAAACGCGTGTTCTCTGCGGCCTCTATGGCATGGATCCCCTCGGGCTGCTTTCCTCGGGCGTTTTCCTGTTCACCGCGGCGCGGCAGGTCGCGGAGCAGGCTTGTTCCCTGCTGCAAGCGCGCGGCATTCCCGCTGCCCTTATCGGGGAGATCCTGGAAGCCGGCGCCGGCGTTTGGCTTGAAAAGAACGGCCTGCGCCAGCCGCTTGCCTTTTCCGAGCAGGATGAGATCGTGAAGCTTACGAGCCGGTGACCTGATCCGGCTTCTTTTCCCAGATCTTGGCCTCGATGAAGATCCGCACAAGGTCGGGGTCCAGTTTCTTTTCCTTTACTTCAGCGTTGAGGATGTCCAGCGCCTTCTGGGCGGGCACGGCGGGCTTGTAGGGGCGGTCGCTCGCGGTCAGGGCGTCGTAGATATCGGACACGGTCATCATCCGGGTCTGGACGGGGATCTCGACCGCGTGGATGCCGCGCGGATAGCCGTCGCCGTCCAGTTTTTCATGATGCCCGTAGGCGATGGTGGGTATGTTGCGCATCTCCTTGGTCCAGGGGATCGTGGTGAGGAAGCGGAAGGTGTGCGTGACGTGGCTCTCGATCTGCTTGCGCTCCTCTTCGTCCAGGCTGCCCTTCTTGATGCTGAGCTTTATGTACTCGTCGTCGTTGAGGAAGGGAATGGCTGGGCTCCCTTCCTCAAGGAAGGTCTTTCCGTGTATCTCGTCCAGGATGCGCGCGGGCTCCTCGGCGAGCACCGAGGGCTCGTTGGCGGTCACGATGTTCCGGAGAAATTTGTCGATCTCCGCCAGGAACTCGGCTTCCTTGCGGTTGAACTCCTCTTCGAGCTTCAGGTAGCTGTCAATGCCCTTGTTGCGCAGGGCTTCGAATCGCTCCTTGAGCAGGCCGTACAACATGGCCTTGCGGATGTAGCCGAAACGCAGCTTCACCAGGTCCATCTGGCCCGGGTAGAGCTTCTTCGCCTTCACCAGCACGTGCTCGCGCACGCCGACCTTGCCGAAATCGTGCAGAAGGCTCGCGTACCGTATCTCCTTCAGGTGTTCCTCTGTGAAGTGCACCCCCGCGTATGCCCCATCCCCGGCAATGTCCACCGCCTTGGCAAGGCCGACGGTGTAGACCGCCACCCTGTTGGAATGGCCCGAAGTGGTGGGGTCCCGCGACTCGATGGCCTGCACCGAGGCCTTCACGAATCCCTCGAAAAGGGTTTCGATTTCCTGGTAGAGGAGGTTGTTCTCCAGGGAGACGGCCGCCTGCGAGGCAAGGGAGAGCACCACGGGCTCCTGGTCCTTGGCGAAGGGGATCACGAACTTCTCCGTATCCTCCGGGCTCTTGATCCGCTGCGCCCTGTCCCTCTTCCTGTTGATGAGCTGGATGACCCCGAGCAGCTCGCCCTTGTGATCCTGCATGGGCACGGTGAGCATGCTCTTGCCCCGGTAGCCCGTGGACTTGTCGACGCTGGTGCCGTGACCGTATTCCTTTTCCGGGGGGATGGTATAGACGTCTTCTATGTTGAGGATCTCGCCGGTGATGGCCACGTAGCCGGAGATGCTCTTCTTGGAGAGCGGCATCACGAACTCGGAATAATCCGTGGGGTTGGAGTCGTTCTGCGTGATCTTGAAACGAAGTTTCTGCTCGCCGGTGGCGCTGTCCTTTTCCAGGAGATACAGCGTCCCCGCATCCGCCTGCGAGATCTGGCGCACCTGCTGGAGAATGTAGTCCAGCAGCTTGTCGTTGTCGCGCTCCGCTGATAGCGCGATTCCCACCTGCAGGAGCTCGGAGTTCTCGGTCCTGCTCGCCTCCAGGAGCGCATTCTTCTGCGCAAGCTCCCGCTCTAATAGCAGCGCGCTGAAGAGGTTCCGAACGGTCCGCTGGAAGGAAACGGGGTTCTTGAAGGAGAAGATCTCATCGAATACCAGGTCACGGGGAAGCGGAGCGGTGACGTCGGGATCTCCGTCCGGGTTCCACACCAGCAGGGAGCCGCGGGGAAGTCCCGCCTGGCAAATGGCGGCGCCGTGCTTCGCAATGAACTCGGGATCCAGAAGCCATGCGACGATGTCGTCGTCCTTCGGGGTTGGGGAGAACGCGCGTACCCTGCGCACAGCCAGGCCTTTCTCCTTGCGGAGCGTGTCGGGAAGATCAGTGATGGATTGCGACACCTTCAGAACGAGCTTGGGCACCGAGCCTCCTTTATTCCCCTCATACCTATAGTTTAGCGAACGGAGTACAGCTCTTCAAGAACAGACTTTACGAGTCCGGCGCAGCGCCGTTTCAGGCCCCCCGACAGGACAGGCGCGCCTGAGCGGACCGCGCTTCCCGTATTGGCATCCGTCATGGTCCACCGCAGACCCCCGTCGGCTTCCTTTACAAGGTGCAGGGAGTAGCGGAATCCCGGTTCCGACGTCTCCCGGCACTCGGAGCCCGCTCTCCCCAGGAACCGAAGCACAATCCTCTTTTCCCTGGCGCTCCATCCCTTTCCGCTGAAATCCACGGCCAGCGGCAGCCCGATTCCCGCCTGGGGGAGAGCTCCAGGATTGATCTGGTAGAGCTGCGCGATGGCTTCCCGCCTGCGCGCCTGGTGCGCCGCGCCGTTTAAAAGGGGAATGAGCGCGAGCAGCGCATCGGCCGCGGGTTCCTTCTCCCAAAAAGGGTCGAATCCGGCCAATGACCGCTCCAGCAAGGCCGTGGAATGGTTCACTTTTCCCTCTTCCATCAGGTAGTACACCGAGGCATGCGGGCTGCGCGCGGTCTCCAGAGCGCGGGCCATGGCCAGGTACTTCAGCGCAACCTCGTGATACGATTCATTGCCCTTGTAGTACTCCCACCATGCGTTCTCTTCGGATCCCTGCTCCAGGTACTGGTTGCCTGCCTGCAGCGAATACAGGTGGAATCTCTGCTCATGGTACCAGGAGATCAGGCGATACCGCGCTGAGGCGGCCAGGGCGGAGATCCGGTCGAAAAAGCCGTTCGTGGGTCTCCCCGCCTCCTTCGCCGCCATTCCCTTGTAGATGGCCGTCAACAGCTCGTGCAGGTCCTTGAAATGCCGGGTGAGGTCGGTGCCGTAGTACATCAGCCAGGCCAGGTCCTTGGAGCTGAACACCTCCTCCGCGTAGCGCCGCGCCAGGTCCAGCCGTCCGAATTTCTGGAAGAGGATGGCCAGATTCACCTTGGAGAGCGGCGTGGAGTCCTTCGCGTACGCGTCCTGGTACTCCTGCTGGGTGGAGGAGAAGTCCATTCGGGACTGGAACAGCTCCCCGCGCGCCAGGTGCCCCGAGGAGCGGTCCTCCATGGCGATGGACTCGTCGGTGAAGCGCAGGGCCGAATTGAAATGGAAAAAGTTATGCTCCAGGAGGGACAGGTTGTAATAGGCGATGGAGGCGAAGTCACGGTCGCCGGTTCGCAGCGCCTCGTCCACGGACTTCAGGTAGTACTCGCGGGACTTGTCGTACTTGTTCATGCCGGAATAGATGGTGCCGAGCGTCATCGCCATGCCCCGCCGCATCCCCAGCCGGGCAATGCCCTTCAACACAACCTGCTCTCCCGTGTCCAGTTGGTGGGTCTTGAAATACATCCATCCGAGGTCGTCGATGGTGTCGGCGCTGTCGGGATACTGCTGGAGGATCCGGGTCAGGTACGCGATGGAGCGCTTCTCCTGGTTGAGCTTTCCGTAGCAGCGCGAGATCTGCGTGAGGGTGGCGAAGTCGGTGGCGCCCTTCTTCTCCGCGTCACGGTATTCCGCAAGGGCCAGCGGGTACAGCTCCTTGTCATAGTACAGGTCGCCCAGCGTGAGGTTCGGCTTCGGAGACGACGGGTAGCGGGTCTTTGCCTCGGTGAGCGTCTTCACCGCTGTTTCGTAGGCGTTCTGCGAGATGGCGTCCTGCGCCTTGGACGTCAGGCCTTCCAGCGTGTCGCCCGGGCCGGCCTGCGCGGCCACGGTCATGGGGAGGAGGAAGGAGAAGCAGAAAACGGCGCACCATCGGAGGGCCATTCGCTACATCCTCCGCCCCACGGCGCCCAGCGGGTTCACGACTCCCAGGAGCCGACGCGGCGCGGACACCCGGGCCCGAAAAGTCAAGAGAAACTCGCCGCGCGCCCGGCGCGCCTCAGCCTGGTCAGCGGCATTGAAGCGCTCGCCAAACGAGGCCTTGAGAAATATCTCCGCCAGCGGGGTGAGAACGATGCCGCTTTCGCGTCCCATCCTTGCCGCGTGCTCCAGGGGGGATTCCGACGGCCGGCGTCCGGATCCCACTCCGATGCACCGCACGATGCACAGCCTGTACAATGCCTTTGCGCGGCGCCGGGCATCACGCGACAGCATGCCCGGAAGGGAGGGGAGGAGCTTGGAGCAGAAAAGAAACAACGCGTACAGGCCGGGGAGAGTGACGTACCAGAGCCGGGCCACCAGGAGCGCGATGCGCGCGATCTCTCTGCCCAACTGGGACGCCGATCCCACCAGCCGGGGAACGGGCTGAACCTGTTCCTCCTCGTCGGTCTGGTTCTTCACGATCTCGGCAATGAGCCTGGCCATCAGGTCGTGGTCCGGGCCGGGGAAGGGCACGAAATCCTCTCCGGGGGCCAGCTTTTCCGAGGTGGGATCGAACTCCACCCACCCCAGGTTGCCGAAGTACACCTCCACCCAGGCATGAGCCTGGAAGGCGCGCACCTCGTAGAAGTTCAGCACCTCGGACTGCGGATCCACGTAGAAGCCCACTGCAACGCGCGCGGGAATCCCGAGGCTGCGGCACATGAGCGCCATGGCGAACGCGAAGTAGGAGCAGTAGCCCTTCTTCGAGACAAAGAGGAAGTGATGGAGCTGGTTTCCGTCCTCCGCGATGCCCGGCTTCAGGGAATAGAGATAGTTGCTCTTGAGATACGATTCGATGGCCGCTGCCTTGCCGTAATAACCGGTCTCATTCTTCGTCACCTCCAGGGCCAGGCGGTGAATTTGTTCATCATTGCCGTTGAGCGTGTACAGGGAAAGCGCCTCCTGCGGCATTGAGGGCTGCTTTGTAATGCGCTTGGGTCCCGCGGCTGAACGAATCACCCGTGAGTCCACCCGGTAGACCCTGAGGAACGAGGAGGATTTCCAGTTCTTCAAAGGCGCCACCCGAAGCGGATAATTCAGGGAGATAAGAGAGGAGGGGTCAAGGGTGAGGAAGAAGTATTCCTGGCTCACGTCCTCCCGTTCGCGATAACCGGGGTCGGGGAACGCCTCCGGGGCGTCGGGCACAACCGTGGGGTATTCGTCGATGCCCTTGCCCGGCTCCATGAAAAAGCCCTGGTTGGCCGCATAGCCCGAGAGAATAAAGCGCCGCAGCAGGAACCGCTCGGCGCGGCCCTCCGTGCGGAAGAGCAGGACGGCCTGGTCCGAGGTGCGGATCTCGCTTTCCAGCCGGACGTAGGGGGCGAAATCGAAACGGAACAGCGTGGGCTTCATGAGGCCCCCGCCTGCCATCACGGCGCCCTCCCCGTATTTATTGAGGAGGAAGAGCAGGAACAGGAGAAGGAGGGGCACGAGAATCCAGGAGAAGCTCACCACAGCGCGCGCGTCGATCCTTTGCATCTCCCGGCCGCCCGGGATCCCCCTGCCCGGCGCACCGGCAAGCAGGAGCACGAAGAACTCCGCCACGATGAAAAGGGCCAGCACCCATGCGAAGAGCGAAGGATGCGGGTACAGGGTAAGCTTGTAGCCAGCCTGTGTCCAAAAAACCAGGAGAAGGAGCAATGCGTTGAGCCCGGCCTCCACAAGTACGAACCGGTTCACGCGAAGGCTGAGAAAGTTGAAAAGCCAGGCCACCGCGTATGCCGCGAGGGCCGGGTAGAAATCCTTGTCGAAATAGAAGAAGAGGAAATCCGTAGCGGGCGCCGACGCCACGGCTCGTTGAGCCCTGAAGACAAGAAAGAACAGGGCGCGGAGCAGGAGGGGAAGCGCCGCGGCGAGCGCAAGGGAAGGGAGGAATCGCAGCCGCGACCTCTCCATCCACACCGCGGCGAGGATGGCAATGAGAAATGATGCGCTCTGGAAAACCAGGTCGAGCTGGTCCCGGAGCTGGAGGAACGCATTGACCAGGAGGAAATAGAGCAGGAGGTTGCGCAGCAGAAAAAGCGCGGTCTCCCGGGCCCGCTCAGATCTCCGCCGCATGCAACGCCTTTCCGGCGGATCCGCAGTACGATGCAAGGTCTCTTGCCAGCGCGTCCGAGAAGACCGCCCTTTCGCGCCTGCCCATAGGACTGGTCTTCTGGGCTGGAGCCCGGGGGAGGAACAGCATGTCCTTTACGCGAAGCGTCCGGGCCGGAGGCTCCGGACCCAGTCCTTTCACGAACAGGCTGGCGCTCCATCCCCTTGCCTGCGCCGTGGACATGATCCTTGGGAGGCCGGGCGATCCGGGGGAGGAGAAGACGGCGACGTGCAGGGGGCGCATCGGCAACTCGGGCGCCCACGGGGAATCGGTCCACCACGCGTCGGCGAGCGTGGCAAGCAGCGCGGCCAGGGTTTCTCCCGAGTAGGAGCGGCATCCCGCTTCACCCGGCAGGGAGAGCATCACATCGATTCCCCTGGCCATGAGCGCGGCCATGGGGGCAAGGCAGGATTCCACCAGCGAGTCCAGGTAGTCCGCCGCGGTTTGCCGCGGCACCAGCGTATTCGACGTGGTGTCCAGCACGAAAAGGATCCGGGATTCGGGCGGAGGAACCTCCTCGCCCACCCGGAGGAAAAGCTCGTTGAGATGGGCGAACACCTTCCAGTTGAGCCTGCGCACGTCGTCCCCCGGGAAGTACTTGCGCGCCTCCAGGAGGCTCTCGCTGCGCCGCCGCTTTCGCGCGTAGACGGCCGCCTCATCGGCCTGCTCCACCATGGGGGACAGCTCCCCGGCCGGCAGAACCGCGGGATGCACGGTCATGGATTCCTGCTGGGGCACGGTGAACCGGTGATCGGTGAAGCCCAGCACGTCGCGCGCCTCCAACAGCGCCCCGGCGCTCGCGTAGGTCCCGCGATGCGGCGCGGTGAACGTGACGCGCTTCCTGCTCCCGCCTGCCGGAAGACGCACCGATACGGAATCAATGCGCCGATCGTGCCACGCAAGGGGAAGGGAAAGCCGGACGGAAAAGCCGGGAGGAAAAGAACGCGGCAGCCGGGCCGCCACATCGGCTTCCGTCTCCTGGCCGGGAGAGAGGCCCGCCGCGGGCAGAATGAGCGACAGGAAGTCCGGGGCGGCCGCGCGCCTGCGCGCCAGCGCGAACCGCAGGATGTGGCCGGCAACGAGGGCGTACACGGTGAACAGGAGAAAGCTCGCTCCCCAGAACAGCGCGGCAAGATCGGCGCGCGACGCGCCCGCGACAAGCAGCGCGACGGAAAGAAGCATCATGAGGAGTCCTCTTAGGGACAGGGGGAACACCGTCCTTGCCAGCCTGACGACGGCGGCGATGCGCCCGCGCATCATCGATGCTCCGGATCAGTAGGAAAGGCGCGAAAGCTCGGACATGCAGATCTCCCGCACCAGCGCCCGGGCATCGGTGCGCGCGTCCTTCAGACGCAGGCGGTGGGTGATGACCAGGGGCGCGAGGTCCACGATGTCCTGGTCGATGACATACTCCCTGCCGCGCAGAAGGGCGTACGCGCGGGCCGCGCGCACCAACATGAGGCTCCCCCGAGGGGAGGCGCCCAGGGCGATTCCTGGATGAGCCCGGGTGGCCGCCGACACCCCCACGGCGAAGCGCAGCAGCTTATCATCGCAGTAGATGGAATCCACGCTGGCGCGCGCGGCCATGATCTCCTCCTTGCCGCAGACGGGCCGCACCTCGGGCATCACGGTGGAGGAGGGGTCGTCGCGGACGATGCCCACCTCCACCTCGGCGTCGGGGTAGCCGATGTGCAGCTTCATGAGGAACCGGTCGATCTGCGCAAGAGGAAGCGGGTAGACCCCCTCCATCTCCACGGGGTTCTGCGTTGCGATGACGAAGAAAAAGGGGTCCATGGGGTAGGTCGTGTTGCCGACGGTGACCTGGCCTTCGGCCATCACCTCCAGCAGCGCCGACTGCACCTTGGGCGTGGTGCGGTTGATCTCATCCGCGAGAAGCACGTTTGCGAACACCGGCCCCGGCGTGAAGATGAACCGCCGCGAGCCGGGATCAAAGACGTCGACCCCTGTGATGTCGTAGGGCAGAAGATCGGGGGTGAACTGGATGCGGCGGAACACCACGGCGCTGCCTTTGCGGGTGCGCGAGATGAGGCGCGCCAATGTCTTTGCCAGCGTGGTCTTGCCGAGCCCCGGCACGTCTTCTATGAGTACGTGCCCGCCGGCCAGGATGCCCGTCACCAGGTGCTCCAGGACGGGGCCTTTCCCCCGGATGACGCTCTCAAGGCCTTCCACCAGGCGGCGTGCAAGCGCATGCGCTCTTTGCAGGTCCATCGGGGGGGATCCTTGCGGATGAGGCGCGTGCCGGCGGTGGACAGCGGTGTCACCCATCGCAGCACGAATGTATCACCTTACCGCAGCAGCGGATAGTGCAGAAGGAGACAGGACTTCAGCTTCTGGGAAAGCCTGCGCAGCCGCTCGAGGTTGTATGGGAACGTGAATGCCACGAACTTCCTCACGATGTACTGCTGCGTGTCGCGAACGCGCCTCTGCGGGAAAAGCCAGGAGATGCCCAGGCGCTCCTTGAGCACCGGGAGCAGGAAACGTTTCACCGTGCTGCAGAAAATTTCCAGCTCCAGGACGCCCTGGAAGATGAGCCATTCCTCCCCGGGGTACAGCGTGGTGAGGGACACCAGCTCGCGGATGTCGCGCACGGTGCGGAAGTCGATGGGCATGTCGTCGATGATGAGGGAGAACCATGTCCTGTCGAAGTGGTTCTCAAAGACTTCCCGCAGCTCTCCGATGAGCTTCAGTATTTCCCCATCCCGCGCATATTCCGGGGTGAATGCATCAAATGCTGCTTCCGACACGCGCTGCTTTCTCCGTTCCCTTCCAATGTCGGCGGGAGAAGAGTGCGCCTTGATGGGCTACGCGCGCATGCGGTTTGCGTGATAGGCTTGCAGGCGTTTACGGGGGGAAGGTAGGGGGGATCTCCACGACCGCAACAGGTCACGATCTCCCGCAGAGGCCTGCCAGGGGTTCGATTCCTCTGCCCCCCATAATTCAATTCCGCTGGGTTATGCCGCGGTATCCTCCGTGCCATGTCCGCCCACAAGGAAACGCACCAGAAAGACGCTGGCCGTGATGAGCGTGGCGCCCATGGACACGAAGAGCAGCACTCTCACGAGCGTGTTCAGCCACTCGCCGACAAGCAGGGAAAAATCGAGCGGGAACACGATGTAGAATACGATGACGGAGAGAAGCCCGGCAGCGGCGAAGAGCGCGCGCATGAGCGCGTAAAACCGCGGGGGGCGATAGAAAGCGAGCAGCAGGTTCCCGAAGATCTGCACCAGCAGCGACAGGTTGGCCGCCCACAGGATGTTCACCCAGGTTTCCAGCACGACGCCGCGCGTCCACTGCCGCCAGAACAGCGCCGTGTTCACGATGGCAATTGCGATGATATTCCCGATGATCGATCCGACGAAATCAGCCGTCTTCTTTTCCTTCATGCGTTTCCCTTGTGCAGGGTGTACCACGGGCGGCGCTCGGGTGTCAAAAGCGGGGCGGGCTCTTCCTGGAAGCTCGGCATAAGCAGCCCTTGACAATACCCATGGCTAATGATAATCTAATGAACAACGTGCTACAATATAGCACGCTTGATGAAACGGCAGTGGATGGGGCCTGGGCATGCGGGCAAAAGTCAAATCCTTGGAACGGGCTTTAAAGGTGCTGGAAGCATTCACCGTGGACGAGCCCGAGCTGGGGATTACCCAGATCAGCAACAAGCTGGGCATGAATAAAAGCACGATCTTCAACATCATCAACACCTTTGAGGCCAACGGCTACTTGAGACAGGATGTGAAATCAGGTCATTACGGATTGGGCTTGAAGGTGCTGCAGTTGAGCTACAACATGTACTCCACCTTCGACCTGCGCACCACCCTCAGCCCGCTTCTGAGCGAATTGTCCCGGCAGGTGGGTGAAACGGTTTTCCTGGGCATGCTGTCCGAAGACAAGACGGAGGTCGTCTATATCGATGCTCTCCTGCCTTCGTCGCGCATGACCATCCGGAATAATATAGGGGTGAGGGCGCCGCTGTATTGCACGGGGATCGGCAAAGCGCTTCTCTCCACCATGACGGATGAGGAGGTCGCGCGGGTACTGCAGGGACCTTTGAAAAGGTTTACGCCGAACACAATCGTTGACCCAGCCACGATCATTGAAGAGATCGCCCTGACCAGAAAAAGAGGCTTCTCCGTCGACTACATGGAGCATGAATATGGCATCAAGTGCGTAGGCATCGCGCTGTACAACCTGAGCAAGGTGCCCACGTGCGCCGTCAGCATTTCAGGGCCCTCTCTTCGATTCAGCCAGGAGAATATCAAGCGGTATGGGAAGATCCTGCTCGAGCTGAAATCGAAAACGGAAGGGAAGAGCAGCATCCCATGATGGCCCCTGATGCGGTGAAGGGAATCATCATCCCCATGGTCACTCCCTTTGAGCAGAACGAAGAGATCGACGTCTTTGGGCTTCGAAGGCTGATCCGTCACATCGTGAAAGCAGGGATCCATGGGGTCCTCTGCCTGGGCACAACGGGTGAATTCGCCAGGATGGATGATGAGCAGATCCGCGTCGTGGTGGAGACCACCGTGGAGGAGATCAATGGGAGGGTGCCGGTGTACCAGGGCATCTCGGACTGCGGCACGCGCAAGATGCTTCGCAAGATCAAGAACGCTGAGAGGTTCGGCGTGGACGCGCTTCTGGTGACGCTGCCCTTTTATTTTCCCGTGAGCAGCACGGCGGAACAACTCGTCTTTTTCGAAAGAATCCTCGACAGCACGGACGTTCCGGTTGTGCTGTACAACATGCCCCAGACCATGGGTGCGGGTATTGCCGTGGCGGCAGTGGAGAAACTTTCGCATCGCCCCAACGTTGTCGGCATCAAGGACAGCAGCGGCCGGCTGGACTATCTCAAGGAACTGCTGGCGCTGGCGGCCGGCGGGGATTTTCGCGTTCTTATCGGGGAGGAGAGCATTTCCGCCGAGGGCCTCATGATGGGAGCCTCCGGCATCGTTCCTTCCCTGGGCAACGTGTTCCCCTTGCTGTTCGTTGATCTGTATGAGGCGTGTCGGAGGAGGGATGCCGCGGCTGCCCGCTCCCTGCAGTCCCGAATTGACAGGATCAATAGGGTCAGCACCGGATGCGAAAGCTGGCTGGGGCCGATCTCCTGCAGGAAGCGGATGCTGGAAATCCTCGGCATTTGCAGCGCCCGACTCAGCCAGCCAGCGCTGGAGCTTCCTCCTGCCGTGGAAAGGGAAATCGCTGCGGTGCTCACTGAAGAGCAAGCGCTTGTGCAGGAGGACCGCCCATGAAGGGGTGTCCGGGAAAAGCGATGGTCACTCAGGAAAGGAGGTTGCGCCATGGATTTCACATTTCGAGCCGTGCCCCTCATCGCGTGAACCGCTGTACGTATCCTTTTTCGATCCGCGCGCGATGAGGGGGCTTTGGGAGTCGGAGAAGACGTACGGTCTATCGAGTGAGCGTGCGATCTGTGCGCTGAAGGAGAGGACAATGAGGAAACTTGCATTTTTCTTATGCATAGTGCTCGTTCTCGGGGGCGCGATGGCATTTGCGGGCGGGGCTTCGGAACAGAAAACGACCGCTGCCGGTGCCACCGTGGAATTGAACACGCTTTCGGGGCCAGGTCCTAGCGTCGACTGGCTGGCCAAAAGGGCCCAGGCGTTCCAGGACAAGACGGGAGTCCGGGTGAACATCACGGTGGTTCCCTATGGAAGGGATCAGGGCGTCAAGCTCATGGCATCCTTTCTTGCGGGCGGATCCGCGTATGATGTCTACGTCATAGACTGCGTGGAGGTTCCCCAGTACGTGGAATCCGGCTGGGTCCTGCCGATCGATGACCATGTGACCGCGCAGATGAAGGCGGATCTGGTGCCCTTTGCCGGCGGAGGCATGGAATACAAGGGCCATTGGTATGGGCTGCCATGGGCATCTGAATGGAAATCCTTCTTGTATAACGAGAAGATGTTGAGCGATGCCGGCTTTGACCATCCTCCCAAGACATGGGACGAGTTCGTCTCCATGTCGCAGCAGCTGCAAAGCTCCGGAGTAGTCAAATACGCGTCGGCCTGGTCATGGGCGCCGAAGGAATGCCTGATCTGCGATTTCGTGGCCATGGCCTCATCAATGGGCGGCCAGTTCTTTGACGAGGCGCAGAATCCCCTGTTCAACAAGGGTGGAGCGGTGACCGCTCTGCAGTGGATGGCGGACGCCATCAAGAAATACAAGGTAGCGGATCCCTCTTCCATCATGTGGACCGAAAACGACGTCGACAAGGCCATCGAAGCGGGCGACATCGCGTTTGGGATGCGCTGGGGGCTGCCTCTGGTGGAATTGAACGACCCGTCTATTTCCAAAACGGTCGGCCAGTGGAAGATTGCCCTGCTGCCCTCCTATGACGGCAATCACCCCTATACCGTTTCAGGACCGATGGGATGGGCGATCTCCTTTGGAACCAAGCATCCCAAGGAGTCCTGGGATTGGCTCAATTTCATCGCGAGCGAAGAGGGGGCCAAAACCGCGGCGATCGAGCATGGAAACGTTCCGGGCTGGATCCCTCTGTTCACCGATCCTGATGTCGTGAAGGCCGTGCCCGGGCTCGACCTGATGCTGGACCAGGCGAAATATGTGGTCAACCGGCCCAGGGTTCCCTGGTATGGCGATTTCTCTACAATGTTTGCCGTTGATTTGAACAATGCGCTGGTGGGAAACATGAGCGCCGCTGACGCGCTCAATGATGCATACACCAAGACTGTTGCCATCAAGGCCAAGTATCAGCCGCCCGCCAAGTAGCAAAGAAACCGGGGGGGACGGGCTTGTGCCTTCCCCCCCTCGCATACCCGAGGTCGCGCGTGTACGAGAAATTTCGAAAGAGGCTGGGGATTGTCCTCATCGCCCCCGCGATGATCTGCATCGTTTCCGTTCTTCTCTATCCCCTGATTTACTCGGCGTATCTGAGCCTTTTCAGCACGTTCGTCGGCCCCGGAAGGCTTGTCCTGACTTTCGTGGGATTGAGGAACTATCTGGAGGTCCTGTCGAGCCCCGATTGGTGGCTTGCGTTTGGCCGCACATCCTATTTCGTTCTGTACGACATCTTTGTCGGCATGAGCATGGGCCTGGGCATCGCGCTCCTCTTTTCAAAGCAATTCAGGCTCAGAGGCGTGGCCAGGGCGCTCATCCTTTTTCCCTATGTGCTTCCCAGCATCGTGCGCGCCCTCATGTGGAAATGGATCTATAACTCGAATTATGGATTTCTTGATGGTGTTCTCTATCAGCTTGGCATCATCAAGTCGTATATCGCCTGGCTTTCCGATCCCCGGCTTGCCATCCATATGCTCATTGTGGCCAACATCTGGGAAGGGACGCCCTTCGCGGTGATCATGTACCTCGCGGCGCTTCAGACGATACCCCTGGAGCTTTACGAAGCGTCAAGAGTGGACGGCGCATCCGCGTGGCAGATGTTTGGAAAGGTCACCTTTCCTCTCCTGCGGCCCATGACCTTCACGCTGATCGTGATGAAAATCGTCGCGACCTTCAAAATTTTCGACTTGATCTATGCGCTGACGGGAGGAGGTCCGGGGAGCAGCACGCAGGTGGTCGGGTATCTCATGTACAACACTGTCTTTCGTTCTCTTCAGTTTGGGAAGGGCGCGGCGATGTCGTACCTGACCCTTGTCATCATCCTGGGGCTTGTCCTGTTTTTCTCAAGGGTTTTCAGAACGGATACCGGGTGATCACGCAGGGGGCGAAATGAAGCGAAGAGTTTCCTTGGGCGCTCTCTCCCAGAAAGTCTTGGATGGCTTTTTGCTCATTGTCGTCATGGCGTGGACCCTGCTTCCCATTCTCTGGACCTTCACCACCAGCATCTCGGAGGAGAAGGAGCTCACAAGCGTTCCCCCCCACTGGATCCCCCTGCATCCCACGTTCCAAAGATATCTGGATATATTCGCCCGCAAATTGCAGACCACGGAGGCGTTCAAGGCCGGATTGCTCAACAGCCTCATCGTGTGCATCTCCGTTGCCGCCCTCTGCGTGTTCCTCGGATCGCTTGCGGCGTACGCGATTGCGCGATTGCATGTGTTTTCGGGCAGGGTGGTTCTCTTTGGATTGCTGTTCATCCAGATGATTCCCCCCATAGTGTTCATCACTTCATTGTACGTTATTGCGTCGCGGCTCAATCTTCTGGACAGAAGGATAACCCTTGTGGCCATCTATTCGGCCATCAACATCCCCATGGCAATCTGGATTCTCAAGGGGTATTTCGAAACCATCCCGATGGAGCTGGAAGACGCCGCCCTCATTGACGGCTGCAATCCGGTGCAGGCCCTCTTCAGGATTGTGCTACCCCTTTCCGGCCCTGCCCTCTTCACAACGGGGATCTTCACGTTCATCGCCGCGTGGGGAGAGTTCCTGATCGCATTAGTTTTCACCAACAGCCTCGCCTCCCAAACCATGCCCGTGACCATCGCCGAGCTCCTGGGAAGATTTTCCGTTGATTACGGCCTGATGACAACAGCGGGAATCGTGGCATCGATCCCTCCCATCATCATTGCGCTTATTTTCCAGAGGCTGATCATCGAGGGCCTTATTGCCGGCGCCGTGAAGGGATGAAGGCAGGGCTGCGCGAAGGCCGCGCTCGCCCTATGCTGCCCCAGTTTTCCGGTATATCTTTCATCTCAGCTTATGCGCGGCTCCGTCATGGCATTGACGACCCTTCTGCTCCTCCCCGGCCTTTCTCTTTCCGCGGTGCCCTCTGTTCCCCTCTGGGACAAGGCGGTGCGGATTTCCGGACCGGTCAAGGAGTGGGTCCCCGGCAACGCCTCTTTCCGACTGGAAATGGTCGACGACAAGGGCGCCGTCCAGGAATCCTGGCAGATGTGGTATCAGCTTTCGCGGTCGCCGACGGGCGACGTGGCCATGGAAGTGATACGGGCCATGCACAATAATGAGGACACCACGCGGAAAGAGCAGCAGGCGCAACGGAAGCGCAAGGCAATCCCTTTCACCATGGGGGACAACCCCTTTGATCCGCAGGTGCAGGACGCGGTTGCGGTGACTCCGCGGGGGGAGAAGGATACGGTGGCGGGCCGGGAGTGCGCTCTCTTTGATTTTATCCTGAAAAAGAAGGAGGGGGCGGTTGTTCGGGGCACCGCCTGGCTTGACGCGCAGACCGGCGCGCCCGTGCAGGTGAGCTACACGGCCACGCCTCTGCCGCGCGGCGTGTTCAAGCTCACCACCACCATTCGCTATGCGCCGGGACCTGCGGGAGAGGGGTTCCTCAAGGACGTGCACGTGGAGGGGGTCGGGGGAATCCTCTTTTTCAGGAAAAGCTTCCGCTCCGACATCTCCGTGGATGAATACTGGCGGCGAGGGAGCTCCTAATTTACCTCCACTGACTGAATGTAGGCGGCCACGTCCTTCTGCTGCAACGCCTCCTGGTCACGCAGCTTGGCGATGTCGTCGCGCAGCTTCGCAAGCTCGTCCTCCTCGTCCGTGAGGATTTTCACGTACCTCTTGTACAGGTCCGAGCCCTCGGAGAGCCGATCCATGTTGTCCCTGATCCGCGACTGATCGTCGTTGATCGCGGCGACCCGCGCTTCCTTGGCGGTTCTTTGCGCCGCCGTGTCGGCGATCTTCTGCTGAAGACCCGCGAGCTTCTGCAGCGCGTTCTTCACCGCCTGGCTCACCACCGTGCTTCTCATGTACAGCGCCACCTGGTCGCTCCCCATGCTGGAAAGGGAAATGCTCTGGCTGATCATCCGCGTCTCCACCACGGAAAGCGTTCCGCTCATGCCCGCCGCTACCGGCACGGCGAACCGGTAGGCGTCCCGGGTGCGCTCCAACGGCTCCTTGGGGCTGGAGAGCGTCCAATCCGATTGATAGGGGTACTCGATGAGCACGGCGCGGCTTCTTGAGCCGCGATTCTTTATGTTGTAGTCCCGCTCGCGCTGCGCCTTGCTGGTGTACAGGAAGATGCCCTTGCTGATCTTCACCGAAACGAGGGTGACGGGCGCCGCACCCTGCACCGCCTCGACCTCGGTGTCCAGGTCCATGGCATAGGTGACCAGCTGCTCCGCGCCCGGCGCGAGGTCGGTGATCTGCGCGTCCCCGGCATAGGAGCCTGCGTCGAAGACCGTTATGGGACCCTGCATGAGGTGAAGGGTGCTCGCGTTCTTCAGCTTCACGGCATTCAGCGGGTACCGGGGATCTGTGGATTCATTGTAAAGGGAGTAGCGCTCGCCGGTGACCTGCTGGTTCAGGATGGGGAGCAGCGCGGACTGCTGCCGGGGAAGGGTCACGGGCTTGTCGATTGCATACTGGAACAGCTCGCCCACCTGGGCGCCGCTTGCGGCCGCGGAAACCCCCTGGGACACGGAAAACTCAGGCGCGGCTGCGCCGCCCGCACCAGATGGCTGGGCGAGCGACTCTCTCTGAGGCGCCGCCGTCTTTGCGGCCGCAGCCGGCGCCGGGGCGGCAAGCCTGTCCTCCGCTGTGGCAGCCTCGGTCTCCGCGGCCTGCTCCTCCATGGCCATCTGGTTGGTCTTCGGCACCAGGGACTGGTACAGCTCAAGCTGCACCTCGGGCCGCTGGATGTAGAGGGGCTGGTAGAGGTCCATGGTGAACGTGATGGGCCGGCCTGAAACGAGCGTGAGCACCACGGCGCGCCAGTCGGTGTCCGAGGTGTTCTCCACCATGGCCCATCCCTGCAGCAGGTGCTGTCCCGTGTCGCCCAGGACCAGCCGGTAGCTGGTCTTCCACACCGGCGCCTCCAGGATGTAGCCGATGCGCACCCGGCGTTTCCCCGTCCCCGTGAAGTGCAGGACCACCTTCTTCTTTTCCACGCCGTGTGAGGAGGAGAGGACCTGCAGCGCCTGCGCAAGGTCGTCCTGCACCTCCTTGCGGAGGAAACGAATCCCCTGCACGTCAATGAGGGCCAGGCTTGTCACCCCTGCCGTGGTGTTCAAATCCAGGAACTCTCCCGCCACGTCGCCCTTGGGGCCGGACGTCGCCTGCCTGGTCTCCACGCCGATGATGGCGCCCGTGGTGGTGTTTCCGCCCGCCATTGTCACCTCGATGGACTCTCCCCGGGTCTGGGTGAGCAGCCCGGCAAGGGTTGTGGCGGCGGTGAGGTCGATGGAGAAGCTCTTCAGCGTGCGCGTGATGGGGTCCCGCGAGGAGTAGGTGACGCTCTCAATCGCGCCGCCGTCCAGATCGCGCAGAACGAGGCTTTTCAAGAGGTCGTTGATCTGGCTGGCGGAGAAGGTGAGCTCCATCCTGGCGTTCCCTTCCACCACGCCGTCGTGCTGGTAATAGCCCACGCCGCTCGTGAACAAAACGAGGCTGGAGAGGGGGACGGTCACGTCCTTCTCCTCCGCCTGGGCTGAGGCCGCGAGGGGCGCGAGAAGCAGGAAACAGAACGCAAGGGATGCGGTGATGCGCATGGGCTACTCCTTTTTCTCCGGCTGCGCCGGAAGCGCCGTCGCGGTGGGCTTGGAGAAGAGGAACCCGAACAGCCCGCCGATGATCCCGCCGGCAATATGGGCGAGCTCGGAGATGGTGCTGGGAGTGAGGGCGTTCACGAACTCGCGCACGAGGTACAGCGCAATGATCAGGATGAAGGTGATCGGGATCTCCCCCTGGCGGATGTTGGTGAAGGAGCTCAGGAGGATCAGCATGAACACGATGCCGCTCGCGCCGTAGAGGCCCGTGCGCACGATAAGGAGGTTCAGCACCGCCGTGGACAACGCTGTCACCAGCATCATGGCCAGCAGGGGAAGGGAGCCGTACTTCTCCTCCAGCACCGGTCCGATCAGGAGGATGAAGGAGAAGTTGCTGATGAGATGGGTCCAGTTCTGGTGGCCGATCACGTACGTGAAAAGGCGCATCCACGACAGGAACGAGCGGGCGTCGAAGGGCGGCTGCAGGACGAAGTACTGCCGGATGAAGGTGCCGCCGGAGATCTGGTCGATGAGGAGCACAAGCGCGCACACCAGGGCAAAGGTGAGGACGACGGGAGAGTTGTAGCGGATGCGCAGCTTCATGACGTCTCCTTATCCCAGCCTGCGGGCAAGCTCCGCTTCGATCGCGTCCGCGAAAAGAGCGATGGCCTCGTTGGTGTTTCCGATCCCCTGCATCCGGGCGCCGCGGCCGCCGCCCTTGGCATCCGCGATCTCCATGAGCCCGGGGAGAAACTCTGAGAGCTCGAGGCCGTTCCCGAGGGAATGCGCAACGATCCATTGGAATTTTTCCGGGCCCCGGTCCACGGCGATGGCCACCCGGCCGGGCGTGGCAACGACCCTTTCCACGAACGCCTTGAGGTATTCGTCTCCCGCCTCATTGAAGACGCGCCGCACGCAGAGCGCGCCGCCGATGCCCCTGGCCGCGGAGGTGGAATCGTCGGCGTCCGCGGATGCCTGCGCCAGCCGCAGCCTGCGCAGCTCCCGCGTCGAGCCCTTTTCTTTCTCCACCAGCTCCTGCACGCGTCCCAGGATGAAGGATTCCCCGCAGGTGAGCGTACGGCTCAGACCCTGCGCCAGTGCGATCTTGCGGCCATAGTCCTCCAGGGCCCGGTTGCCGATCATCACGTGGATGCGGACCCGGCCCCGGATCTTTTCTTGGAACGTCGCTTTGACAAGAAACACTTCGCCGCTTGAAGCGACGTGCACGCCGCCGCACGCAGCCCAGTCAAAGGACTCGACCTCCACGATCCGCAGCCGGCCCTCATCCGGCGGCGTGCGGCGCAGGGGGAATCGGGATGCCTCGGCGCGATCCACCTCGTGGAGGATCACGCGGCGGTTCTCCTTGATGGCGCTGTTGGCGATATCCTCCGCCTTGCGAATCAGCATTTCGTCCACCGCATCCGCGCGGACCTCGACGGTGGTGTCCTCATCGCCGAAGTGCACTGAAACGGTTTCCAGCTTGCCGGCGCGCATCAGCGCCTGGGAGAAGATGTGCTGGCCCGTGTGTTGCTGCATGAAATCGCGCCTGCGCGGTCCGTCCACGGCGCCATGAACGGGGCCCGGCGCAAGGGCGGCGCAGCCGTCCGCCCCGGGGGCGGGCTCCACGACGTGCACGATCTGCTCACCCCGGTAGCCCACCTCAAGAACGCGGGCCCCGCCCAGTATGCCGAGGTCGCAGGGCTGGCCTCCGCCGCCGGGGTAGAAGCACGTGCGATCAAGCACGATCTCGCACCGGCCCTCTCTGGTTGTCGCCTCCACAATGGCGGCGTCGAATTCGAGCATCGTCGGGTCGCTCTGGTAGAGTTTTTCCGTCACACATAGTGCATACCGCCATTCCGTCTCCTTGACAAGGCTCCGGCCTCAACCATATTCTGACGCCAAGGGTCTCCTCACCAGGGGCTGAAAGACCTCATCATCCGGACCGCGGAGGAGTGCAAAATCCCGCTGCAGCTCCCACGTCGGCATGATGAGCCTGGACGACGTGGACAATGCCGTTGCGCTGCTGGTGGAGGTGGTGAAGCGCCTGGACGCGAAGACCGTGGAATCTTTCACGACTATCTGAGGGGAGGATCACATGCCGGCACTGGCGTCGCTTGAGGACCTGAAAGAGGTGCTCGCTCACCTTGACGAGCTCAAGGCAGCCCACCCCGAAGCCTACGAAGCCTTCGCCTCCGTGCTCCGCAAGCATCGGAAGGTCGGGTACAAGAACATCTGCAAGCTGCTGCTCGGGGAAACGACACCGGAAAAGCTCAAGGGTGAGCAGTAAGCGCGTCTTTATCGCCTTTGACGTGGAGACGACCGGACTCATTCCCGGAGTGGACCGGATCGTGGAGATTGCCGGCGTGGCGTTCCGGGGACCGGAGGTAATAGATACCTTTGCCCGTCTTGTGGACCCGGGCATCCCGATCCCTTCCTCTGCTTCCCAGGTCAACGGGATATTTGACGCGATGGTTCGGGGCGCGCCTCCTGTTGAGCAGGCGCTGCCGGACTTCCTGTCCTTTCTTGGCAGGGGAACGGCCATGGCGCACAACGCGAGCTTCGACGTCGGCTTCGTGAGCGCCGCAATCGATGCCGCAGGTCTTCCGCCCCCGGAGGGACCCATCCTGGATACCCGGGGCCTTGCCCGGCAGGCCTTTCCCGGGCGCTTCAGCTACGGCTTGGAGAACCTCGCGCGCGACCTGCGCCTGGATACGCAAGGCGCGCACCGCGCGCTTGCCGATGCGCACGCGTGCCGGCTGCTCTTCCAAGCCTGCCTCAGCGCGCTCGGCAAGGCCGGGGACCTTGCGGTTGAGGAGCTGGCCGCGCTGAGCGGTCCGGCCCTGGATTTTTCTTCCCATGCTCCGCGCGCACCCCGCGCTGCCGCGGTGCTCAACCAGGCCATCGAGGAAGGGGCGTTCGTGGATATCTCCTATCGCAGCGCCCAAGGGGAGCTTACCGACCGGAGGATCCGGCCCCTTTCTTTCACTAGGATCGGCGGAAACATCGCGGTCAAGGCCTTCTGCACGCTCAGGAATGACGAGCGGACATTCAGGCTGGATTCCATTGTGGAGGCGAGGCTGGCGGACGACCTTCGGAGCGGGTGAACTTCTTGACAACCCGATTAGGCGGTCATAGAATCGGGCGAGTGTCCGTAGGACATGCATATCTCAAGTTCAAAGGGGGAAACATGAAGAAATCAGTCATGTTCCGACTTGGAGTAGCGCTCCTTGTCATCGTAACGCTCGTTGGTTGCGCGCCAAAGGAGAAGCCGAAGGTCACCTTTTTCTGGGCCCTGTATGACGGCTTGACCGAGGACTTCCGCGCCAGCGTCGAGGCGGCATTCAACAAGGCTTCAAGCGACGCCCAGGTGCAGATCGTCCCGGTGAAGTGGGATGACATGCAGAACAAGCTCACCACGGCAGTGGCCGGCGGCACCCCGCCGGACATCTCGGTCGTGGGAACACGGTGGATCCTTGATTTCATGTCCACGAACTCGGTCGATGAAGTCACCCAGTACATCAGCAAGGCCACCATGGACAACATCAACCCGGCGGCCATGGAAGCCAAGGTCAAGGGCAAGCTGATGGGCATCCCCGTGGCGGCGGGCGCGCGCATTCTAGCCATCAACAATGACATCGCAAAGGACGTTCCCAAGACCATGGAGGAGCTGGAAGCCGACGCAAAGAAGGTCACGAAGCCCGGCAAGGTCTATGGGCTCATCATGCCCGGCAAGACCCACACCGAGCTGACGGACTTCTGCTACTACTTCTACGCGGCAGGCGGCGACTACTTCCAGACCAATGCCGACGGGTCCTACGGCAAGTGCACGGTGAACTCTGACGCGGGGGTGAAGGCGCTCACGTTCATGGCCCAGCTCGCGCTCAAGGACAAAGTCGTGCAAGACTCGTTCACCTCCATGAACCGCATGGACAGCCATCCTGTATTCTACGCAGGCAAGGCCGGTTACGTCATGATCGGCGCCTGGGTGGACTCTGCCATGAAGCAGGCCGGAGCCAAGTTCCCCGTAACCTACGCGAACATCCCGTCCTTTGCCGGACAGAAGCCCGCGGGGCTCATCATCACCGACTCCATCGCCTTCTTCACCAAGGCCAAGAACCTGAAGGCGGCGGGCAAGTTCATCGACTTCTTCTACCAGGACGCGTACAAGGGCAAGTTTGACCAGCTCGTCGGGTTCCCGCCCGTGACGCTGAGCGCTGCCAAGGACCCGTTCTGGAATTCCCCGCTCTTCCAGGCCCTCAACGCTGCCGCACTGACGGCGCGGCCGTGGCCCCTGGTGGACAACTTCGACACCCTCAACAATGAGACCTGGAAAGCCTGCGAAAAGGTGTTCCAGGGACAGGCAACCCCGAAGGCAGCCCTCGATGCCGCGGCAGCGGCGGTCGACAAGGCCCGGGGCATGTAAGGCATCTGCATTCATGAAGGGGGGCATCCGCTCCCCTTCTTTTTCACCCGCACCGCGCAGGGAGGAATCGTGGCGGACGCAACCCTGTCTCTGAGAAAGAGGCTCTGGAATCCCGAGGCGAGGCTCGCCTACATTCTCCTTGCGCCAACCGTGATTTTCCTTGTTGCTTTCATGTTCTACCCCATCATCTACGTCTTCGTGATGTCCCTCTTCCGCACGAACAAGCTGAGCGACCTTACGCGTTTCGTCGGCTTTGCCAACTTCGTGGACCGGTTCCAGGACCACGAGTTCTGGATGGCTGCCCTGAGGTCCCTGATTTGGACCGGGTCGGGGGTGGCCGTGAAGTTCCTGATGGGGATGATCATCGCCGTTCTCCTCAACGTGAAGTACACGGGCCGCAAGGCAGCCCGCATGGCATTCATCATTCCCTGGGCATCCTCGGTGCCGATAAGCGCTCTGCTGTGGCAGTGGGTGTATCATCCCGAATTCGGGCTCCTCAATCACACGCTGAAGATCACCGGGCTGTGGACCAACCCGCCGGGCTGGCTCGGAGCGCCGCTGTCCGCGTTCATCGCCTGCATGTGGGTGGATATCTGGGTCGGCATCCCGTTCTTTGCCCTGGTGTTCCTTGCGGGAATGCAGGCCATTCCCCAGGAGCTGTACGAATCAGCCTACATGGACGGCGCTGGCGGGATCCGCAGCTTCTTCTCCATCACGCTGGCTGGCCTGAGGGAGCTCATTCTCATCTCCACGCTTCTCTCGGCCATCTGGACCTTCAACGATTTCAATGTGATTTTCATCCTTACCCGGGGAGGACCGGCGAACACCACGAATATCCTTATTACTTCGTTGTACATGAACGCGTTTACCGACCTGCGTTTCGACTGGGCCGCCGTGCAGTCCGTCGTGACCTTCCTGATCCTTACGATCGTGAGCATCATTTACGCCCGGTTCTACTTCAAGCAGGAGAACGGCTGATGAAGTGGCAGAACCGAGCGCGCTGGCTCGTAATCCCGCTCACCATCATCATCCTGCTGTTCCTCCTGTTCCCCTTCTTCGTGATGATCTCCACGATGCTGAAATCAGGTCCGGACACATATGCCACGCCGCCGATCTGGATTCCGACTCACGTGGAGTGGTCGAATTTCGTAACGGTGTGGACCCAGTACGATCTTGCCAGCTACTTCCTTGCCAGCATCATCATCGCTTTCGGCGCGACCGTGTTGAATACGCTCCTGTGCGTGCCCGCAGCCTACGCCATTGCGCGGCTGAGATTCGTCGGCCGCAGAGTGGCGATGTACCTCCTCTTGATGATCGAGATGTTCTCGCCCGTGATCGTGATCATCTCCCTTTTCAAGGTGGTGGCAAGGCTCGGCCTCCTGGACAGCTACGTGGCCCTCATTGTCCTGGACGCGCTCTTCACGGTGGCGTTCAACACGTGGATGATGAACGGGTATTTCAAGACCATTCCGAAGGACATTGAAGAGGCCGCTCTCATCGATGGCTGCACGCGCGTGCAGACCATGACGCGCATCATGCTTCCCATCGCCGTTCCCGGCCTCGTGACGGTGATGATTTATGCCTTCATTTTCGCGTGGAACGAGTTCCTCTTCGCCCTGACCTTCATCTCGTCGAAGAACAAGATGCCCCTGACCATCGCCCTGTACAACTTCGTGGGGCGATGGACCACCCAATGGCAGTACCTGACAATGGCCGCCTTCCTTGCCCTGATTCCTGTGCTCGTGCTGTTCTACATCATCGAGAAGCGGCTCGTGGCCGGGCTTGCGGGCGGCGCGGTGAAGGGGTAGGGGATACAGAAAAAGGGAATGATGCGGTCTCGCCAGCGCCTGCTCGCCACGCTGCGGGGAGAACCGGTGGACCGGCCCGCGGTTTCCTTCTATGAGATAGGCGGATGGCGCATGGACAGGGACGCGGATGAGTTCACCGTCTGGAACGATCCCTCCTGGCGGCCCCTTGTCAAGCTGGCCCTTGAGCAAACTGATCTCATGCGGATGGTCTCCCCGACGTGGAGAGAGACGGTGGATGACCCGATCGTCGCACTCACCACGCGGGAGAGCTGGCGTGAGGGGGATTCCCGGTTCACCCGAACCCTCATACAGGCGCCCGGCCGCACCCTTCGAATGATTGTCCGGCGTGACGCTGCCACGCAGACGCTGTGGACCATCGAGCATCTCCTGAAGGGTCCCGAGGACGCGGAAGCGTATCTGCGGCTGCCGGAGCTCGATGTGCGAACCGCGGACATCAGCGGCATCATGGCAGAAGAAGCCAGCCTCGGCGACGATGGCATCGTTCTCATCGACGTGGCCGACCCGATCTGCTGCGCGGCGGAGCTGTTCTCCATGGAGGATTACACCGTCATCGCAATGACGCAGCCGCAGCTCTTCCATCGCCTGCTGGAGCGGTTTGCGCGCCGTCTCCTGCCCGAGTACGAGCACCTGGCCCGCGCCCTGCCCGGCAGGCTGTGGCGGATCTGCGGATCGGAATATGCCGGAGAGCCCTACCTGCCGCCGCGCCTGTATGAAGAATACGTGGTGCGTTACACGGGAGAGATCGTGCGGAGCATAAAGAAATACGGCGGGTATGCCCGCATCCATTCACACGGGAGACTGCGCGGAATCCTTCCCATGATTGCCGCTATGGGAGCCGACGCCCTGGACCCGCTTGAGCCGCCGCCGCAGGGAGACATGGAGCTTCGGGAGATAAAGAAGGCGGTGGGGGATGCCATGGTCCTTATGGGCAATATCGAGGCCTCGGATATCGAAAACCTCCCAACGCCACGGTTCGAGCGAAAGGTTGCCACCGCCCTTCAGGAAGGAATGAGCGGCGGCGGACGCGGCTTTGTGCTGCATCCCTCCAGTTGTCCCTATGGAAGGACGATCACACCCCTTGCCATGGCCAACTACGAAACCATGGTTCGCATGACAGCTTCCTGGGCCGGCTGACCAGCGTCATGCGTTTCGGCGCGGCCGCCCTGCGCCGTCAGCGCCTGCGGACAAGGTCTGTATCCAGCGGGCGAGGTCGTGCTACTCTTCGCCGAAGGAGGGACGGGCACATGCCAGGGTTGACGCGGGAAATGGCAGCGAGGATCGATGCGATTCTCGATGCGGCGGAGCAGGAGGGCAGGGCGTCCCTGTACGAGCACGAGGTCTACGGGATCCTCGCAAGCCTGGGCCTCGCGGTGCCGCGTTTCCTCTTTATCCGGGATATCGCCGAGCTGAGCGAGGAGACGCTCCATGGGCTGGGCCAAACGCTCATTGTCAAGGTGGTATCGCCGGGCATCCCCCACAAGCAGAAGCTGGGCGGCGTGCGCAAGGTCGCGGGCACTGACACCCTTTACGTCCAATACGTCATGGCCCGCATGCGGGATGAGGTGCTCTCCCATTTCCCGGACGCCGAGCGTCCGGACATCGTCGGGTTCCTGGTGGCCGAGTATATCCCCCATACCCAGGCGCTGGGCTTCGAGGTGCTTATCGGAGCTCGGGAAGACCCCGCGTTCGGCCCGGTGCTCACGGTGAGCAAGGGCGGCGACGACGCGGAGTTCTTCGCGACCCACTACGATCCCGCCAACCTCTTTCTCCCGCCCCTGGAGTACGAGGAGGCCCTGGCGTTCACGGAGTCGATGCACATCCGGCACAGGTTCGAGCAGATCGGCCACCCTGAGTACCTGCGCCTCATTGCGCGCGCGCTGGCGGGGTTCAGCAGCCTTGCGCTGAGCTATTCCGCGGGGACTGAAGGCGCGCGCCACGTGCTGAAATCCTTCGAGGTGAACCCCTTCGCGATATCGTCGGACGGGAGGTTCGTGGCCCTCGACGGGCTGGCCGAGTTCGCCAAAGCCCCTGGACCGGAGGAGTGGAACCCGCGCGTGGACCTCGCGAACCTCGACGCGTTCTTCCGGCCCAATGGCGTGGCGGTTATCGGCGTATCGGCGGATCTCAGCCGGTACAGCATGGCGCGGGACATCGCGGAGCTGCTGCACGAGCTGCGCCCGAACGACCTCTACCTGGTGAATCCCCATGTCGGCACGGTCCGGTTCGGGTCCCGAGACTATCTCTTGTACCCGGACATCTCCGCCCTCCCCGGCCGGGTCGAGCTTGCCGTGTACGCGGCTCCGGCGCTCAACGCCCCGGAGTTCCTCCGCTCGCTGGCCGGCAGCAGCGTGCGCGCAGTCATCCTCATCCCCGGAGTTCCCTCCGCCACGCCGTACGCGGAGTTTGCGCGCCAGCTCCGCGCAGCCATGCCGCCCGGCGTGCGCGTGATCGGGCCCAACTGCATGGGGGTCTATCACGCACCAGCCGGGGGGAGACCGGGGATCAACACGCTCTTCATTAATGAGAAACGGCTGGAGGTGAGGTCGTCGGAGACGGCGAACGCGGTCCTCCTCACGCAGAGCGGCGCCCTCTCCGTCACCGTGATCGACAAGCTGCGCGCGTGCAAGCCCCTGCTCTCCATCGTGAGCTTCGGCAACAAGTTCGACGTGAAGGTGGGCGACCTGCTGGCGCACTTCGCCGACGACCCGGCGGCGCGCGTCCTTGCCGTGTACCTGGAGGGGTTGGACGCGGGGGAGGGCCGCGCGTTCTTCGAGCGCGCCCGGGAGTCGACAAAGCCCATCATAGCGTACAAGGGCGGCAGGACCGAAGCGGGGGCGCGCTCCGCGGCTTCCCACACCGCGGCGATGTCGGGCAATTACGAGGTCTTCCGCGCCGCCTGCAGGCAGGCCGGCGTCGTGCTGGCGGAAACCATCGACGAGTTCTACGATCGGATCAGGGTCTTCTCCCTGCTGGCAGGCAAACCGCCGCGGGGAAACCGGGTTGCGGGGGTCGTGAACGCCGGCTTCGAATCCACGGTGAGCGCGGACGAGTTGAAGGGGCTCACCCAGGCGCGGCTGGGGCCCCGCACGGTGGATAAGCTGAACGCCATCAACAAGTCCGGACTTGTGGACACCTCCTCCCCGTTCCTCGACATCACCCCCATGGCGGATGACGGGATGTACGCGCAGTTCGTGGAGGCGGTGATCGAGGACGAGGCCGTGGATTGCGTGTTCGTGGCAGTGATCCCGCATGCCGTGACCCTGAAAACCGTTCCGGAAACCTGCCGCGACCCGGACGGCCTTGCGAACCTGCTCGTGCAGATCTCCCGCAGGCATGCCAAGCCCATGGTGATCTCCGTGAACGCGGGTAGGCATTACGCTGACTTTGTCGCGGCCCTTGAGGAAGGCGGCCTGCCGGTCTATCCGGAAATTCGATCCGCGATCACCTCGCTGGATGCTTTTGTCTCGTATTGCGTACAAAACCGGCCGAGTGAATAGACTGCCATGGAAATGTTTCAGCTCGTCGACCGGAACGGCATTCATGCGGGCCAGGCCACACGGGAGGAATGCCACGGAAATCCACGGCTCATCCACCTCGTCGTGCACGTGCATGTCTTTGATCCAGCCGGCCGGCTGTACCTGCAAAAACGCTCGATCAGCAAGGATACCAACCCCGGGAAGTGGGACACTTCCGTGGGGGGGCACGTGGCTGCAGGGGAGGATGTCGTGCATGCCGTGGCCCGGGAAGCGCGCGAGGAGCTGGGAATCGATGCGTCCGGCGCTTCCTTCCTGTATTCTTTTCTAAGTGAAGGCGGTTTCGAATCCGAATATGCGCTCTGCTATGCCCTGACGTGGAGCGGAGATATGCATCCGGACCCTTTTGAGATCGAAGAGGGGCGATTCTTCACGCTGCAGGAGGTGGAGGCGCTCATCGGCACGGGCACTCTCACCCCTCTGTTCGAGCGGGAATGGCCGATGCTCATGGCCGCGAGGGGGAGGCGCCCGCAGGCGCGCCCCTGACAGCAGCTATATTTCCTTCCTGAATTTTTATATGATATTTTTCTTAGGAGGCGCCATGAAAAGGATGCTTCTCATAGCGGCCATCGCGCTTGCCCTCACGTCATGCATGACCGCACCCCTTCCCCAGGGCTCGGTGTTTCTGGGCGACTTGACCGTGCCTTTTCGCGGAGACCATGATGCTCTCACTGTCAGCGACTATGCCGGCTTTTTCAGATCCCTCCTCTTCGTTGTGGAGAAGAACGACATCGAGATCTACAACCTCGTCATCGTTTACGGCAATGGAGAGAGGGAAAGGATCGACACCCGGCTCATTTTCCACCAGGGCTCGCGTTCTCGGCTCATCGACCTCCAGGGGGGGGAGCGCAAGATCAGGAACATCCAGTTCACCTACAAGACCGTCGGCGATTGGCTGGAGGGCAGGGCGCGAGTGATCGTCTACGGAGTGCGTTAGTCCGTCACTGAGGGGCCGGCCGCTTTTCCGGGTTTTTTATCTCGGGCATGCCGCTGAACCTGCCCAGGAGGAGCGAGCCGATGAGCACCACAAGCAGTCCTGCCGCCTTGAGCAGGCCTGCGCCGCCCGCTATTCCCAGCGGCTCCGCGAGCGCCATGGCGCCAAGAAAGATGGCGCCGATCCGTGCGGAGAAATCGGAAATCACCATCCCTCCTACCACGCCGCCCGACTGGTATGCGCGGGAGAGCATGTAGAACCCGGCCAGGTAGAATGCTGCGAGCCCGAAGCCGCACGCGGTCACCAGCAGCAGCCGGCTCCCGGTTTCCAGCGTCCCCTGAAAAACGATCAGGATGACCTTCATGAGCAGGTCGCCCACGCTCAACAGGAGACCTGAGACCGCCGCGTATGCGACCAGGGTCCACGCCATGCCGCGCAGCAGGGAGCGCGAGCCGATTCGCCGAAGCTGAAGCAGACCAGCGCAGGCGACTAAGAGGATGGCGATGGCCATCCCCACCTGTACAAGGGATGCAAGGGGCTGGACGGGACCGGCAGCCCCCGTGGGCTCCCCGAGGCCGATCATCACGATGCCGCCGCTCACCAGGACCACGGCTGCCCACTCGGCGGCCCGAAGCGGCGTCTTCAGAAAGAGCAGTGAAAAAAGGGCGAGCACGACATAGCTCCCCCCGGTGATCGTGCGCGCGGTGGACACGGGGATCGCTGCCAGTCCGTACACGTACAACCCCCCACCCGAGCCCCGTCACCATGAGGCCCGCCATCCAGCCGGCGGAACGCGCCAGGTCAACGACGCGCGGCCGGGTGCGGGGGAGACCATCCATCGCCTTTTTTTGCAGCACCGCCCCGACATCCCAGAGCACGGTGCCAACAATGATGGCGGCATAACGGGGAACAACGGATTCTGTCATGCTGCGCTACGGTATCCCAACCCTGGGAAATGACTCAAGGGACATGGGGCATTGGCACACGATCACGGTTCGGACTCTTCCACATATTCCCTTGCAGCCCTGCGCGCAAGTTCTGCATAAACCCGGCCGTTCTCCCTGATCTTCTCGATGGAGGCATCATCGATCGTATGCAGCGCACGCGCAGGGCTTCCGATGATGAGAGAGCGCGGGGGGAACGCCTTGCCCTCTGTTACGAGCGCTCCCGCGCCCACGATGCTCTCCCTGCCGATCACTGCGCCGCTTAAGATCATGGCGCCCATTCCGATGAGGCAGTCATCCCCCACTGTGCAGCCGTGCAGCACCGCGTTGTGTCCCACCGTGACCCGCCGTCCTACACGCAGCGGCAGCCCTGTCTCGACGTGGAGCGTTGCGCTGTCCTGTACATTGGTGCCTTCCCCCACCGTGATGGAGGCAAGATCGCCGCGCACGGTTGCGCTGAACCACACGCTCGTGTCTTTTTCCAGCACGACCTCTCCCGACACCTCCGCATTCCAGGCAATGAACGCAGCCTCCTTTACCCGGGGGGTCTTGGTCCCGATCCTGTGCACCATGTCGTCACCCCTCCGGTTCTGGGATCTTCGTTGCCGCGCCTGATTTCACAAGCTGCGCATTGATGGAAATCCTGTTCTTAAGAATAACCCGCGCGTGCGTCACGGAGTTCACTCCCGGCCGGGGGTCTCTCAGGAAGATCTTTTTTTTCAGCACCCTCCGACGCAGGTAGTCGCGCGCAGCCGCCATATCGTTGATCTGCACGCCGAGGAAGAGCACCCGGGCGCCAGTGTCCAGCGTGAGGGTGCAATCCTCGCCGACTGATGCCACGGTGTGCAGCTCGGGAGCAGGCGCGCCTCCTGTAGCAGGCGTTTGAGGAATCATGTCAGGCACGCTCGGCCGCCACGCTACCGGGACGGGAAGTGCTGCCGGGGCGGGAAGTGCTGCCGGCTGATCCGGCTTTCTCTCCGCCACGGAAATGTGAGGCGCTCCTTCCATCTTCTCCAATCGTTCCCGCGCCAGGGACACGAAGCTTTTGTTGATTTCATAGCCCAGGGCATTCCTGCCCAGCTCAAGGGCAGCGGCAGCGGTTGTGCCGGTGCCGAGGAACGGGTCGAGGACCGTATCCCCGGGGAAGGTGAACATGCGAATGAGACGGCGTGGTATCTCGATGGGAAACGGGGCTTCGTGTCCCTTCTTCCGGGCCCCTCCCACATCCCAGTGGCCGGAAAACCAGCTCTTCCATTCATCGCGGCTGAGCGCGGCAGCCTGCTTGACCTCTGGAGGGACCTTTCGCGGTTTTCCCGGCTTCTTGAACAGGAGGATGTACTCGAAGTCGATCTCCACTATTCCATTGGGAGGGTAGGGGTAGGAGCCCATGACAACCGCCCCTCCCGAGGTGTTCATCGTGGTTTTTTTGCGCCAGATGATGGATCCCAGGTAGTCGAAGCCGGATGCCACGCACTGGGAGATGATCTCCGCGTGAAGGGGGATCACGCTGTACCGGCCGAAAAGGTTTGCGCGTGCGAACTGGTCTCCTATGTTCACGCACAGCCTGCCCGCTTCCCGGGTCACCCGGAAGCATTCAGCCCAGACACGGGCAAGGTCGCCGAGATACGCGTGCAGGCTCTGGCCGTGCCCGATCTGCCCGGCTGAGTCGTAATCCTTGATCTGCCAGTACGGCGGAGAGGTGACGACAAGCTCAATGCTTTCCGCCGCGATCTCGGGCATGCGCCGGCTGTCGGCAAGGTAGATGATCGCTTCCCCTGGTCCCCGCGGCATAGGACGCTCGCCTCTTCAGCGTACTATGGGCGTACCGGGCGACCAGTCTCCGGTTGAAAGATTGATCGTGATGTCATTGTCCGCCGGCGGAAGGTCGGTCCAGAACCCGGCCACCTCGTCCTTTCTCAGCGCAACCACAAGATTGCCCATCAGCCCGAGATGGGGGGCCCCGAACATCACCGTTCCTGTGAAATGCTCGTCGCCCCGGAAGTGGGCCAAAAGCGCGTCCGCGACCTGCGGGGCAAGGGCGTCCGCGTCGCGCTGGGAAACGCCGAGGCTCCTCAGGCTCTTCACGCCGATCTCGGCGCCGGCCCTGCGGATGAAATCCTCGGAATACTTCCAGAAATCAACGCCCTTTGCCGTGAAGGAGGGAAGCTCCTTGATGAACGAGGAGGCGATCGTCATCTGCTGATCCGCGCCGATGGCAACGCTGCGCATCGGGTCGGGAAACGTGGGCAGGGAGCCGGTTTCAATATCATAAAGAAAAAGCCCGTTCGGGTCGCTCTTCAGGGTGATGTCCTGCGCATGGAAGTGGCCGGTGAATACCACGCGCGCGTGATAGGCGGTGAGCATCTGGGATACCTGCTGCCAGTCGTTCACCAGGTATTCGGGGTAATACTTCGCATTGCCGGGGTAATGCTCGATCACGCCGTGGTGCATCATCACGATCACCGCCTTGCCCCGGCGGAGCGCTTCCGCAAGCGTTGACTCGATCCACGCTATTCGCGCCTGCGTGAGACCGCCGCCTATCACCGCCTCCTTTTTCCCCGCATTGTGCGCATAATTGGCCGAGTCCACGGCCAGAAGCCATAGCCCCGGCACCGGCTCTGCTACGTAGCTCAGCGAGCCGGGGTCCCGGAACAGGGCGTCTCCGTAGCCGCAATCCTTGTAGATCTCCGCAAACTCCCCGGCAGTGATGTTGGGCACCGGTGTCGTACCTTTTTCGCTGTAGCTGACGGAAGCTGGATTGAGGATGTCGTGGTTGCCCGGCACGACATACACGTGGATGCCTTTCCGCGAAACCTCGCTGAGCATCTGCGCCATGAGAAGGTGGCTCTGCCTTTCACCGTCCTTGGTCAGGTCCCCCGGGACCAGAAGGAAACCCGGGCCGGAGTCCTCCACCCTCTGCAGCGCGATGGAGATGATTTCCGGGTCCGCGGAGAGAAGCTTCCTGTCATCGATCATGTACTGCTGGAACGCATTGCCCTCCATGCCCAGGCTCGGATCGTAGAGATGAGGGTCGCTGAATACGGCAAAGCGCGCCGCCGGATAGGCGGGCGCCGGTTTTGCCAGCAGCGCGGCCAGGTTCGTGTCAGTGATGTACTGGTACTGGATGCCCGCGCAGGACGCCAGAAGCATCGCGGTAGCGCACAGCAGGAGAAGAAGGGGAAGGAGAACAGGGCTTCTTTTCAAGGCGAAACTCCTCTTGTTCATTCTATAAAGTGACATCCCAGTGATTTATGGTTGGAGAATGCAGCGGAGACGATCACGCGCGCATTGAGCACGGCGTTTCGCAGCTCGATGATGGAGCGGCTGATGGCTGCCTTCTGGTAGAACCGCTCTATCCTGTGGCTGAGGTAGTTGAGGTCCGCGAGAGCCCGCTCCAGCCGCTTGCGGTTGCGGATGATGCCCGCGTAGTTCCACATGGTGGACTGTATGTTCTGCATGTCCTGCTGGATCAGGACGGGGTCGAACTCCTCCCCCGGCGTCGGATGCACCCAGTCCGGAATGCTCCTTTTAAGGCCTTCCGGCAGGGACGGCAGGTTGTGCGCTGCGTCGGTTCCCGCGGCGTGGCCGAAGTAGAGCCCTTCCAGGAGCGACACCGAAGCAAGCCGGTTGGCGCCGTGCACGCCGGTGCACGCGGTCTCTCCCACAGCGTACAACCCCGAAACCGAGGTGCGCCCCGAGATGCCCACCTTGACCCCGCCGCAGAAATAATGCGCCGCAGGCACCACGGGGATAGGCTCCTGCCTGATGTCCAGCCCGACGCTCATGCACTTCTGGAAAATACCGGGGAAGCGCTCCTCCAGGGGATCGCCGCCCGCGGACCGCGCGTCAAGGAGCAGGTACTCGGAGCCCTCGTTCTCCATCTCCCGGTACATTGCGCGGGAGACCTCGTCCCGGGGGGCGAGGTCCTGCCGCTCAGGATCGTACCTCTTCATGAACCGCTCCCCCGCGTGGTTGATGAGGCGCGCGCCCTCGCCCCGCAGAGCCTCGGAGATGAGGAAGCGCTTCACGTCCCTGTGGAAGAGCACGGTGGGATGGAACTGCACGTACTCCGCGTTCAGGATCTCCGCGCCGATCCGACTGGCCATGGCAAGGCCGTCGCCGGTGGCGCAGGGGGGATTCGATGTGTGCAGGAACAGGTTTCCCACGCCGCCGGTGGCCAGAATGACGGCGGGCGCGAAGAATGCCTTCACCTTCGCGGTTGTCGGATCCCAGAGGTACGCGCCGATCACGCGCATCCTCCGGTAGCGCTCCTGAGGGTCGGTGGAGTTGTGCGTATTGGTGATGAGGTCAATGGCCGCGTGGGAAGGGAAGGCGCGGATCCGGGGGTGGCTCGCGGCGGCCGCTAAAATGGAGGTCTCTATCGCCTGGCCCGTCGTGTCCTTGGAGAAAAAAATCCGGCGCACTGAGTGCGCCGCCTCCTGCGTCAGGGCCGGCCTGCCTGACGGGTCCCGGGTGAAGGGAACGCCCAGCTTCTCCACGAGCAGCCTTTGCACCAGCGCCGGGCCTTCCGCGGCAAGGAGCTCCACTGCCTCACGGCAGTTGATGCCGTCTCCCGCCATCGTGATGTCGCGCGCCAGCGACTGGGGGGAGTCGTTCTCCCCCCGGGCCACGATGCCGCCCTGCGCGTAGCGCGTGTTGCATTCCTCAAGCAGGGGCTCCTTGGAGACAACCGCCACAAAACGCCCCTCCTCCGCGGCGGCCAGGGCCGCGGTGAGGCCCGCGATTCCCGAGCCCAGCACGATGAGGTCGAACTCGTACGTCTGCCCGTCCGTCATTGCAGGGATCCTTTCTCAGTCGATCTTCAGGGAGAAATCGAACGACCGCACCGAGTGGGTGATCGCTCCCACGCTGATGAAGTCCACGCCCGAGGCGCTCGCCGCGGGGATCGTCTCCCGGGTCATGTTCCCCGACGCTTCCACCTTTGCCCGTCCCGCGATCCGCAGCACCTGCTCCCGCATGGCATCGGCAGGCATGTTGTCCAGCATGATGATGTCCGCCCCCGCGGCGAGCGCCGACGCCACCTCGTCGCCGTTGCGGCACTCCACCTCCACGGCGAACCGCGTCCCCCACCGCTCGCGCACGCGCCTGACCGCCGCTTCCACGGAACCCGCGGCATCCACGTGGTTGTCCTTGATCAGCGCCATGTCATAAAGGCCCTGGCGGTGGTTCCTGCCCCCGCCGACCGTGACCGCGTATTTGGACAGCGCCCGCCAGCCCGGCAGCGTCTTGCGCGTGTCCAGAATCACGGCGCGCCCGGATTCCCGGGCCAGCGATGCGAGGGCCCGGGTGGCCGTTGCAATGCCGGAAAGGAAAGAGATGAAGTTGAGGCTGATCCTTTCCGCTGAGAGCAGGGAAAGCGCACTGCCCCGGACTGCCGCCACCCGGTCCCCGCGCCCGAGGTCCTCCCCGTCGCGCAGGAAAAAGGAAACGCGCACATCCGGATCCACCGCGTGGAAAACGGCGGTGAAAACCTCCCCGCCCGCCAGCACGCCGACGTCCTTGCTCCAGAGGGTGGCGGAGCGCTCGCCCTCGGGGATCACCGCTTGCGACGTGATGTCGCCCAGCTCGCCGAGGTCCTCGCGCAGGGCGAGCTGGACCAGGGGGAGGTAGTCGCTTTCGCGCATGGCGGCAAGGATAGATCGCTGTTCGACAGGTTTTCAAGCCCGCAGCGGAACCAGCAGCAGGGGCGCCCTGGCGCGCGCGATGACGCGCGCCGCCACGCTCCCCTGCCAGAAGGCGTCGGTCCCCGCCCGTCCGTGCGTTCCCATGACTATGATGTCCGCGGAGAGCTTGCGCGCCGTTCTCACAATGGCCCTGGCCGGGTCCCCGCGCGAAGCCTCGGTCCCTGTTTCAATGCCCGTGGAACGCAGCTCCCCGGCCCGCGCGGCAAGGTACTCCCGCGCGGCATCGCTGTCTATCTCCAGCTTGATCCGGGTGGCGCCGGGCAAAAGGATGCTGGCGGCTCCCTGGGAACCGGTGAGCTCCCCCATGTGCGGGGTGACCATCAGCAGGTGCAGCAGGCAGGAAAATGCCGCGGCCAGCTCCGCCGCTATGGGCAGCCCCTTCTCATGGGCGGGGTTGCCGTCTATCGGGGCCAGGATCGTGCGCCACGTTCCCAGCTCCGCCGGCTGCTGGACCAGGAGAACCGGCGTGACGCCCAATCCAATGACCTGCTGGGCGATCGCCCCGAAGATGAGCCTGCGCGCCCCGGCCCTGCCGTGGGTGCTCATCACCACCAGATCGGGCGCCAGCTCTTCCGAGTGCTGGGTGATGCTGAGCGCCACGTCGCGGACCTCGGCCTCATGGACGTGCGTCCGCACGCGCAACCCCTTCAGAACGGGGCGCTGGGCCACCTCGGCGAGGTACGCGGAAGCTTCTTCTGCGGTGACGAGGTGTCTTTCGCTGTGAATCGCCTTGGGCGCGTTTTTTTCTATGACGTGCACGAGCGTCAGGGTTGCCGCGGCCTGGCCTGAAAGCCGCGCCGCGATGGGAAGCGCCGATTCGGCCATTCGGGAACCGTCAAGAGGCACAAGGAGATGCTTGAACATCGCATCACCCTCCAAAGAAGGTCTGGAAAATGAGGTAGAGATTCAACGCCACCACGAGCGCCGTAGCCAGACCCGCGGCCATGGACGTCAGGCGCCTGTTCACCAGCACGCCCATGATATCCCTCCTCCGAGTAAAGAGCACCAGGGGAATCAGGGCAAAGGGAAGCCCAAAGCTCAAGACGACCTGGCTTACCACCAGGGTGCGCGTGGGATCCAGCCCCAGCGCGATGACCACGAGCGAGGGGATCATGGTCACGAGGCGCCGTATCCAGGAGGGGATCGTCCTTTTAAGGAATCCCTGCATGATCACCTGGCCTGCCATGGTACCCACCGCTGCCGAGGAGAGGCCGGAGGCCAGCAGGGAGACGGCGAACACCCAGCTTGCCGCCCGGCCCAGAAGAGGTTCCAGGGTCTTGTGCGCTTCCTCGATCGTGCCCACGCTCGTGAGCCCCTGCGAGTGGAACGTGGAGGCTGCCATGATCAGCATGGCAGCGTTGATGAGGCCGGCCAGCCCGAGGGCGATGACCACGTCCGCCACCTCGAAGCGGAACAGCCTGCGCAGCTTGCCCGGCTCCCGCGCGACGATCCTGTTCTGCGTAAGGGAGGAGTGCAGAAAAATGGCGTGCGGCATCACCGTGGCTCCGAGGATTCCCGCGGCCAGGAGGATGCTCTCTGTGCCGGAGAGCTGGGGCACGAAAGCGTGCGTCATGATCTGGCCCATGGGCGGTTTTACAAGGATCATCTCCACGAGGTAGCTCACTGCGATCACCCCCACCAGCGCGGTAATCACCGCCTCCAACGGCCGGAAGCCGAATCGCTCGAGGCTGAGGATGATGAAGGTGGCCACGGCGGTGAGAAGGCCCGCGATCCAGAGGGGAATGCCGAACAGAAGGTAGAATCCGAGGGCGGCGCCGAGGAACTCGGCCAGATCAGTGGCCATGGCCACGACCTCGGCAAGCAGCCACATGAGGAACACGGTTGTGGGACGGAACTGCTCCCGGCAGTGCTCGGCGAGGTTCTTTCCCGAGGCGATGCCCAGCTTTGCCGACAGCATCTGCACCAGCATGGCGATGAGATTGGATGCGACAATGACCCAGAGGAGCATGTAGCCATACTGGGCGCCGCCCTGGATGTTGGTGGCGAAATTGCCCGGGTCCATGTACGCAACGCTCGCGATGAACGCGGGGCCCAGGAAGGGGAGCAGGCGGCGGAGCTTTCCCTTCCTGCCGGTAGCGGAGAGGGCGTCCTGCGCCTGGTCCAGGATCTTTTGGTCGCCGCTCTTCGATTTCATGGTCTATATCGCTTGACCGAGGTGCGCCTCCAGGCGCTCGATGCTTGTCGCATATCCCAGAAGCTCGATGAAGCTGCCGATGCGGGGGCCCTGTGATTGCCCGAGGAAGATCCGGTACAGGGTGCGAAACCAGTCCTTTATTTTCATATCCCTGTCCTTTGCCACCTGGAATACCAGGGTCTGGAGAGCGTTCGGGTCGGGTTCGTTTCCCGCCGCGGCCAGCCGGGCCAGCTCGTCGCGCAGGGCTTTGACCGCGTCATCCATCTGGTGATCCGCCTTTTCCACGGTCAGCCCGGGGAGGAGCACCTCCCGGTAATAGGCCAGAGCGTCTTCTATGAGCGCGTCGTAATAGGCCACGTTGCCCGCGATGTCGGGCTGGTATTTTAAGAGATACTGGCGGACGATGCGGGGGTCGTCCTGGTTGAGCGCGAGGATCAGTTCCAGTATCAGGGAATAGGTGACCATCTTCCCGCCGGCCAGCTTTCCCGCGTGCGCTCCCTTGGACAGCCGGGAAATGAAGGGCACGGGTGAATCCTCGGCTCCGTCGTACTTCTCCACTAGCTCGAGGTATGCATCGATGATTTCTGGGAGAATGGGAAGCCCCATTTTCTTGGCCTGCTGAGGCTTCACGTACATGATATACAGAAGAGAATCCACCGGGCCGAATCGCAGCCACTGCTCCAGGGAGATGCCGTTGCCGATCTTCTTGGAGATTTTCTTCCCCTTTTCATCGAGGAACAGCTCGTACTTGAAAAGCTCGGGAGGCTCGCCGCCGAGGATGCGCACGATCTTGGAGGAGAGGCGCGCGGAATCCAGAAGGTCTTCCCCGTGCGTCTCATAATCAACCCCGAGGGAGAACCACCGCAGAGCCCAATCCACCTTCCAGCCCACCTTGCACCTGCCGCCCAGGATGCTCGTCTCCCCGGTGTGGCCGCACGAGTCGTACTTTCCCGCAATCGGCGCGTCGCACGCGTAGGAGACGCGGCACCCTGCCGTGTCGAGCCCCGTCACCCGGGTGGAATAGACCCGGCCGCAGCTCTCGCAGATGGGGAAGAAGGGGCTCCATGCCGTGCGCTTTTCCTCCGCGATCGTGGCCGTGAAAAGCTCCGTGATGGCGTCGTAGTGCCGCATGATCCGGCGCAGCCCCTCGTCAAAAACGCCGGAGGCATACTGGTCAGTGGAAGAGGCGAACTGGTAGCGGAAGCCGTACGAATCGAGGAACTCGCGCAGCCTCCGGTTCATGTAATGGGCGAAAGACTTCTCCTCTCCGAACGGGTCGGGGATGGAGGTGAGAGGCTTGCCGAGATGCTGCTGGAGCATCTGGGCATTGGGAAGATTCTTCGGCACCTCGCGCAGGCCGTCCATGTCGTCGGAGAACGCGACGATTCTGGCTTCGATGCCGGGCTTCAGGGCGGCGAGCGCCTGCAGGACAAAGGAGGTCCGCGCCACCTCGCCGAAGGTGCCGATGTGGGGGAGGCCGGAAGGGCCGTAGCCTGTTTCCGCGATCACGGAAGTCTTGCCCATCTTCCCGATCCGATCGATGATCCGGTGCGCCTCCACGAAAGGCCATTCCTTGTTTTCCATATGTGGAATCGTATTAAACCTTTGCCCCACCGGAGTCAAGATTTGCAGAATTATGCTGGCGCTGCCTGCCCGGCGGGGCCGCCATTCCCCTGTTCGACGCGCTGGTGGATTCCCCCCTCCACCTGGTGCTCACGCGCCACGAGCAGGCCGAGACCCATATGGCGGACGGCTGCGCGCGCCTGGTATCTTCCGCGAGCAAGGGCGCCGTGACGGGCTGAGTTTTGCTAGTTCCCTGATTGCGCAGCGCAGCAGAGGGAAAACCTACACTATAGTTAAGTAATTCTGTCAAGAATTCCGGTTTTTACTATCTTTTCATGCTAAAATGGCTTTCAATATTTTGTACTATGCAATACATGGTAGTAGATGAAATTTAATAATGATTTGGAATTCCTACAGGAGGAAGTATGAAGATCCTATTGGTTGACCCATGCAAGAATGCATCGAACGTGAACAGGAGCCGGGGAGTCACGCGATTCCCGCAGATTTCGCTTCGCTACATTTCCGCCTGCACGCCGCCATCGCACGAGGTCGAGATCGTCGAGGAGGAGGTGCGGCCGATCGACTTCGACGCTGACTGCGATCTGGTGGGCATCACATGCATGACGGCGAACGCGCCGCGCGCATACGTTGTTGCGGATGAGTTCCGACGCAGGGGGAAGCGCGTCGTGCTGGGCGGCGTGCATCCGACGGTTCGTCCAGAGGAGGCTGCCCGGCATGCCGATGCGGTGGTGGTGGGAGAAGCGGAGCCGGTCTGGGCCGGCCTGCTTGGCGATGCCGAGGAAGGCCGGATGAGGAATACGTATCGCTCGAACACGGATTGGTCCCTCGATGACTATCCGCTTCCCTCTCGTACACCCGACTGCGCCAGGAGCATGGCGGAACAGCCCGGCCAGGAGGACGCGATGCGGCAGGCGGAGCGCCGGCCGCTCATGGATGCCCTGCTGCGGCCGGCCCTTGACGGCGTGCTCTGGCCCACCCTCGATGCCATTCAGCGGGCCGCGCAGGGAGTGAAGCAGTGGCCGATTCTGGAGGCCCTTTCACGCCCTGCCTTTGGAGTCGTGCCCGTGGTCACCTCCCGGGGGTGCCCCTACGCGTGCGAGTTCTGCTGCGTTCGGAACATGTTCGGCCGCGCCATCCGGCACGTCTCCGTTCCCCGGGTCATGGAGGACATCGAGCGGTCCGGCTCCCGGCGCGTCATGTTCCTGGATGACAATATCGTGGGCGATCAGAACTACGCGGAGCGGCTGTTCGATGCGCTGCGTGGCCGGGGCATACAGTGGGTCGGCCAGGCGTCCATCTCCTTTGTCCGCAACGAGCGCCTGCTGGAGAAAGCCGCGGCGAGCGGCTGCAGGGGCCTTTTCATCGGCCTGGAGTCGGTGGTGGAACGGAAGGTTGAGCGGATGCAGAAGGGGATGAAAACCCTCGAAGCCACGGCCGCGGCGATCCGGCGCATTACCCGGGCCGGGATCCTGTTCCATGCCTCCATCGTGTTCGGCTTCGACGACGATGACCCGTCGGTGTTCGACGCCACCCTCGAATTCCTCGCCGCGACACGGATCGCTTCGGCCACCTTCAACATCCTCACGCCGTATCCCGGCACCGTCCTGTTCGACCAGTACAAATCCGAGGGTCGTCTTCTCAGCGAGGACTGGAAGGACTTCGACCATTGCACCCCGACCTTCATACCCCGGCATATGTCCCTGGAGCAGCTCATCGAAGGCTACCAGCGCGTGCGGGAAACCTTCTACGGGTTGGGGAGCATCGCGCTGCGCATGCCTGCCAACTGGCGCACGCCGCTGCTCTTCTCCCTGGCCAACCTTGGGCTGAGGGCGAGCATACGCGGCGACAGGGCGGTCCGGAGCGTGCCGGGGCTGGCTCTCTCCAGTGCCCGAAGCGCCTGAGCCTGACGGCAACCATCGAAATCGACGATACACGGGGCCGCGGAGCGGCCCGCCCAAGGGGGGTGCATGAACATCCAATTCAAGAAAGGGGTCCTGGAGCTCTGCGTCCTGGTGGTTCTCTGCCGGAAGGACTTCTATGGATACGAACTGGTCCAGGCCATCTCCAAGAACATAGACATCGCGGAAGGGACCGTGTACCCGCTCCTGCGCAGGCTTATGAAGGAGGGATACTTCACCACCTACATCCAGGAATCTGCCGAAGGTCCCGCGCGCAAGTACTACCAGATCACCGACAAGGGCAAGGAATACCAGAAGGTCCTTCTGAGCGATTGGACCAGTTTCGTCGCCGGCGTGAACACGCTGATCGGGAGGGAGGACGTGGCATGACGAAGGACAGATTCCTGGCCGACCTGAAGCATGCGCTGGGCGGCATGACGGAAACCGAACGCCGCGAGGTGCTCTACGATTACGAGGAGCACTTCCGCATGGGGCTGGCGGAGGGCAAGCCCGAGGAGCAGATCGCGCGCTCCCTCGGCAATCCGCGGGTGATCGGCAAGTCCTACGCGATCGACGCGCTCCTGGAGGAGTCGAGGGAGGGAGGCGGCGTGACCGCGGCCTCTGTTCTGCGCGCCGTCTTCGCCTCAATCAGCCTGACCTTCTTCAACATCATCTTCATCCTCGGCCCGTTCCTGGGCCTTGTCGGCGTCATGATCGGCTTGTGGGCCGCGGCCGTGTCGCTCGGCCTGGCAGGGGTTGCCGTGTTCCTTTCACCGCTGGCGGCCCTTATTACTCCCCGATACGTCACCCTGGCGGGCATGAACCCCGCGTTTCTTCTCTTCGCGGGGATCGGGGTCGCAGGCCTCGGAGTGCTCGCGGTGCTGGGCATGTGGAAGCTCAGTGGATTGTTTGGCCAGGTGATCGCCGCGTATGTGCGGTTCAATACGCGCATCGTGACGCGCAGAAAATAACGGAGGAGGCGATTCGTGCTGGGGAAAACTACCTTCACTCGCGTCGTGATCATCACGGCTATCACCGCCGGCGCGGCCCTCGTGATCGCTGCCTGCATCGGTCTGGCGGCGGGAAGCTACCGATCCGGTCAGCTCGGCCGCGCGGGGATGTCCGTCGACCAGCGCGCCTCCCTTTCTCTGCAGGGCGCGGACCTGGTGTCAATCACCTCCGTGACCGAGAGTATTCGCGTCATTGAGGGCACGGGCGATTCTTTGGAGGCCTGGCTCCACGGCACGATCAGCGCCGTCACTCCGGATGCAATCCCTCATCTGGCGGCCGGCATGAATGGAAGCACGGCGGACATTCGGGTTGAGCAGGACCGTGTTGTGAGAATCGGTCCCCTCTGGAGCAATCTCACCCTCCAGGTGAGCCTTCCCGCGAAGTATTCAGGGAGGCTCGCGCTCAGGACCGTCGCGGGAGGCGTCGAGGTGGCTGATCACGCCTACGCGGGGATCGAGCTTTCAACCACATCGGGCAACGTCAGGGTGGGAGCCGTCAGCGCGGCGGATTTTGTAATGCACACGACCTCTGGCAATCTGCTTGTAAAGTCGGTGGCGGCGGAGCGCTCCGACATCACCTCCGTGAGCGGCGCCGTGGATGTAAAATCGATCACGGGAAATGTGACGGTTGGCACGACGTCCGGCGAGGTGACACTCGCGTGCGGGGCGATGCCTTCCGGGATGGATGTGGGAAGCACCTCCGGTGGGGTAACCGTCAGGCTGCCTCAGGACGCGGCGTTCGTGCTGGACGCTCATTCCACGTCCGGTATTGTCACGTGCCGTTTTCCCATCACCATATCGGAAAGCAGCTCGGGAGGCGGGAGGCGCACGCTATCGGGAACGGTGGGATCCGGGGCGGCAGGATCGGCAGCGCCTAAAATCGCGGTGCACACCGTTTCGGGCGACATCCGGATCGAGCACTAGAACGCCAGGGAAACGGTCCGCCAGATTCGTGCGTGAAGGGGGTCCACGCGCCGCCATCGCCATGATCAGCATCACAAACAGGTGTTCGTGACAGTGAACGAAAGGACGCGATACGGGAAAGTGTTGAAGGATAATCAGCTACGGAAAGGTGGTCTTCTCAAAGCTCCGAATTCGCAAACCAGTTCACAACGTTTGTGACGGTGGATTCTCCGTTCGCACGTTTCTCTTTCAGATCTCCGCCGTCTCAAGTGAGAAGCTCAGATGTTCGGCCGCCTTGCCGGAGTAGTTCAGCTTCTCGAAGCCGATGACCTGTCCATCCTTGTTTTTCATGAGGACGATTTCGTCGTCGGTCTCTTCGCTTGTGTATTCGCCTTTCGAATCGCCGAACCAAACCGTCAACGTGTTCCCGGTTCGATCGTAGTATATCTTCAGCTTCTCCATACGCTCTCTCCTATCTTAATGGCGTCGGTCACGTATGCCGTTATCAGGAATCCCTCTTCCTCAAGTTTTTTCGCTACCGCACAAAGCCATCTTTTGGGCCTCTCGGCGCGGTAGAATAGATATGCGCTCGGGTCCTTCCTGCTTCGTCGGCCTTCTTCAGGGTTTTCCAATGTCTTTCGGATGTCCCTTTCTCGTCCGGATATAATGGGATGCTTGAAAGTCACGATCTTTTTCAACTGCTCGGCCATCACCGACACGGTGAACCCGAGGGGGGTGGAAGCTTCGAAGAGTTTCCCTTCAGCTCCCATCATGTCAGTGTACTCCAACTTCTGGTCTTTTGCCATGCATGCAGTCAGAGCGCAGCATTTGAAGGCTTGCCTCTTCTCCCCTGCGGATGCGAACGGCGCACCACTTCTTTCAGGTCCCCGATGCTCACGTGCGTGTACACCTGCGTGGTCCGCAGGCTCGTGTGTCCGAGGATCGCCCGGGCGTGGCGAAGGTCCGCCTGATTGCGCAGCACGTGGGTGGCCATCGAATGCAGGAAGGCATGCGGTCCTTGCCTTCCCTCATAGCTTTCGAGGGTGAAGTCATTGATGCTGCCAGGACGCCCTCTTCCTCTGCGCCGAAGCACATTCTGGCGAGCCGCCAATCACTGGAAGATTGCGCCGTCCGACGCAGCGCCCGCGCGACCGGCAATGATGCCTCCGCACGTGCCTCAAGGCGTTCGAGCAGCTCTCGTCGAGCTTGAATGCGTCGAGGGCGTCAAGCAGAGGGAGAACCGCGCGCGGATCACCGTACTCCGCAAGGTTGCCCGCAAAGGATGGAGCCCGGCGGCGTGGATGGGCGTCCATCCTTTGCCGGGAGAATCGATCTGCGTCAGCGTTTCATCTTCCAGGATTTCCAGAAGCGCCGTCACTCCTGCATCGCCCAAGTGGAGGACGTCTCTGCGCAGCTTCTTCGGAAGTCGCTCACCGGTGTCGACAAGCTGCCGCACAAGCGATCGAGCGCTGTCTGCGTGGATCCCGGACATTGTCTTCCTCCTTCGCACTCCCACTTACCCGACCAGTGCCTCTGCGCAAAGTGGTCATTCGCGTTGCGCGCAGCCCGGGTCGATTCGGACGACGTCTTTCCGAAAACCCATCGATGGTGACATGGGTGTCAGTCCATGGTGTTCCATTCCACAGGGAGCCGCACTCGTGGTACCTTCATGAGCGTTCCCAATCATCGCAGCAGGAGCCTGTGCGACCATGGCAATACAGAATTCCGCAACCTCGACCCTCAACAGGGGTCTTCGCATCTTTTTTTTAGAGTTCGTCCGCGTCAGCCTGCGCCATCCCAGCCAGGCGCTTTTTTTCGCACGCACGGTGCTCTGGCAGGGCAGGGCCGCACGCCGCCGCGCGGCGCAGGCGAAGGAAGGGCTCACAGTCCCGCCCATAGCCATCTTCAGCATTACCAACAGGTGCAATCTTCGATGCAAGGGCTGCTATGCCCAGGCCATTCGGGGCGATGAGCCAGACGAGCTCTCTCCCGGGAAGCTCAGAAGCATTGTCATGGAAGCGGACCAGTTGGGCATCTTCTTTTTCGTGATCGTGGGCGGCGAACCGCTGACACGGCCGGAGATCGTGGAAATCGCAATGGATTTCCCGCACATCATCTTCCTCCTGGTGACCAATGGGCTGCTCCTTGATGAGGCCCTCATCGAAAGGCTGAAAACGCAGCGGAACACGGTTCCCGTGCTGAGCATCGAAGGCAGCCAGGCCGAAACCGACGCGCGCCGGGGCACGGGCGTGCACGAGCGCCTGCAGGCCAAGATGCTGGAGCTGAAGCGTGCCGGCATCTTTTTCAGCCTTTCCTTCACCGTGACGCGCGCAAATTTCCCTACCGTCACTGATCCGGGGTTCCTGCAATCCGCCGTGGATGCAGGCTGCCGCCTGTTCTTCCATATCGAGTACACCCCCATCAAGGCGGGGACCGATGAATGGGTCATCACCGATGCCCAGCGGGAGGCTATGAAAGACCTCGTGTCTTCCTTCCGCAAGCGTTTTCCCGCGGTGTTCATTGCGGTGCCGTGGGACGAGGAGGAGCAGGGCGGGTGCCTGGCGTCAGGCCGCGGCTTTGTGCATATCAGCGCATCCGGCGATCTTGAGCCCTGTCCCTTTGCCCCCTACTCCGACGCCAATCTTCTGAAAGTCCCCTTGCGGGACGCTCTGCAATCCCGGTTCCTGAAGCAGATGCGGGAGAACCACTCGCTGTTCGCGGAAACCGATGGCGGCTGCGCCCTTTGGAAGAACAGGGACGCCGTGGAATCGATCCTCGGCCGGAAGACAGGCTGAAGGACGTCGGATAGGGAAATGGAAGCAAAAGTCGAGCGGCTCTGGACAAGGAATTTTCTTCTGCTCTGGCAGGGGCAGCTTGTGTCCCTGCTGGGGGATGTTGTCTATGCGATCGCCCTCGGGTTCTGGATCCTGGCCGCCACCGGGTCCACGGCGCTCATGGGCGGCCTCATGGCAGCCTCCACCCTGCCGCGGATCCTCGTCTCTCCCATCGCGGGCGTGGTGGTCGACCGGTTTGAAAGACGGAGCCTCATGATCGGGATGGACGCCGTCCGCGGCGCCGCGGTCGTGGCCGTGGGCATCGGAGCATTCGCCGGATTCCTGCAGGTCTGGATGGTGTTCGCCGCCGGCATCATCATCGGGCTTTGCGGCGCTTTCTTCTCCCCGGCGGTGAGCTCCGTGATCCCTGACGTGACGGGAAAGTCAAAGGTTGTGCAGGCCAACTCCGTTTTTAGCATGCTGGGAACGGGCGGCAACATCATCGGCAACTCAGCCGGCGGCTTTCTCTTTCAGGTGCTCGGCGCGCCCTTCCTGTTCCTCTTCAACGGCCTCTCCTACCTCTTCTCCGCCGGGAGCCTGCTCCTTGCCCGGTTCCCGCGCGTGGTGCACGCCCAGGAGAAAATGCACTTCTGGACCGATTTGAAGAACGGGTTTTCCTTCGCCTGGAAGATCAGGGGCCTGCGCCAGCTCATGATCACCGCCGCGGTCCTCAATTTTTTCGCCAACATGGCCATCGTCCTCTTTCTCCCCTTCTACCAGAAGAATCCCGATCTCGGCCCGGCGAAGTATGGAATCGCCATGGCTGTTTTCACCGGCGGCATGTTCCTCGGCATGGCTCTCACCGCCATCGTGAAGATCCCGGCCGCGAAACGCAACTTCTGGTTCATCTGGTGCGGCGCTGTTTCCATGGTGTGCCTCGTTGCCTTCCCCTTCGCGCGCAGTTTTCCCCTGGCGATCGCGCTTCTGGGCGTGGCAGGCTTTGCCAATGCGGTTCTGAACGTGTTCATCATGGCTGTGCTGCAGCTCGCCGTTCCACAATCCATGCGGGGGAAGGTCTTCGCGTTCATGGGCATGATCACCCAGGGGCTCACGCCCATCGCCTTTGCCCTGGCCGGAGTTCTGGCTGAGTTCATCCCCATCGCCCCCCTCATGTCGGCGAGCTTCGCGGCCGCGGTCCTGCTCGGCACGCCCATGATCTTTATGGGCTCGTTCAAGAGGTTCATCAACTTCGATCCGGAAAAGCACACAGTAGAAGCGGTGAGCTGAAGAACGCGAGGGTTGACAGCAATTCCAAATTTGGACTAAACTAAAAATCCCTCGGAGATTAGGGCGGACTACGTAACGGGTGTCTAGTTCTAGACACACGGGGGTGCTTCCTATCATCCTTTCTTCGGAAAGAC
>JBEKQU010000030.1:0-52817 GCA_049519415.1 Spirochaetia bacterium
TCCTCTACATACGTGCTATCCCTCCGAGCCTGTCACACCGTGGTCGGGCAACTACCCTGGCTGAAAACGCGACCACGGCCAGTCCCTCTCGCCCCCCAAGCCGAGATTTGGAATTGCTGGATATATCGTCGACCGCCTTGACCTCTCCGAAGCTCTTCCTGACGGAACGCAATTCTATCATGGACACTCCTTTTCCCGCACACTATAGCAAAAAAGCGCGTCGCGTCTGCTGCTGGGGTATGTCAGTTGCCGAGTGTCCGGGAAAGCTCTTCGATCAATTCTTTCTGCCGCGGGCTGAGGCGTCGTGGGATCTCGACCGTCACTTTCACAAGCTCGTCCCCCACCCCTTTGCCGCGCAGCTCGGGCATGCCCTTTCTTTTCAATCGGAAAACGGTCCCGCTCTGCGTGCCGGGCGGGATTGTCATGACAACTGCGCCCTCCATCGTCGGCACGCTGAGCTCGGTCCCAAGGATCGCCTGGGGCAGTTTCACGGAGATCTCAGTCACAAGATCAGACCCCTGGCGCTGGAAGGTGGCGTTAGGCAGGACCTCCAGCACCAGGAAGAGGTCCCCTTTGCCCCGGTCACCTGACTCCCCCTCGCCTTTCATCCGCAGCCGGGAACCTGTCTGCACGCCTGCCGGGACGGTGACGGAGAGGGTGCGGGTCACGCGCACCCTGCCTTCCCCCTTGCACGCGTCACACGGCGTTTGCACGATGGTCCCGGTTCCCCCGCATCGGGCGCAGGTCTGGCCCATTTGGAAGATGCCGCTGGAAACGAGCTTTCGTCCCGATCCCCGGCAATCAGGGCAGGTGGAACGGCTGGTTCCCGGCCGGGCCCCGGTTCCCGCGCACGTCGGGCAGGAATCGTAGCGGGGAACCGTGACGGATTTTTCCGTCCCCCGGTACGCCTCTTCCAGCGTCACGGACACCGCCACTTCGAGGTCCTGCCCCCGGCCCTTGCCCGGGCTTGAAGCCGCGGTTCCCTGCCGCGCCCGTTTGCCCCTGCCGAAAAGGTCGAACCCCAGATCGCCGAAGAGATTTTCGAAGAACCCCCCGCCGAGCCCGAAGTCTCCCATACCCTCGAAGACGCTGGTGAAGTCGGTGCCCCTGAAGATGTCCTCCCGCGCGAACTTCTGGTCAACGCCGGCGTGGCCGTACTGGTCGTACAAGGCCCGCTTCTGCGGATCGGAGAGAACGGCGTAGGCCTCCGAAATCTCCTTGAACGTGTCCTCCGCTTCCTTCTTCTTCTCAGCCGGAACCCGGTCGGGATGGTAGCGCAGGGCCAGCTCCCGGTAGGCCTTCTTCAGCTCTTCATGGGTGGCGCTCTTTTTAACGCCGAGAATCTCGTAATAGTCACGCTTCGACGACATGAAGTTTCCTTATGAAAACGGCTCCGGCAGGCGTCGGCCTTTCGGCGGCTTTCGCCGTCTGCTTCGCGGCCAGCTGCCGCCCTCCGCGCGCCTTTGGCGCGCTACGCATCCCTGGCCTCGGCCGACCTCGCCGTCCCTGGCTAGGCCTATTTCTTCTCTTCGCGGAACTCCGCGTCGATGACGTCGTCATCCTTTTTGCGGCCGCCGTCTCCGGAGCCGGCATCAGTGGGACCTGCGGAAGGCCCTCCGGCCTGGTCAGGCCCCGGTTGGGCGCCTCCCGGAGGGGGGCCGCCCGCCTGTTTGCCCGCGGTCTGCTTGTAGACCTCTTCGGCCAGCTTGTGGGACGCCTTGGTGAGATCATCCGTGGCCTTCTTGATCCTGTCCACGTTCTTGTCCTTGATCGCGGACCGCAGATCATTGAGCTTCGCCTCGATGTCGGCGCGCTCGGCCTGGCTCACCTTGTCTCCGTAGTCCTTCAGCGATTTCTCCACGGAGTACGCCAGCGTATCCGCCTGGTTGATCGCCTCCACCTCTTCCTTCTTCTTTGCGTCATCCGAGGCGAACTGCTCGGCCTGCCGCACCATCTTCTCGATCTCTTCCTTGGAGAGCTTCTTGGGCGCCGTGATCTTGATGGACTGCTGCTTGCCCGTCCCCAGGTCCTTGGCCGCGACGCTCACGATGCCGTTGGCGTCGATGTCGAAGGACACCTCGACCTGCGGCACGCCCCGGGGCGCAGGCGGAATGCCCACCAGGTTGAACCTGCCCAGCTCCACGTTGTCGTTGGCCATGGGCCTCTCTCCCTGGAGCACCCGGATGGTCACCTCGGTCTGGTTGTCCGCCGCGGTGGAGAAGATCTCGCTTTTACGGGTGGGGATGGTGGTATTGCGCTCGATCAGCTTCGTGCTCACGCCGCCCAGCGTCTCGATGCCCAGGGACAGCGGCGTCACGTCGAGCAGGAGCACGTCCTTGACCTCGCCCTTGATGATGGCGGCCTGGATGGCCGCGCCCATTGCCACGCACTCCATGGGATCCACCCCGCGCTCGATCTTCTTGCCGAAGAAGTCCTCCACGAACTTCTGCACAATGGGCATGCGCGTGGGACCGCCGACCATGATGATCTTGTCGATGTCGGCGCCGTTCTCATTGAACTGCACGCCATCCTTGGCGAACGCTCCCCGCGCGTCGCGCAGCGCCGTCTCCAGGGGAGCGCGGCAGCGCTGGACGATGGGACCGATCAGCTCCTCCAGCTTTGCCCGGTTCACCGTCATGGTGAGGTGCTTGGGCCCGGTGGCATCAGCCGTGATGAACGGCAGGTTGATGTCCGTGGTCAGGGTGCTGGACAGCTCCACCTTGGCTTTTTCCGCGGCCTCGCGCACGCGCTGCGTGGCCATGGTATCCTTCTTGAGGTCGATGCCGGTCTGGCGCATGAACTCCTTCTCGATGTATTCCACGAAGGTGTTGTCCATGTCCGTGCCGCCCAGCTGCGTATCGCCGCTGGTGGCCACGACCTTGAAACCGCCCTCCTTCCACATCTCCATGATGGTTACGTCCAGGGTACCGCCGCCGAAGTCGAAAACGAGGATCTTCAGCTCCTTGCCCGCCTTTTCCAGGCCATAAGCCAGACAGGCCGCGGTGGGCTCGTTGATGATGCGCAGGACCTTCAAACCGGCGATCTCCCCCGCGTCCTTGGTGGCGGTGCGCTGGTTGTCGTCGAAATAGGCGGGGCAGGTGATGACCACCTCCTCCACCGTGTCGCCGAGGTATGCCTCTGCGTCCTGCTTGATCTTCTGGAGGATGAACGCGGAGATCTGCTGCGGGCTGTATTCCTTGCCAAAGACCTTGAATTTGAAGTCGGAGCCCATCTTCCGCTTGGCCGCATAGATGGTGCCGTCAGGGTTGATGGCCGCCTGCCTGCGGGCCGGCTCTCCCACCAGACGGTCGCTGTCCTTGGTGAACGCGACGAATGAAGGGAATGCCTTGCCCGACGATACACCCGCGCCTTCAGCGGAGGGAAGGATGACTGGCCTGCCGCCTTCCATCACCGCGGCCGCGGAGTTCGAAGTCCCAAGATCGATGCCGATAACTCGTCCCATACTGCTTCTCCTTTACGGTTCTGCTCTCCCGCCCCGGCCACGGTACCCCGTGGCATTTCCCCCCGGCCACGGTCCACCGTGGCTTGGCCCGGGCGCGCGGCTCTCCCGCTTCAGTGCTGCCCAGGATAACCCATCATCCGTATCCTTTCATGGTGGATGCGAGAGACATTCAACTGGAAAAAATGTAAATAGGGAAGGCCAGGAAGTCAAGCATAGCCGCTCCATTGACGCCGGTAGCGCCGAACAGTAGAGTAGCCGATATGCACGTGCGCATCCTCGCCTGGGCCTCCCTCTCCGAAGAGGAGAAGAGGAAGATCCTCACCCGCTCGGAACAGGACATAGCGGAGGTGCTGCCCCGCGCGCGGGAAATCATCGAGAGGGTGCGCAACGAGGGCGACGAGGCGCTCATCCACTACACGCGCGTGTTCAACGGCGCTGATATCAGCGGCATGCCGCTCGCGGTCTCGGAGCGCGAATTGGACGAGGCGGAAAAGGAGCTGGACCCCGCGGTAAAGGATGCCATACGTTTCTGCGCGGCCAATGTCCGCGCGTATCACAACAATCAACTGCCCGGCCCCATGAGCTTCGACGCGGTGGCGCCCGGCGTCTATGCGGGAGAACGCGCAACGCCCCTTGCCTCGGTGGGCCTGTACGCGCCTCGCGGCAAGGGGAGCTTCCCCTCCTCCACCTACATGATGGTTGTGCCCGCGCTTGTTGCGGGCGTGCCGCGGATCGTGGTGGCCACCCCTCCGGATGCCTCGGGGCGATGCGATCCTGCCACGCTGTTCGCCGCCCGCCACTGCGGAGCGCACGAGATCTACCGGGTGGGCGGCGTGCAGGCCCACGCGGCGCTCGCCTATGGCACGCGGAGCATCAGGCCCGTGGACAAGCTCCTCGGACCGGGCAACCAGTACGTGACCGCGGCCAAGAGGCTCCTGACGGGAGTCCTAGACACCGGCCTGCCTGCGGGGCCGTCGGAATCCATGATCCTCGCCGATGAAACCGCTGATCCCCGGCTCCTCGCCCTTGATCTGATGATCGAGGCCGAGCATGGTCCCGACTCCCAGGCGCTCCTGGTGACGGACAGCCCGGCATGCGCCAAGGCCGTTGCTGATCTCCTGCCGCAGCTCGTGGGAGAGCTTCCCGAGCCGCGCTCCTCCTACGTGAAGCAGGTGCTCGACAATTATGGCGGAATCGTACTGGCCAGGGACATGACCGAAGCTGCCGAGATCGCGAATGCCATTGCTCCCGAGCACCTCCAGATAGCGACACGGGACCCTCTGGAAGAACTCTCGCTCGTGCGGAACGCGGGGGAGATCCTCCTCGGGCAGCACACCCCCTTTTCCCTGGCGAATTATGCCATCGGCGCAAACGCCGTTCTTCCCACCGGAGGAAAGGCACGGAACTGCTCACCCCTCTCCGTGCGGGATTTCATGAAATACTCGTCGGTCGCCTATCTGACGGCCCGCGGATATGATTCCATCAGAGACGCCGCGATCACCCTCGCCGACTACGAGGGATTCGCCGCGCATGCCAAGGCGCTGAGGGAAAGGAGAGAGCATGAGCCCGAAAAAATCGACAAAAGCTAAGCCTCGAAAGAAGACCCGGACCGCCGTGCCGGCCCCGAAAAGCAGGAAGGCGCGCGGCCCTGCCCAGAATCCGCTGCGGGCATGGGTGGCAACGGCGGACATGGGCCTCGGGCATCAGCGGGCCGCCTATCCGCTGCGCGACATCGCGGAGGGCGGGCTTATGACGCTGGGCAAAGCGGACAACAACACGTCTCCCTCCGAGCACAAGCTCTGGGAGCGCCTGCGCAAGAGCTACGAGTTCCTTTCCCGAACAAAGAGCTGGCCCCTGATCGGGAACACCGTTTTCGGCCTTCTGGACAGGATCCAGAACATCCCTCCCTTCTATCCCATCCGTGACCTTTCCTATCCATCGTACCAGGTCCGGTGGCTGAAGGGCCTCATCGAAAGCGGCATGTGCTCGGGCATGATGGAAAAGATCCGGGAGAAGCCGCTTCCCCTTATCACCACGTTCTACGCGCCGGCCATCGCCGCGGATATGGCAGGGTACGGCCGGGTGTACAGCGTGATCTGCGACGCGGAGATCAACAGGGCCTGGGTCGCGGAGAACCCCCGGGAGAGCAAGATAACGTATCTGGCGCCTTGCGGAAGAGCGGTGCGAAGGCTCAACCAGTATGGGATCCCCAATGAGCGGATCTGGCTCACAGGATTCCCCATACCCCTGGAGCTGCTGGGCGACAGGAACCTCAGCGTCCTGAAATGGGACTTCGGGCAGCGGCTGCGCTACCTCGATCCCGCCGAGCGGTTCTGGCCGCTGCACGGGTTGAACGTCCAGCATTTTCTGGGGCCGAAGAACTGCAGGTTCGCCAAGGAACGAGTCCTCACGGTGACCTTTGGCGTGGGCGGGGCGGGCGCGCAAACCAACATCGCGTACGCTGTTGCGCGCAGCCTGAGGGAGAAGATCGCGAAGGGAGAGGTGAACTACAACATACTTGCCGGCATCCGTCCCGAGGTGGCAACGTACCTGGAATCCATCAAGAAGGAGCTCGCTCTTCCGCAGATCAGGATCATCGGCGGCAAAACCCTTGACGAATACTTCCGCGGGTTCACCGAGTGCATGCACACCACGGACGTGCTGTGGACCAAGCCCAGCGAGCTTTCCTTCTATTGCGGCCTTGGCATCCCCGTGATCATGGCTCCGCACATCGGCTCCCAGGAGGACTTCAACCAGGCGTGGCTCCTGGAAATCCAGGCAGGCTTCCCGCAGCAGGATCCGCAGTACACCGACCAGTGGCTGCTGGACCTGGTGAAGGCGGGCCGTCTGGCCGATGCCGGCTGGAACGGGTTCCTCAAGGCGCGGAAGTACGGGACATACAAGATCCACGAGATCCTGCAGACGGGCACCATGGAACGGGAGACCTCGGTGCTGCGGAGATGACAGGGGAGCTCGACGACCCGAAGGCCGTATTCTCCTGGGCGGAGTCCTTTACCAATTTCGAGCGCGGCGCTCTGCCCACCGACAAGCGCATGTATCGGCTGGATCGCATGCGCAGGCTCCTTGGAATGTTCGACGATCCAGACAGGGAGCTGCGCATCATCCACGTGGCCGGGACCAAGGGAAAGGGATCCACGGCCGCGCTGATCTCCTCCGTCCTGCACGCCGCGGGACACGTGACGGGTCTCTACCTCTCCCCCCACGTGCAAAGCGCATTCGAGCGGATCCAGATCGCGGGAGAGCAGCCGCGGCCCGAGCTTCTGGTGCGCCTGGGACGGGAGATGAAGGCGGCCGTCGAGGCCCTGCCCGTTCAGGGCATGCCGGGTCATTTCGCTCCCACCACCTTCGAGCTGTACACCTTGCTCGCCTTCCTCTATTTCCGAGACGCCGGCTGCGCAGAGGCCGTGGTAGAGGTGGGCATCGGCGGTCGGCTGGACGCCACGAACGTGGTGCTGCCCGACGCTTCCGTGATCACCCCGCTGGACCTCGAGCATACAGATATCCTGGGCGACACGCTGGAAAAGATCGCGTTCGAAAAAGCGGGCATCGTCAAGCCGGGCATCCCGGCCTTCATCGGCCTGCAGCCGCCCGCGGTCAAAGGGGTATTCCGGCAGCTCGCCGAGGAGCGGGGCAGCACGATTGCCTTCCTTGATGAGGAGGCACGGGAGCTTGCGGCGCGGGTAGACGAGCGCGGAACGACCTTCACCGTGCGCCTTGAGGGGGAGCAGAAGGAGGAGTTTCGGCTGTCGATGCTCGGCGACTTCCAGGCGGAGAACGCCGCCCTGGCGTATCTCACCCTCCGGCGCACGAGGCCTGATCTCTCTCTCTCACATTTCCGCGATGGTTTCCTGGCAACCAAGCTCCCGGGCCGCATGGAGCTGGCGGGAAGATCGCCCGTGATCCTGCTGGACGGCGCGCATACGCCCCTGGCCGTGACGCGGCTGCTCGCCACGTTCCGAACAATTTTTCCCGGCGAAGCCGTCCTCCTTTTCGGCTCCGTCTCGGGAAAGAAACCCCGGGAAATGGCGGAGATCCTCGCCCCGGCTTTCACGCGAATCGTCATCTCCACGCCCGGCACGTTCAAAGAGAGTGATCCCGTGGAGGTCGCGCGCATCTTCCGCGACATCAACCCGAAAACGATCCTGGAAAGCGATCCCGTGCAGGCCCTCCAGCGCGCCCGGGAGGAGTCCGAGGGGAGGCGCCCCATTCTCGTCACCGGTTCCTTTTACATGGTGGCCGAGATCCGGAGGCTCTTATGACAAGCGCTTTTCTCAGCGGCAGGATTATCGTTGCAACGGGTGACATCACGCGCATGAAGGTGGATGCCATAGTGAACGCTGCCAATTCCTCCCTCATGGGTGGCGGCGGCGTGGACGGCGCCATACACAGCGCAGGCGGTCCCGCAATCCTGGAGCAGTGCCGGGCGATCCGCGCGGATCGATATCCCGGCGGTCTCCCCGCGGGGGAAGCGGTGGAAACCGGCGCGGGACGCCTGCCGGCCCGGTACGTGATCCACACAGTGGGTCCGATCTGGCATGGCGGCACCGGAGGCGAGCAGCAGACGCTTGCAAGCTGTTATAGAAAGAGCCTGGAGCTGGCGGCCCGGCTGGGCGCGCAGAGCATCGCTTTTCCCGCCATTTCCACGGGCGTGTACGGCTATCCGCGCGAGGAGGCGGCGCGCGTGGCATGGAGTGCGATAGCGGAATACCTCGGAGCCAATGCAACGCCTCGTATCGTGACTCTCGTCTTCTTTTCCGAGGGTGATGCGCGCGTATTCCTCCAGGCGTCTGGCGCAGGCCAATGAGCGGCGAGGATTCCTCCGCCCCGGGAGAGTCGCGGCCCGGCCCTCGCGCCACAGGCTCCCTGAATTGGAAGGAGATCGATCTCGTCCTTGACGAGATGGCGCTCCCCGGGAGCCTGATCCAGGAAGTGCATCAGCCCCGCCACGACAGGCTGGTGCTTCACCTTTTCCGATCCGGCTCCCCGTTCATGGTGCTCATCTCCCTGTCCGCGCGTTTTCCCCGCATGCACCTGCTCACCGAGAAGCTCGCCAATCCCGAAAAGCCGTACCGCTTCGCCTCATTCCTCCGGGCGCACATCCGCGGAGGGAGGATCGAAAGCGCCGAGCAGATCCGTTCCCGGAAGGAGGGAGAGGACGCGGGTGAGCGGATCGTGAAAATCGCGGTGCTTCGGGGAGGAGAGCAGAAGGTCCTGTGGGTGCGTCTCTGGGGCGCGGCCGCCAATGCCCTGCTCACTGATGACTCGGGCTCCATCCTGGATGCTTTCTACCGAAGGCCAAAGAAAGGGGAAATCTCCGGCGAGGTCTTTGATCCATTCGCTGCCGCAGGGCCGGGCCGCGGCCGGCCGGAAAAGCCAAAGGTGTACACGGTGCGCGACCTTCCCGGCTCCGGTTCCTTTAATGAAAAACTGGAGCTCCTTTTCCGGGATCTTGAAACACGGGGGGACGTGGAGAGAGCCGCGGCGGAGGCGGATGCGGAGCTTGAGATCAGCGAAAACAAGCTGCTGGCAAACAGGGAGAAGCTCCAGGCCCGTCTTGCCGAGTACTCCAACGTAGACAGGTTCAAGGAGCTGGGAGACCTGGTCACAAGCAGCCTGCACCTGATCCGCAAAGGAGAAAGGTGGCTGCGCGCGGAGGATTTCCATCACTCCAATGCCATGGTGGAGATAGAGCTCAAGCCCGAGCTTACCCCGGCTCAGAACGCGGAGAGCTACTACGATCGGCACCGCAAGGCCCGGTTGGGCAGGAGCAAGGTGGAGCAGGAGATCGGCCGCCTGGACGCGATGCTCGCGCGGATCCGCGCGCAGCGGGCCGGCCTGGCGGAAAACCCAGATCCCGGTTCCCTGGTCCGGATTGCGCGCGGCGCCGCAAAGGCGAGGAAGCCTCTGCAAGAGGCGAGCATGCCCGGCCTTGTGTTCATCTCACCCCCCTTCCGCATCATCGTCGGCCGCACGGCGTCGGAGAACGACGAGCTCTTGCGGAAAAAGATGCGCGGCAATGACTGGTGGTTTCACGCCCGCGACTGGCCCGGCGCCTACGTGTTCGTGAAGGCTGAGCCGGGCAAGAGCCTGCCGCTTCCGACCATGCTGGATGCCGCCATGCTGGCCGTGCATTTTTCAAGGGGAAAAACATCCGGCCAGGGGGACGTATATTACACGCGCGTGAAATACCTGAGACGCGCCAAGGGGGCAAGGAAAGGCACCGTCCTGCCGACCCAGGAAAAGAACATCCACGTGAAAATCGACCCCGCGCGGATCGAGCAGCTAAAGGCGGGGGAGGAGCCGGGCTCGCCGCCATCCCCTCCGCGATGACCGGCCTTCACCGCGACCGGGCCGCCATGATGTAGGTAATGGTCTTGTAGAGAAGCTTTGCCACGCTGAACTCCGACATGTGCAGGCCGGGCCGGGGCGAGAGCTCCACGCAATCCATGGCCACCACTTCGCCCGCTGAGGCCACTCCCTTCACTATTTCGCAGGCTTGTTTCCAGCCCAGACCATCCGGCTCCGGCGTGCCGGTAGCCGGCACCACGGAGGGATCAAGGCCGTCGACGTCGATGGTGAGGTACATCTTCCGTCCCGCAAGGCGTGCAAGGAGCCGATGCTGAAAAGCGGCGGGATCCTCTGATCGGATGAGATCGGTCGACCAGATCGAAATGCGGCCCCTGTTGTCCCGGATGAATGCGGCTTCCTCCGCGGAATACGAGCGTATGCCGATCTGCACCGTCGGCCCTCCGGGGTTCTCGTCCAGGATCCTGCGCATTGCGCAGGCATGGCTGTAGGGGGTGCCCCGGAAGGTGTCCCGCAGATCAGCGTGCGCGTCGATCTGCACGATGGTGAGCGGCTCCGGGATTGCCCGGCGAACCCCGCGCACGACGCCGGCGGAGATGCTATGCTCCCCCCCCAGCGCCACCAGGAGCTTTCCGGCGCGCACGACGGGTTCCGCTGCCGCGGCGACCGCCGCCATCATTTCCTCAGCGGTGCGCCAATCACACGGGAGCGCGGGCAGAGTGTGCGCACCCCACGAACGGCAGGGCTCGCCGTCGCACTCGGCATCGTAAAGCTCCACCTCTTGGGAAGCCGAGATGATCGCCCGCGGGCCCTCGCGGGTCCCCTTTTCATAGCTCACCGTGGCCTCGTAGGGGATGGGCAGGACGTGGACCCTTGCCCTTCGCGGCTCGCGCAGCTCCTCGGGAAGATCGAGGAAGCCGGACTGCCCTGTCTCGCGCATCTATTCCTTCCGTCTCTTCGAGAAATCTTCCGTTAACCGGCGGAGCATCTCGGCGCGCCTATCGTACAAGCGGCGGAGCCTTCGCGGCTTTCGTTTGCTCAGGGCATAGGCTGCCATGATGGGAAGCGCGATGGTGGCATCCGTGTAGCAGACCACTGTGTCGGGGAGCTGGTCAGGATCGACCTTCCCCCAGGTGACAGCCTCCTGTGAGGTGGCCCCCGAGAGGCCGCCCGTGTCCACCCGGGCGTCGGTGATCTGGATGAAATAGTCGTGTCCCTTTTCCGCCAGCTTGTAGATCTCCTGGATCTGCGGCTCGGTCTGCAGCGCAAAGTTCTTGGGGCTCCCCCCTCCAAGGATGAGGAGCCCGCTCCTGCCGCCGGATCGTTTGGCGTCATAGACGATGGATGCCGTCTCGTTGACATCCAGCTCCGGATCAAAGCCGGCCGCGAACCCCTGAAGGCGCAGGGACGCAAGTCCCATGCCGAGGCTGGAATCGCCGGGGCTGGACGTGTAAATGGGAACGCCGGCCTCATAGGCGGCGCCTATGAGCGAGCGGTAGGGAACCTTCAGGAGCTTCTCGCGCTCCCGCACGTACCGCCCCAGCCTGCCGTGCAGCTCCGCGGTGGACATGCGCTTCTGAAACTCGCCGGACTTCAACACCCCCGCGATGAAATCGTCGGTCTTGTAGAGCACGTCCTGGTCGAAGACGATGTCGTAGATGCGGATGATCCCGTCGCGGCGCAGCGCGACATCGTCGACGTGGGGGGAGATGCCGTACAGCGAGAACCCGAGAGACCTGTGCAGGTCATGATAGAGGTTGGCGCCCGTGGAAACGATCCAGTCGACGAAGCCCGCATCGATGAGGGGAACGAATGCCGCGCACCCGAGTCCGGTGGGCGTGAGCGCGCCGCTGATGGTGAGCCCCACCGTCACCTCCGGCGCGAGCATCTTGTCCGCAAAGATGCGGCATGCTTCCCGCAGCCGTCCCGCGTTGTAGGAGAGAAAGAAATCGTCAACGAGCGATTCGACCCCGATCCCGCCCGTGATGGGGCCGGGGTCGAGCCGGCGCCCCTGCATTACAGCAGGACCGCGGCTGAGACGACGGAGGTCCAGACCCCTCCCGAAGCGCCTTCCGCGGTCTGGGTGATGCTGGTGCTGTCTACGATGTGGCCGCCCATCCGGTACTGCTCCCTGCGCTCGTTGTAGTCCTTGTCCAGGTCGAAGGGCACCCCGAGGAGGGTGGCAAGCATCGAGGCCGCGAGGTCCTCCGCGTAGTCGCCCGCTTCCTTCTCCGTCTGTCCATAGGTGTGGTGCTCCGAGAGATAGCCGTACATCCTCTGGTCCGCGGGAATGGCGATGCCGATGGAGGAGGCGATGCGCCGGCCCGGCTCATTGGTGGCCATTTCAGCCAGCACAACAAAGGTGACCTCACCCGCTTCCAGCGCGGCGAGCCCTTCCTCGGGACTGGCGATCTTGCAGCCGGGAGGGAAAATGGAAGAAACCCGAACGATGTTCAGGTGCGCGATGCCGGCGTTTCTGAGCGCCATTTCGAAGCTGTTGAGCTTTTCCTTGTTTATTCCGACTCCACGGGTCAGGAACAGCTTGCGGGGAACAAATCTCATTTTTCCCCCTCCTTGCGCGATGATGGTATAGAGCGGAAGGCCGTGAAAGTCAATAATAGCTCCTGTTCGGGGAATGGCCGGGCTTGCAATCACGCCGGCATTCCACGATACTTTTTAATGGCATGAGCGTCACACCGCTGAAGGCGGCCATTCGCCCCCCCCTCGTTGACGGTCTCTTTTACCCCGCGAAACGGGAGGCGCTTGCCGCTCAGATCGATGACCTTCTCTCCCGCTCTGAAGTCCCCCGGGCCGCTCGATTCGCCGTCATCTCCCCGCACGCCGGCTACGAGTATGCCGGCGAGGTGATGGCCGCCGCCTATCGCGCCATCGCCCTGCGGCCGGTGCGCACCGCGGTGCTCATCGGCCCGGTGCACCGCGATCCCGAGGAAGGCATCTTTCTCCCGGAGTCCACGTCTTTCAACACCCCGCTGGGACAGGTTCCGGTGGACACGGAGGCCTCGGCTTCGCTCATGGCCCGGGATCCCCTGTTCCGGCGCAACGATATCCCCCATCTGGAGGAGCATTGCCTGGAGCTTCAGCTTCCCTTCCTGGCGCGGCTGTTCCCCGGTGTTTCGATTGTGCCGCTGCTCCTGGGCAGCTCGGGCATGGACATGGTTGCCGCGCTGTCCCGCTCTCTTCGGTTGACCTTTGCCAATAGCGCCGACTATACTGTCTTCATCGTATCGGCGAACATGGCATCCTACATGACGGGCAAGAACGTGGAAAGGGAGAGCGCGGCCATCGAAGAGCTGCTCGGCCAGGGCGACTGGCGGGGCATGGTGTCCGCGGGGGAGCGGCGGCTGATCAGCGCTTGCGGAGTCGCGGGCATGGCCGCGGTGCTCTGCCTTGCGGGGGAGGGATGCCAGGTTGAGGTTCTTGCCCGCGCTCACTCGCAGGCAAGGGACGAAGATGAGTCCCGGGTGGTGCATTACGCCGCGGTGAGCGTGGACACGGGCTCACGCGCGTTCGAATGAGCTTCACGCTGACCGATCATGACAGGCTGATTCTCCTCCAGACCGCGCGCGAATCCATCGGCGCGCGGCTGGCGGGCAGGCCGCCGTGTTTCCCGCCGCCCACCACCGCGCTCACCGTGCCCTGCGGAGCGTTCGTGACGCTGAAGGCGGGCGGAGAGCTGCGCGGGTGCATCGGGCACATCACGGCCGCGGCGCCGCTGGTGGAGACGGTGAAGGAAGTGGCGCTTGCCAGCGCGTTCGACGATCCCCGATTTCCGCCGCTGGCGCCCGATGAATGGAGCCGGGTTCGGATCGAGATCTCCGTCCTGTCCCCCTTCGAGCGCATCACGGACGTGGACCGGATACAGGTGGGCGTGCACGGCATCATGATCAAGCGGGGATACCGCTCGGGACTCCTTCTTCCACAAGTAGCCCCCGAGCAGGGCTGGGATCGGGACACGTTCCTCACGCATACCTGCTACAAAGCGGGCCTCCCCGGCGATGCCTGGAAATCACCAGAGACCCGGATCGAGATATTCAGCGCGATCGTTTTTCACGAGACCCAGGAATGAAGGAAATCGCCCCATGGAACTGAATGAGCAGGGAGTACGGCGAAGCGCCGTGGCGCTGGGGGAGGCAAGCCAGGGCACGGCACTCACGCGCATCCTGGCGCTGAAGGCGTCGCCCGGGTGGATGGTGGAGGAGAACGCGGTCCGCGAATGGCGCTTCGAGGGCGTGAAGGAGCAGAACGGCACCCTCTACCTGTACGGCCCCTACACGCCCGGCACGACGCTGGAGGCGGCGCTGGCAATGCCGCTGGACAAGGCGCTGCCCTTGATCGCCCGGCTGGCGCGCGCCCTGTCGAGGCTCTCCGCGAGCAGGATTAAGTGGTTCCCCCTGCAGGCCGATGCCGTCCTGTTCACGGAAAACGGCGGCGTGCTTTTTCTGCCGCCCGACGTGCATCGCGAGATCAGGGACCTGCGCACCTTTGCGGTGAACCGGGACACCTTCGAAAGCCTCAATCATCCCGATCTGAAGGGGGAGAATCTGGCCTCGTTCACCCTGGCCTCCGTCCTGTATCGCATCATCACGGGCCGATTCGCATTCAACGGCGCCGACGCGGAGGAAATACACGAGCAGGCGCGCAAGCTGGAGATTATGCCTCCGGCGCGCATCGTGCCAGAGCTGTCACCCGAGGTGTCGGACCTTATCATGGCCGGTCTGGGCCGGGCGCGCACGGGCCCTGTGGCTCTCGATGAATGGGTGAAAAGCCTCACGGCGTGGCAGACGCAGGATCTCTTCCGCATCCTCACCGCGGAGGAGAGGGAAAAAACGCTGCGCGATGCCGAGTCCAGCCGGGAAGCATCCGCGAAGAGTTTCCGGCGCCGGATGTTCTGGGAGAAGAACTGGAAGATCGCGGCAATCATCGCCGTCGTTGTGATAGTCGTCGGCGCGATCCTGGGGAGCATACTGAAGAACGCGCTGGCGCCCCGGGTCACGCATGGCTATTCCCCGCAGATGGTGGTGAACACATTCTATACCAGCATGAATACGCTTGATCACATGACCATGCAGGCGTGCGTGATCGGCAAGGCGGGGCAGGGAGAGATCAACGAGACCATGACCCTGTTCGTCACCTCCCGGGTAACCCAGGGCTACGAGGGAAAATCGAACGTCCTCTCCGCGGCTGATTGGGACAAGGCGGGCCGGCCGACGCTGTTTAGCCCCGCCACGCTCTACGGCGTTACCGGGCTTTCCCTCACGCAGGAACAGGGCGAGCCCACGCCGGTATTCATGGTGGAATACGACAAGTGGAACCCCGCGACCCCGGCCGATACGGGCAAGACGCCTTCCATGGACCAGGTCCCACAATCCGAAGGACATCGCATCGCCGACCGCGTACGGCTTCGGAAAGACAAGGGAGATTGGGTGATCTACCAGATCGACCGGGTGCACGCGACCCCGCTGCCCGCGCCCAAGTCGGAAGCAGCGCCGCCCTCGGCCAATAGCAGCGGCAATCCCCTTCCGGGCGCGAGCCCGTAGCCATCCGCTTTTTCGCGGTTACCCTCCCCGTGCCCTGAGAAACTCTTCAACCTCGCCGCGCATCGGCATGGACGTCTGGGCGCCCCGTCTGGTCGCGGAAAGTGCTGCAGCCGCGGATGCCCTGCGCAGCGCCTGGGGCGTCTCGCACCCCTCGGCCACGGAGGCCGCGAGCACGCCGCAGAAACAATCGCCGGCCCCCACCGTGTCCACGGCCTCTACAGGGAAAGCCTCGATGCGCATGGCCGCCGACGGCGATATCCAGAGGCTGCCCTTCCTGCCCAAGGTCACAATGAGGTTCCTCACCCCCCAGCCAAGGGGAATGCGCGCCTCGCGTTCCACATTTTCGGGCGCGTTCTTCGCGCCCCCTGCTGCCGCCTCCTCTGCGCCCCCCTCTTGCGCATTGCGCGTGCCTGGTGCCGGCGCCTGACCGCCGACGGATCCTCCCGTAAGGGCGGCAAGCTCGTTGCGGTTGCAGACAAGGTAGTCCGCCGCGCGCAGCGCCGCATCCGACGGCTGCCTGCTGAGCGTCGGGGCAAGGTTCCAGATGACAACGTGCCCGGCGTCGCGCGCCCTGCTGATGAGCGTTTCCGTCGCATCCTGGGGCACTTCGTTCTGGAAAAGCGACACGTACGTTTCACCCCGGGGGGGACGCGGGAGGACGATTCCCTCGCCGTCGAACATGGCATTGGCGCCCGAAGCCACGGCGATGGTGTTTTCTCCGTCCGCATCCACCGTGATCTGCGCGATGCCGGACGCCGTACCGGGGATGATGCGCACCCCCCGGGCCGAGACGCCGGCCTTTTCCAGGCTGGCAATACGCTCTCTGCCGAACGGATCGTCGCCCAGACACCCGTGCATCTCCACGCTGACGCCGGCGCGCGCGGCCGCCACCGCCTGGTTGGCGCCCTTGCCCCCGGGAAAGGATGCGAAAGAGCCTCCCGATACCGTCTCCCCCGGCTGGGGCAGCCGCGCGACGTACACCACGAGATCCGTGTTGATGCTCCCGAATACAAAGACCCTGCCCGGCATGATGGGCTGATAGTATGATTGCGCGCGATGCGCTGTCAACGCGCGCGCTGGAGGCGCGCTCCGGGACGCATTGCCGCCGCGGAGGCGATCATGTATCCCGCCGCGCCAAGCAGCAGAAGCACCCGGATGCCGGCGGCGGGCGCGATGAGTGCCGCGGAGATGGATGCCGCCGCCGAAGCGCAGCCGTTCAGCGCCCATGCAGATGCGCGCAGACGGGCGCCGCTGCCGAGGATTCGCAGGGCAGCGGGAAAAGGGATCCCGATCAAAAAGCCGGGAGCGCCAGCAATGCAGAGACACACGGCAGTCCGGGGACCGAGGGCGAGTGACAGCGCCCACCGCGCAGCCAGCGGCAGCAGAAACGCGCCTGCCGCAAGCGCCGCAGCCGCGAAAGGGAGGATGACCCTGAAGGAGCGGAGATCGAGCCTCTCCGATACCAGCCCCCCGAATGCCGAGGACACGAGGAGGCCTCCAAGGGCGATGGCGAGAGCGATCGAGGGGGCGGGAAACAGGAGGGTGATCGAGTCGACCACGAACATCTCCGCAAACATGAACCCCAACCCTGCCGCGGCAGCGAGCAGGAGAAAGGCTCCGGCTCCGCTCCCTGCCTTCGCGCGCCTTCCCCGCGCTGGAAGAAGGACCGGAACGATGAGCAGGAGACTCGCGACGCACGCTGCGGCCAGAGTCACGGCCGCCACGACTTCGCCGGAGAGGAAAAGGGAATAGGCCCTCTGTCCCGTTGTCCGGAAGAACTCCCCGATGCGGGTCCATCGGATGAAGTGGGAGGGAAACGGCCTGTTGTCGTCTTGGGGGCCGATGTCCAGGGGGTAGCGGGAGGTAAATCCGGGATCGCGAACAATGCTGAGATATGCATCGGTGAAAACCGGACTTTGGTAAAGATTGAACCTGCCCGCCGCACCGCGCGGGATGCCGGGGAAATAATCCAGATCAAAGCCCCGTGACAGGGCGAAGCCCCTCAGCCGCGCCAGGCGCATCCCGTCGAACGCCTGTCGGGAGGCCAGAAGCGTGCAGCTATCCCACGACCTGATCACAGCAAGATGGAGCGATGGATCGCTCTCCCCTTCCCGCGCGAGACCGGAAAGACACGCCGCAAAGAGGCGCAATGAATCAGAGGGAGGGAGCACCATCCTTCGGGAGATGGCCAGCACCCCGTTCTCCGCAAGATGCCTCCAGTACTGCTGCATCGCGTCGCGCGTGAACAGCGCATCCTCCTGCAGGCTTGCCATGCCCGGTATCGTCGGCCCCCATTCTTCCACGGCGATCACGTCAAATGTGTCAGAGGTGCGCGCCATGAATGTCCGGGGAGGCGCCGAAAAGACTTGCCCAGGCGCAAGGCCATACTGCCGAGCGGCCCGGGCAGCGATCCGGGGATCCTCGACCACGAGGGTAACCTTCGGCGTCCGACTGGCCATGGCGCATGCGAGGGCCAGGCCTCCGTCCTGCTGGATCACCAGACTGTTTTCCGGCCTTTGCGCAATTGCATACGCCGCGTAGGGATGCGTCCACCGGGCGAACTCCTCGGAGCCGGGGCTCGATAAGTCGTAGAGCACGGTCAGCGCATCCCCGTCCTGGATCAGCGCCCATTGTCCGGGCAAACTGCCGGTAAAACCAAGGCTCAGGCCTGGCGCAAAGTGCAAGGCGGGACTCTTGACCTCTTCCAACCTTCCTCTTATATCCGTGGCGCGGCTGCTCACGATCGTGCCAGGGGCCTGCTCGAGCTGCGCCAGCGTCTTATACGCGGAAGGCGTTATCTCGAGCATTCCTTCCGCCGACCACACGACCGCTGCCGCGAGACCCGCCGCGAGAAGAGACGCAGGGATGCGTCCGAATAGCGTTCCCGGCAGGATCATTACGGGCAGAAGCGGAACAGCGGCGGACACCGCAATCGCTCCCCCCTCGCCGACTATCGGGAGGAGGAGCAGCGGCGCAAGGACCCCCCCCGATGCTCCCAGAAGAGAAGTGAAGGAGATCGTCCCGCTCCTGTCAGGCCGCAGAGCGTAGGCGGTACAGGAGACCAGTCCGGAGATGAAGAAGGGCAGCGACAGGATGAGCCACGTCAACAGGAGAAAGAGCGCCTGGGTCGGGTCGACGGGGAAGCGAAGATAGTCGAGGGGGATGGATTTCACCAGAAGGAAGGCGCCTATCGTGGCAATAGAGCCTGCAACGCAGAGGAGGGAGAAAAGGCTGCGCTCGGCTCGCCGCGCCGCCTTTTCGATCATCCCTCCCGCCATGCAATGGAAAGTCCCTCCCGCCGCGAAGCCGAACATTGCGACCCCGATGGCAAGAAAGGAGAGGTGGCTCCAGTGGGCGATGGAAAAATAACGCGTGATGAGCAGCTCGAAAGCCAGCGACGACGCCGAGAGGCTCGCTATGGCCGCGAAAATCATCGCGCGCCTTCAAGGACCTTTCCCGTCATCGGGACAAAGAGGACGTCGGTGATGTGCCGCACTACCGGCACGGGCTCAGCCTTGGTCACCACGACGAGCTCCTGGTAGCTGAAGGGATTGCCCAGGGGAAGCACCATGCGTCCACCCTCTTTTAGCTGTTTCAGGAGAGGCGGGGGCACATGGTTCACGGCAGCGGTGATCATGATACAGTCGAACGGCGCCTGCTGGCTCCAGCCATTATAGCCGTCCGCGCACCGCGCCGTCACGTTGCGGAACCCGAGCGCTGCAAGGAGCCCGGACGCTTGCCGGGAGAGGGCTGGTCGTATCTCAATGGTGAACACCTCTTTTACCAGCCGGGAAAGGACGGCCGCCTGGTAGCCGGAGCCGGTCCCGATCTCCAGCACCCTCTCTTTTCCTGTCAGCTCGAGGCACTCGGTCATGAGGGCGACGATGTACGGCTGCGAGATGGTCTGTCCCTCGCCGATGGGCAGCGGCGTGTCGTCGTAGGCCCTTCCGCGAATGTCCTCGGGAACGAACAGGTGTCGGGGGACGGTGCGCATGACATCAAGCACCCGGATGTCGTGGATTCCCCGCGCGGTGATCTGCGCGTCCACCATCTCCGAGCGCATCCGGTCCCAATCCTGGGCGATGCATCCAATGGCGGGCAGGAAAAATAGGAGGAACACAAAGAGGCGACGCATTGGGCGTCCTTGCAGGTGCCATTCTATCCCCTCTTGCCATAAAACTGCAACGGTGCACGATTGCCAAGCCCGAGCCGCATTGAACAGCACGCCGCCTTCTTGCTATTATGCCCGCCACATGCATGCGATTGAGCTCGCCAAGGCTTTCGACCCGAAAAGCTACGAAGACAGGATCTACGCGCGCTGGATGGAGCGCGGTCTCTTTGCGCCGGTCGGCGGCCGCGCGGCCGCGAGCGCCCGGTTCGTCATCGTCATTCCCCCGCCCAATGTCACCGGCGTCCTCCACATGGGGCATGGCCTCAACAACAGCCTTCAGGACATCGTGATCCGCTACCACCGCATGATCGGGGACGACACCCTCTGGGTCCCCGGCTGCGACCACGCCGGAATCGCCACGCAGCACGTCGTGGAAAAACAGCTCAAGAAAAATGGCACGAGCCGCCGGGAGATCGGCCGGGAGAAGTTCCTGGAGGAGACCTGGAAGATCACGCGCGAGCACCACGACATCATTGTGGGGCAGCTCAAGCGGCTGGGCTCCTCCTGCGACTGGCAGCGTGAGCGTTTCACCCTTGATGACGGCCTCTCGAAGGCGGTGCGCGAGGTGTTCGTCTCCCTGTATGAAAAGGGCCTGATGTACAGAGGCAACTATCTCATCAACTGGTGCACCTCCTGCCGCACCGCCATTTCCGATGACGAGGTGGAGCACGCGGAGACCCGGGGGAAGATGTACCACTACCGCTACCCGCTTGCCGACGGCTCCGGCTCCATCACGATCGCCACCACCCGGCCCGAAACCATGCTCGGCGACGCCGCCGTGGCGGTGCACCCCGAGGACGAGCGCTACACCGCGCTCGTGGGAAAGAAAGTCGCCCTGCCCCTGACGGGACGAGAGATCCCGATCATCGCGGATGCGCGAATCGACAGGGACTTCGGGACAGGGGCCGTGAAGGTCACGCCCGCACACGATCCCGTGGACAACGAGATCGGCCGCGGGCATTCTCTTGCCGAGATCAACATCCTGACCCCTGACGGGAAGCTGAACGAGAAAGTGCCTGAGCCGTATCAGGGACTCACCGTCGCAAAAGCCCGGGCCAGGGTGGTGGAAGACATAAAGGCGGCAGGCCTTTTTATTAAGGAAGAGGATTACACACACCAGGTCGGTCATTGCTATCGCTGCAACACGGTCATCGAACCCTTCCTTTCAGACCAGTGGTTCGTGCGCATGCGGCCGCTCGCGGACAAGGCGCTCAAGGCGTGGGAGGACGGGAAGATCCAGTTCTTCCCCCAGCGGTGGGAGAACACGTATGCCAATTGGATGCGGAACATCCGAGACTGGTGCATCTCCCGGCAGTTGTGGTGGGGGCATCGAATCCCGGTCTGGTATTGCACACAATGCGGCGGTATGACCGTATCGCGCACAGACCCCACCACGTGTGAAAAATGCGGCAGCGCCGAAATCGAACAGGACCCCGACGTTCTGGACACGTGGTTCTCATCAGCGCTGTGGCCGTTCTCCACGCTTGGCTGGCCAGAGAAAACGGCCGATCTTGCCCGGTTCTATCCCACCACGACCCTGATCACCGGCTACGACATCATCTTCTTCTGGGTGGCCCGGATGATCATGATGGGACTGGAGTTCATGAGCGAAGTTCCTTTCCGGGACATCTACATCACCGGCCTCGTACGCGACAGGCAGGGCCGCAAGATGTCCAAGAGCCTCGGCAATGGGCTGGACCCCCTGGAGTTGATCGACGAGTTCGGCGCGGACGCGCTGAAGTTCACCCTCTCCTTCCTCTGCGCGCAGGGCCAGGATGTGCTGTTCGACAAGGAATCGGTGAAGCTGGGCTCGCGGTTCGCCAACAAGATATGGAACGCCTCCCGCTATCTGCTTTTGAACCTGGAGGGACGGACCCTGCTCGATCCCTCCGCCGTGAAACTTACGGACATCGACCTCTGGATCAGGCACAGGCTGAACGCGGCGGCTGCCGTGGCGCGCGCGGCGCTGGAAGGGTATCGATTCAATGAGGCTGCCCAGGCCGTGTACGAGTTCATCTGGAGCGACTTCTGCGACTGGTATATCGAGGCAGCCAAGCTTTCCCTGGCATCGGGGGATGCTGAAAAGGACAGGATCGTCACCCTCCTCCTTTCGCTCCTGGAAGAATCGCTGCGGCTGGCCCATCCCTTCCTGCCCCTGATCACGGAAGAGATCTATCTCACCCTTCCCGGGCACGGCGATTCGATCATGACGCAACCCTACCCCGCGTCTCTCCCCGGGCGGAACGCCTCCGCGGCGGCCGCGCGTTTCGCCGGCCTGCAGGATCTTGTTCGCGCGATACGCACCATCAGGTCTGAGTTTACCGTACCGCCGGATCGGAAAATCGACGTAACCGTGGCGGCGGATTGGGGATCGGAAGCAAGGGAGAACTTCGAAAACAACCGGGTTCTTATCGCGCACCTGGCGGGAACCCGCAGCCTCGTCTTCCAGGATGCGCGGCCGACCCTGCCGGGAGCCGTCGCGGCCGCGGGCAAGGATTTCGAGGTGTTCGTGCTCATCCGGGAAGCCATCGACGCGCCAAAGGAGGCGGCGCGGCTGGCAAAGGAGAGGGAGAAAGCGGAGGCGGAGATCCGGCGAACCGGGGACAAGCTCGCCAATGCGGCATTTGTCGATCGAGCGCCCAAGGACGTTGTGGATCGTGAAAGGGAGAAGCTCGGGGAACTGGCGCGGCTCGTAGAGAAAATCGACGGCTACATGCGCGCCCTGGAGAATTGATCATCATTGCAATGACGGATCTCACCAGGGGCCTTGCCTCCCTTTATCGAAGATACAACAGGCGCGCGTACGTGCATCCTGATCCCTTGGAGATGCTGTACCGCTATGACTCCGCTGAAGATCAGGAGATAGCGGGGTTGCTCTGCGCCTGCCTCGCGTACGGCAGGGTGGCGCAGATTCTCGCCGGCGTGACGCGCGTTCTGGAGCCCATGACGGACGGACCGCGCGCGTTCCTGGAACGCGCGGCAAAGCCGGACCTGCGCCGCCGCTACGCGCGCTTCAAGCACCGGTTCACGCCGGGTGAAGAGGTCGCCCACCTTCTCATCGGGGTGAAGCGCGCGGTTGCGGACTGGGGATCGCTTGAAAACCTTTTCAGCGCCGGCATGTCGGAGACCGACGACACAATCCTTCCCGCTCTGGCCCTCTTTGTCGAGCGACTGCGCGCGTATGCCGGCGGACAGAGCGCCTGCCCCACCCTCCTTGCCTCTCCGCGGGATGGCAGCGCGTGCAAGCGGCTGAACCTCTATCTTCGCTGGATGGTGCGGCGGGACGCGGTGGACCCGGGGCCCTGGCGTTCCGTGCCGCGAGCAAAGCTCATCGTGCCGCTGGATACCCACATGTTCAAGCTCTCCACGGCTCTCGGCCTGACCGCTCGGAAACAGGCTGATCTGAAGACGGCCCTGGAGATCACGCGCGGTTTTGCGCGGTGCAACTCCCGTGACCCCGTACGATACGACTTCAGCCTGACGCGCCTGGGAATCAATCCCGCGTGCCGGGATGACGACATCCAATGCCTGTTGAAAGGAAGCAGATGAAAAGCTGGGAAGAGATACGATCTCTCTACATGGTGCCCAAGGATATCGTGTACCTGAACAATGGCTCATACGGCCCGTCGCCGCGGCCCGTGTTCGATGCGCTGGTGCGCTACCTGAAGCAGCTGGAGGAGAACCCCTCGGTCTTCGGAGAACAGTGGGAGCGGATTCAGAAGGTGGTGAAGCCCAAGCTTGCCGCGTTCGTCGGGTGCAAGCCCGAGTACATGGCCATCGTCGTGAACCTCACCTTTGGCATGAACGTGTTCTCCCGAGGCCTCAGGGGCCTTACGCCGGGGGATGAGATTCTCACCACCAACCAGGAGTACGGGGCGGTGGACAACATGTGGGATTACGCGGCCCAGAAGCAGGGCGTTGTGGTCAAGCGGGTCACCATCCCCATCCCCCCGGAAAATCCGGAACAGATCGTGAAGCTTCTAGAGGAAGGGATCACCCCGAGGACCCGTGCGATGTACTTCAGCCATGTCACCTCGGGCACGGGCCTGGTTCTTCCCGTGAAGCGCATCTGCGCCATGGCCCGGGCGCATGGCATCCTCTCCTTCATTGACGGGGCGCACGCGCCGGGCATGCTGCAGGTGGACATCGGGGACATCGGCTGCGACTTCTACACGGGCAACTGCCACAAGTGGCTTGGCGCCCCCAAGGGCACAGCCTTTATCGCCATGACGGCCACCTCATGGGACAAGCTGGAACCCTTTATCGTGGGATGGGGCTGGTACAAGGACAAACCGGAGACCTTTGAGGGCAATTTCGATACTCCCGGCATCCACAACACCGCCCTCTCCAATGCCGTCGGAGAGGCCGTTGACTTCCATCTCTCAATTGGCAAGGACCGGATCGAGGCCCGGGGCCGTGAGCTGTCGGAAGCGGGCAAGGACCTGTTCACCAGCCTTCCCGGCGTGAAGCTCCGCACGCCCAGGGACCCGGCCATGTGCGGCTCCATGGCCTCTTTCTCCCTGCCGCCGGTGGAGGACGATCAGAAGATGAACGCGGTGTTTCGGGCGCGCAGGATCGTGGTCCCTGCCGGCGCCAACAGCGCCGGGGGCAGGATGCGCGTGGCCACGCACATCTACAATTCCATGAAAGATCTGAATGCGCTGGCTGACGCATTGAAGGAGATCTACGGCTGGTAGGGTGAAGGCGATCGCATTATTCGTTAGGGGGTCCTGTTCATTTTCTGCATTGCCTCGGCTCAATTCGAAACGGGAATTTATCCAGCACGGGCGTGGATCTATTCGTTGTAGTCCCATCTCCCCGGCTGTCCGAAGGAACTATCTCCACAAGCCCCTGCCCGACGGTGTAACCGATGGCCTTGCCCAGCATTGTGGAGTGGGGTAGCTGGCCCGTCAAGCGGTCTTGAGCGTGTCCCTCGGCTGAGGTTTACGGAACCCACTGCGGCCTGTGCTCAAGCCAAATCCCGGTGCGGTATGCGGAGGCGACAGCGAGTCCCTTGGCTCCTTGCCATCCTTATTGAAGAAGTTGGAGTCCCCCACTGAGCACAGGCACTAAATGCGTCGATGTTGTCCCATCCCCGTCCTCCCCGTAGAAATTGTCACCCCATGACCAAATAGTCCCATCGGTCTGCAGTGCAGCAGCGTAATTCGCACCTGCTCCAATTGACACAACGCTGGTCAAGCCAATAACCTGTACAGGCGAATGACGGTCCACAGTTGAGTTATCTCCGACTGCGCCGCTCGAGTTCAACCCCCAGGCAAAAACCGTCTTACCGCTTGTAAGAGCGACAGAGTGATACCAACCTGCATCGATTGCTGTAACCGAACTCAATCCGGAAACCGCGGCCGGCGAGCTGCGACTTGTGGTGCTGCCATCCCCTAACTGGCCGAAGGCATTATCCCCCCACGCGTAAACCGTGCCGGAGCTCGTAAGAGCCATCGAATAGTCATTCCCTGCGGCTATCGCTGTGATGTTTGAAAGGCCAGGTATCTTCAATGGAGTAATACTTCCACTATTGCCGCATTGCCCGTAGTAGTTCCATCCCCAGGACCATACAGTACCATCATTCTGGAGCGCTAAGGAGTGAGCATACCCTGCGGCAACTTGAATTATGTTGCTTAATCCGGAAATTTGAACAGGGCTATGCTGATCAGCATACAACGTGTCACCGTTGCCCAGTTGACCATAGCTGTTCCAGCCCCATGACCATACTGTGCCGCCAGACCCAATCGCAAGTGAGTGGCGATAACCGGCTGAAACGGCTGTAATGCCTGAAAGCAGGGAGACATGAACCGGAGTATGGCTATCGACTGCTGTTGCATTGCCAAGTTGGCCGTACGTATTGTAGCCCCAGCTGTAAACAGTACCGTCATTCGCCAAGGCTAAAGAAAAGCCTCCTCCCAGGGATAATTTGGCTGCATTACTCAGATCGCCTATACGTACGGGCGAGAGGCGTTCTACTGTGGTGCCATCACCGAGCTTCCCGTAGCTATTGTCGCCCCAGGACCACACGGAGCCTCCGCTGATTGCGGAGGTGTGCTGAGTGCCCACGCTCATGACAGAAACACCGACGAGTCCTGCGACAGCTATTGGCGTGTGTTTGTCTACCGTTGTCAGATCGCCCAATTGCCCATTTGAATTCGATCCCCAAGCCCAGAGTGTTCCCGCTGAGGTAAGCACGAGCGTTTGGACCCCACCGACTGCAATCTCGACAACTGTCCCAAGTCCCGAGATCGCTATAGGCGTTGGGCTGCTGGTCGTAGAGTTGTTGCCCAATTGCCCACAATTATTGCTGCCCCACATAACAATCGACCCGTCATTCAACAGTGCTCCAGCGTGACCGCTCGAGCTGCTCGCTGCAATCTGGACAACATTTGCCAGTCCGGTGACTTGGGCCGGGGTTCTGCCACTGCCACTGATGCCTCCCCATGCAGTGACAGTTTTATTGCCAGTAAGAGCTATGCAGAAATAGCCCCCAGCTTTTACGTCCGCGACATTTGATAACCCCGAAACAGGAAGAGGAGTATCGTGCTCGTTTATTGTTCCGTCCCCCAGCTGCCCGGATGAGTTGTCCCCCCATGCATAGACCGTCCCGGCGCAGAGCGCAGTCGAGAAATAGTATCCCGCGCTGATTGCGGTTACGCCACCTGGCGTCTGAACCTGAACTGGCAAAGGACTTTTGGTCTTTGTTCCGTTACCCAATTGGCCGCAGTTATTTCTTCCCCATGCCCATACGGTTCCATCGCTTTTGAGCGCAAGTGTATGGAACTCACCAGCTGCGATGGCCACAATTCCGCTGAGGCCAGGAACTTGAATAGGCGATAGCCGAGTGGTATACGTTCCGTCGCCCAACTCCCCATCATCATTTACGCCCCATGCCCATACGGTTCCATCATTGCGGAGCGCGACCGAGTGATACCATCCTGCAGAGACAGCGACTATTCCGGTGACACTAAGCGCCTGCACCGGATAATAACGATCGGTGGTGGTTCCGTCACCCAATTGACCTGCGTTCCATCCCCATGCTTTGACGAGACCGCTTCTATCTCTTGCCAGCGAATGCTGACCACCCCCAGCGAGCATGTTGGTTGATGTTGAAAGACTGCAACTGCCTGATAGCGTAAAAACATAGGGACTATTTGTGCTATCGCTATTGATGATGGATATTGTCGCCGCTGGAGAACCCGGGCCTATCGGTTGGAATCGTATGGAGAAAGCCGTCGATGCCCCAGGGGCTACTGGCGTTGACGGCGGCGTCGTAACGCTGAAGGATGAGCCTCCACTTCCAATAATCGTCACCAATGGACTGCCTGTCAGGTCAAGATTGGCCCTGCCTGCATTATGAATCGTGACAGTAACATCGGTGTGTTGCCCGTAAGCCGTGCTGGCAAAGGTGTAGCTCCCTGTACCTTTGGGAATCTCCGTGCTCGCCGGGCCCAGCACATGCATGTCGGGGCTCAGCGTTGCGGTGACAATAAAGGTATACGGATCCTGCGCGGAATCGTCGCTGTGGAGGTTGATATTCGCAGTCTTCACCCCTGGGCTCGTCGGCGCAAACTGTATTGTGAATGTCGCGCTCACGCCTGCGGCGACCGTGGTCGATGAAGGAGCTAAAAAAATGCTAAACATCCCGGAGTCGGTGCCGTCAATCGTGATCGGCGTGGCGTCCAGGTGCAGGTCCGCCGTCCCATGGTTCTCAATCGTGAAGATCACATCCTCTGTTCCGCCCTGTACCGCCTTTGCGTAGGTGTAGCTTCCCGTACCGTTGGGAAGCGATGTGCTTCCCTCCCGCACCGCCATATCCGGCACCGGTGTCGCGGTCACGCTCCCTGTCAGCGTGAAGGTGTATGTCCCCTGATCCTTGTCGTCGCTCGCTATCGTTACCGTTGCCATCTTGGAGCCGACCGCAGAAGAGCCGGAGAGGGTGAGGGTGAATGTCGTGGTGCCGTTTGCGGGTATAACCGAGGTGGCCGGCGGGGATGTCTGTGAGAATGCCGCGGCGTCCGTTCCCCCGATGACAACTTTCTGGCTGCCGGTCAACGTCAGGTTGCCAGTGCCAGTGTTTTCGATTGTGAACACACATGCCTTGTCGGTGGGCGCCACCGTGCTCCCGACGTCGCAGGGGTGGCTTGCATCAACAATGATTGCACCATATTCCACGACGATGTGAGGCGTGCCCTGCTGAGCCTGTTTGAATGCGGTGACATTCTCTTTCACTTTCTGCAGTAGCGGCGTGTCCGCGGAGAAGGGACATCCAACAAGAAGCGTGACGGCGAACAGCGCTCCGCATACAAAGGGTACTCCCGTTTTTATCCGCATAGATTTCTTCCTCTCGCTGAGCGCTGCTCCCGACAGTGCATCAACATCATCGCTCCTGCTCCCCTTCCCAGAGCACTGCGCGCCGCTGGCTTTCAACGTCCGCCGCCCGTGCCCCGGAGTCTTTGCCCTGGCCCAGGAACGCAAACTGATCCGCAAGGTTGGGATCTACTTGTTTCAGCCTGTCGAAGTACATCTTTGCATCGTCATAGTTTTGTAATTCCTGGTTCGCCCGCGCAAGGTCGAGAAGCACCCGTGGATTCTGCGGATCGATCTCGCTCGCCTGCGTGTAATAATCACGCGCTCTCTTGCAGTCACCCTTGGTGTAGTAGAGGTTCCCAAGATTCAAAATCGCGGGAAGATAACCCTTCTTTGCGATTATTGCCTTGAATTGAGCCTCTGCCTTGTCCGTCTGCCCGAACTTGGCATACAGCACTCCTAGGTTGTTCATCGCCACAAGGCTCCCCGTGCTCTTCACCTGCTCCTGGAGCTTCGCCACTTGAGCCGATAGTGCCGCGTCGATGTACTTCTGCGCTTCACCCATGTAACTGGCCAGCACCTGCTCCCCAGCCGGTACCGCTACCTCGGGCTCGGCTCCCGGCAGCCCTACAGGTTGGTAGGATTTCCACGCATCCTGCACGGGGTAGAAGCCCGCCTGCCCCTGGGTGTTGTTCTCTTTCCACTCCTTGGACCCCGTCTCCCATGCCTTCAGGAACCCCTGGTGGCGCATGGTGATCTCAACGGGAATCCACGCCTTGCCGTTGTAGGGTATGAACTGAGCGTCGGAAAGAAGCGCAGCTGCGGCCTTCTCCGGAGACACCCCCGTATTCACCGCGACAAAGATGTGCCCCGGGATGGTGATAAACGCGGCATCGATCCCCACCGCCTGCAGCAGCGCTGCATAGAGGATGGAGATGTCGCTGCAGTCTCCCGCCTTGTACTTGAGGGTCTCGGTCGGGAATTGCAGAAAGTCGATCACCGTCTTGTCTTTCGAGGCTTCATCGTAGGGGGTGACCGGGTTGCGGGTGTAGTTCAGACCATAAAGATCAAGGGCCTCGTGAAGAGCAATTGCAGCCTGTAGATTCTCGTTTATAGAGCGGTTCTCCTTGCTGTGCACGTAGCTTGTGACCCCTCTGGCAAAAGCGAGCACCTGCGGATCCTTGGCGGTCACATACGCTGCTGCTTTTCGATTGTCATCCCAGGTCATTGCGTTTCGACCCAGGAGCGTGAAAGTCTCAACGTTCTTGTCTTCGTACGTCTGCCCGTCGATCACATAACTGACCGATATCTCCGCCGCGACCTTTGTCCCTTCCGTGATGTCGAGCACCTTGTCGGTGAAAAGCGCGTACAAATCGATCTTGCGGCTTGCCCCCGGGGCCAGCGTGCCGGCTACCTCCACTTTCTTGGGCGCGTCCATGTACTGCTTGATATAGACTTGGGCCCTCAGGTTGGTGGCCGGCACTTTAAGATTGCTTTTTATTTCGATGCTTCCGATCGGGTGGTTGTCGTAGTACTTGAAAAAAACCGGGAAGGCCGGGCGCAAATCTAGAGAAGGCACGATGACGCTGCCTCCCAGGTTGCCCAGCGCAATACTCGTGCTGAGCGTCGCGCCCACCCCCTGGTAGGTTCCCATATAGTATTTGTACTGCGCCCCAACTCCCAGACGGAAACCTGGACTCAGGGAGAATTGCAGCGCCAAGCCCCCGGCGAAGTATGGATTCGCGCTTGAGCCGGAGAAGTCATTGAAGGTGCCAAAATAGTATCCGCCTGCGGCATAGCCCAAGACCGCAAGCCATGAGGCAAAGGGGATGCGGATGCCCGCCCCTATCCTCACAGCAGCAAGCGAAAGACTATCCAATGCCTGATCCGGCATGTATGAGTATTCCAGCCCGCCAAGCGCGTAGAAGATGCTCTCCGGGAACTGATAGCTCACACCGATGTCCGCCCCGCCGCCATAGTTGAAGTAGCTGGCGGAATCACCAAGAGGGATATCAAAGATCGGGTTGACCTCGAGTGAGAGTGGCGAGGGGACTTGAGCGATGACCTGCGTTTTTCCCGCAATTCCTTGTGTTGCTGACTGGCCGAACGACAGCAACAATGGGAATAGAAAAAAGGCGACGGAGAGAAATATAATTCTATCCCGGGAGTTTTCCATGGTGCTTCCTGCCTTCATCGACTTGACTAGATTATATCACTATTCAGCTGTTTGTATTCCTGCCATGGATTGTGATAATTGGGCTATGTGAACTGGCGATCCCTCCACTCCACCAGCACCTGCTTGTGATCAAATGCGAACACGAGTTTGTCGATCTCTTCCAGCCTGACCACGCGCACATCAGCCGCGTCGTCGCCCGCCCGCGGCTCGCCCACCGCCCGAGCGCTGAAGACCGTGGTGATGGTGTGAAAACGGGGATCGCGTGAAGGATCCGAATACGTGTGGAACTGCCGGGGCTCCAGGAGGTCGAGCTCGGTCTCCTCGCGCGCTTCGCGGCGGACCGCTTCTTCCAGACTTTCCCCATAATCCACAAAGCCGCCGGGAAGAGCAAAGCCAAGCGGAGGATTGCTCCTCTTCACCAGAACGATCCCGCTGGGGATCTCGATGATGGCATCCACCGTTACGAATGGGCCCCAAATAAGCACATCCAGGAGATGCTTCAGATATCCGTTGACGGCATGGGAAAAAGCGTCCCATGCATCCCGGTCAGGACAGCAGAGTGAAATCTTTTTCAGGCCCGCGCCCCCTGCACGCGCGACCCGGATGGCTTCCTGAACCATGATCTTGCCCGCCATGACGGGCGTAAGGCCGCTCAAGATTCCCATGACCGGCAGTGCAATGGAGGCCGCGTGCCGGTCCATCGCCGCCGCAATTCCCTTTGCGTAAGCCGCGCGGAGGGAATGCTCGTCAGCGCCTTGGGTGAGCGCGCCCGTCGTTCCAAGAAACACGAACTCCGCTCCCGCGTCCTCGGGCGCCACGCAGACGGGTTCTATCTCCACCCCCCTGATGTTCATGCACGAAGGTTAGCCGATCAAGGCCGCGCCTGTACAGATTGTCCCTGACTCATCAGCGTGCTACCATTGGGGGTCATGGAGACCGAGATCGTCTTCGACCGCGTCTCTTTCCGCTACCCGGAGACTGAAAGTGACATTTTTACAGAACTTGATCTGGAGCTGCCTGCCGGCATTATATCGCTGGTCGGCCAGAATGGGACGGGCAAGTCCACCCTCCTGCTGCTTGCATCGGGCCGGCTGCTTCCCACGGACGGCCGCGTGCTGATTCGCGGGAAGGACACGCGGGATCTGCGGGACGAATCAGAGCGGCAAAATCTCGTATCCTTCATCTATCAGAACATGGAGTTCGATACCGAGGAGCCGGTCGGCCGGCTCCTCGCGTTCGTCTATGAAAACGGGCTGCTGCGCGGCAGCAAAAAGGAGACAATCGCAGAGCTCATCGATGTCTTCGAGCTGGCGCCGCTTCTTGAACGCCGCACGCAGGAGGTGAGCAAGGGCGAGCTGCAGCGCACCATTCTCGCCTTCAGTCTGCTCTACGGCTCTCCCCTGCTCGCCATGGATGAGCCCATCTTTGCCCTGGAAGACAGGCAGAAGCTGAAAGCCATGGACTTCCTTGCTCGCAGTGCGCGGCAGGGAGGCGTGAGCCTCTACTATTCAGTGCACGAGCTTGACATATCGCGGAAATACTCAGACTTCATACTCCTGTTCTCCAAGCAGGGAATTCCGCGTCTGGGCGCGACAACGGAGATTTTCACTCGCGAAACCATCGAAAAAGCGTACGAGGTGCCCTTCGACATGCTGAAGAAACGGGAGGAGCTGTACCGAAAGTACCTGACGGAGCTGCTTCGGGTAAAGGGTGAGGGCTGACAGCGGCGCTCGCCTGCGGTAGGTTGCCGGACAACCTCAATTATCTCCTGTAGGCGCGCAGGACCTTTTTCATCGCCGCCGCGCACGTTTCGATGTGCGAACGCTCCCACGTGGGCGGCAGAGCAAACACGACGGTCCTGTTTCTCACAGCTTCCGCGTTGGGGCATCGTATGCCCGCGCCGTCTCGAAATACCGGCTCCTCGTACGTCTCGGGCCAGAGACCACCGGCATCAGGGATGCCTTCCGCCGCCAGAGCCGCGCGGATCTCCTCTCCCCCGCAGGCGAGTTTCTCCAGATCGAGCTGAAGGGGATACTTCCAGTAGGCATTGCGCCGCTCGGGGGAGTTGCAGGGAAGCGCGCGGATCCCATAAAGCTGTGAAAATGCGTGATCGTAGATTTTCGCATAGCCGGTGCGCCGCGGGAGGTTCCACGAATCCAGGCGCGCGAGCTCGTTCAGGCCGATGATCGACTGCATCTCCGTAAGCCTGTAGTTGAACCCGATGCGCACGTGGGAAGCCCTGCCGGGTCCCTCCTGTTCCCGGCCGTAGTCGCGAAGCGACCTGCAGGCACGAGCGACTTCTTCGTCAGCGGTCACCACCATGCCGCCCTCGCCGCCCGTGGAGATGTGCTTGCTCATGGAAAAGCTGAAGCATCCGGCATCCCCGAAGGTTCCCGCCTTCCTGCCGCGGATCTCACCGCCTATGCATTGCGCGCAATCCTCCACCACCTTGAGTCCGTGCCGGCGCGCGATCGGCGCGATCCTGTCCATGTCGCATACGATGCCGTAGAGGTGAACGACGATCACCGCCCGTGTCCGGCTGGTCACCAGCGGCTCGATGGACCGGGGATCGATGGTCTGGTCGTCGGATGAATCGCAGAACACGGGAACGGCGCCGGCGTGGATCACGGCAAGGGAGGTGGAGACGAATGTGTGGGAGGGCACGATCACCTCGTCCCCGGGCCGGATGCCCAGCGCAATGAGCGCAATATGCAGCGCCGCTGTCCCGCTGGAGCAGGAGACGGCGTGGGGAGCGCCGGTCCAGGAAGCCCAGCGCGCCTCGAACTCCGCGCCTTTCGTTCCCGACCATGAAGCCACACGGCCGCTCTTCAAGGGTTCGAGGATGTCGGTTAAGGTCCTCTCGGCAAACAGAGGCCACGGGGGAAAGGGCACGATCGCGGTCTTTGGCCCGCCGTGGAGGGCCAGCTCCTCTCTCATGGGCGGCCTCCTGTCGCTCTCTGCTCTGGCTATCCGAGCGCGGATCTCCACCAGACGTAGTGGGTGGTCTGCAGCTCACGCTCGGTGGGCATCGGATAGTAGAGCATGCCCTTGGCGTCGCCGAGGAAGAACCCGGTTTCCACCATCCGGTAGGGGAACTCCAGCGGCGCCATGCGGTCCACCGTCTTTGTCCCCTTGTGCGGGTCCTTTTTCAGCTCCGCGATGCATGAGCGCAGATGCTCGATGTTGGGATACGGCAGGTCGCGGACGCTGCCTGTTTCGGGGTTCTCGGCAAGCTCGCCAAGCCTGAATTCGGCGAATAAGATCTTGGGAACGTGGATGCTGCGCTGGGAATCCGTCATGAAGGAGCAGAACTCTCTTGGATCCAGCGTGCTCACAACCCTGGGCGCAACGGGGCATATCTCCTGGTACATCCGGAAAGCTTTCGGGAACTTCGGCAAATCCTTTGAGGGAGGGATCTCCAGCACCCGGCCGTCCCGGGTGGCAAGGTAGAGGCTGCCGATAGCACTGAGCGGTACGTGCTCGAGGACCCTGTAGATGGCCAGGTACACTGAATGCTTGGGTTCGCCATTGGCATGGGGGACGCAGCGGCTGTCGATCTCCGACAGGGGGAAATAGTCGCTCGAGAACCCCCGATCCACGCTGAAGTATTGCGCCTGCCCCCGCGATTTCTTCTCCGTGCCCACCGCGTAATAGGCGCCGAAGTCCAAAGGCGTCAGCATGGATGCGATGAGCGCCTCAGGTATAGTGGAGAGATATAGATGCACTGCCATACGCACCTCCCCATGGCTGGCGGAAAGCCAGCCGCATTGCGGCCTGCGGCCGTAATGCGATACTATGCGGCCTGCGGCCGCAATGCATGAATATGCGGCCTGCGGCCGCAATGCGATAATACAACCCCTGCCGAGCGAAAGCAAATGCAATCCGGATCCGCAGCCAGCGGGCTCTGCGCGACGACGGCACGCGTCTCTCCGCGCCAGTTGACCCTGTGCGCGCCCGCGTCTACACTACGCATAATCAAGGAGAACATGTGGGACACACCGCCGTATCCGCGCTTCTCTTGAAGGTTCTCCTGATCCCCATGGTTGCGCTCTGGGCGTTCCACCTCTACCAGAGACGATTCAAGGGCGCAGCCACGCATAAAAGAATCGCCACGCTTTCCCTCACCATGGTCATCATTGCGGCGTGGGTCGCCGCGTGGCTCTTTGCCCGATACGGAATCAATGACATCTATCTGGTGGCGGTCGCGGCGCTGGCCGCCGCGGTTGTGTTCTGGCAGCGCAAGCTGATGCTTCCCTACCGTCTGCGCTGCGTGCAATGCGGAAAACGCCTCAGCATGACGCGCGTGTTCTCCCATGACTCGAACAAGTGCGCGGCATGCGAGCCCCCAGACACGGAAGGAGAGAGAACCCGATGAAGAACCGAAAGCTGTCCATGCCATTCTGGTGCGTGGCAAATCCCGTGGGAGATCCGTTCGGTCCCTCGGTCATGGACCGCATGACGTCGGTGGAGACGTGCGATCTGCTCTGCAAGGCGCGCGCGGAGAAGCTCATTGATTTCACCTCCGCGCACGACGACGACCTGGTGGCCTGGGACCCGCACAACCTGGAGGACGACAGGGACCCCTCCAGCCCCGCCTCCCTCACCCTGCGGACAATCAAGGAGAAGCTGGAAGCGGCGGAGCTGAAGATGGCGATGGTCACCTGCAGCCTGCATGGGAACCCGGTCTTCCGCAACGGCGGTCTTACCAATCCCAACCCGGAGGTAAGGCTGCTCGCCGCGCGCAAGGTCATGCGGACGATTCGGATCGGGAATTACCTTGGGGCCGAATACCTCACCTACTGGGTGGCGCGTGATGGATTTGAGTGCCAGTTCGCCGTTCCCTGGGAGAGGAACTTCCGCTACCTCATCGAGGGGTTGAACCTGGCCGAGCGCTACGCCAAGGAGCAGAACGGCACGGTCAGGCACGGGACCATCGAGCCAAAGCCCAACGAGCCGCGCGGGGAGATGTACGTTCCCACCACGGGGCACGCGCTGGGCCTTATCGCCATGCTGAACGATCCCTCCTTCTGGGCGGTCAATCCCGAGGTCCTCCAGCACGAGGGCATGACGGGCCTCAGCGCCGAGGTTGCCGTGGCCATGGCCGTGCATGCGCAGAAGCTTTTCTTCCTGCACGTGGGCAACCAGAAGCCATGCCAGTTCGACAATGACAATCCCATACTCGTCGGCATGGACGGCGTGAAGTCGATGGTTGCCGTGCTCTGGCTCCTGGACCGCATGGGATGGCAGGGACACATCGAGTTCGACAACCACATCCTGCGCACCGACACTGCGCCGGGCAAGGAAAACAGCAGCCGCATCCGCATGGATTTCATCCGGCTGAACGTGGAGAACTACCGCATGGCAGAGAAGAAGGCGCGGGACCTCGGCGCGGACCCCGAGCTTTCCAAGATGGCGGCGGGACTGTGGGACAGGGAACCGGCGCTCGCGAAGACGCTCGCCCAGGGGGACACCGCGGAGATCCTGAAGGCCGTCGCGGACTACGACAAGGTGAATGGCGCGGGGCTGCAGATCGCGCGTCTCGACCAGCTTGCGACGCGACGATTGCTGGGGATGTGACGCGGATGAGCGGTATCGCGGTCATCCCCGGCGACGGAACGGGCCCCGAGGTGGTTCGTGAAGGCATCAAGGTGCTCACCGAGGCATCGCGGAAGTTCTCCCTCTCTCTCGCCTTCACCGCCTTTGACTGGGGCGGCGCGCGCTATCTGAAAACGGGAGAGACCCTCCCGGAGGGCGCCGTGGAGACGCTGCGCGGGTTTGACGCGATCTACCTCGGCGCGATCGGGCATCCCGACGTGAAGCCCGGCATCCTGGAGCAGGGCATCCTCCTGCGGCTGCGCTTCGAGCTGGACCAGTACATCAACCTGCGGCCGGTGCGGCTGTATCCGAACGTTGAGACCCCCCTGGCGAACAAGGGTCCCGACGACATCGACTTCGTGATCGTACGGGAGAACGTGGAGGGTCTCTACATCGGAGCAGGCGGGTTCCTCAAGAAGGGGACTCCGGACGAGGTCGCCATCCAGGAGATGGTCTGCACGCGCAAGGGCGTGGAACGCTGCGTCCGGTTCGCGTTCGAGCTGACCCGGAAGAGGAATAGGAAAAAGAAACTCACCCTCTGCGGAAAGACGAATGTCCTTACGTATGCCCAGGACCTCTGGTATCGGACATTCATGGAAGTCGCCAGGGAGTACCCCGACATCACCCCGGATTACGCCCACGTTGACGCCACGACCATGTGGATGGTGAAGAACCCCGAGTGGTTTGACGTCATCGTCACGGAGAACATGTTCGGCGACATCATCACCGACCTCGGCGCCATCATCCAGGGCGGCATGGGCGTGGCCGCGGGCGGGAACCTCAACCCGCAGGGGGTTTCCATGTTCGAGCCCATCGGCGGCTCGGCGCCCAAATACACGGGCCAGAACGTCATCAATCCCGTCGCCGCAATCCTTGCCGGCGCAATGATGCTCGAACAGCTGGGGCACGGAAAGGCTGCCGAAGCGGTGGAGCGATCAGTCATCGCGGTCATCAGCAAAATGAAAAGCATGGCAGCGGGCCGGATGGGCTACTCGACCAGCCAGATCGGCGACATGGTCGCGGCTGGACTGTAAAAGCTCCCGAAAATGGATGCCGCAGTCCCTGCACTATTACAGAGTCTGATTGATCACGGACCGATGCTGTCCGATTTCACGAAATCGATGATCTCTTCGATCATGCCGAACGCGATGTTCACGCAGGTGTCCGCGCCCCCGTAATAGATCACGATGCGTCCCGTGCCGGGATCCTGCAGGCTCGCGCAGGGAAAGGCAACGTTGGGAACGTCGCCGACGCACTCATAGGGGGTCTGCGGAGAAAGCAAATAGTTTCTGCCCCGGGCGCGCAACTTCCAGGGCTGTTCGAGGTCCAGCAGGGCCGCTCCCATGGAGTACACGAAGCCGTTGCAGCTGGTGAGCACGCCGTGATAGATCAGGAGCCATCCCTCGCTTGTCTCAATGGGAACGGCGCCCGCACCCACCTTGGTGCTCTGCCACGCGCTGTCGCTTCCCCGGGTGCCCATCACCCACCGGTGCTTGCCCCAGTACGTCATGTCCGGGCTCTCGCTGTAGAAAATATCCCCGAACTGCGTGTGGCCGTTGTCGCTGGGCCGGTGAAGAATCGCGAAATTGCCATTGATCTTTCGCGGGAAAGGCACGCCGTTGCGGTTGTACGGGGCAAAGATGTTCTCCTGCCGGTGGAAGGTTTGGAAGTCGTCCGTGTACCCAGCCCCGATCCCCGGGCCGTGGTAGCCATTGCACCAGAAGAGGTAATAGTGCTTGTCCAGCCATACAACCCGGGGATCGTACTTGTATTCGGAGTCCGGCAGGTTGGAAACGGTGGAAACGAAGCGGATCGGCTCAGGGTCGATCTGCCAATGGATTCCGTCGCTGCTCATGCCCCGATTGATGTTCATCCGTCGGGCCGTATCGTCCACGCGGAAGACCCCGGCAAAACCCTGCTTGAAAGGCACCACGGCGCTGTTGAAAATGCTGTTCGACTGGGGTGTTGCGTGACGGCCGACGATGGGATTTTCAGAATAGCGCCATAGGGGGGACGTGCACTGGCTTGGCCGGTCCTGCCAGGGAAGAGCGGAAAGCTTCTCTCCGATGATCTTCAGGCTCATGCGCGATTTGCTCCTTCGGATTTAGATGCGTAGAGTACTCTGACATGGCTAATTGTCAAGCGTTCTGGCCAAGGAACGGAATTTCTCTATTTGCGTTTCGGCAGGAGCGCACGCGTGCGGACAATCACCCCTGTCGGTAAAGCTCCCGGGTTTTTGCGTACATGCCCACGGTATCCAGGTAATCCGTGCAATCGACGAACTGGTCGATGGCGCCCATGCGCACGGCGAGCAGACGCAGATCGTCGCATTCAATCGCGCGCAGAAGAGCGTTCGCGAACCTCTCTGCCCGGATCACCAGGTAGGGACGGCCGAAAAAGTGCCGCGGCGACGCGTCCAGGGGTCCCGTGACGCCGAGCGCATTGTGCATCCCCGCGATGATCCTGTAGAGCTCAGCCAGGTTTTCTTCGATAACGGCATACGTTGCGCCCATGAGCGCGCCCTTAAGATGCGGCGCAACCGCGGCGCTGCAGTGCAGCCGGGCGAACGCCGTGCCCAGCCACTTGTCGTACGGCGCGAGCCTCCTTTCCATGAGGAAGCACAGCCTCATGAGGTCGCGCACGATCCGGCTTGACGTGATCTTCACGCCCAGCATGTCGCCCGCCTCGGCGCACCTGCCCACGAACGCCTCCTCCTGCGACAGCCTCTGCCACTGGCACGCCATCTTGTACAGCCACACGTCGCGGGGATACGCCCCGAGCGTTTCCCGCAGCCGGGCAAGCTCTTGCCGCGGATCGTGGAACACCTCACCGGACGTCAGCTCGATGAGCCTCTGCTCGGGAAAGGTGAGCCAGTCCATGACGCCGATGCCGTCACGGACATCCCTGCCCAGATGGCGTTCGAGGTAGCGTTTGATCGTTGTGATCTCCACCAGGTGATGCACGGGCCCCTCATCTGAAGGAACGGGGACCTGGGTCCCGTTGTCCTGCGGGTCCGGATCCGAGAAGCTGACGGGGTAACCGTGGAAGGCGTGGGGAAGGCGCTTTGTCAGCTCCGCATCCAGGGCTTCCGCCCTGGCGGCATGCAGATCATCGGAAAGAAAGAGCTGAAACCGGGGGCCCCAGTTATGATCGGTGGAGCGCTCCGAGTCATAGCCCAGCACGTCCGAGCCGTGGCCCATGAAAGCCGCCGCGTACGCGTCCGGAGGCACGACGCTCTCCACGATCCCTTGCGCGACGTCATGGAAGAACGCGCGTCCCAGCACCAGACCGGGAATGAATGGCCGCGGCGCTTCCATGGGGATCAGGAACCGGGGAACTCCAGCGTGGCGAAGTAATCGTCGATCGTCTCCGCGCGCCGGATCTTCCGCACCGATCCGTCCGGCTTCAGCAGAAGCTCGGCGGAACGCAGCTTTCCATTGTAATTGAAGCCCATCGCGGATCCATGCGCGCCGGTGTCGTGAATCACGACGACGTCGCCCTCGTCGATCCTTGGCAGCTTCCTGTCAATGGCGAACTTGTCGTTGTTCTCGCACAGCGATCCCGTCACGTCGTACACCTGGTCCGCGGGGGCGTTCTCCTTGCCCATGACCGTGATGTGATGATACGCGCCGTACAGGGCGGGCCGCATGAGGTTGGCCATGGAGGCATCCAGTCCGACGTAGTCTTTGTACGTGTGTTTCAGGTGAAGGACGCGGCTCACCAGCCATCCGTAGGGACCCATGATCGCCCGGCCGCTTTCCATGCGAAGCCGCAGCGGATGCAAGCCCCTGGCTCTTACCCTGGTTTCATAGACATCGCGCACACCCGCGCCAAGAAGCTGCCAGTCGATGGCGGTCTGCTCGGGCTGGTAGGGAATGCCGAACCCTCCCCCGAGGTTTACGAACTCGAACCGGATGCCCACCTGCTTGGAGATGTCCGCCATCAGGTCAAAGAGCATGCGCGCCGTTTCCAGGTGAAAGTCGATGTTCAGCTCGTTTGAAACGATCATGGCGTGCAGGCCGAAGCGCTTGACCCCGCGATCTCTGGCGATCCTGTATCCCTCAAAGAGCTGCTCCCGGGTGAAGCCGTACTTTGCCTGCTCGGGCTTGCCGATGATCACGTTGCCTTCGCGCAGCGGACCGGGGTTGTAGCGGAAGGAGATGAGCTCGGGCAGGCCCGCGTGCTTCTGGAGAAAATCGATGTGGGTGATGTCGTCCAGGTTGATGATGGCCCCGAGCTGCTTCGCCTTCACGTACTCCGCCGAGGGGGTGTCATTCGACGTGAACATGATCCGCTCACCCGTGATTCCCACGCGCTCGGACATGACCAGCTCGGGCAGGGAGCTGCAGTCCGTGCCAAACCCCTCCTCCTTCATGATGGCAAGGATATGCGGATTCGGGCAGGCCTTGACCGCGAAATGCTCGCTGAAGCCGTCCGACCAGGCAAACGCCTTCTTCAGGGCGCGCGCGTTCTCCCTGATCCCTTTTTCATCATAGAGATGAAACGGGGTGGGATATAAACCAAGGATCTCCTGCAGCTTTTCCCGGGTAATGGGAAGCTGTTTTTCGGCCATGCGCTCCTCCCTGCGCGCAGTGTAGCTGGCCCGCTGCCGTCTGTCCATCGGCTGCACTCCGCGGCACGCGGCGTTACTCCGCTATCACCCCGGCGCCCGCGAGTATGTCGCCATCATAGAAAACCGCCCACTGGCCCAGGGCGATGGCGCGCTGCGGCTCCTCAAAGGTGACCCGCGCGCTCCCGTGCCCAAGAGGCGCCACGACGGCCGACGCGCTGGGGCTGCGGTAACGTATCTTCACTTCCAGCCGCAGCGGCTCAGCAGGCTCTTCAATGCTTGCCCAATTCACGTTGCGGGCAACAAGCTCGCGCCTGTACAGGGAGGACTCTGGTCCTGCGACAATGGTGTTGGCTGCGGCATCGATGCGCGTGACGTACAACGGATCTCCCCCGCCCACGCCGAGGCCCTTCCGCTGTCCCACCGTATACCCCCATATTCCCTTGTGCTCTCCGATGACCCTGCCCTGCAGGTCAATGATGGCGCCTGGCTTCTCCGCGGCCTGAACCACGGCCCTGTAGCCGCCCGAGGCAAAATCCTGGCTCTCGGGCCGGTCGTGGCTGGAGAGGCCGGCCGCGCGCGCCGTCTCCCGGACCTCGGGCTTGGAGAGGTCCCCCAGCGGGAAGATCACGCGGCTGAGCTGCTCCTGGCTGAGCATGCATAGAAAATAGGACTGGTCCTTGGCGGCATGCGCTGCCGTGCGCAGGGCGTAGCGTCCCGTGTCCGGCATGCGCGCGACCCTGCAGTAATGGCCCGTGGCAAAGAAGTCAAAATGAATGCCGCGAGTCGATGCAAGCTTGGACAACAGGAGGCCGAATTTCACGCGTTGATTGCACAGGACGCAGGGGTTGGGCGTGCGGCCGGCAAGATACTCATCCCGGGCGTAGTCGAGCACCAGGCCGCGATACTCTTTGCTGAGGTCCACCACCGTGTGCGGAATACCCAGCCACGCGCAGACGCGCGCCGCCTCCTCGATGTCCCCCTGCTCGCCCGGGCCGTAGCAGGAATCCACCGTCGGCCCCTCCGCGGGCCCGCCTGAATAGATCGACATGGTGACGCCCCGGGTCTCGTACCCCATGTCGCGCAGCAGAAGCGCGGCAACCGAAGAATCAACGCCGCCGCTCATGCCCACCACAACGCGCTTCCCCACGCGCGATCCCTCCTTTAGATGACGTAGTTCTCCGCAGGCTGGCCGAGCTCTCTTGCCTGCTGGGCCAGAGCGGCGAGCGTGAAGGAGGAGAGAGAGTGAACGATATCCTCGCGCAGCCTCTTCCAGACCCGGATGGCCACGCAGCTGGTGGCCCGCCCGCATCCGGCGGGGTTGCCTCCGCATTCTCCGGGGCCCGCGCCGGCCGAGGGATCGACGCACGGCACGGGCGCGATCACTCCTTCGATCGCCTCCACCACGTCCTTCACGGTTATATCCCCGGGCGGGCGCGCAAGGGAATAACCGCCGTGCGCCCCGCGGTGGGAGATGATGAGACCGGATGACTTGAGGGGAATGATGATCTGGCCCAGATATTTCTCCGAGATCTCCTCCTGCCGGGCCACATCTTTTAGCAGGCTGCTTCCATTCCCGTAGTTCAATGCAAGGTCCACCATGAGCCGAAGGCCATAGCGGCTCCGTGTCGACATCTGCAGGGACATGCCTCAGACGTCCTCGAAGAGCCAGGTGCTGAGGTAGCGTTCCCCCGAATCGGGGAGCACGGCGACAATGAGCTTGCCCGCGTTCTCGGGCCGCTTTGCCGCCTGCAGGGCGGCCCACGCCGCGGCTCCCGCGGATATGCCCACCAGCAGCCCCTCCTCCTTTGCCAGCCTGCGCGCCGTGGCGCCCGCGTCCTCTTCCTGGATCTTGATCACCTCGTCGATCAACTCGCGTCTGAGCACGCCGGGGATGAAGCCGGGGCTGATGCCCTGGATCTTGTGCGGAGTGTGCGGGCCGTCGCCCGTGAGGAGCGGCGACTTGAACGGCTCCACGGCGATCACCCTGAAGCCGGGCTTCCGCTTCTTGATGAACTCCGCCACGCCCGTGATGGTCCCGCCCGTGCCAACGCCCGCCACGAGGATGTCCACCTTGCCATCGGTATCCTTCCAGATCTCCTCCGCCGTGGTCTTGCGATGGATCTCCGGGTTGGCCGGGTTCTCGAACTGCTGCGGCATGAAAGCGTTCGGAGTGGAGTCGAGGATCTCCTTCGCCTTCTCAATCGCGCCCTTCATGCCCTGGGGCGCGGGGGTCAATACCAGCTCCGCGCCGAACACCTTCAGCAGCTTCCTGCGCTCCATGCTGAAGCTCTCGGGCATTGTAATGATGCAGCGGTATCCCTTGACAGCCGCGACGTACGCCAGGCCGATCCCCGTGTTGCCGCTGGTCGGCTCCACGATGACGCTTCCCTTCTTGAGAAGCCCCCGCTTCTCCGCGTCTTCGATCATCGCGAGGGCGATCCTGTCCTTGACGCTGGAGAGGGGGTTGCGTGATTCCAGTTTCACCACCACCTCAGCCTTTGCGCCCTCGGTGACCCTGTTCAAGCGCACGAGCGGGGTATTACCGACCAGATCGAGTATGCTCGATTTTATATTCATGCCTCCTGCCTCCTCAGATCCGGCTCAATGCCTGGTCGATATCGTCCTTGATATCATCCAGGTGCTCAAGACCAATGGAGAGACGGACGAGCTCGGGGGAGAGCCCGCCGTCCCGCTGCTGCTGCTCGGTGAGCTGGGAATGCGAGGTGCTAGCAGGATGCAGTGCGAGGCTCTTTGCATCTCCCACATTGGCAAGATGGGAGACGAGCTTGAGGCTGTTGATGAACTTCTCCCCCGCGGCCTTTCCGCCCTTGGGGCCGAACACCACCATGCCGCCGAACCCCTTCTTCAGATACCTGCTGGCCACCGGGTAGGTCGGGTCATTGGGGAGGCCGGGATAACGGATCCATGCCACCTTGGGATGCTTTGAAAGCCATTGCGCGATCGCCAGCGCATTGATCGAATGCTTTTCCATGCGCAGGGGAAGGGTCTCGATGCCCTGGAGGAAGATCCACGCATTATCGGGGGAAAGGCATGCGCCAAGGTTGCGCAGCGGCACCGTGCGCAAGCGCATCGCAAACGCTATGGGAGCAAGCGCGGCCGGCAGGTCGTGGGCCCACTTCAGGCCATGGTAGTTGGGATCGGGATCGTTGAAAAGCTTGAACTTCTGGTCCTTCCAGTCGAACGTGCCCGCGTCCGTGGTGATGCCGCCGATCGCGGTGCCGTGTCCGCCCAGCCACTTGGTGAGAGAGTTTACCACGACGTCCGCGCCATGTTCGATGGACCGGAGCAGATACGGCGTGGTGAAGGTGGCATCCACGATGAGCGGCAGCCCGTGCTTGTGCGCGATCTTCGCGATTTCCCCCACGTCGGCGAAGTCGAGGGCCGGGTTTCCAATGGTTTCAATGAACAGCGCGCGCGTCTTGGGCGAGATCGCCTTCTCGAAGCCCTTCAGATCGTCGTACTTCACGAATCTCGTCGTGATGCCGAACTGGGGCAGAATCGCGTCAAACATCGTGTAGGTCCCGCCATAGAGGTTGTTCGCCGACACGATTTCATCGCCCGCCTGGGCCAGGGTGATAAGGGAATTGAAGATCGCCGCTGTTCCTGAAGCAGCAGCCACGGAAGCGGCTCCCCCTTCCAGCAGGGTTACCCGCTGTTCCAGCACGTCCTGCGTCGGGCCGCCGAGCCGGGTGTAGATATTACCCAGCTCCTTGAGGGCGAACAGGTTCGCCGCCTTTTCCGTTGACTCAAATACGTACGAGCTCGTGCGATAAATGGGTACGCCTCGTGAAGTGGTGGCATCCACCTGCTGACCGCCATGAAGGGCCAGCGTCTCGAATTTCAGTGTCTTTTCCTCGCTCATGCGGTTCTCCTATAATAAAACTGTATTTACTACCATTTCGATAGTATTAGTAATGATTTTACTGAAATGGATGAATACGGTCAAGCGCGGCTTGCCGATCTATACGTCGTTTCCTCGAGGTCGAGCCTTAAGGCGTTTCTTCAACCTTCTGTAATAGAACATTCGCAGGGCTTCAGCCGCTCGGTACCCTGCATAAAGGCTCGGCCTGAACGGAGCATCCCAGGAGCCCCACCTCTCCACCACATGGTCGGAGAAGCCGGTCTTGAACTGGTACAACCCGAACATGGGGTGATCAGGATCCGGCTGCGGCGGCACGCCGAAAAGGTCATAGGTCGTACAGCCCGCTTCTTTGGCAAGCCGGACAGCCTCCCATTGCAGGGCATAGGTCGGCATGAGGTTCCGTTTCGCCCCGGATGATGCCCCGTAGAGGTAGGCTGCCCGGGTCTTCCAGATTGCCACGATATTGCCGGCAAGCAGGTCGCCTTCATGCCAGGCGAGAAGCAGCTTTACTCTCGGGCTTGCTCCCGCATACCCCGCCGAGCCCTTCAGAAGGCCCTGGTAGTACGAACGTGCATGGATGGCGATCTTGTCGCGCCTGCCCGTCTCCTCGTAAAGGGAATACCAGCGGTCGAGGTCCTCAAGAGTTCCCTCCTGGACTGTCACGCCCTTTTTCTCAGCCAGCCGGATGTTGTACCGGGTCTTGGACTTCATCCCGGAGAGGACCCGATTCAGCGGGGGCGATATGTCCACAACAACGGTGTTGGCCGGCTGCATGTCGTTCGCTGATTTGAGAAGACCCGGGCCAGCCACGCCTGATGGTGGTCCGCCCTCCTGTTTCCGCCACGGCAGGTCGAACCTGATGAAAAGCGTGCCCCACGGCAGGCTGCCGCGCAGAGCGCGAGAGAGCCCGGCAAGCAGCTCTCCCCTTCCCGTGCCCGGATCCAGTGTCGGACCAAAAGGCACGTATGCAATGGAAAAAACCCGGGCGAGCCTGCGCGTGAGAACAAGCAGGGGAAAAGTTGTGCCTTCCAGCTCGCTTCCGATACGGACCTCGAAGGGACACGCTGTCCACCCATGAGCCTGCTTGAAATGACCCCAGAACCCGGATTGGAGCATTTCGTCACTGGCATCGAGGAAGGAGAGGGGGACCGGACGGATGGAAATCTCCCCGCGCGGGACGCCGCGCGGCTGGCCCTGGCTGATTACTTCACCCTGCCCTTCGCAACCCTGGCGGTCCTGATCGGCGTGCCCGCGCACTGAAGCGATGCGTCGCCGACCTTCACGCTGTAGTCCTCCGCAATGATGGGCATGGTGAAAAACGTGTCGATGTCGATCTCGGCGGGCGCCAGCGTGTTGGTGGGCGCCTCCGACGGGCCGCCGGTGAGCATAACCCGGTCGCCAGGCTGGGCGTGATCGACGAACAGCACTTCGACGATTTTTTCATCTTGAGCGGCCAATAGCATGCCCTTGCTCTCCACGCCCCGGAGTTTGGCGGGCTTCAGGTTGGCCACAAGAACCACCGTGTGACCCAGCAGCTCCTCTTCCTTGTAGTGGGGCACAAGGCCGGACACGATGGTCCTTTGCTCGGCGCCGAGATCAATGGTCTCGATGTACAGTTTCTCCGCGTCCGGGTGCCGCTTGATTTCGATTATCTTTGCCGCGCGCAGATCCACGCTCGCGCGGAATCGGGACGCGATCTCGGCTGGGGTTAGAGAGGCAGCCTGGGCCGCCTCTCTGCGCTCCTTCTGCGTGCCGGAGAAACGGGCGCGCAGCTCCTCAATCTCCTTGTCTTCCAACCGGGCGAAGAGCAGCTCGGGCTTCTCCACGGAGCTTATACCGGTGAGCGTGCCGAGGTCCTGCCATGAAATTGCCGCATTGCCAAGGGTTTTCGCGATTCGCTCGGCAGTAGAAGGAATGTAGGGGCTGGCCAGAATGGCAAGATCCCTCACCAGGTACGTCAGGTCCAGGATCAGGCCGGCCGTGGCTTCGGGATTCTCCTTGATACCCTTCCATGGCTCTCCGTCCTGGAACCGCTTGTTGCCTAAAGAGGAGAGGGCAAAGATCTTCCGAAATGCTTCGCGCAGCTCCACCTTTTCCAAGAGGGCCGCGATTTCCGCCTCCGCCTTGCGCACTTCCTGCCAGAATGCGTCGTTCGTCTTCCCCTCGGGCAGCTTTCCCCCATAGAATCGGGACACGAACTGGAGCGTTCGATTGACCAGGTTCCCCAGGTTGCCGATCAGTTCCGCGTTTACTTTTTCCTGGAAATCCTTCCACGTGAAAAGCGTGTCCGACTTTTCAGGCCTGTTGTAGTAGATGTAGAAACGCCAGACATCCGCGGGGATGCCCGTCTCCTTTGCGTCCGTTCCGAACACACCGACGCCCTTGCTCTTGGAGAACTTCCCCCCCTCGTAGTTGAGGTACTCCGTGGAGGACATGTGGTGGAGCGTTGTCCACTGCTCACCGGTGCCCAGTTGGCTGGAGGGGAAGATCACCGTATGAAAGGGGATGTTGTCCTTGCCGATGAACTGGAACAGCTTCACGTCCCGCGGCGCATACCACCAGCTCTTCCAGTGCTGAGGTGTGTGATCCGCGGTAATGGAGATGTACCCGATGGGAGCGTCGAACCACACATAAAAGACCTTGTTCCTGTATCCCTCCAGGGGAACCGGGATGCCCCATTTCAGGTCTCGGGTGATGCAACGCTCCTTCAGGCCGTCGCGCATCCACGCGTAGGTCATTTGCACCGCATTGCGCGCCCAAAATCCCTTCTCCGCCGCGGACTCTATCCAATTGCGCAGCTTGGGGAGAATGGCCATGAGGTCAATGAAGAGGTGCTGCGTTTCCTTGATGACGGGTTGGCTTCCGCACACGCTGCACCGGGGATCGATCAGCTCTGTGGGATCCAGCAGTTTCCCGCACTGCTCGCATTGGTCGCCGCGGGCGTCGGGGTATTTGCAGTAGGGGCAGGTTCCCAGGACGTAACGGTCGGCGAGGAATCTCTGGTCCTTTTCGCAGTAGGGCTGGCTGAGGACCCGCTCATTGATGTAGCCGTTTTCATGCAGCTTCGTGAAAATGTGCTGCGTGATCTCCGTGTGCACCGGTACCGACGTCCGGCCGAACCTGTCGAAGGACACGTTGAACCAGGAGTAGATGTCCCTGTGGATGGCGTGGTAGCGGTCGCACAGCTCCCGGGGCGTGATCCCCTCCTCCAGGGCCTTTGTCTCCGTGGCCGTGCCGTATTCATCAGTGCCGCAGATGTACAGAGTCTCGTAGCCGGCCAGACGGCAGTAGCGAGCGAACACGTCGGCAGAGAGCACCTGGATGAGGTTTCCCAGGTGCGGGATGTTGTTCACGTAGGGAAGAGCGGAAGTGATGAGACGTCTTTCCATAAGTGACGCAACTGTACCCGCCGCGTCGTGGGGCGTCAAGAATGGCGCGCATGCCGGGGGCGCCGATCGTAGCAGGCTGAACTGAATATGGACATCGAAGTATGTCGGTAGTATAATAGTAGTATGAAAGCTAAGACTTCTATCACCCTTTCTAAGGAACTTCTCGCTTCAATCGATGAGTATGTGAAGGAAGACAACAATCGCTCCGCTTTCATCGAATTGGCCGTCCGCACATACTTATCAATTCTCAACCGTCAAAAACGCGACCGCCACGACCTCGAAATCATCAATACCCTTGCGGTCAGACTCAACAAAGAGGCGCTGGAAGTTCTTGGCTATCAGGCGGAGACATGATTTTGAAACGGGGCGAGTTGTATAGAGTCTATAAAGCCTCGCGAACTGATCCCAAGAAGTCCCGGGTTTTCGTCGTCGTCAGCCGCCAGGTTCTCATTGATTCAAAATTCTCAACCGTTGTTTGCGCACCTGTCTATACTTTCTTTGACAGCTTGTCCACCCAGGTCCTTGTAGGGGTATCGGAAGGCCTGAAACACAATAGCTCGATTCATTGCGACGAGCTTGTCAGCATTCCCAAGTCAGCGCTCACCGATTTCGTAGGCAGGCTCAATCATTCCCAGACAACGGAATTGAACCGGGCATTGACGGTTGCGCTCGGCATTGAATGACGCGCAGCGAAGGGGCGCTCGCCACCAACCGGAACCCGAGAAAACTTTCCCCGTTGCCGGGCGCGAAGCTGCAGCGACCGGCCGCGCGCAGGCCAGACTGGCGATAGGAGTACCAGGACCCTCCTCACAGAACATGGCAGTCGCTGGTCAAAGCTCCTTGAGGATCCGTCTGCGGCGCGGCGCGCTTGCTTGACGCCCGGGATGCCGGCCCGTAGACTGTCCGCGAGGAGGCGCTATGACAGATGTCACGCCGCGGAAAGTCATCCGCAAGCTCACGCCGGCGATCGTATGGATCGTCATCGGCGTGATACTCGGCCTCATCCTCTTGTTCTCGAGCTTCTTTATCGTGGACCAGAAGGAGGAGGCCGTGGTCCTGAACCTGGGCAAGTTCTCACGCCAGGTCGGGCCCGGGCTTCATTTCAAGATCCCATTCGGGGTGGAGAAGAATTATAACGTGCCGACGCAGCGGATCCTGAAGGAGGAGTTCGGATTCCGCACGATCAACCCCGGCATCGTGTCGGAGTATTCAAATGCGGACTATTCATCGGAGTCGATCATGCTTACTGGAGACCTGAACATCGTCGACGTGGAGTGGATCATACAGTACCAGATCACCGATGCGCGCGCGTGGCTCTTCGGCGTGGACAACCAGGAGAAGACCATCCGGGACATTTCCCAATCGGTCATCAACATGCTGGTCGGCGACCGCACGATCTTCGATGTCATCGGCGCCGAGCGGGCGGCCATCGAGGTGCAGGGCCAGGACCTGATGAACGAGCTGTACAAGTCCTACGGATTGGGCGTGCGCGTCACCACGGTGAAGCTGCAGAACATCGTACCCCCCAAGGGCTCCGTGCAGGACGCGTTCGAGGACGTGAACAAGGCCATCCAGGACCGCAGCAGGCTCATCAACGAGGGCAAGGAAGCCTATAACCAGGCCATCCCCAAGGCCAGCGGACAAGCGGAGCAGACGATCCAGGAGGCACAGGGCTACGCAACGGAGCGCGTGAACCAGGCAAAGGGCGATGTCGCCCGATTCCTCGCCGTTCTCGGGGAATACCGGCAGGCGCCCGATGTTGTCCGCAACCGGCTCTATTATGAGATGTACGATCAGGTTTTCGGAACCGCGGACGGGACGGACCTCATCGACAAGAACCTGAAGAATTTCCTCCCCCTGAAGAGCATGGGAACGGGAAGCGCGCCAGCGCCAGCCGCGGCCGCTCCGGCGGCCGGCCAGCAGGCGCAGGGAGGCTCGCAATGAAAAGGACCATCATCATAATTGTCATTATCGGCGTCGTGCTCCTCGTCGTTTCGCTCCTCGGGCCCTACTACATCCTGACCGAGGGCGAGCAGGCTGTTGTCGTGCAGTTCGGGAAGATTGTGCGCGTGGATACCACGGCGGGGGTGAAGTACAAGGTGCCGTTCGTGGAGAACGTCGTGAAGTTCTCCAAAAAGGTGCAGTCATGGGACGGGGATGCCCAGCGGATCCCCACGTCGGAGAACCAGTTCATCTGGGTTGACACCACGGCGCGCTGGCGCATCTCCGATGCCAAGAAGTTCTACGAGTCGGTCGGGTCCATGACGCAGGCGCAAGGGCGGCTGGACGACGTGATCGACTCCGAGGTGAGGAAGATCATCTCCAAGAATCCGCTCCGGGAGGCGGTGCGCGACTCCAACGTCATTAGCCAGATCAAGCGGAACACCTCCCTTGCGAGCGTGGCGGGGTCCTCCGAGACCGGGGCGCTCAGCACCATCTCGGCGCTGTCGGAGAATCAGTTCGACAATGTCGTCGACGGCCGCCGTGCGCTCTCCATACAGATGCGCGACGAGGCGCGCACGATCATGCCCCAGTACGGCATGGAGCTCATCGACGTGCTCATCCGGCAGATCAAGTATTCGGATGACCTCACGCAAAGCGTGTACGACCGCATGATCAAGGAACGCAATCAGATCGCGCAGGCCTTCCGATCAGACGGCGAGGGTGAGAAGGCGAACCTGCTCGGCCAGACCACGAACAAGCTCATGCAGATCCAGTCGGAGGCGGAGCGCCAGGCAAAGGAAATCAAGGCCAAGGCCGACGCCCAGGCTCTGGCAATCCGCAACCAGGCATACAACCAGGACCCCGATTTCGCGGACTACTGGATGGCGCTGCAGGAGTACGAGACCATCCTCCCCAAGTTCAACAAGACGCTCACCACGGACTCCGATTTCTACAAGTACCTGTACAACAGGAGGGGCCACTAGCGGCCTTGCATTCCCGAGGCCGCCCCTTTCGGGGCGGCCTCGATCATTTCCTCTCTACTCGTATCTCAACGCATCCACGATCTCAAGCCCGGCTGCTTTACGGGCCGGGATGATGGCGGCCAGCGCTCCGAAGAGCAGGCCGATCACGGCGGCGGCTATCACTCCTGCCCAGGGGAATATGAACAGCATGGGGAATCCTGCCGAGGCCATCGCGCGCACCAGGAGGTAGCCCAGGTACAGCCCCGCGAGCAGCCCGAACACCGTGCCGAAAGCGGCAAGGAGGAGGGCTTCCGCCAGAATCGTGCGGCTCACCTGCCTCCGCGTGGTTCCGACCGCCCGCAGCATTCCGATCTCGCGTGTTCGCTCTATAACGCTGATCGCCAGGGTATTGAGCGTCGTGAGAAGAGAGGGCAGCGCCAGGAACGCCAGAAGAATATAGAGACCGGAGAAAACCGCCGTGAACAGAGCGCGCATCTGTTCGAAGTATTCCCTGCCCTGAATGATCGAGAATTGCGGATATGCCTGGACTGCCGCCCGAATGGCGGTGCTCGCGGCAGCCGCATCGGCGCCGGGTTTCAGATTGAGCTGGATGAAGACGTCTTCGGTCTTGTGAAAATCCCGGGCAAGGTTGGCCTGGGAGATGAACGCCGTGACGACTTTTGCGTTCAGGAAATCCGTTGCGATCCCGACCACCCGGTACTCCTGCCTGCCCTCAGGAGTCTCCATTGGCAGGGCATCTCCCACCTTGAGTCCCGTCGAGGCTGCCAGGGCCGGATTGACGATGATGCCGCGCCCCGCGGCAAGCTCGCGGTAGGCCGCGTCCGGGGCGCCGCCGGTGAAGGACAAGGTCGAGACAAGCGGGAATTCCGCGGGGTCGATGCCCAGCAGGGACACGGTCCTCGCTGCCGCCGATCCTGCGGCGCCGCTTGAGCCCTTGCCCCTCAACGGCGCGGAGGCAAGATCCATGGCAGCAGAGGCGAAGCGCAGGGTGCTCACCTGCCCCACGCCGTCAATGCGGCGGAGCGTGTCGGCAAGGCTCCCCGTGGCTCCGACGTCGTTCTGCCAGACCCCGACGGCGGGCGGCACGAAGAGATAGTCGCTCCCCAGGGTCCTCCGCATAACTCCAAGGAAGCCATCTGAGACACTCACCGTCATGGCCCCCAGGGCAACGATGATTGCCAGGGCGATCATTGTCGTGCTTGCCGTGACCGCCGCCCGCGAGGGCTGCCGTGTGAGATTGTTCTGCGCCAGCGTGCCCGTTCCCTGCCGCGCGAAGAGCAGCGCAAGAAGCGCGCCGAAAAAGAGCGCCAGCGGCCGCACCAAGGCGGGCGCGATCAGCACGAGCCCGACCATGAAGGCGACGGCGCCGACTGCGAGCAGGGCCGTTGTCCCGGATGCGAGGGCCGCGATTGAAAGGACGATGAGCGCGATTCCGGTGATGGCGCTGCCTCCGATTGCCCGGCGGTACGCAGCCTCGTTCACCGGAGGACGGAGCGCTTCCAGGGGCGTGACCTTCCCCGCGGAGAGCGCGGGAAAAAGACCGGCGCCCAGGGTGACGCCGATGCCGAGAACCACGGACACGATCGCAATGCCGGGTGTGACCACGGGAAGCCCCATGCTGAGATGAACGAACTGCCCGAGCATCGGCCCCAGGGCTGACATGGCGGCTGCGGCGAGAAGGTAGCCGAGGATCATCCCGATCGCCGTTCCCACCACCCCCTGGATCAGGCCCTCGATGACAATGACGGCGACGACTGTCCGCCGGCTCGCCCCGATGGCGCGAAGCATCCCGATGTCGCGCCTGCGCTCGGCCACGATAGTGCGAAACGTGTTGAAGATGATGAAGGCGCCCATGAAAAGCGCGAGCACCGCGAAAGCGCTAAAGCCGATCTTGGCCGCCTGGAGGGAAGCGAACAGGCTTCCCGAGGTCGAAAGGGTCTCCAGCGTGAAGCCGGGGCCGAGCGCGGCCTCCACCGCCGCGCGAATCTCGGTCCGGTGGGCCGCGTCCGAAGAATCAAAGTCCGCTTCGATGGAGGTGATTTGTCCAGGCAGGGCCAACAAGGCCTGCGCTTCCGCAAGCGTCACGAGCACCTCCTCGTTGCCGGGCAGGGCGCGCGGCGCGCGCAAACCAACGATGGCCAGACGCACGATGCCCTGGGCCGTGGGAAGGGAAAGGGAATCACCGAGCCTCAGCCCGAGCGCATCGGCAAGGCTCGCGGATATCACGGCGGCATTGGCATCCCCCGATGCGAGAAACCGTCCATCACGGATCGCGTACGGACGGACGCTTCGGGCAGCGTCGGGATCGAGCCCGACAAGCGAAATCAGGCTCACCCGATCCGGAGTCTTCGGGTCGTGGTCGTAGAAATTCGCCGGGAGGTTCACAGATCTGCCAAGGATTCCCTGGACGGCCCGCAGGCCGGCCACCCCCTTCAGCCTTTC
>JBEKQU010000031.1:0-50586 GCA_049519415.1 Spirochaetia bacterium
AGGCAGCAGTGAAGGCGGGAAAGGTTACCCTCAAGAAGGAAGCAGTCAAGAAGGAACAGAAGAGCGCAGATACTGGGAAGAGATCGTTTTGGAGCTTTCTTGGGATCGGCAGGAAGTAAAGGATAAGGCTCTCAGGAATCGAATCGGTGCGGCTAAGGAACTATTCTTTCCTTATTGGATTGCAGGAATCTGGTTCCAAGTTTTTCCTCTATAAACTCTTCCTGCAACTTTTTTGCCAGTTCTCATCCCATGTTCATCGTATTCACCCCACTGTTTGAAAAAGAAAGGGATGCCTTTTGATGAGCAGACCTGATAAATATCTTCTATCCAATCCTTTTTCATAGCTCTTGCTTTTGAACCACTCTCTCCACCTACTATTACCCAGTCGATACCAGTTAAGAGTCGATTAAGATATCTTATCGGACCCAATAGCGGTTCAAATGAAATAAATCGGTTTGGACATTTAACACTTTTAAGAATGCTTATTCTATTAACGTAATCGTTATTCTCTACGCTCACTCCAAGCCATATATTGTTTGGAAAAGGATTCAATTCCAAACAGCTAGATAATAGGGTATACATCCTTTCAGCCCTTTTTGTTAGAATCTGATAGGTGTGCCAATCCGCCTTTTTCATAGTTTGAAAAACTTCAAGAATATATGAGTCGGACACCTGTTCGAGAAATAAATCAGACATGGAATTAACAAATACCCTCTTTGGCTTTCGCCAGGATAAGGGTGTTTCTATCCTATCTCGCCATAACTTTATATTGAAACCTTGCTCGAATGGATGCCCTCTTACTCCTTTAAATCTGTTTGCGAATCTTTCAGCATAGCAATTTTGACAGCCTAAGCTTACTTTGTGACAACCTGTAATTGGATTCCAAGTAGCGTTTGTCCATTCTATTTTAGAAATCTCACTCATGTCATTCCTTTTATAAATGCTAATTTTGCTCCAGTCACTACAGTATTGGTCCTCTGTCCTTTTAATCTGAGTATTTTTATATTGCCATCATGTTCCAATTCCATTAAGCTATGCTTTATTGTATTATTGACCCCATTAGTATTCTCATAAGCCCATCGTTCAGCGTTTGAATAATCTGTCATTTGTTGTTTATTCATTTCAATAAAGGATAGCAACCTATTTCTTAAATCTATCTTATCCGGCTCTTCGAAAAGACTCATTTGATCCGATTTCACGCCTATCGCTTCGAAGGAAAAAGATGAATCACTTTTCCTATGCATTATATCTTTCATAAGTTTAAAAGCGGTATAGCTTTTAGAAGCATGGATTAAATAATATCTAGGTCTCTTGCCTTGCTCAGGTGTGTTTATTCGAAATGGCATTACATATTTTGCATTTGCCAGTTTTATTAGATTCCGACAATAGAGATTCACAAGGCAAATTGGCTTATTAGCTTCGGAAGCATCAATACATTCCTTGGCATAGTCATCAGAACCAAATAAAGCATCCAACACATTTTTCTTGCCAGGATCGTTTAGAAAGCGAATAATGTCATAAACCATTAAATTAATGAAAAGTTCAACTCTTGGATATGTCATAATTCGGCTTAAAAGTCGTAAAGGGAAGCCACCATAGCCAAAATGATCAACAAAAACGAATATTGGATAGTCAGTAAGGTGCTTTACTTCAAGTAAGTCCAGTAACTTTGGCATTTCACACTCAAATGATCCTTGAAAAACAAGCCAGTCTTGACCGAATTGATTATGTGTTTTTAGTAAGGTTTCAAGGCGAGAAGTACATTGCTCTTCTTTGTCTATGCAATACATGGAAACTTTGCGTTCTGAGTCCTGTTTAATATAAAGATTTGCTATATCAGCTACAATAAGTGGTGAACCGTCAACAGTGACTGTCCGTGTCTCGTCTTCATAATAGCTGCCAGGTCCAGAAAAACCATCAAAATAAAATAGTTGCTTTGCAAAATTATGACTCTCCTGAGTTTTAAACAGTATTTTCATCCAAGGACTTATATATTTTGAAAGCAAATCATGTTTGATTCTTGTCTGTTCTTGAATAACCCAGGGTATCTCATTTAACTTCAAGATTTTCTTCCTCCATAGTTATGCCACTTATGCCATACCCGGTATTGATTACAGACACTTAAACCAGAAAAACAGAAATAATAGAAACTAGTGCATCCACAGTCTGCTCCTTATCTACCTAACTACCTCAAACAGTTGCTTTGGATCAACGAGCGCCTTAAACTCCCACTTGCCAAAATGCCCATCAGCATTCACCCCATAAACCCACTCCTTTGCTGCTTGCCATTTAGCCTTATCCTGCTCTGTAGGCTGTCCCTTCACTTCAAGAATCATGTAGCGATCACCTTCAAACCTAATCAAGTAGTCAGGGTAATAGGTCTTAGGCTGTCCTTGCCACATGTAATAAATCTCAAAGCCAAGATGATCATTCTTTGCCCATGAAACTATGCCTTGGATTCGGTCCCGTTCGAACTCCAATCCAACCTTTTCCCACCCAGAATCAATAACAATATGGCTAATTTGACTTTTCTTGACCGGCTGTGTCGGCTTTGTTGTATACCACGTCAAAGAAGAGGCAGTGGAACGAACAGGCGTAACGGGATCAAATATAATGGAAGGAGCTTCTTTGCTGCTGCTTCTAATTGCATTACCTATATGATTTATTATCTTTTGTATGTTCAAAGCGATTAGGATATTCCTCAGTTTCTCGGCTCCGTAGAAAAGTGGCATCTTTACGTCCAACTTGGAGGAATGGATAAACTTCTCAAGGATTTGTGTTGCCTGACCAATATGACTTCCTGCATCTCCTACCCAATTCTTGCCAAAGTCTTTATGAAGTGAAACTGCTCCTTGAAGAAGATAGTGCTGAAGTCGATGCTGCTCCGCTAGTTTCTCAAGGTCAATTTCACTTAATTGGTCGAACTTGGGTTTTCCCTCTATAACAGGAGCGAGTTCAACGACCGTAGGCGTGTCTTCGGCGGACAGTACTAGAGGAGCGATTTTACTCTCATCCAAATCAAGAAAATAGTTGAGCTTATAGTCCACACGGAGCACATGCGCCCACTTGATTTCTTTATCCATCCTATCCGGCAAAGGCTGAATCTTTGTCTTTGGTTTCTCTTCCCTTGGCTTACCTTCTACACCTTCTACGGGCAGGAAAGTGAAAGGAACACCAAATACTGTCACATATTCAGGATCATAAAGCTCTGTTTCTTGGTTCTTATCTGAGTTGATGTCATAGGAAATACGTCTCAGACCTCTTCCGATGACTTGTTCGCAAAGTAGCTGGCTTGTGAATGCTCTGAGTCCAAGAATATGCGTTACTGTCCGTGCGTCCCATCCTTCGGAGAGCATATTGACTCCAATAACACACTGAACATCTTGCCCGGGTCGTCCTTTCTTGCCAACCGTATTGAAGCGATCTCGTTCCTTCTTTACTAGATCATCTTTTGAGCCAGGGGCAGAGGCATTTTCTTCGGCTTCCAGCTTATCAAGAGCTTCTTGATCAATTCGAAGGAGCTTGTTTGCGTCACCTAATTCTTCGATAACGGAGAATCCGTTCTTGAAAAAGTATTTTAATCGGGCAGCGGTTTCGGTTCTATTTGTAATGATAATCATGACCGGAGGAGTTTCTCGGGGAGGGGATTGTTTTAGCCAAGACTCTTTTTCTTTTAACCAGTCTGCTCCCAGAATGTTTGCTGCGTTTCGTACAAGATCAGGTAATCCCTCTTCGGGTTTTGCTTTGCGATTTAAACCTTCTCGTACATAGGGATAGATATGAAAGAGCTTGGATTTCAAGTCAGGTCCAACAGCAGAATCATCTCGTATTGCTATCTTTGGAGTCTTTACAAGTCCACTTTCAATCGCATCGTTTAAGCCGAAGTCACTTACAACCCACGAAAAGAGCATTTCGTCCTGATTATTTCTTCCTGTTGGCTTGAAAGGAGTAGCCGTTAAATCATAACATCTCAGCACTTTACGTGCGCTATGGATACGGTCTATTCCACTGACCCAAATAGTTGCTTTTTCTAGTTCCTCTTTATCTTCATCTTCTGTTGGGCGGTGACAGTGGTGTGCCTCATCGTTGATTATCAGTATGTTGGAAGCATTACCAAACTTTCTCATGACTCTACGAACAAAAGCTTCAGAACTCTCAGGACCTTTCTTAACGACTTTCGGTCCATAGTTTTCGTTTATAGGAGCAAGTGTATGCCAGTTTGTAACGTCAATCTTGGCTTGCTGTAATTCTTGCCACATAGCTGAATCAACTAAACCAAACGCTTGGTAGTAGTTTTCATCGTTTGCAGGATACAGAACCTGTAGACGATCCCGAACAGTTAGTCCCGGGGCGATTACAAGAATATTTTTTGAGAAACGAGAGTCTTGAGGATAGGCTAATTTATTGAGAACTTGCCATGCAATAAGCATCGCCATAACAACAGTTTTACCTGTGCCTGTTGCAAGCTTTAAGCAAATGCGTTGCCATTCACTTCCATCACCTACTATATCAATTCCTTGCTTCTCGTGATCAGGAGCTTCTGCAAGCCAAATGGCTGTTTCGATGGCTTCCAGTTGACAAAAGAAAAGAGGCTGCTCCCTTTGCTCTCTGTCAGTCCAATTGCCGAGAAGCTTTCTGGTTATTCCTGTACAATTGGGATATCCTGATTCTCTCCATTTACGAACACGGGGTCTAATGATATTTACAATTTGAATAGGTACAAACTCCCCCGGATCATCTGCGGTATCTATATTCCTTTGGCTTGCCTTCCAATAGCCAGCCGCTCTCCTGCCCTCTACAAGATCGAACTCTTGAGTCTCACGAATATAGCTCCAATACTTTTTTGGCTCTTTAAATGGGCTATTAACGATAAGGGTTGGGATTGTTTTATGCGGCATATTTTACTCCAACTCTTTAATGACAAATGACTCAATTCCCCGATTGTCGATAATCTTCACGGCAATTCGCCTATTGTCACCAGGGCTGAAAGGAAGAGACACAACACCAGAGAATGCTTCCAAGGCATCTTCATTAATTTCAGTCTTTAGAGCTTTAGCAAGCCTAGTCCAATCTCTCTTTTCGTCTCCTTCAGGGAAAAAGACTTGATTAGGAATGATGCTTCTATCGTCATAGTCGATGTCAAGGAACCACATAGCTACATTCTTTGTCCCCTTTGAAATGATTTCACCTTTAAGAGGATCATAATAATCAAACCCATGTAGTTTTACCGTGTACTTGCCATCTTTTCTCTTGCTTAGTTCTACGTCCGGTTGTCCTATAAGCCAATAGCTTTGATTCGATGATCGTTTCTTCCTTAAATCCGCTGTAAAGAGATCAACACTCATTTGGGCTTTAAGAATTGTCACGCCTTTCCATTCCATCAAGTCTATGTCTTTGGAAGCCTCAGGATCAAATTGAAATGCGGCAAATATAACGAAATCAGGCTTATCCTTCGCCTTTCTTGCTTCGTCAATAGCTGATTGAACTTGTCTTCGGTCAAGAGCGCCGTAGTCAGGACCGAAGGAGATTAAAGACTTCTTGCTAACATTTCCCTTTTCAATAATGTCCGCAATTGCATGGATGTATCTATAAGCAGTTGTTGGTTCAACGCTGCTGAAGGTTATTACCTTTCCCCCTATTGCACGAATACCGCTTGCCTTTAGTTCGTCAATCCATTCAGATTGTTTATTTGTTTCTCCTACTCTCGAAAAATCGGAACCAATTAATTCAATTTTAGGGGTTTTGCCATCAAAAGGTTTCACACGTAAAGAGGGAACTGCCTCAAATGTAAAAGGTCCAGTAACACGAATCTTGCTCATATCTTTAAAAGGCTTATCATAAAGGGTTTCTTCTTGAGGAGGCTCATCATTTGCAATAGATTTTAGGGTAATATGCGGGATCGTAATGTATTCGAATCCGCTTTTTATACCTTCCTTAGAGTGAGACAACTTATAATAATCATACTTAGCAGTCATTAGTCTTTGTTTTGCAAGTGTTAGAGCAACTCGGCTTGTATCACACGTTATCCAGCGGCGTCCCCATTTCTCTGCAACAAATGCTGTAGTGCCGGAACCACATGTGGGATCAAGAACAAGATCGCCTGTATCGGTTGTCATCAAGACACAGCGTTCGATAACCTTTGGAGCAGTTTCGACAACGTATTGCTGCTGTTCTGTAAAACTGCCGGAGCCGGTATCAACCCAAATATTCGTGAGCGGTGTGGTCGGATTATCTTCAAGCAAGTATGCGAAGCGTAGGTTGTCCCCTACGGGAAAAATCCTATTCAATTGGGCAAGCCGCTCCAGTCCTTCAAAGGAAACGCTCCACTGCCGGTTCGTTGGCGGTGAAAAGGTCTTACCACGAAACATAAAGGGCTTAGACCGAGTTTCGCTGAAGTGTTGAGATGTCAAAGAGACCGATTGGCAAGCCCTAGCGCCTTTAGGCAATTCTCTTGGATTGCCAAGTTGCGAAAGAGTAGTCACTTCGCCATTCTCTAGCAGGACGTATCGAAACGGTTCCAGACCGCCGTCAGTTTCGCCACGGTCCACATAGAGTTGTCGAAATCTTATTTGTTCAGACTGTCGAGCATACCAGAGCAAGTGGTCTGTTACTACGGAAATCTTCTTAGAAGTGAGCGCACCTGTCTTCTTGAATGCGATTGTGCAAATGAAGTTCTCTTCCCCAAAAACCTCATCCATCAACTCCCGAACGTGGTGAAGATTCTCATCGCTGATTTGTAAGAATACACTTCCGCTATCTGAGAGTAGTTCATGAGCAAGCAACAGACGATCACGTAGATAGGTTAGGTAGCTATGTATCCCAAGCTCCCAAGTATCTCGGAAGGCTTGAATCATTTCTGGCTCGGCAGGAATATCACCATCATTTCCATCCTTAACATCTCGCTTATTGACGAAAGGTTGAAAGTTGGAGTTGTACTTTATTCCGTAGGGAGGGTCCATGTAGATCATCTGAACCTTGCCAGCCATTCCTTCTTTAACTAGCAGTGAGTTCATGACAAGCAGAGAATCCCCAGCAATCAGTCTGTTGGTCCAATCCTGATCGTGCTTATAGAAGTCAATTGCCTGTGCAAGCGGTGGTTCGTTCTCCGGCTCTAGGAAAAGGGACAGTTGCTGCGGCTCCTTCTTTGGCTTTAAAAAGGATTGAATGATCCTATAAGGGTCTATTCGCTCATGGATGTGTAGGCTGACGTTCTGAACTTCAAAACTAATCCCCTCAGCTTTTCCAGCCCAAGAGAGAATAGGATCAATATGGGGATCATGCTGATAGCGTGTCCTACCGTTCAGCTTGTCGGTTGAAGTAGAGACAAGTCCCACAGGAGGGTTGTTCTTGCGCTTCTTGCCTTCGTGAGTATATGTGTGAACGCTTTTGCCCGATGCCTTCTTACTTGCCTTTGCCATTATTAGCAATCTCCCTACTGATGATGCATGGACTCTCCCGTTAAAAAGCTGCTAACTGAAGCTTTCATTTCAAGCGATCTTCTCTTTGTCGCTTCTTCATCAACAGAATAGATTCCATCCTTTTCCACGACAACATCGCCATCTCTAACCTTACCTTTAATAAACTTAATAGGTATATCTATCATCCCATTCTCTGTCCCGCAGACTGCAAACTTACCTTCTATCCTATCCACGATGATCATGGGCTATTTCTTCTCCACGTAGAACTGAATCGTCTACTCATGCTCCCTCAGTTAAATGGTTCCGTTCAAAGATTTCTCTCAATCACCCTCACTTAGCACTTTGGGAGTCTTTATAGCCATACTTGCCCTCCCTCTTGCTTCCATCCATGCTCATGCAGATAGTTATAGATACAATTCACTTGTGTCTGCAACCCCGAAAAGATTATTTTACCTAGCTCCCTTTCCACATTAAGATTGTACAACCCTCCGCACTGGATTTGCGCTGTCTCAAGTTCATTATTAGCTCTCCGGTTTTCAGTTTCATCACGTCCCTCCCACTTACACACGAAGCGGAAGTCAGTGAAACTCCCCGTGATATTATTGAGTGTTCTCACTGAATATTCTCCGTTCTAGATTTGGGAAAGCACCATATCCAGTATGATAAGGAATAAGAAACAGGTCTGCGATTGATGAGATAAAGGCTGCCTTGTGGGAGATGCGGTTGGCTGCCATTCACATTCCTTCCAAGATCATGACGATTGAGAATCTTGAGACGATCCTTGATGACATCTCCTCGGTGGCGGTGCCTACAAGAACGGCATGGCTCCCGCTGATAAGAATCTCGCAGTCCCCCTGCCCGACATCCAAAAAATAGACCGACCTTTGAGATGCTCCGGGGAAAGCACTTGTTAGGATGAGGAAAGCGAAGAGGACTGCGAGAGTGAACCGCTTCATGTGGAGACTGACTCCCTTATGGGAAGATTTTCAACTGCCGAGAAGGTGTTTGCTGCCATTTATTTTCCATCCAAGATCAACGCAATTGCAATTAGAGAGAATACACTATTCGGGAGATTTTTACCAGTAGGAGAAAGGGATGTCTCTACAGATTCACTACAGCAGCGGAAACAGGGATTCTCAATACCTTCGATGCCCTCTTCTTCGTCTCCTCAGTTCGCCTATCGTACCTTGCCGTAGTCTGCACGTTGGAATGTCCACAAAGCTGAGATGTAGAAACAAGATCAACTCCAAGCTCCAGCAGATTGCTGACGAAACTTCGCCTCAGATCGTGAGGAGATACATTCTCAATCCCCGCAGCCTTCGCCCTCCTCAGAATGACACCGTACATCCCCTGATCCGTCATGCGCTGCCCTTCGATGAGCTTTCCACCTTTCCTTCCGGCATAGAAGAGAGCACCAGGTTCTTCTCCCCTTACCTTCAGGTACTCTTTCAAGGCGATCAAACCGCCGTTGTTCAAGTAGACGATGCGCTGTTTGTTGCCTTTCCCGATAATTTTTACGACGATGTACTCCCCCTCCTCTGTGATCTGATCGAGATCAAGGGATGCGATCTCTGCTCTCCTAAGTCCTGCCGCATAACCAAGGGCAAGGATTGCAACGTCTCTGACTCCGCAAGGAGTAGCATCCTTTTGGGTTGTAGAGAAAAGAGTGATGATCTCTTCAGGAGAGAGACACCTTCCAGCAGGGAGACGACTTCCTGCTACAAGACGAACGTCATGAGCTTTTGCATACTCATCACCGGTGATAAGATCAAGTCGCCAAGCTGCTTTTAAAGTCCCCCTGATCGCAGCCAACGCTTTGTTCACGGTTGAAGGAGCCAACCCTTCCTCAGAGAGCTTCGTTTGGATCGCCTGAATAGTTTCGAACCTGAGCTTGTGCCAAGGCATCGTGCGTAAATCGTAGCCCAGCATCCCTGCAATCTTCTCCAAGGTTCCCTTCATAGTCCTCCTCCCTTTCCCTTGAAGAGACATCAAGTAAAGGAGAGCCGGGTTCTTTCGTTCGGGAAGCGGAGACGCAGGGAAGCCGGTTACGACGAGATCGCCCAAATGGTTCCTCCTTTGAATGATTGCTGGTGAGAACTGTACTTCTCATAAGTAATATATCTGTCGGATTTCACTTTTATCCAGCGTTCTGGAAAATATAGTTGGGATAAGGAGGGACGTAAAAAGCGCTCCCAGGGAAGGCTGGAGGGGGCACCAGGGAATCGGAGAAGGGAGAGACTGCTTCTTTCACGTCTACCTTAGAGTTGGACTCACCAGGGGCGACAAGAGAAGGCGAAGTTTTTCATCGGGTATTTTGCGCCTGCTAACGGAATTGATGAAATGTTTCCTCTTCCGGGTGATATCCTTTGGATTGAGGTTGGCGATGGATGGAGCCTATTGGGAAGCCCTTAGATCGGTTTCGGATCAGCCAGCTTCAGTCTCCTGCACGGTAGTAAATCCCATAGTTGGGATTCTTCGGATCAATCGTGGTTGGATAGATAGGCGTTTTTAGTTCTTGTTCGTTTGTAGGCATAGTCCACACGGACTCCCAAACTGTCGCAGATTTGCTGAGCTTATCAAGCTCTGCGAGTATGATTTTCGTTGCGTCGCCATCCCCCGTACCACCAGTGATTGTGATGAGTGACTTATACCAAATGTTTCCCTCTGAATCCGTCCACTTGCTGATTATCTCCCCCGTGCCCTCGTAAAAGGGAACTGAGTCGGATACGTGAAGGTACTGCTTCCATCCATCAGGGGTATTGACGTTCTTCTGTGGTGATATTTTCTCGTTGATCCACGTTCCATTAATTTCTTCATTTGGTTTTGGAACGTACTTTGCTGTAGCACAACCGCCAAACATAAGCATGACAAGCAACGTAAGGAGCACACAGAGCATCTTTTCAGCTTTCATATGCCTTCTCCTTTGGAAAACATAGTCTCGGTTGGAAGGACTTGGTGAGCCGAGTAGGGTGTTTCTAAACCAACGTAGAAAGTACGATAGGCTTCCACGTCCAATCCACATCCAGCTTAACATGTCATCAATAGTTGTCAAGTCCGTTTCTCAGTTGCTCTCTCTTGAAGAACTCCTGTAGGAGGCAATAGATGAGACCACGATTAGACAACGAACGCCGACTCAAGCTTCGGAACTTCTGAATGTCAGATGAGGATTGGGAAGCTCTTGAAAAGCATTTCAAAGAGCGAACACTTCAGGTGGGGTCGGGGATCAGGATGGTGCTGATTCAGTTTCTGAAGGAGCAGGGGGCGTTGAAGTAGCGGTAAAGAGGCTAGGCAACGGAAGGCAGCGAAGGCGCTTCATTTGCCTCTTCGCCCAAGTCTGCTTCTTGATAACCTCCAAAGGCGGATGACTCCTACATAGACCCCGCTTGCGAAGGCAACTATCGCCAAGCTTCCTATGACATCCAAAAGGTGATGGACTCCTACGTAGACTCTTGCAAGACCTACTATAACCGCGCCAAGGAAACCGAGAAATCCGGCGATGGGGTTCGCAACGGTAGTTATTGCGGCTGTGGTTGCGAGAAGAATGACATGATCTGAGGGGAATCCATTATCTCTTGAACTGCTAATCACCGGAGTGAACCCGTCCTCTACGAACGGGCGTGGGTCTTGGATAAGTCGGTTCGCAACTAGGGAAATAAGAAACGCCAGCACTCCGATCACGAGCGTAGCTGCCAGGAGTGCCTTCCATCGACGATTTTGGAACACAAGCAGATAAAGCGCCTCAAGTAGGATGACGGTTACGAAAAGGTATTGAGCCGTAAATGCGATTAGTGCTTGCACCCAAAGAAAGCTATCACATGTCCGCCCAGATTGCAGTAGTGCCCGGTCAAGAGCTTGGTTACAGTAGAAAAGTCGATCACTTCTTGACGACCCTTGAACCTTTGACCCCTATAGTCTTTGGGCGCAGATATGCAAAGGTTGATAAATCTTGAGGCGGGTGCTAACATGGGCGAAATCATCAAACAAAACGTCAACTTGCCCTTTTTACCAAAACCGTTTGATGGTGAAGCTCTATTTACAAGAGTTCGGGCAGTCTTGGGCGCACCTGTTGAGTCACCGAAGCAAAGTCCTAGGTAAGAAAAAGGCACCTATTGGGTGCCTTTCCTTTTGCCTTTTACAATTCTTTTAGATTTGGTGATCTTCTTCGTCTTCTTCGTTGCCTTGCCCTTCTTGGCGGAGATTCCGCTATGAACGTCTTCAAGCTGCTGTCGTGTATAGAAAACGCTTCTTCCCTTCTTTGTTCCCTTGATGCCTAAAATGCTTACTTTGCTTCTAAAGGTGGACAATTCTAATCGGCACATGTAAGCACCGTCTCTTGCGGAAAAAAGCTTTGCGGGTCTTGCCACTTGCCATTCCTCCTTATCTTGTCAATACATCGGCATTCTTTCAAATTATGTAAAATGCGTAAGAGAACGGAGGATTCCAACAGGGAAAGGGATTATGATGATTTTAATTGAGGATTTGAAGGAGAAGGGGTTGATAAAAAGAAGCCATCGGCAGATGTGTGCGGCAAATAAACCAGTGCTTTTTAAAATCCTTATTCTATTTGCAGTTAACAAGGAGCCTCTAGCTACTCTAAAAGCTTAAGTTTATTAACCACCTTCTGGAAGGCGATCTTTTTATTCTTTACGTATATATCATTATTCTTAATGATTGACTTAATAGCAGAAATCTTAAGTTCCCTGTCTCCCCGTAAACGTGCCGCAACTACCTTTTTCCAAGTCACATTTCCTGTTGTCTGATCGGAGTAGTCAAGGCTCTTCCATTTGGAGAGCATTTCTTTATAGGGGTAGGTAATCTCCCTTCCGTCAAGCAAGTTTACCTTGATACAATCGTGATGAATCAAAGCATTAGTGATTATCCTACGGAGCAAGTCCCTTTTGATTTGGGTATTCGTTTCGTCATAGAAGGCTACAAGGTTATCAAGACTGAACTCTGCTTCCATATCCTCATAGGATTTAGTCTTTATGCCAAAGTCAGTGATAAGAGTATCTCTATCTTTTTGAAGTTTGGCTATCTCCCGAAGTTTGCTTTCTACCTGTGCCGCAAAGAAGTCTGTAGCCTTTCCTGATGCAATAGCCTTTACAAAGTTTGCCTTTTCCTTCTCTGCTTCCTTTATCAGGCTATCTAGCCTATGTATGTTCTGTTCGATCTTGGAGCCTTCTGATTCTATTTCTTCCTTGAACTGTATGAATATGTCCTCTGGATGATTCAAGAGTGCTTCATTATAAGCGTCCTGAAGGATGTAGTTACAGATTTCATATTTTCGGAGTTTGGGACCGTCACAACCAGTATCATCTTTGTGATGGTAATACTTCCTGTCCCTTACTTTCTGAACGTAAAATCCGGCTCCACAGACAGAACATTTAAAGATTCCAGAACCTTCGTAGAAGAATGGTCTGCCTTTGGTGTTCTGACTGTGTTTCTTTATGTAGATTCTTCCGATTCTGTCAAATCTTTCAGGCTCAATGATGGCAGGATACTTCTTTGAAGAGATAACGTTGCCTTTAGAGTCGGTTGTTCTTCCGCTGTAAGCAATATGCTGAAGAGTTCGCTTCACTCGGCTATTATCCCAGTAGTGACCGTAACGTGTTCTATATCCTGACACGTTGAGACTCTTTACAATCTGATAGAGGGTATCTCCTTTCTCATAGCCGTTGAAGATTTTTCTGATTACCTCCACTTCTTCAGGAACAGGCTTCCAAATCCTGTTTCCCTTTTCATCATAGGTGGAGCCATTATAGCCATAGATTCGGCTATGCGCTCGCATTCCAGCATCCCAACTGTCCTCCTTTCCTTCACGAGTCCTTCGGTTGATTTCAAGAACTTCTTCTGAGGCTATGATTGCTTTGATCCCACCAACTATCCTATCACCTGAAGATTCGGCAAAGTTGATATATCTGCTTTCAGTTCTTTCGTAGAGTCGCAGTTTCTTGGCTATACAAATCTTCATGAAGACTTGGAACTCAAGGCTATCTCTTGTTAGTCTGCTTTGGCTTCCATACCACACAACATCATTGGGCTCCGACAGACTTTCCAAGTCCTGCTTGAGTTCTTTCCATCCTAGACGGGTAGACTTCTTTCCACTTTCTATATCCTTATATAGCTTGTAATCAGCGCCGATACTTTCAGCAAAGGCAATCCCATCACGTTTTTGTGCGGCGTAACTATAGTTGTCCGACTGAGAGATAGAGGAGACCCTAGCGTAGATGAAGCATTTCATGCAGTCATTATACTCGTATATGGTAAATAAGTCAAGCATCTAGATGGTGATCGGACTAACGGGCAGGTATTGCGCGGGCAAGGGGATCGCGGCCCGCGTACTGGCGGACCGCGGGTTCACAGTCATCGACGCGGACGCGCTCAGCCACGATGTGCTCACGGAGCGGGCGGCTGATGTTATAGCCCAGTTCGGGCCAGGGGTGCGCGCGCCCGGCGGCGGGGTGGACAGGCGCGCGCTCGGCCGGATCGTATTTCCCGATCCGACGGCCCAATCGAAGCTGCAGGCCATTCTCTATCCCGGCATCACTGAAAGGATCCTTCGAATTATCTCCGAGACGCGTGGGCATGTCGTCATCGATGCTCCGCTTCTGCAGCGCGCGGGCCTCCAGAGGATATGCAATGCGGTAGTGTTCGTGAGGGCCCCGGCGCTGCTCCGGCTTGTCCGCGCAATGCGCCGGGATGCGCTTCCCCTCCGCGATGCCTGGGCCCGCGTCAATGCGCAAAAGGACGTCCGCCCTCAATTGAATGGCCCTCCTGTCGATACTTATACTGTACGAAACTGGGGGAGCAAGCGCTCGCTGGAGCTTCGTATCGCGCGGCTTGCCCCGCGCCTGAGAGGACGGGAAACGCATGGATAGGCAGAAAATATTCTGGGTCGTGCTCTCGGTGAGCGTCTTCGTGGTCGTGGTGCTGGTGGTGGGCGTGTTGCTTCTCCGTCAGCGCCCGGCCGGGGTTGCCTCGGCCCCCGGCGCGGTGAGCTCTTTCTCCGACACGGGCACGGGGATCTACGAATACCAGCGAGAGCCCTCGGCTCCCTCGCAAACAGGCGCGGGACAGTCGGGCAACCAGGAGACCATGCACTTCTACATCGGGGAGGGCGAGGCAACGGGCCAGCCGGCTCCGTCAGGCGCATCGGCGGCTCCTGCAGCCGCTCCACCGACGGCCGGAAGCGCAGCCGGAAGCGCCAGCGCCCCACCCGCGCAGCCCGCCCAGCCGCGGGCCACTCCCTCCGCACGGCCGTCAACGGCGAAGCCATCCACGCAGGCCAGAACGCCGCAGAAGGTCATCGAATACTGGATCCAGACCGGCTCCTACAAGAGCCAGCCCATGGCGGAACAGCTTGCCGCGCTCCTGGGAGGCAAGGGGCTCAGCGGCAGGGTGTTCTCGTTGACCTCCCACAACGAGACATTCTACCGCGTAAGAATCGGGCCGTATGCCAACAAGGGAGACGCGGAAAAGTTCCTTGCAATCGTCAAGCAGGTCCAGGGGCTGGAATCAAGCTACATCTCCCAGGTTCCGACGACAAAGAGCTCAGTGAACTGAACTCCGGCGCCGCTTGACCTCTTCAGCGCGGCGAGCCTGCGAGCAGCCTGGCGTAGATCGCTTCGTACTGCGGTATGATGTCCCTGTAATCGAATCGGGCTGCCCGGGCGCGCGCCGCCGCGGAATATTTCCTGGCGGACTGGCAGTCAGCCAGCAATTGCAGGCAATAGCCCGCCATCGCATCCACATCGCCTACCGGCGCAAGGAATCCCGTGACTCCGTGCTCGACAACCTCGGGAAGCCCGCCCACGTCGCTTGCAACCACGGGCACGCCGCTCGCCATGGCTTCCAGCGCCACAAGGCCAAAGCTCTCGGTCTCAGAGGGAAGGAGGAGCACGTCCGCTGCCTTCAGCAGCGGCGCCACCTCGTCCACGACGCCGACGTAGCGGACCGCATCCGCAAGCCCCAGCGTGTCCACCAGCTCGCGCGTGCGGCCGTACTCGGGCCCGTCTCCCACGAGCACCAGCCGGGCGTCCGTGCTCTCGCGGACCCGGGCAAAAATGCGCACCACGTCATCGGTGCGCTTCAGCGCCCTGAAGTTGGAGATGTGCATCAGGGTGACCTGGCGCTCGGAGGTTTTCTCCGGGAGGCACCGGGGGGCGCGCACCTCGTGCCGGTCGGGATCGATGAAATTGTAGACGACCTCGATTTCCTTGTTTACCGGGATCTTCCCGTAGGTCTCATCGCGCAAGTAGCGGGAGACCGCCGTGACCGCATCGGACTGCTCGATGGACCACTGGGTAACGGGCTTGAAGGAAGGGCTTGAGCCGACAAGGGTGATGTCCGTGCCGTGAAGGGTGGTAACCACCTTCAGGTCGAGCTCCGGCGCGATCTGACGCGTCATGATGGCCGCGGCGGCGAATGGGATGGCGTAATGCACGTGCATGACCTGCAGCCGGTGCGTGCGCGCCACCTCCACCATCTTGGCCGTCAGGGTGAGGCTGTGGGGGAACTGCTTCAGCAGGGTATGGCTGTCCTGGTCCACCTCGTGGTAGCACACGCGCGGCGGCAGCTCGCCCAGGCGAAGCGGGTTGGCGTAGCTCACGAACGCCACCGAATGCCCCCGCTCGGCAAGGTGTTTGCCCAGCTCCGTTGCAACGACGCCGCTGCCGCCGGCAGTGGGGTAGCAGCAGATGCCGATGCGCATGTGCCGGTCCGAAACGGGAACGGCATGGCCGCGCGGGAGGGGATCGCTCATAGTCCGCCGTCCCACGCTTCAGGATCGTCCGCTCGCGCCCGCCGGATCTGGCTGGGATTGTGATAGATCCTGCTGTTCGGGGGCACGCTTTCAGTGAGCCACACATTGCCGCCGATGATCGAGCCCCGGCCAACGACGGTTCCGCCCCCCAGAATGGTCGCCCCCGCGTAGATCGTCACCTCGTCCTCTATTGTCGGGTGCCGTTTCCTGTTGGCGAGCTCCTTCCGTACGCTCAGGGCGCCCAGCGTGACGCCCTGGTAGAGCTTTACGTTGTCGCCGATCACGGTGGTTTCTCCGATGACCACGCCGGTGCCGTGGTCGATGAAGAAGGAGTCCCCGATGGCCGCGCCGGGATGGATGTCGATGCCGGTCTTGCCGTGAATGTATTCGCTCATCATCCGTGGAATCATCGCCACCTCGCGTATCCACAGCTCGTGGGCGATGCGGTGCACGAGGATGGCCTCGACGCCGGGGTAGGAGAGGATCACGTCCTCCTGGGACTGGGCAGCCGGATCACCCTTGTCAGCCGCAAGCACGTCTCGGCTCACGCGCCTGCGAATGTCGGGGATGCCCTCCAGGAGGGCGCGCACGATCTCCTCTGCCTCGCCGCGGCAATCCTGGTGCCTCTGGCAGTCGTTCCTCATCCTGCACGCATACTGGAGGCTCTTTTCCACTTCCACCGAGAGCGATCGGGCGATGCTTACGACCTTCTCACCAATGGCGTACCTCATGCCGGACAGCGCCAGCTTCTCCTCGGCCTGGAAACCGGGAAAGACCAGCGACTCCAGGCTCCCGATGATCCGCTCGATGCTCTGGCGCGAGGGGAGATTGGCGCCCTCGATGTGGTTGATCCCTCCCAGCTCGCGATAGGAGACGAGGATGCTCTCCACGATCTCATCGAGAGAATCGGAACGATGGCCATGCGCTGCCTGGCTCATACACAAGAAAAGTGATGCGGCGGATATCATTTGTCAAGGCTCGCCATTTGGCTTACACTCAAGCCCATGCTGCCAAGGCTTCCCCTGAGCGCAAGCCTCCTCATGGCCGTCGCCGTGCAGCTGGCCTGCCAGGCGTTCAAGGTGGTCTACTATTCGGTTCGGGAGAGACGGTTCGCTCCCTCCTGGTTCGTCTCCGCGGGCGGCATGCCCAGCGCGCATTCCGCGTTCGTCACGGCGCTCACCGTCTCCGTCGGCCTGGGGAGCGGGTTCGGCTCCGATCTGTTCGCCGTGGCGTTCGTCTTCTCCGTTATCACGATCTACGACGCGCTGCGGCTGCGCGGAGCCGTGGAGCACCATGCACGGATACTCTCCCGTCTTGTGGAAAAACACCCCGATATCCAGGCAGGCCCCCTCAATGTCCGTCTCGGGCATTCAGCCCCCGAGATCGCGGCGGGGATCGTGGCCGGCGGGGGCCTGGCGGTCCTTGCGGGGTGGATCCTGGGTCGCCTGTAGCCGGCGGGGGAATAGTGCGCGCCGCTTCCCTGGCGTCCGTGCTCCTTCTCGTTTTCCTGTCCTCCGCCTCCGCGCAGGCGCTGCGCGATCTGCGTCTGGCATTTGTCGGGGACATCATGGCCCACAACGTGAACACCCGTATGAGCGATTATCAGGATATCTATCGCGGGGTCGCTGACATTTTCCACGGATGCGATCTGGTGGCCGCGAACCTCGAATTTCCCATCGACTCCACGCGGCCCACCTCCGGCTATCCCTTGTTCAACGGCGATCCCGCCTACGTGCGCGCCGCGGTTGAATCCGGCATCCAGGTATTCTCGGTGGCGAACAACCATGCCTTTGATGCCGGCGAGGAGGGGGTTTTCCAGACCTTGCGCGCTTTCGCGGCGCTCAGCGGCGCCGCGTCCCGCGCGCTCACTTTCTCGGGAATCAGGGGGAACCAGCATCGACCCTTTCTTCCCGAGACCCGGCTTGTCAACGGCGTGCGCGTCGGCTTTCTAGCGGTCACGCAATTCCTGAACGAGCCGGATGCCGGGCGATACGTGAATGTCGTCGACTACTCGGACGACCGCGCGGTGCAGGACCTGCTCCAGCTGGTCAGGAGCGTGAGCCCTTTGTACGGCCTTTTCATCGTGTCCTACCACGGCGACCGCGAGTACGCGCAGGAGCCTTCACCCTTGAAACGGGCTTTTTTCCAAGAGCTGCTGGAGGCCGGCGCCCACATCGTCTTCAGCCACCATCCCCATGTCGTGCAGCGCTATGAGGTTGTACGGGTGAAGGGAGTCGAGCGGCTGATCATGTATTCCATGGGGAACTTCATCTCGGGAATGACGTGGATGCTTGGTCCGGCGCATCTCCGCGGCGCGGTGGCGGCAACGGGAGAATCCTACATTCTTATGGTTGATGTTCGCTGCGCCGCGGGCGGATGCTCGGTAAGGGGGGTGGAGCCGATTCCCATCGCGAATTACATGAACGAGCGAAACGAAATGGTGGTTGCGCGCATGAGCGATCTCGCGGAAGGGACGATCGTCCTTTCTCCCGGCTGGCAGGAATACTTTGCTGGCCGGCTCGCCCTCATGGAGAGTTTTCTCGGCGTGGCCGCGTCCCCGGATCAACCCGTGGATCGGGAGTGAGCCGGAGCGCCCGGTCCTAGTGGCTGTGCGCTATCCGCGTTTGTTCGGTGATCGTCTCCTCGTCCTCGGCCAACTGGTCCTTCACCGCCATCAGCTTGGCCTTGGCGGTGGCGTAGGCCTGTGCCGCAATGTCCTTGCGCGCGTCTTCCACCGCTGCGCGCGCCTGGTCGGGCACCAACTGCAAGGGCGTGACGATGTCCATCTTGATCCGGGGGACCCTTTTCGCGGCCCACACCTTGGACTCGAAAACGGGAATGGCAGACGTTACTTCGTCCACCAGCGCGGCGGCGTCCTGGGCAACCTGCTGTTTGCCCGTCACGGCCTCGCTGCTGGCCCGGCGCGCCAGGTCCGCTGCCTCCAGGGCGAGCGATTTTGTCGCGTCATAGTTGCGCGAAAGGGCCGACCGCTTGGCCTGGGCGGCGATCTCAGCATCCAACGCGGTCATCTTCTCCTGCGCGGCACGCAGGGCATCGGGGGCGTAGGTGACGACGTCGGAGCTCCGCGATGCCGTGTCCAGAGCGGTTTTCGCCGCATCGATCTCCGCCTGTGGCGGATTGGCGCACGATGCAAGGCACAACAGGGCGGCACAGGCCAGGATCGAGCGCATTTTTCCCATCAGCGTCAATTTCCTTTCGAGCATGCCGGCATGTCCGTATCACTAGTATCGGCACGCCCGCACGACGTGCCAAGCGAACTCTTGACGAATGTGAATTCCTGCGAAGGAAAGCCTTTTTCAGGGCCATTGTCAAGCGTGCCCAGGCAGCAACAATTGAACGCACTGCCCTTTTCTGTATATTCCAATTTTGGTCAAGAATCTTGACAGCTGAATGTGATCAAAGTATTATGCATTTCCATCACAGAAAGGAGATCATCCCATGCGACGCACCCTGACAGCGCTTCTGATCCTTCTTCCCCTGTCCTTTGTATGCGCGGAGACATCGCAAGTTGCCCTTCAAGCGGATTCTCTTCACGACAGCGGCAAGTATGTCGAAGCAAAGAAGCTCCTCCTCGATACCCTCGCGGCAACCACCGATGCCAAGGAGCAGGCGGAGTTGTACTGGCGCGTCGCGCGGGAGACCCTGGAGCTGGGAGATATCGCTGAAATGGACAAAAAGCCGCAGGCGGACATCCTTGCCATATTCACAGAAGGCGAGGGGTATGCGGACAAGGCGATAGCCGCGGACCCCCAGAACGATCTCGGGTACTACTGGAAGTCATCGAATATCGGTCGGTGGGGACAGATAAAAGGCGTGCTCAACTCCCTGTTCAAGGCGGGCCCGATGAAGGACCTCCTTGTGAAGGAGCTTTCGCTCAATCCCGACCGCACCGATCCCTACTACGTGCTTGGCCAGCTCTACCGCGAGCTTCCCGCCTGGCCGCTCTCCTTCGGCAACATTGACGCCGCAGTTTCACTGGGACGCAAATCCGTGGAGCTGCGCGAGTCCCAGGTGCGGGCCGGCACAGAGAAGGACCTCGTGTACAACTTCTACAATGAGCTCGCCAAGACGCTGTACAAGCGGAACTGGTCCGCCGCCACGAGGGTGGCGGAGCAGAAGAACAAGGCGGCCAAGCTCGCTTCTGCATCCACGCCGCTGGATAAGGGCGCGCTGTACGAAGCCGGCACGACCTTGAAAAACATCTCCGATAGGGAAGAGGCCAAAGCGCTTGTCCAATGGGTGGTCAATGAGCTGGAGAAGCTCGCCAGCATCAACGCTCCCCAGAAGAAGGATCTGCAGAAAGCAAAGGATCTGCTCGCGAAGTGGTAGGGGGCTTTGTCCGCTGTTCAGGCTTCATGAGACTCGCCTTTGTAAGCGTTCCCTCCCCGTGCTTTCGCTGAAGTCGGAACACGGCTTCCTCGACCTTCTTTTTTCGCGAGAAGCCGTCGCTGAACAGCTCCAGCTGGTCCTTGGCTTCCACGGGCAGGAGGTTGGAAAAGCCGATTCCAATCAGGCGAACCGGCGTGCCGCCGTTCCATCGGGAGGCGAGGAGCTCCCGGGCCACGGCGTACAGCTCCTCCGCCGAGGATATCCAGTGCTTCAGGGTTTTCTGCGCGCTCACCGTGGTGAAGTCGTGAAAACGGAGCTTCAGGGCGGCGGTCTTCGACTTCCATCCCTCATCGAGCATGCGGAACATGACCTGGTGGCAGAGCTCGAGCAGCATCCGTTCGATGCCCGCCCTGTCCTTCCTGTCGCGCTCGAAGGTCGTCTCGCTGGAGAGCGACCTGCTGCGCGGCTCCTCCGTGAAGATGCCCGGGTCCGTTCCGCGGGAGACCGATGACAGGTAGGAGGCGGCGCCCTGCCCCAGAAACCGGGCCAGGTCCGGCTGGGGGATCCCGCGCAGCTGCCGCACCGATGTGATATTCAGCTCGGTGAGGCGCTGCAGGGTTTTTTCCCCGATCCCCCACAGGTCCTTCAAAGCCACGCCGTCCAGGAAGGCCTCCGCCTCCTCTGGGCGCACCTCCACCAGCCCATCCGGTTTTCCCGCATTGGTGGCCATCTTTGCAAGGTACTTGTTTGGTCCGATGCCCACTGAGATCGCCAGCCCCGTCTTCTCCCGCACCTCCGCCTTCAGCCTGGCCGCGGTTGTGAGGGAGGGGCCGAAAAGCCGCTCTGTTCCCGTAAGGTCGAGGAAAGCCTCGTCCACGGAGATCTGCTGCATGTACGGCGTGTACGCGGCGCAAATGGCCATGACCTCTCGGGACACCTCCATGTATCGCTGCATCCGCACCGGCAGGAACACCCCCTGGGGACAACGGCGGTACGCCTGGGAGATCGGCATGGCCGAGTGGATGCCGAAGCGCCGAGCCTCATAGGAGCATGCGGACACCACGCCACGGCGCCCGGGCGCGGCGCCGACGATGACCGGCTTGCCCTTCAGGGAAGGGGTGTCGCGCTGTTCAACGGACGCGTAGAACGCGTCGAGGTCCACGTGGAAGATCACCGTCCGGATAAGGGGATTGCTCACGTCTTCACGTCCAGGCTGCGCACGACCCGCACCCGGGTGGTGAGGCGCGCGTCGGGCCGGGTAGCCGCCACGGTGTCGATGAGGGGCTCATCGAATTCCATGGTCAGGGTAAGGGTGAACGTCCCTTCCGAGGGCAGCGACAGCTCGAGCGGAAGCGGATTGGGCGGCGAGGCTCCAATAAGAAGCCTGTACGCGCGCGGGCTGTCCCGCACGGAGGGGAAGGAGCTGTCATACAGGATGAAATCGTTGCCCGAGGTGAGCGTGGCGGAGAAGAGCCGGGGGCTGGAAGGCATGGTCACGCTCACAATGACGGTGCACTGTTTGAGGAATTGGCTGGAGTCCATGGAAATCTGGACAGGCGATTCGGCAGGGGGAAGAGTGAGCATCTCTTCCGTAGCTGCCGGGGGCACTGTCCGGGTGCCATTGGCATTGGTGAGAGACAGCGCGCCCACCGGACCGGGGCTTTCAACGAGGAGCGATGTGGAGGTGGTGAGTCCCGCTGCGTTCACCTCGATGGTCTGGGTGGCGGTGATGGGCTGGGGCCGCTCGGCGGAGAAGGGGGAGAAGGTGAGGAGGCGGGCGGCGAGCAGCCCGCCTCCGACCAGGAGCAGGCCCGCCAGGACGAGCTCGCGCACCCTGCGCCGCAGGATGCCCTTTCCCGGAAAGATCAGCCCGAGACGGATGAGCGCGAGGATGAAGGGAAGGCACGCGCCCGCAACCAGGAGATTGCCCCAAATCGGGGAGAGCATGATGAAATGACAGAAGGGATATGCCGGGGCGAGGAACACCATGACGATCCCGCGAATCCCCCAGAAGGGAGCAGGGAGCACGAGGAGCGCTTTCACCCACCTGTTTCGCGCCAGCGAAGAAAGGAATATGAAAACCAGCGCCCAAAGGAAGTAGAAGGTGAATGAAATGTTGAATGCGGCGATGACGAAGATGTCGATCAGGAGGAAGAAGATGGCGGCCGCCGAATAGAAACGGCCATTGTGGGGCAAGGGGAGGCGTCTCAACAGGTTATACAGGGCCGCGTAGAGGAACAGCGCCACGCAAATCTTGAGTGCGAGGAATTCCAGGGGGGCGTATCGCCACAATGCCGGAAAGCCCCGCTGCCTGAGAATGGCCTGCAGCGCGAAGGTTCCCGCTGCCAGGAACAGGAATGACAGCACCGCCAATGGAATGATCGAGGGAGAGTTGCGGAGAAGCGTCCTCAGGTATCTTTTCAAGCCCCTTCGGAACAGGAGGGAAAACAGGAGCAGCACGGCGATGACGCCGCCGAAAATGACGAGATACGTCTTTTCGCTCACGATCAGCGATGTGTCGCCCATCTGCATCAGAAGGTAATGCCGGTCCCATTCGTCCGGAACTCCGGCTGTGCCGGCACTGAGAAACCCCTGCAGGAACAGGGCAATGGAGGAGAGCCATTCGGCTTCAGAAGAATGAGACGCGGCGGTGTATTCCCCCTCCAGCTCGACGGAGGGATATCCCGCCCTCAGATACGGCTCGATCAGCGTACGCTCGTCGGTTGCGGACATGCGGAACACCTGTGCCTCGTCTGCGGGAAGGGTGTAGGGGACCTTGGCCGCGCGCAGCGCGTCCATGCACCTGTTCATGAGCCAGTAGGGGCTGATGATTCCCCTGCCGCCGCCGCGCACGAGGACCCGGGTGGGCGCCGAGCGAAAGTTCAGATACAGCACGACAGCCTTGAAGTCGGGCTGGAAGTCTCTCAGGAACAAGGTGCTTCCCATGGGGTACATGTCGGTGTCGCCGTATTCGGCCCCGAGGAACAGGACCGTGAGGCTCAAGGGCGGTACGGCATTCCTCACGCGCCCGATGAGGTCGAGCGCCAGGGCGATGTTCACCGATCCGTCATAGAGCGGCCCGGCGTCCGCGGGGGAATCGAGCGGAACGGCGAGGATCAGGGAGTCCCGTGACTTGCCCCCCACGTCCACCCGCAGACACGTGGAGAAGGAATGCTCGAAATCAGACTGGCTGAAGTCGAAAGTCGAGAATCGCGCGCCCATCGACGAAAGACGCGCTTCGATCCAGGCAACGAGCTCCTTCTCCCCCGGGGATCCTTCCGTCCGAGGCCAGAACTGCGCAACATCCGTGATCGTGTCCTGCAGGGAGATATCCGGAACAGCGGCGCCGGACTGGGCGTTCAGGTTCCCCGGCAGCAGTACAAGCAGGACCGTCAGAAGTAGAGTGAGCATGCACGGTCCAGCATAGGGGAAGGGGATGCGGCCGTCAACCGAATCAGAAGAGGCGTCCGCCTTGCACAATGCCGGTTTTTCCAGTACGCTCACGGATACAGCCATGGAAGTTTTGCCTGAAATACTTGAGCGGCACAGCGTCAGATCATTCACCGCGAAATCGCTCGACAAGGACCAGGTGGAACGCATCATGGAAGCCGGCCGGTTGGCCCCTTCGGCCAAGAACAGGCAGGAGTGGCGCTTCATCGTCATCCAGAAAAAGGAAATTCGCCAGAAGATAATGGAGGCGGCCTTCAGCCAGGAATACGTGGGCCAGGCGCCCGTCATCGTGGCCGTATGCACCACGAACATCGACTACCGCATGCCCAATGGCCAGGCGTCCTACCCGATCGACCTCGCCTTCGCGGCCTCCCACATCGTGCTGCAGGCCGTGCATGAGGGGCTGGGGACCTGCTGCATCACCACCTTCGACGAGCAGGAGGTCCGGGAGATCCTCACCGTGCCCTTCTCCATGCGCGTCGTCCTCCTCATCCTTATTGGGTATGCGGACCAGACACCCGAGCCTACGCCTCGCAAGAGCCTCCGCCAGATATCGGCCAAGGACCATTGGTAGCGGGCCTTACGCCCCGGCGTTCGTGTAATAATCCACGAGCTTCTCGAAAGCGCCCGCCGCTTGCGCGTCGTCGATGGGCACGATCTCGCCGCCCAAAGCGAACCAGAGGGGATCGCGCTTCAGCCAGCGGACGCGGAGCTGGATCTGGAACGGCGGCAGGGTAGGATCGTGCTCGGCGATCACTCGGACCGTGACCAGGTCTCCCGCGGCCACCGCCACCGACTGCATGAACGCCACCTGGCAGCCTGAGCGGCTCAAGTCTCTGACATATCCGAGCGCCTGGGGATCGATGAGGAGCGCCTTGGCATAACTGGGGGCCCGGCGATCCTTCCTCTGTTCACTTCCCATTGGCTGCCTCCCTCGGGGAATCCTCCGCGCGCATGCTCACCGAGAGCGTGATGAGCGTCCCCACGGTGGCGCCGGGGATCCAGGGACTGGGCTGGTCGCGGTCGTCCAGGAACACAAGACGGAAAGCGTCAAACGTCTTCTTCGCGACGTAGATCCCCATGCCGAACCGCTTGTACCCGTTTTTCTTCTGGTATTCGTCGAAGGAGGCGGAATGCAGGTCGAGGAGCGCGGGGTCCTCCTCCAGCTCGTACGGAAGCTTCTTCGTGTCGAAGCCTCCCCCGAAATCCCGGATGGCGACCACCAACTGGCCATCGACCGCCGTCATGTCGATGTGAATATCCCGCGGTTCGCTCTTTTCCCGATGCGCCCGTATCGAGTTGTTCAGCAGCTCCAGGATGGCGAACCGGATGTGCTCGCCGCTCACGCGTGAGGGCGGGATGACGATCGCTTCGAGGGTGCGTATCACCTCGCGGAAATCCGCCTGAGGGTTCACCTTCAGCCTGATCGTGCGGCTCTGCTTTCCATTCATCTGGAGGGATTGCGGGGCTCCCATGTGGTGCGTCTCTTTTCCTCTCTCTCCCATTCGTAGATAATATCGTCATGGTATATGTTATCGCTGAGTTGCGCAATTACAGGCAACTCGCGCGGCTGCGCGCCCCCAGCCTTCCAGCGCTCGAAACGGCGCTCGCCGAGGCCCTGGCCTCCTGCGGTGGGCATCCCTCGGCATTGGGCGCGGGCGTTTGGATCGCGGAGGTCGGCGCGGAGGGGGATATCAACATCCACGCCGTCGCGGTCGCCGCATGCAGGATACAGAGCTTTCTCGCCTCCCGCCGGGAGGAGCTGTTCGGCTTTTCCGTGCTTCTGGCGAGCCTGCCCGAGGCATCGGGCGCAGGCCGCGCCTCCCCTCTGCCGCAGCTCTTGGAAAGGGCCGAGGAGGAGGAGCAGCTCTGGCTGTCGCCCGAATGCGCCGCGCTGTTCGGCGATGCGCTCTCCTTTGCGGCGTCCGGCCCCCTCTACCGCGTCACGGGGCTCCGACGCCCCGCGGCGGCCGAGGAGCCGCGAGCCGAGACCCCCCGGCCGTGGCTGCGGGAAGCGCTGGTCGGAAGGGCCCTGGACATCCTCAGCGCACGGCTGAATCTTGGTGAGTCGCGGGAGATACTCTGGGTCCACGGACCCGCGGGTGTGGGCAAGAAGGCGCTCCTGGCGGAGGTGACGGCGCGCCTCCTGCGCGATCAGGCGGTTCCCGCGCTGCGCATGCGCACCATTTTCAAGCGCCGCTCGCCGCTGCACCCCTTCCTCTCCAGCCTCCTCCCCGCGATTCTCGCCGAAGTTCCCGGCCATCTGCACGGGCCCGAGCGCGCGGCCTGGGCCGATGTGGGCGGCCTTCTGAGTTGGCTGCAGGATCCCGCGGCCGGGGAGTCGCAGGGGGAAGCCGGCCCGCTGCCGGACCACATTCTCGATGACTTCGGCCTCGGCTATCGGCTATACCTTCTGGCGTGGACCCGGATGGCGGAGGAGAATCTCCGCCCGGCGCTGTTCCTGTGCGAGGGCATCGACGCGTACCACCCGGCAGCCCGCCAGATCGTCGCGCGCCTTTTCGAGGATTTCCTGGCGCGGCCGGGCTTCCTGCCCATCGTCTCAACCGCATCGGCGCGGGCGCCCGACGAGCTGGCGGGCTTTTCGGTACGCCCCCTGTACGTGCATCCGCTGGGCAAGCGCGAGATACAGTCCCTCGCGCGGCACATGTTCCCCGGACTCGCGATCCCCGAGTCGCTTGCGCGCCGGCTGCGCCGGTGTTCGGGCGGGTCGTACGTGTCCATCGTCTCCTACCTGCAGTATCTTGCCAAGACGGAACGCATCCGCCGAAGCCCGGCCGGGTCGGAGTGGAGGCTGGCCTCCGACGAGGAACCAACCCTCCCCGCCAATCCATTATCAGTGTCATGGTTTCTCATCCGCACCCTGCACGACGATGCCTTCCGCCTTTTTTACGCGCTGTATCTCGCCGGAGGGCTCGTGGACAAGCAGGGGTTCCTCTCCTTCCTGGGCGTGGCAGGCTTCGATCCCGGCGCTTCCGCGCGCTCCCTCGCGGTTTTGCTCGGTTCCGGCCTCATCGGGGATGAAAGGGACCTCATCCCTCGATTCCCCGGCCTGCGCAAGAAGCTTGAGGAGCTTCTGGGCGCGGAGGGCGCCGCTCTGCGGGATCAATTCATCGCCTACATGCAATCCCTGTGGGGTTCGGGGAGGTACCGCCACCCCGTGCTTCTCTTCACGTTTCTCGCCCGCAATGGAAGGACCGACCTTGCGCTTCGCATTCTGCCCTCCATCATCCGCCGCAAGCTCGATGAATGCGACCCGGCGGGCGCCCGTGCTTTCTGCGATCCGCGCTCGCTCGCTTTTGCCGTGGCCCCCACGCCGGATCAGGCCCGGGAGATAGCGGCGGTCACCGCTATGGGACGGCTGCGCTCCGCGCTCCTTCAGCAGGATACAAGCGCCGCTGATGCGGCGCTGGCTGACGCGAAGAAGTGGGTGTCTGCGGATGCGCCCGCCGCGCTCCACGGTGAGCTGCATGCCGAGAGGGCGAGGTATTTTCTTTTCAAGGGGAACGCCAATGAAGCGCTGGAAGAGCTGAAAAAGGGGCTTCTCCTGCACCAGGAGTCCCGGGGGGAGGCCGGCGATGCTTCCCCGGCAGGGCGCGGCGAGCGCGCTTGCTACCTCTGGCTCGGCGCGACGATGCTCGCCGAGGGGAGGCTCGGAGAGGCGGTCGAGTATCTGGGCCTGTCGCAGAGGCTCTGCCACGAGGCCGGAGATGATCCGGGGACGCTCTGGACAATGGCGTATCTCGCCACCGCCCTCTTCATCGACGGCCGCTACACGCAGAGCATCGCGGCGCTCGATCAGGGACTGGAGAAGGCGCGCGCGCTCTATCGGAGGAACATGGAGCTTTTCCTTCTTTTTCTGCGTGCGCGGGTTCTTTTCCAGGTCGGCTCGTATGACGAGTGCTCCCTCTGCCTCCAGTCCTGTCTCTGCCTGGCAACGCTGTACTCCCTCGACGATTCGCTGCCCGTGCTGCGCGCATGGCTGGGACGGACGCTTCTCCACCAGGGCGACCATGCATCGGGGACGCGGCTGCTGGAGAGTCTTTCAGAGCAGACGCGGGAGGTGCTGCTCTTCCAGGCCGAGGGCTCGCTCTTTTCCGGCGGGCTTGAGAATGCCTCCCTGTACGTGGAACGCAGCCTTGCGCTGCCAGTGGAGGCACGGTTCCCGCCTCCCGAAGGGACCCCTTGGTGGGACGGCTTTTCCTGCGTCGAAGGCAGGTGCTTCCGTCTCAGCCGCGGCGATGCATTCCTTCATCGGACCCTCGCGGGGTTGCGCGCGTATCTTCTCGGCCTGCGCGGATTCACCGCCCAGGGCATCAAGGAGCTGCACGAGCTCACGCGGGGACCGAAGGCCGTGGAAGAGGATCCCGCCTTCTACTGGCTTCACTACCTCTATAGCCGGATCCTCCCCGAGGCTGACTCCGATGAGGTGGATGACAAGCTGACGGTGCTCAGCAAGAGCCTGAAAAGCCTGCAGGAACGCGCCAGCAGGATAGAGGCCCCGGCGGAGAGAAGCTCGTTCCTCTGGCGCAACAGGTGGAACCGCATGATCATGGAAGAAGCGCGCGATCGCAAGCTTGTCTAGCTCCCGAAACACGCTTCCCTTGACACGCGGGGGGAAAACAGCCACTTTCTCCTGGAAAGCCCATGACAGGTGATCTCGTTGCCCTCCCCGCGGCCCTTATTCGACCCGACAGGACATTCGCGGGCAGGGAGGTATACAGGCTGCCAAAGGTCCTCCTCGTTCTGGCCCTGTTTGTTGTCTATGTGGCGGGCGAGAGGCTTGTGCAGGGATACTACCAGAACGAGCATGCGAAAACGCTGGCCATCCTCGAGGTGGACTCCCGCATGAGCGGAATCATGCAAAACGCCCCTTCACAGGTGCAGCGCCAGATGCGCGACCAGATGCTGGATGCGATCGTCGGCCAACGGAGCGCCCTTACAACCGCCTTCTCCATCGCCTTCTCTGGTGTCGGCTTCCTCCTTATTCTGGTCGAGATGTGGGTCGTGAGCGCCGTGGCGTCCCAGTTCTTCGGCGGACAAGAGGAACGGCGCGGCCGGGACCGGCAGTCATGGACCCTGTTCCTCGTTGTCTTTTTTCCCCTGGCCCTGCGCAAATTAGCCGCGGGGATCGTGATGTCGCTGCGCAATCCCGAGGCCGCGGCCAATGCGCTCACGCTGGCCGACTACAGGCGCTTGAGCGCCGTCCGCTTCGATTTCTTTTCCCTGCTGCCCATTGGAGGGGTGAATACCTTTCTCGCCACGGTGGCCAGCATCCTCACGGATCCTTTTTTCCTCTGGGCGCTTGCCATCCTTTGTTTCGGCGGCAGAGAGGTGTATCGAATGCGCATGAAGAGCTCGATTTTCCTTTCCCTCGTGCTGGTTGGCGTCTTCAGCCTCCAGGTCGCGCTCCTTGCCCGCATTGGCGTTTCAGGGGAGATATGAGAATGCATCGCGCCTTTTTTTTCTCCGTCCTGTTCTGCGCCGTCTTCACGCTCGCGGCGCACGCCGAGGGGGAGGCGTCCGCGCAGGAGATCGCGCTTTCTTCCCTTCCCGGTCTCGTGCTCAATCACGACACAACCGCCGCGATCTCCACGCAGACCACGCTTTTCGCCCTCCACACCTACAAGGGCGCCCTTGCCCAGGCGCTGCCGCAGATCGACTTCACCACGAGCTATTCCCTCGACTTTACCCCCTCCCTGACAAGCGAGGTTACCTCATTCACCACTTCCTATCCCTATATCGTGGCGGCCGATGAAGAGGCGACTGACCAGGGGACGCACCTTATCGGCGCAAAGCTCTCCGTCTCCCAGCTTCTGCCGACAGCGGGAAGCCTGTTCCTCAGCCTCGAGGACTCCTTGACGATGACTGCAATCGGCAGTCTCACGGTCAACGGCGGCGCCGCTCCCAACCCCGGCACCGAATACAGCCAGAATCCGAAGCTCTCCTTTGGCCTCACACAGCCCCTCTTTCTGAACGGCAAGCTGCTCGATCTTGACGTTTTCCCCGCCACCCTCAGAAAAGCGCAGCTAGGCTACCTGGAGCAGAACGCCGCGGACATCGGCCAGAAAAACCAGACGGTAGGACAGGCCGTTCAGCTTTTCTTTTCCGTCGTGCAGCTCCGCAAGAACGTCGCCCAGGCCAGGAAAAGCATCGACATCGCGCAGGGAAACCTCGATGCACTGCAGACCAGCTATGCGCTGGGATCCGTCGCGGAACCGGACCTGCTTGACTCACAGCTCGGGCTTTCCCGGCAGAAACAGAACCTGCTGGAGCTTGCCACCACCCTGGCCAAGACGGAGCGGCTCCTTGCGCATTCCATCGGCAGCGACAGCCTCGACGGGGTCCCCCTGGCTGATGACGTTCCCGCGCTCCCGTTCACGATGAACCGGCAGCAGATCATGGACAAGGCCCTGTCGGGGCATCCCCTGCTGCTGCAGAAAGGGCTTGCCCTTGAGGAGAAGCGTGTTGATAAGATCCTGGCGGGAGAGCAGTATGCCTCCTCTCTCACGCTCTCTTTCTCCTGGGCTCCGCGATACCCCTTTGATGTCACGAACTACCCCTATACGGCCACTGATCTCGCGAAATCGTTCACTGATCTCTTCCAGACTGGATGGGGACAGGACTACATCGTGGCGGCGGGTCTCACCATCCACCTGTTCGACGGCGGCAGGCAGACGGAAAGCAGCGCGGGAAACACGGCGCTTGCCGCCGTGGCCGACCAGGGCCTCGCGGCGCAGCGCCTTGCCGTGCAGGACCAGGTGGAGCTGGACCTCCTCCAGAAGGTCAGCCTGGAGCAAAAGATCGCGCTCCTGGCCGACGCATCACGCCTTGCGGACCGGCGGCTGGCAACCGAGCAGAACCTCCTTGCGCTGGGGAAATCCACTGAGCTCGAGGTGGCCTCAAAGAAAGCGGACGCCGATGCAAAGGCGGATGATCTCTGGCGCGCCAGAGCCGATTTGTATCTCACCGTTCTCGACCTGTACTCGCTCGCGGGAGTGGACATCGCGAAAATCATCGAAGGAAACGGGCAATGAAGCGAAGAACAGTCCTGTACGTCATTGGCGCCATCCTCATACTAGCGGCGGCCGTTGTGATCCTGAACCTCACCCTCCGGGGGAGCAAGTTCGACACGGCTATCCCGGTGCGCGGGTTTATCGTTTCCACGGGGAAGCTGGAGGATCGGGTGAGCGGCAATGGCACGTTCACGCCGAAGAGCACCGTGACCGTCGTGGCGCAGGTGTCGGGACAGATCCAGTCGATCATGGTCGATGAAAATGATCGTGTGGAGGTGGGCACGGTCCTTGTGACCCTGCGCGACGACGACTATGTGCTCACGCTGCGCAAGATGAAGGCGTCCCTCGATTCCACCCGCAGAAGCGTGCAGCAGTCCCTCGTGACCCTGCGCGCCCAGTACCGGAGCGCCGTCTCCACTCTCACCGATGCACAGCGCACGCTGGACAAGAACAAGGAGCTCTTCGCCGGAAAGTCCATCTCCGAGGAGGTCTACCAGCGCTCCTCCGACGCGATGGAATCGGCGCAGGTGAGCCTGCAATCGATCCGCGAGCAGCTTGACCTGCGCTCCGGGCTGCCCCTGGATGCCGAGCCCTCTCTGGACGGGTCCAGGGACGGAGAGATCATCGAGGCATCCCCTGAGGTGGAGCAGGCCCTCCTCTCCGTCCGTTCCGCGCAGGACAGCGTGGACAGGTGCACGATCACCGCGCCGGCGGCGGGCACGGTCACAAAGGTGGGGCCTTCCGTGGGCGACATGGTGTCGCCCAACTCCCCCCTGGTGCGCATCGAGGACCTGAGGGACATGCTTGCCGAGATTCAGGTGGACGAGGTGGACATCGGCAAGATCCACGTGGGGCAGCCGTCGGAAATCACCAGCGACTCCCTGATCGGCATAACCCTCACCGGTGTGGTGCAGACCATCGCGCCCACGATAACGAGCCTGGGTTCCACGCGGGTGAGCCTCGTCGACGTGCGCATCGACAGGACGAGCCTTCCGAAAACGGGGGATGTCACGCTGCGCTCCGGCGCCTCCTGCACGGGGCGGATCACGACGAGCATCAAGCAGGACGCGCTCCTCATCCCGCTTGCCAGCTTCGTTACCGAGGAAAACGTCACCTCGGTCTTCGTGATGTCTCCCACCGGGGTGAAGAACCCGGCCGGCGCCGGCATCTACAAGCTGGCGAAACGCGAGATCCACATCGGGTCCAGCGACGTGAACAACGTGGAAGTGGTGACAGGGCTTGCCGCGGGGGACACCATCGTGGCGGGCAACCTCAAGCTGCTGCGCGACGGGATACTCGTCACCCTCCGACAGGACTGAGATGATCCAGCTGGAGTCGATCGTCAAGATCTATTACATGGGCAAGCTTGAGGTGCCCGCGCTGCGGGGCGTCACGCTGCGCGTGGAAGAGCATGAGTTTGTGGCCGTCATGGGCCCTTCGGGATCGGGCAAGTCCACCTTGATGAACATCATCGGCTGCCTGGACAGGCTCTCCACGGGGCGCTACGTGCTGGACGGGATCGATGTTTCGCAGATGACCGACAATGAGCTTGCCGAGGTGCGCAACCGCAAGATCGGGTTCGTTTTCCAGACCTTCAACCTCCTGCCGCGCATGACGTCGCTGCGCAATGTGGAGCTTCCCCTGATCTACAGCTCCATCTCAAAGCGCGAAAGGCGGGCTCGGGCAATGGAGGCGCTGCAGCAGGTGGGGCTGGAGAACAGGGCCCTGCACAGGCCCAACGAGCTGTCCGGCGGCCAGCGGCAGAGGGTAGCCATCGCCCGCGCGCTCATCAACAGGCCGGCCATCCTTCTTGCCGACGAGCCCACGGGGAACCTCGATTCCCGAACAGGGGAGGAGATCATGGCGACCTTCCAGGACCTGAACGAGCGCGGAGCAACGATCATCCTGGTGACGCATGAGCCGGACATCGCGGCGTGCGCCCGGCGGATCGTGGCCATCAGGGACGGCCTGGCCACGCGCGACCAGCCAGTGGCCCAGCGCACGATCCAGCTCCAGGGGGACCCGGACGCATGAATGTGACCGAGGGTTTCCGCGAATCCTGGGAAACCATCAACCACAACCGGCTGCGCACCTTCCTCACCATGCTTGGCATGAACATCGGGGTGGCATCGGTGATCGCCGTCATGGCCACGGGGCTCATGGGCCGCGGCGCCATCATGAAGGGCATCGAAAACATCGGTTCCAGCCTGCTGTGGGTGCAGGCTGCTCGTGACTCGTACCCCACCGGCAAGGACGTGATGTACATGAGGCCGCAGGATCTCGCGTCCCTGTCGGGCATCGTGCAGGACGCGTGGATCTCCCCCAACCTGCGCGCGAACTACGCGGTAGGCTACCGGGGCGACCAGGAGATGGCGTCCGTGTACGGAGTGTGGCCGGACTACCAGCGCATGTGGGGCAGGGGCGTGCAGACAGGCAGATCCATCAGCCAGGCCGACGTGGACCAGAGGCGGCGCGTGATCGTGCTTGGAATGAATACGGCGCGCGCGTTCTTCCCCTCAGAGGAGGAGGCCCTGGGACAGAGCGTGAACTTTGCGGGAAAGGACTTCACCGTGGTGGGCGTGATGGCAAAGAAGGAGAGGTCTCCCGTGGACGACGCATCGGATGATGACACCGCCTACGTCCCGTACGAGGTCCTTTCCGACGTCACCAACTGGGACCAGTACGGCGGCCCGCGCATCATGCGGATCTACCTCAAGGTGCGCGACATGGCCGACCTGGATTTCGTGGCCGCGCAGGTGGGGCAGTACCTCGGACAGAGATACGGCACGATCGAGGGCAAGCCGCGCTTCACCGTGCGCAAGGCGGAGGACAGCATCCAGACCACGAACAAGGTCTTTGACATCATCACCACGGTGATCACCCTTATCGCGGGCATCTCCCTTGTGGTAGGCGGCATCGGGATCATGAACATCATGCTCATTACCGTCACGGAGCGGACCCGCGAGATCGGGATACGCAAGGCATTGGGGGCCAAGCGGAGGGACATACTGGCCCAGTTCCTTATCGAATCGATCATCATCTGCCTGATCGGCGGCGGCATCGGGATCGTGCTCGGCGTGGGAATCACCGCGGTGGTGTCCCTGGCGCAGCGATGGGAATACCTGCTGCCGTGGACGTCAATCCTGATCGGGCTGGTGGTGTCCATCTCCATCGGCTTGTTCTTCGGCATCTACCCGGCGCTGAAGGCGGCGCGGCTTGACCCCGTAGTCGCGCTCACCAAGGAGTAGGCGATGCGGCTGATCGCCCTGTTCGAAGAGGCGTGGCTGGCCGTGCGGACCAACCGCTCGCGCACCGCGCTCACCATCCTGGGCATCATGATCGGGGTGGGAGCCGTTATTTCCGTCGTGGGGGTGGGGGACGGGGCCAAGCAAGTGGTGGGGGACCTGCTGGGCCAATTCGGCTCCACCTCTTTGATCGTGGCGCCCAACTTCACCGCCATCAGGGAGAGCAAGGGCAAGTACCGGTTTGAGGAGATCACCCGGGAGGACATCGAAACCATCAACACCCGGGCGCCCTCCGTGCGCGCGGTCACGCCGCAGATCCAGATGGACGTGGAGGTGAAGAGCGGGGAAAAGGTGCAGAAGGCCACGCTCTTCGGCACGATGCACCAGTACCTCACGGCCAGCAAGCTCGTGGTGCGAAAAGGCAGATTCCTCGACGCGGATGACGACACGTTCATGCGCAAAATCGGCGTGCTGGGCTTCGACCTGGCAGGCTCGCTCTTCGGCAGCGCTGATCCCATCGGGCAGTTCGTACGGATCAACAACATGGTCGAGGTCCAGATCGTCGGGGTGCTGGAAAAGGAGGAGAAATCGTTCATCTCCACCGTTTCCGACTTCGACACTTCCAACAACAATCGTCTGTTTGTCCCTTCCTCCGCCATCGAGCGCGTGGGAGGCAACTCACAGATCTATTTCCTCATAGGGGAAGCGGTCTCGACGGACAAGATCGATGATGCCACGCAGGAAATCCTGGCCGTCCTTGACAAGAATCACGGCAAGTGGAACGGCACGGTGGAGAAGTACTTCGTGCAGCAGATGGGGCAGGTAATCGCCATGATTGATACGGCCACGGGGACACTTACCGCTGCCATCTCCATCATAGCGGGGATCGCGCTCCTGGTGGCGGGCATCGGGATCATGAACATCATGCTCGTGTCGGTGAAGGAGAGGACGCGGGAGATCGGCGTGCGCAAGGCGCTCGGAGCAAAGCAGTCCTCCATCCTCAACCAGTTCCTCCTGGAGACGCTCGTTCTCTGCGGCGGCGGGGGATTGTTCGGCGTGGCGTTCGCCGTCCTGGCGATCCACCTGGTGGCATCCATCACCAAATGGCCTGCGCTCATTTCCGGCAGCGTGATCGAGCTTGCCGTGATCCTCTCTCTGGTCACGGGGCTTGTGTTTGGGCTGTACCCCGCCAGCAGGGCCGCGCGTATGGATCCCGTGGAGGCTTTACGATATGAGTGAGGGGATGCAAGTGATGGGTCCGGCGCTGAATATGCTTCCTCCCGCGCGCTGCCCCGTCATCCCTTGTCCCGCAGACAATGGCTGTGTACCCTTTCCGCGGAGGCCGCCATGAAAGCTGTCGAGCTTCTGGGCTGTATCAACACGCGCATCGAGCTGGGGATCGGAGAATGATCCGATGCCGGATCGCTTCGACCTGGTGATCGTGGGCTCGGGGCCCGCGGGTCTGGGCGCGGCCTTCACCTATACGGATGCCCGTCCCGGCGCCTCGGTGCTCGTGATCGACCGTTCCTCGATGAGCACCGGCGGCCTGTGCAACGACTGCAAGATGAACTTCACCTTCCCCATCGGCTTCCCCCTTGAGTACTGGGACGAGGCGGCGGCGGAGCGCAGCCTCGCGTCGGTGCTGGCGCGGCTGCGGCCCGAGATCCTGCCCAAGAAGAACCTCGGCGTGTATGTCCGCAGGGCGGAGAAGCTGGGCGTGCGGCTGTTGGAGGTGCGCCAATCTCACCTGGGCACGGACGGCGGCGTGAAGCTCGTGCGGAGGCTTGTCCGGGAGCTCACCGACCGCGGCGTGGCGATCTCCCTCGGCGAGACGGTGTCCGACGTGCGGGCTGACGACCGCGTGGTGGTCACCGATAAAAGGGAGATTGGCTACAGCAGCCTCGTGGTCGCACCGGGGCGCAGGGGCTTCTCGTTCCTCCAGAAGCTCATGGACCGGCTCGCCGTACCCTACATTGACAACGTGGTCGACATCGGCCTGCGGCTGGAAACCCGGGAGCAGAACTACCCCATCGTGCGCGATTACTACGACCCGAAATTCCTCTTCCCCCAGAAGGTGCGGACCTTCTGCACCAACAGCGGCCGCGCCCACGTCGTGAAGGAGAAGTACGAGGGCAGGACGGGCCGCGATTACTTCAGCGTCAACGGCCACGCGTTCTCCGAGCGCGGGGAGGCGAATGGCCTCTTGAACTTCGCCATGCTGAAGACCGTGCGCTTTACCGAGCCGCTCGCGAGCGGCCAGGAGTTCGCCGAGATGCTGGGCCAGCAGGCCGACCTTATGGGGGGCGGACTGCCGCTCATGCAGCGCATCGGGGATTTCAGGCTCGGCAAGCGCTCCAAGGCGGAGAGCTTCACCGGGGACCTGTACGACTTCGAGCCCACGCTCGCCGGCTGTACCCCCGGCGACATAGCGCTCGCCATGCCGGCCAAGATCCTGCGCGCGATATGGAACTCGATGAAGCTCCTGGACACCATTATCCCGGGGGTGCTTCATCCCTCCACGATCATGTACTATCCCGAGATCAAGCTCTACGGCAACCGGCCGCGCTTCATTGACGCGAACTTCCAGGCTGCGCCCGGCATATGGCTGATCGGCGATGGCGCAGGCACCAGCCGCGGCATCACCGCCGCATGGGCCAGCGGGATCCGCGCGGCAGAGGGCATGCTCGGGCAGCGCGCACGCTGATCCGCGGCGTGCCCAGGCGGAATCGACCGACCGATTTGACCTTGGGAATCTTTGATCCTGTTGACAATATATTTTAATATGTGTTGACAATATGTTGACAATGGCGCAGGCTCAGCCGCATGGACGTACGGAGCCGGATTCTGAGCACGCTGAAAGCGCGCGGAGCCCTCTCGGGTGCGAAGATTGCTGAGGCGTTGGGGTTGTCGCGGCAGGCTGCGCATCGCCATCTCATCCGCCTCATGGATGAAGGACTGCTGCACAGGACCGGAAGGACGAGGGGGGTCGCGTATCGTCTCCCCAATCGTCGCGGTGAGCCGCTGCCCGCGACACCGGGACCATTTCATAAGAAATACCACCTTGAGGGCCTGAGGGAGGACGCTGTATATGCGGATGTCGCCCTGCGCCTTGCGCTCAGGCGGTCGCTTTCTTCCGCCGCATATCGGATCTTCGCCTATGCTTTTACCGAGATGCTGAACAACGCCATAGAGCACTCGCACTCGCCAGACTGCGCGGTGGAGGTCGCGCTGACCGAGCACGAGATTCGCGCCCAAATACGGGATCAAGGGATAGGCGTGTTCACATCGGTTGCTCAGAGCCATCGTCTCGCGCAAGAGGAGGAAGCGATCGGAGAGCTGCTCAAGGGAAAGGCGACATCCCTGCCGGAAAGGCACGCGGGGGAGGGAATTTTCTTTACCTCCAAGGCATGCGACCGGCTCGCTCTTCGATCTCACCGGAGTGAGCTTGTGTTTGACGCGCGAAAGAAAGACATCTTCGTAAATGTCTGCAGGTATCTCCGAGGCACCGAAGTATCCCTGTCCGTGAGCCGCTCGGCACGGCGAAAGCTTGAGGATGTATTCAGCGCTTTTGCCCCCGAAGATTTCGACTTCCGGTTTGAACGAAGCCTTGTCAACGTACGGTTCTACGCCGGAGAGTACGTCGCGCGCTCGGAGGCCAGACGGCTCCTCGCCCGGCTGGATCAGTTTCAGGAGGTCATTCTGGACTTTTCGGGGGTGAAATCGATCGGGCAGGGGTTCGCTGATGAGATCTTTCGAGTCTTCACGGCCGCTCACCCGGGAGTGGCCTTGAAAAGAGTGAACGTTGCGCCAGGCATCGAGGCGGTCATCCGTCATGTCATTGACAATTGAAAGCAACAATTGTTGACAATAGGGTGACAATCCAAGTCGATGCCCTGGAGGATGAAGAGGAAAAGCGAAACGGAAAGGCACAGGCCAGATGTCGGGACGTGAATGCGTTGAAGAGCCTCGGCCTTTTCCGGGTGAGCCGGTCCGGCGCGCGCGCCCTCACAGAAAACATCCTCACGTTCCTCTCTTCCAAGAAAAGGAACTAAGAGGGACGAGAGCAGGAATCAGCTTCGTCATGCCTGCGGTCCCCAGGACGATTGGGTGAACGAGTTCTCTATTCCCGCGCTGTCTTGTTTCACGAGTTGCCATCGAACCGCGGGTTCTCCCTTGCGCAGGCTCTGGACGTTCCTCAATCTCATTGGCATCATCAGAGATACTCTGTAGAAATGAGAGGGGCGGCGCCGTAACGCCGCCAAAGCCGGGGGGCGGCTCAGCAGCACCGCCAAAGGCGGAAGCGGCGCGGTAGCGATATGAAACGCGGGGATGCGCGAGGAATCAACTCACGGAAAGGAACAGGAATGAAGCGTGCCAAGATCGTGGTCATCGGCGCGGGGAGCGCCTCCTTCGGTCTCACAAACCTCGGAGCAATACTGAGGATGCCGGAGCTTCGCGGGAGCGAGCTGTGCCTGGTGGATACGAATGAGGCAGGCTTGCGATGGGTGACCAGGCTGGCTGAGCGGATCAACGGCCAATGGGGAGCCGGCTTCGCGATAACGAGCAGCGCGGATCGCAGCCGGGTTCTTGCGGACGCTGATTTCGTGATACTGTCCGTGGCGATTGACCGGGAAAAGTGCTGGGGCATGGATCATGACATTGCCCGCAAGCACGGCATCATGCATTACGCTGAAAACGGTGGGCCTGGCGCGCTCATGCACGGGGCCCGCAACATTGCCCTCATCATGCCGATACTGCGCGACGTCGAACGCCTGTGCCCCAACGCGCTGGTCCTCAACTTCACCAACCCGGTTCCCCGGATCTGCATCGCCGCAGCGCGGTTCACGAAGGTGAAGATGGTGGGCATCTGCCACCAGATCTTTTTCGGCTATTTCATGGTTGCCAATGTGCTGGCAAAGGATCTGGGCATCGACGTTCCCCCCGACATCAAGTTTCGGTGGCGCGATCCCACAAACGAGCCGTACCTGAAACGCCTTAACGACGCAGGGGAGGAGAAGCTCGACATTCTTGCGGCGGGGATCAACCACTTCACCTGGATGCTCGCCATCCGGGACAAGAAGACCGGACAGGACCTGTATCCCCTTTTTCGTGAACGCTACATGAAGGGCTACGACCATTTCGAGCCGCTCACCCGGGAGCTCTTCCGCATCTTCAGCATTTGCCCCGTTCCGGGCGACTGTCACATGGTCGAGTATCTCCCCTATACGCACAACATGGTGAGCGATACCTGGGGCGCGTACGACATCCAGATGTACCCATTGGAAAAGGCGGCGATGGCGCGGGATGAAATGTGGGGGCATATCGAGGCGATGGCCAAGGGCGAAAAGCCGATCGATCACCTCAAGGAAGTGCATACGGAACGGGCCGAGATCCTCATCGCCTCGATGCTGCAAAACTCCCACTCCTATGAGCTTGCCGTGAACATCCCCAACCGGGGCTATATCGAGAACCTGCCGGAGGGCGCCATCGTCGAGGTGCCGGCCGACATCAGCGCATCGGGGATCCATGGCATTGGAATAGGACGGCTCCCTGAGCCTGCCGCTGAGCTGTGCCGGCGGCAGATCGCCGTAGCGGAGATGGCGGTCGAATCAGGGGTAAAGGGAAGCTATGACCTGGCTTTGCAGGCCTTGACCATCGATCCCATGATGGAGGATCCGAGGGTTGCGCGGAAGCTCCTCGATGACTACCTTACGGCGGAGAAGGAGTACGTGCCCCAGTATTTTAAAACAGCGGCGTGGCTGTGAGGCGTCGACCCGGCGCGTAACCCATGACCTCACTCCCGGCTTCCAGCGGTTTCAGGGAGGAGTTGCTCATCCAGCCGAAGAGCCTGAAGTTGCCCCAGACCACGAGCTGCGCCCAGCCGTTTGCCTCATCCATGATGCGCACGCGCGTGCCAGCGGGGAGCCGGCCCCTGATCCGCTCCGAGCTGTCCGGGAAGTAGTACAGGGCTGCGTTGTCGGCGGCGACCTCCATCGGAGGATAGCTGATCGGCGCGAGGGCCTCGAGCGGCAGCCGGGAGAGCTCTCCGAGGAACGCGAGGATGCCCATGCTGATCCCGCGCGCCGCCCTTTCGGGATCGTCGACGATGAGCTGCCTGTCCGTGGGGGAGGTGAGGAAGCCTGTTTCAATTATCGCGGAAGGGGTCGTGGGTGCAACTGCGTGCCCGTAACGGGTCCAAGCGAAGGCATAATAGCCGAGCATGTTGTAGGACACGCCGTAGCGATCCTCGGGAAGACCGGAGGCGCTGCCGTAACTGAGCGCGATCGCGTCCCTCAGCTTGCGGGAGGCTACCGAAGATCGCCACGGCGAGGCGATCTTCCATCCGCTCTCATTCGTGCCGCCGCCGTCATCCGCATGGATCGCGACGAATGCGTCCGCGTCGTAGCCGGCCGGCACGGTGGCGGGGAGCAAATCGACCGTGACCCCCGCGGATTGAAGCTGCTTCTGCACGCGCGCGGCGATTTCCAGGTTGACCGCAACCTCGGTGAGCCCTTTCCACTGCGCGCCGGTGTCGCCGCGAAGCCGGTGCTGCTCGTCGGGCAGCTCTGAGATCTTCCAATGGCCTGCCTGGATGCCAACGCGCCAAGGCTCCAGGATTCCGCGCACCCGGGCCATCGGCGCGGATGCAAGGTAGTGGGGCATTCCCACGGCCGCTGCTGGCGGCATTCCAGCCGGCTGCGAAGCAGCAGACGGCTCGCTCGCGGCGTGCGGCAAGAGCAGAGGCCGGGCAGCGACTGCGCAGATTGCAAGAAGCCCTGCCATCGACAGAATGAACGCGCCCTTTGCGAGCTTGCGCTTCATGGAGAAAAGATACTGCAAACCTGGGGCGGCGCGGGACCAGCGCGCCCGACGGGGAGGCCAGGGGCGCATGCGGTCGGGAATGGCGACAGCGCGCCTCTTTGACGAGCAACTTTCCATTGATTGACGCGGGCCGAGTTTTGCCCTTATACTACTCAGCGGTTCGTCATTTCCTTGGGAGGGGAACGATGGCAGAACAGCTCATTGTCAAGAATCTGCCCTTCATCAAGGTGCTTCCTGCCTGGGCACAGGAGCTTTCCTACAAATACTGTTCCAAGACCGCCAACCTCTACCTGCTCTCCGGCAATATCCGCGATTTTCTGCCCCACAAGATGAAGGAAGGGGAGTTCAATTTCGTCAAGATCCAGGACTACGTGTCCGAGGTTCTTTTCGGCAACCGGGACATCATCGTCTTCTACGACCGTTCGTCAGGGGTAAGCTTCTGCAAGCCGGAGATGAAAAAGGACTACCTGGCAAAGATGAAACAGATGGCCCCGAAGGCCACGCCGGGCACGCTGTTGTCGCGCAACCCGGTGAAGGCGCTCACCAGCTTGGAAAGGTACTTCTACGCCAACATCACGCACAGCAAGCGCATCGTCCTCATCATTGATTATTCCGAGACAGTGGTGCCCAACACCGACATTTCCCGATACACGGACGAGGACCGCTACTGCCTGGTCACACTGAACCGCTGGGCCAATGATCCCATCTTTACGCAGGGCGACGTCTCCATCCTCCTCCTCACGGAGAACCTCTCTGACATCAATCCCACCATTGTACGTTCCCCCAGCGCCATCAAGGTGAACATCCCCATCCCCGATGAGAAGGTGCGCGAGAGCTTCCTGCATTACCTGGACCGCAGCGGGAAGCTCTTATTAGAGCCGGCGCTCAGCGTCCCCGAGTTCGCTGGCATCACCAGCGGTCTCAATCTCGTGAATCTCAACCAGCTCGCGGCGGAAAGCTTCCAGGAGGATCGCGAGATCAATCTCTCCTACCTCAAGGAGAAGAAGAAGCAGATCATCGAGGCCGAGGCCGTGGGCCTGCTGGAGTTCATCGAAAGCGAGCACGACCTTTCCGCCGTGTCGGGCCACGACTTCGTGAAGAAGCGCTTCCACAGCGCGGCAAAGGCGATCCGGGAGAGCAGGTTCGACGTCCTGCCCATGGGCTACCTGATCGCCGGCCCCGTGGGAACGGGCAAGAGCTTCATGGTGACCGCGTTCACGGGGGAGATCGGCATTCCCATCGTCAAGTTCCGAAACTTCCGATCCAAGTGGCAGGGAGTCACCGAGAGCAACCTGGAAAAGATCCTGAACATCCTCAAGGCGATGGCGCCGGTGGGGGTGATGATCGACGAGGCGGACGCTTTCCTGGGCGACAGGAACCAAGAGGGCGATTCGGGCACGAGCAACAGGATCTTCGCCCAGATCGCCTCCTTCATGGGGAACACCGAGTATCGCGGCAAGATCATCTGGTTCCTCATAACGTGCCGCCCGGACCTGCTGCCCATCGACCTGAAGCGGCAGGGCAGGGCGGAGGAGCACCTGGCCCTGTTCTATCCCGAGACCATCGACGAAAAAGAGGACCTTTTCACCACCCTGGTGAAGAAGCTCGCCCTGCGCTTGCAGAAGACAAACGTGGCCGAGCTTTTCCGCCGCTACAAGTATGAGTTTTCCGGCGCTGACCTGGAATCCGTGCTGATACGGGCCAAGTTCCTCTCCGCGATGAACAACCATGTCTTCGTCACAAAGGGCGACCTGGAGGAGACAATCCAGGATTTCATGCCCCCCGCCTATCCCCACGATATCGAGCTGCAGAACCTGGTGGCCGTGCTGGAATGCACGAGCCGCGAGATGGTGCCGCGCCGGTTCCGCGAGCTGAGCCGCGACAAGCTGGTAAGCGAGATCAAGCAGCTGAAGGTTCTCCTGCACGAGCGGGAATAAACGCCGCGCCTTCCGTGGTAATCCACTGAGTTTCGCGGCGGGAGCAGCCGGTCGTTTGGAGATGACAGTTTTTATTGACTCTCGCCTGCCCCTTTTCGCTCGTGCGCCCGGCGGAAAAAGGCGTTGACCTTCCCCGCGACGCGGGTACAATACGCTCAAGTCCCTGAGCGTTACGGAAAGGCGGACCAACAAGTGGCGTCTCGAAAAGTGCACATCGCGCGGGCGACGCGCGAGACGGACATCACCCTCACTCTTGATCCCGATGCACCGGTGGAAGGCGGGATACGAACGGGTCTCCCCTTTCTCGATCACATGCTCACCAGCATGGCGTTCCACGGGCGTTTGGGATTGGCCGTGGAGGGTAAAGGGGACGTCGCGGTCGATCCCCATCACCTGGTGGAAGATACGGGACTTGTCCTGGGGCAGGCATTCGCCGGCGTCCTGGAAAAGGGGGGACAGGTGGCGCGTTTCGGCCACGCCGTGATCCCGATGGACGAAGCCCTTGCGGAGGTTGCCGTCGACGTATGCGGCAGGCCGACGCTTTGCCTGCGCGCCGCATTCCCGCAGTCCCATGCCGGTGCTTTCGATCTTTCCCTTCTGCGCGAGTTCTTCAGCGGACTTGCGGGCCAGGCGCGCATCAGCCTCCACGTCGAATGCCGGCGGGGAGAGAACAGCCACCACATGGCGGAAGCCGCGTTCAAGGCGCTGGGCAGGGCCCTGCGTGAGGCGTACGCTTTGAGCGGGCAGGAGATGTCGACAAAGGGGCGAATTGGATAGGCGGGTATTTACTCTCTCACGGGTTTCAAGTATCTTGAATGTGAAGGTTGGGATGTGAGCACAGAGGACATCCTTAAAAAGTTGCCTTCCGGTGGATTCCTGAAAATAGCAGCAGAGAGCCCTGCATCGCTGAGTGGAGAGAAGAGAGCAGCGCTCATCCGGAAGGGCAACGAGCTGTTCAACAAGGGGGAGTTCAGCCTCGCGCAGCGGATATTCATTACCACAAAATACTCCGACGGTCTGATTCGGATAGGCGACTATTACGTCAAGGGAGGGAGACACCTGGAGGCGCTGCAGGCCTATTGGCTCGCGCCGGCTCCGGAGAAGACAGCGGTGATCGTGGAGAAGATAGCGCTGGTGATGAAACGATGGCTGTCAGAGGGGAAAACGGAAACACAATGAGCGATGAGGAGAAAATGTCGGCACCCGTTCCGGTGTCTATATCGGAGCTCTCCAAGAGGGGCTATCAGCTCCTCAAGGAGGATCACATCGCAGAGGCGGAGGAGAACTTCCGCCGCATCCTGGAACTGGAACCGCAGAACAATTACGCATTGGTGGGCATGGGGGACGCGGCGCGCAAGCGCAAGTCCTATCATGAAGCTATCCGCTACTACGAGGAGTGCCTCGGCTACCATGTGGGCAACAAGTACGCCCTTGTCGGACTGGCGGACAGCTACCGTTCGCTGAAGCAGTTCCACCGCGCCATAGAGATCTGGGAGAAGTATCTGGCCCAGGGCGACAGCGACGTCACGGTGCTCACCAGGATCGCGGATGCCTACAGGAAGGTCCTGGACTTCAGCAGGTCCAAGGAGATCTACCACAAGATACTGGAAATCGACCCGGGCAACCCCTATGCCCTCACGGGCCTCGGCTACCTCCATTTCGATCTGAAGGAATACCGTGAGGCGCTCACGTACTGGGAGCGGATGCACGAGAAAGACCCCAAGAATATCTGGGTTCTCACCTCCATCGGCAACTGCTACCGCAAGCTCAAGACTCATGAGAAGGGCATCCCGTATTTCAAGAAAGCGCTGGAGATACAGCCCAACAACTTCTATGCGTTGTTCGGGCTTGCTGACTGCTACCGGGGCATGAACGATCCCAAGGAGTCGCTGTTCTATTGGCAGAAGATCCTGGACGCGGACCCCGACAACAAGGTGATCCTCACCCGGATCGGGGATTCCTATCGCGCCATGAATGACCTGGACACGGCAAAGGATTTCTACAGCAGGGCGCTGAACATAGAGTTTGACAGCTACGCCGTGCTCGGGCTCGCCCTGATCAACAAGGAGAGGGGCAACTACCTAGAGGCCATCGAGAGCCTCTCCGGCCTCCTGGTGAACGACGCGAAAAACCCGCGCCTGTACCTGGAGATCGCGCAGAGCTGGCTCGCGCTGGACAAGAGGGACAAGGCGCTTGAGGTGCTTGGCCGGGCCCAGCGCATGGGCGTCAAGAACCTGGGGATCGGCGAGCTGCTGGAGAAGCTGCAGAGGGGCGGAGCGTAGCCCCACCGCGCTTGCGCGGTGTTGGAAGGCGAGGGCGAGCGAGTACAGGGATGTACGAAAGCGAGCCCATAGCCGCGCTTGCGCGGCGGCTACGAGTCTTCCAGGATCGCGCGAATCCTCCTCACACCTGCGGACGATGACTGCTCCTTCTGAATGATGAATCTCCCCAGCGCTCCGGTCCGCTCCACGTGCGGCCCTCCGCAGACCTCCTTGGAGAAATCCCCGATCGTGTAGACCTTCACCTTCTCCTGGTACTTCTCCCCGAACAGGGCGATGGCGCCCGCGGCCTTTGCCTGCTCGAGCGTCATGATCTCCATGCGTATGGGAAGGTCGCGCCGGATCTGCTCGTTCACGATCTCTCCCACCCTTCGCACCTCCTCCTCGGTCATGGGTTGAGGATGCGCGAAATCGAAGCGCAGCCGCTCCACCGTGATGTTGGAGCCCTTCTGGGCCACGTGCGTTCCCAGCACGGCGCGCAGCGCCTGGTGCAGGAGGTGGGTGGCGGTGTGCAGCTTCGTGGTCATCTCGGAATGATCGGCCAGTCCTCCCTTGAAGGTTTTCTCCGCGCCTGCCTTGGATAGCTCCTGGTGCTTCTGGTAGGCCTCGTCAAAGCCCTTCCTATCCACGGCCATGCCATGCTCGCGCGCGAGCTCCTCCGTGATCTCGATGGGAAAGCCGTACGTGTCGTACAACCGGAAAGCCACCCTGCCGGGAATGATCTTCTGCGGGTTTTTCAACAAGTTGGGCAGCAGCTTTTCGAACTCGCGCTCGCCCTTCAGCAGGGTGTCGGAGAACCTCTCCTCCTCCTGGGTGAGCTCGGAAGCGATTGAAACCGCGCGTTCGCGCAGCTCGGGATAGAAGCCCTCGTAGATCGAGATGACCGACGACGCCAGCTTTCCGAGGAACCCTCCTTCAAGGCCGATCTTGCGGCCGTGCCTAATGCTCCGCCGAATGAGCCGGCGCAGGATGTACCCCTGGCCGAGATTGGACGGCTTCACGCCGCGATCGTCCCCGATGATAAAAACGGAGGAGCGCAGGTGGTCGGCAATGATGCGGAATGACGTGTCGATGACCGGGTCCGACGCATAGCGTTTCCCCGATATCTCCTGCAGGCCCTCGATGATGGGCCAGAAAAGCTCCGTCTCGAACACGGTTTTCTTGCCCTGGATCATCGCGAGGGTGCGATCCACCCCCATTCCCGTGTCCACCGTTTTCTGCGCCAGCGGAGGGTATTTCCCGTCCGGCGTTTTGTTGTACTGCATGAAGACGTCGTTCCAGACCTCAAAATACTTGCCGCAGTGACAGCCGGGTTTGCAGCCGGGCCCGCACGCGGGGATGCCCGTGTCGATGAACATCTCCGAGTCGGGTCCGCAGGGACCTCCCCCCGGCAGACCCCACCAGTTGTCCTTGCGGCCAAGGTAATGGATTCGGCTTTCAGGGATTCCGACCGCCTTCCAAGCATCGACCGCTTCATTGTCGCGCGGCACCTCCTCGTCCCCGGCGAACACGGTGACGGACAGGAGATCGGGGGAGAAGCCCAGCCACTGTGAGGAGGTGAGAAACTCGTAGCTGAACGCGATGGCGTCCTTCTTGAAGTAGTCCCCAAGGGACCAGTTGCCCAGCATCTCGAAAAAGGTGCAGTGCGCCGCGTCGCCCACCTCGTCGATGTCGTCCGTGCGCATGCATTTCTGGCAGTCCACCAGCCGCTTTCCCGCGGGGTGGGGCTCGCCGAGGATGTACGGCACCAGGGGATGCATGCCCGCGGTGGTGAAAAGCACCGTGGGATCATTTTCAGGGATCAGCGATCTTCCCGAGATCTCTGCATGGCCTTTGCCTTTGAAAAAGTCGATATATATGCGCCTCAGCTCGTTACCGGTCATGGCACCCAAGGTACGGGAGCACGGTGCGGGTGTCAAGAAGAGCGTGCTGCCGCGGCGAGCCGCGCAGGACACCCCGTGGTCGGCCGCGGGGAAAAATGATACAAGGTGTGCGTGCACCCTCCGATAAAACGACAACCCGGGCTCATCGTAGCCTGCTACGCCATCATTTACCTGGTTTGGGGCTCAACGTATTACTTCATCCGGCAGTCCGTTGCGACGATACCGCCGGGATGGGTCATTGCGATCCGATGGACCATTGGCGGTATTCTCCTCCTGGGATTTGCCGCGGCCCGGGGGGGATTGCGCCGTCTGCCCACGGTGAAGGAAATACTCTCCGCCATCGTGCTGGGCGTGCTGCTCCTCCTGGGAGGCAATGGGCTGATCACGCTGGCGGAGCGAAGGATTGACAGCTATATAGCCTCTCTCCTCGCTTCCTCGACGCCCATCCTGGTGGCGATTTTTGACGCTTTTCTGCTGCGCAAGCGCCTGACCCTGGCCCGGGTGCTCGGAGTGGTCATCGGATTTGCGGGGGTCGCGGTTCTTCTCTACGACGGCCATTCCCTGCTTTCCAGCCTCAGCCCCGCCGTGCTGATCGGCCTGGCCGGGATCTTCTCCTGGGCCCTGGCCACCAGCCTCGGGCACCGTTTTCCCGTGAGCGGCGACAACACGGTGAACAGCGGCATCCAGATGATCTTTGTCGGCATTGCGAGCCTGCTCGGCTGCCTGATCGCCGGGCCGACGCCGGCAGCGGTAATCGCCAAAATGTCGGGGGCGTCGCTCTTCGGCGTGCTGTACCTCGGCGTGGTCGGATCAGCCGCGTTCAGCGCATACACCTACCTCGTCGCGGTCGAGCCTGCCGAGCGTCTGGTCAGCTATGCCCTTGTGAATCCCATAATCGCGCTGGCCATCGGATTGGGGCTCGCATCTGAATCTCCCACGCCGCTTTTATCCTATGGGGTCCCCCTCGCGTTGATCGGTCTCGCCTTCATGCTGTACGGGGAGAAGCTGCTCTCATGGGTGCGCGCAAAGAAAAAAGCAGCCAGCTGAAGCCCGGGGGCCGGCTTCTTCCGCGGGCGCTTCTCATGATAGGCGCTCCAGCCATTGTCACGGCTTTTCTCCTCCAGCTTCCATGGCCGGCGCTGGACGCGTTTGTCTCCGACCCCGCGGGCACCAGGATACTGGATCGAAGCGGCGCGCTCCTGGCTGTCCTGCCGGGGAAGGAGGGAGCGTTCCAGGTTCAGGAAGGTCCCGCTGAAATCCCCGCGGCCTGCGCTGACATCTTCCTTCAATTGGAGGATGCGCGATTCCGTCTTCACCCGGGGGTGGATCTCCTGGCAGCCGCCCGGGCCATCGTGGATCGGGCAGGGAGCCGGGACGCGCAATCGGGCGCTTCCACGATCACCATGCAGCTTGCGCGGCTCATCGCCCCCCACCAGCGCGCGCTGTTGGGAAAGATCGTCGAGTGCGGCAACGCACTTCGCATCGAGTCACGACTCACCAAGGACCGGATACTGGCGCTGTACCTCAACTCCCTCCCGTTCGGGAGGAACACGCGCGGGGTCGGCGCCGCTTCATGGACCTATTTCGACGCGGAGCTTTCCACGCTTTCCCGCGCGCAGCTCCTTGCGCTTGCAGTCATCCCGCGAAATCCCACCCTGTACGACCCATTCGATCAGCCTGACCGGCTCATCGCCGCGGCGCGCGACGCGAATGCCCGCAAGCGGCTGGGGATCGATCCTCAGCAGATCGATGCGGCTGTACGGGCAGCCAGATCGGGCCGTCCCTCCGGCGCTGCTCCGCATTTCGCGCGCTACGTCTCGCAGCAGGTCCTGGATGGCCGGTTGCGCGGGTCATCCGGCAGGCTCAGGACAACGCTTGATCTCGCGCTGAACGACTACATCCAGGCCCGTGTGCAATACGTTCTCGCGCGGTACGCGGCGGCGCGCGTGACGAACGCGGCCGTCGTGGCCATCGACAATGCGACCGGCGCGGTGGTCGGATGGGTGGGCTCACGTGATTTCTCGGATGCCGGGCATTCCGGCCAGATCGATGGCGTCCTTATCCGGAGGCAGAGCGCATCCACGCTGAAGCCGTTCCTCTATGCGCGCGCCCTTGAGAAGGGATGGACGGCGGCGACGCTGCTGCCCGACGTTGCCATGGTCTTCGGCGCGGCTGACGAGGAGGCCTACCGGCCGGAGAACTTCGACAAGCGCAGCCACGGAGTGGTGCGGCTGCGCACGGCGCTTGCCAGCTCCCTGAACGTGCCCGCCGTCTACACCCTCTCGCGCGTCGGCGTGGCGGATTTCGTGGCCTTGCTGCGCGGCCTCGGATTTGCCCTTCCCGTCGACGTGGAGGCCAGGTACGGACTGGGAACCGCCATCGGCAATGCGGAGGTGTCTCTCCTGGAGCTGGTCCACGCGTTCTCTTCCCTCCCGCGGGGCGGGACGGTGGCTGATCTGGCGCTCCAGGCGGGAATGACGGGCGCGAGCCATGCAATCTTTGATCCCTTCTCCGCGTGGATGATCTGCAACATACTCTCCGACCCTTCGGCCCGTGCAACGGGGTTCGGCACCCGGACCTATTTCCGCACGCGGTTCCCCGCCCTATTCAAGTCCGGCACCTCCAGCGAGTTCACAAACCTCTGGTGCGTGGGCGCCACCTCGCGCTTCACGGTGGGCGCCTGGGCGGGGAACTTCGACGGAAGGGCGGTGATCAACAAGACGGGCAGCATCGTGCCCACCCAGATCGTGGCGGACGTTCTGACGCATCTGACCGAACAGGACCCGTCGCAGCCGCGCGAATTCACCGCACCGGCCTACGTGGTGGAGACGCGGATCTGCACCGTCACAGGCAAGCGCGCCACGCCGCTGTGCACGTCGACCCGAATAGAATACTTCAGAAACACTGAGGAGCTGCCTGCGCCCTGCGCGTACCATGCCCATCCGGAAAGCCGCACAACCCTGCTGCAAGAGAGCTTCCTCGCTCCTGGTGATTCAGTGCGGATCATCTTTCCCGTCTCGGGCCAGGTGTTTTATAGGGACGAGACGTTGCGGTCCGGCGCGCAAGGTATCCCCGTCGTTATTGCAGCACGGGACGGACAGCGCGTGACGGTCTCAGAGGACGGTCAAGCGCTTGCGGCAGGTCAGTCGCTTTCCAGCATAACGGCGGCCTTGACAGGAGGGTCCCACATTATTCTGGCGAGCAGCGAACAAGGCAGCGACAGGGTGTTCTTTGAGGTCAGGTAACTTCTTGACGGGGTGAAATCAAAGTGATATCATTATAATATGGTGCGTCGTGAAAAGCCGCACCGTTCCAGCGGATGAGAGTTCCGCCCGGGTAAGCGCCGGAGCGCCCGGTAGCAGGGTCCAGCCGTGGGGAGAAATCCCCTCTGGCCGAGCGGGCCGACA
>JBEKQU010000032.1:0-50269 GCA_049519415.1 Spirochaetia bacterium
GCACGATAGGCTCGGCGCCAGAGCTCGACCGGACGTCGGGGTTCAAGGAGATACTCAAAGATCACCCCAACTTCCACATCATCGTTTCAAAGAGCGGCGACTTCGTCCGAAGCGTGGGGAAAGAGCTCATGCAGAAGATTCTCAAGAACTTGGCAGCAAAAGGTCAGAAGATGGACGTGCTCTTTGCGCACAACGATGACATGGCAATCGGAGCAATCGACGCCATAGAAGAGGCGGGCATGAGGCCAGGGAAGGATGTTGTGATAGTGTCCGTGGACGGCATCCGTGACGCATTCAAGGCCATGATCGCCGGCAAGCTCAACTGCTCCGTGGAATGCAACCCCCTTCTGGGCCCTCAGCTCATGAAGGCGGTCAAGGACTTTGTATCCGGCAAAGAGCTGCCCGTCCGCATCGTCACCTCTGAGGTGGTTTTCCCCGCGGAAGTTGCCCGCGCGATCCTGCCGACCCGCAAGTACTGAGGATTCATTCCCCCATATCCGAAAAGTGCACAAAATAGCCGAATAATCTAAATACATCCCGCGATGCGTATGCTATTCAAACAGGGAAACAGTTCAGTGAATGCGCGGCGTTGCCGCCAAAAATAGGGTGTAATCGTTTCGAATCAATGGAGGTAGGAAATGGCATTTCGATCAAAGTCCGATCGGGTAGAATCTTCAACGCGAAGCAAGGGAACCAGCTGGATTCGGTTGCCGAAGACAGTCTGTTTGGTTCTCGTACTGTTGCTGGCGATGGCTGGCGTTGCGACCACGGCCGCAGCCCAAAGCTCGCCGATCAGGGTAGGCATTGTGAATCTGCCGCCCGAAGAATCCGGCTACCGGCAGGCCAACGTTGAGAACATGAACACTGTCTTCTCAACGGCAAACGGCTATGACGCAAAGCAGACCAACACCGGCGACAACAGCGAGCAGATCGCGGCAGCGGAGGGGTATATACGAGATGGTGTGAACTATCTGTTGATCGCGGCAGCAAACGCTTCCGGTTGGGACAGCGTGCTGAAGTCCGCGAAAGCCGCCGGGGTAACGGTATTCCTCTTTGACCGTCTCATCCAAACGGACGCCTCGAACTATCAGGCAGCTCTTGTTTCGAATATGGCTGCCGAGGGAACTACGGCAATGAATTGGCTGTTGAGCCAGAAGCTGCCCCAATACAACGTGATTCTCATTCGAGGTCAGTTGGGTTCCGATGCTGAGCTGGGTCGCAGCGCCGCGGTGCTCAAAGCCCGCGATGCCGGAAAGATCAAAATCGTGGCTGACGGAACCGGTGGAGACAGTTGGAGCCTTGAGGAAGCCCGCAAAGTGGTTGAAGCCGCAATAACCGCAGGCAAGGATTTCAACGTCATCTTTGCGGAAAACGACGGCATGGCGCAAGGTGCCGTTCAGGCGCTCGAAGCGGCAGGTATTACCCACGGGAAGGGTGGCAAGGTCAAAATCATCGGCTTCGACTTCAACCGCTTTGGGCTGCGTAACGTGCAGGCCGGTTACTGGGACGAAGCTACCCAGTGTAAGCCCCGCCAAGCGGCCGAGATTTCGGGCTGGATAAAGGCCCATTTAACTGGTTCGAAATTCCCTAGCGGAGTTATCTATCAGAAAGAAATCTTTGCTGATACCGCTTCAATCACCGAAGCCATCATTCTCAATGAGGGAATCAATGCCGATCCTGGCAAGGGCGTGATCACAAAGTAACGGTTTTTCTGATCTGAGATTCGTTCTCACACGTGCGGTGCGGTGTTCGGAGGAGTCCGGTACGCCGCACCGCGATTGGTTTGTGCGCAATGCGTCGGGAGAGAATCAATTGCAAACTCGGAATGTGCTGGAAATGCAGGGCATATGCAAATCGTTTCCAGGGGTCAGGGCTCTGCACAACGTGAGCTTTACGCTCAGAAAGGGTGAGGTCCACGGCCTTATGGGCGAAAACGGAGCGGGAAAGTCCACGTTGATAAAAGTAATGACCGGAGTTTACGAAAAAGATGCCGGTCAGATAATGGTAGAGGGGAAGGCCATACATTTCAGATCGCCTCAAGACGCTCAAGATTTCGGAGTCGGCACCGTCTATCAGGAAATAACGCTCTGTCCCAATCTGACAGTCGCGGAGAATATGTTTATCGGTCGAGGCCGGTACGCATTTGTCAATTGGAAACGGATGAAAGAAAAGACGACACGGCTTCTGGACTCACTCGGCATTCCGGCGAGGCCGACCCAGCAGCTTTCAAGCTGTTCGCTTGCCGTCCAGCAGATGATTGCGATTGCTCGCACGATCGATATGGACTGCAAAATGCTCATCCTGGACGAGCCGACGTCCTCGCTGGACGAAGACGAAGTACAGAAGCTTTTCTCGCTCATGCGCGAACTGAAATCGCGAGGCGTGGGGATCGTTTTCGTAACCCACTTTCTCGACCAGGCGTATGAGATCAGTGACAGGATCACGGTGCTGCGCAATGGGGAGTTCATCGGCGAATACGATGCATCTTCGCTGCCCCAGTTCGAGCTCGTCTCCAAAATGATGGGAAAAGCACTGGACGATGTTTCACAGATGAAGAAACATGAGCCATCCGCGCACGACAGCAGTGAGCCCGTATTCGAGGCGACGGGGCTTTCGAGCGCTGCAGGGGTAAAACCCTTTGACTTCACGATTCAAAAAGGTGAAGTAAACGGGTTCACCGGGCTGCTCGGCTCCGGGCGCAGCGAGAGTGTCCGGGCAATTTACGCTGCGGACAAAGTGACCGGCGGCGACATCAAAATGAATGGGAAGAAAGTAAAAATCGGTAAGCCAATACACGCAATGAAACTGGGAATCGGCTATCTTCCTGAGGATCGAAAGGGTGATGGCATTATTACCGACCTCTCCGTTCGCGATAATATTGTTCTGGCATTGCAGGTTCTGAAAGGGTTTTTCAAGCCTTTCTCGCGGAAGCAGGCGGAGGCATTTGCCGACGAGTACATAAAGTCTCTGAAAATCAAGACCCCGTCTACCAACACGCCCATCCAGTCGCTTTCCGGTGGCAACCAGCAGAAGGTTATTCTCGGCCGGTGGCTGCTTACGCACCCCAAGTACCTGATTCTCGATGAACCCACACGGGGAATTGACGTCGGAACCAAGGTGGAGATTCAGAAGCTAGTGCTTGAACTCGCCGAAGATGGAGTCAGCGTGACGTTCATCTCTTCGGAAATTGAGGAAGTGCTTCGCACGTGCTCTCGTTTGATTGTCATGAAAGACCGAGCAATCGTGGGAGAGCTCACCGGTGAGAACTTAACAGAAAGCAATATCATGCACGTAATTGCGGGCGGAGGCGAGCAAACATGGCCGGAATGAAATCCCACGGATCTCAGCTATTCCTCCCCCTATCAGTCCTGGCGATCCTGATTGTTATCAATCTGATCAAGGGCGCGGATTACTTCAGCATTTCGATTATCAACGGAGCGCTGTACGGGAATATCCCGAACATTCTGTTTGGCGCTTCGGAGTTGGTCATTCTGGCGATCGGAATGACTCTGGTTACATCTTCTGCAGGCAGCCAGGACCTAAGTGTTGGTGTGGCGGCCACAATAACGTCCGCCGTATTTGTCCAGGTACTTTTGAGCGCCGGTGGAATCAGCTGGTGGACCATACTGGCGGCATTTCTGGTGAGTTGCGTGGTCGGGATTGTCATCGGAACCTTCAACGGCGCCCTGGTCGCGACACTCAACGTTCAGCCAATAGTCGCGACACTGATAGTGTATACTGCGGGGAGATCCATAGCATTTCTGATCGATGGCAAACTATCTCCCATACTGGCGAACAACCTCACATATCAAATCGGCAGCGTAATACCGGGAATCCCCATACAAACGCCGATAATCCTGACCGTCGTCTTTGTCGTATTGTTTGCGGTCCTTCTCAAAACCACGAATCTCAAGCTCTATTCCCAGGCCGTGGGAATTAACCAAAAAGCTGCGCGTCTCAACGGTATCAACCCGGTGAGGATAAAGTTCTTGGCCTTCATGATTATGGGCGTCTGTACGGCCGTTGCGGGTTTTATCGCCATTACCAAGGCCGGTCGCCATGACAGCGTCAATCTGCTCAAGTTTGTTGAGATGGACGCGATTCTCGCCATGGCAATCGGCGGAAACTCGCTGTACGGAGGTAAGTTCAGCATATCCGGTACTATTATCGGCGCGTATACCATAGAAGTGTTGAACCGGACCTTGCTGAGGCTCGAAGTAGACACCGAAACGATTAAGGCTTTTAAGGCGGTGTTCATAATCATACTCATGGTAATAGCATCGCCTGCGGTCAGGGAACTTGCCGGGAATGGCACAAAATGGGTGCGAGCCAGGCTTGGCGGCACAGTCCAGATACAGACCGCAATTGGAGAAGACGCTCCGGTGGTTCCCAAGTCGGACATTTCTGCGAAGAAAGAAGTGTAGAATGGAATCAATGAATACGATAAAGCGAAAAGAAACAATATCAAACTCGAATCTCCTGTTTGCTATTGCTGCGGTTATATTCGTGCTGATGTACGGGTTTGCCATTCTTTCTTTCCCGCACAGTTTCTTGCAGGCTCAGACCTTCTTCGACCTGTTCAACCTGAACGCTCCACTTATCATCGTAACCCTTGGTGTGAGTATTGTTATGATCGGGGGCGGCATCGACATTTCTGTTGGCCAGGTGACGGCCCTCGTAACCATGTCCTGTGCAGTATTCCTACAGTCGGGGACGGGGAGCGTCGGGGGCTCGATGCTTCTGGCGCTGGGTATAGGTATCGCTTTTGGCCTTCTGCAGGGATTTCTCGTTGCGTACCTGAAAATTCAGCCATTCATCATAACGCTTGCAGGAATGTTTTTGGCCAGTGGACTCCTGACAACTATCCACAAGGATCCGCTCAATGTGACCATGCCGGATTTTGTGCACCTCAGAGATTTTGAAATTGTGATTCCATGGCTTGGCACCACTAACCGACTTGGGAATTTTATTCCGCTCGAGATCAAACCCGGTGCTATTGTTGTGTTGGTACTTGTCGTCGTGCTTGTCATCGTTATGCATTGGTCGCGTTTCGGGCGAAATCTCTACGCCGTCGGCGGCAATTATCAGAGCGCGCTGATGCTCGGCATCAACGTAAAGAGAACGAAATTCTACTCACACGTGCTTTGCGGACTGCTTTCCGGCATCGCGGGCTTTGTATTCATAATGATAACAGGAGCCGGCAATGTCGGAAACGCATCGGGATTTGAAATCAAAGCAATTGCCGGATCCATAATAGGCGGCACGTTGCTCATTGGCGGCGTGGGGAATCTGATCGGCTCACCTGTCGGCGCGTTGACGCTTCTCACAATCAACGAACTGATACGTGCGGCCGGCGTCAACTCAAACTTTCAGGCGATAGCAAGCGGAATGTTGCTGTGTGTCTTCATTGTGTTGCAGAGCGGCGTGTTGTGGTTGCGCGGAACGGACAGTTTCAAGCTTGCTCTGCCGGCATGGCTGTTGCCAAGCAGAAAAGGTAGATAGCGCCCGGTGGAATCGCGTATTGAACCGCCCCGGGTTGTCCGGAGCCTTTGTTATGGTCGAGTAGATGCGTCGCCTGCCGTATCGCGATATTGCAGCTGGACAGGCGCTCACCCCTCACGGAACCGTGCTTGCGGATTTCCCGCATCTTATGTAGTTAACTACATAAGATGCGGTATGTGGCGAAGTCAGATATGTGGCGAATTTCCTGTAAGTCCTTGATTCGGAATAAAAAAGCTTCGGATTTTCGCCACATAATTCCAGCTAAAGTGATCGGCTACAGAGATGCCAGAAAGGCCATGAGATCCTGATCCTTGCGCCACAGCGGACTCTGGTTGGCCCCTTCGACGGCGCAGGTTTCCAACGCCTTCGCCTTCATTTCTAGGTCCACTTCCGCATATCTGTTGGTTGTTTCCAGCGAGACATGTCCCAACCATGCACGGATTGTATTGATATCAACTCCGGCGCGCAGGAGATGTACGGCCGTCGTATGGCGAATGGTATGTGGGCTCACTCGTTTTGAACTCAGGGACGGAAAGGTCTTGGTAGCCTTCTGAACAGATCTCTCGACCAGTGTGTGGACCCCGAAGCGAGTTATTGGTTGGCCGCGGACGTTAAGAAAAACGAATGTGTTCGGAGGTCCTTGGATGCGGTCGCCCAGCAGTTCCTTTAGGACCATCGCCGTAGGGGTCCACAAGGGACATTGGCGAGCCTTCCGTCACTTTCCCATCAACCGGACAGCTGGCGGAGGATCAAGTGAGAGATTATCCAATACCACGGTGCCTGATTCGCTGGCCCGAGCACCGGTGTTGTAGAGAAACAACAGAAGAGCATAGTCACGGCGGCCTTGTCGGCGCTTCTGGTTTGGCACAGCGAGAAGGGCATCGATCTCGTGCTTGTCGATGTAGTCCATAGTCGGAATAGAAGCGCGACGGAGTTGTAGGCCCTGGATATGGCTTGCCTGTTCCACTATTTCGGGCACCTGTCGGCCAATAAATCTGAACAAAGAATGGAGCGCCCCAAGGCGCTGGTTTAGCGTGGCTATCGAGTTGCCACGTTCCTTTTCCAAATGGGCGAGGAAGGCACGTAGGAGATCCACAGTGATCTGTGCGGGGGTGACCCGGATCGGTGCCTTGAAAATCCTTGATGAAGCTAAAGAGCAAGTGGATGGAATCCCGATAACTTTTCTGGGTATTGATACTGAGGCTTCGGTTGGCGATTACCTCCTCGAGCAGGAAACGGCGGACGAATGGTCCCAGCAAACGTGAATCACTCATGACTACTCTCCTTTGCACCAATAGCGGCATAGCATTCAAAGCGTTTCGAGGCCTCAGAAAGCAATTCCGGAGTCATGGACAGGTAGGTCTGAGTGCCAGAAATGTTGATGTGACCGAGGTAGGTCGCCAGTAGTGGCAGGCAGGACTGGACATCGGCTCCTTCCCGGTACCAGGTGATAAGGCGATGAACGGCAAAAGCGTGCCTCAGATCGTGAAGGCGAGGTTGCCAGCGTGCATTCATGGGGCGGGTGATTCCGGCGTGTGCTCTCACTCGGGCAAAGGCTCCCTCAAGAGTTGCTAGAGAAATGGCAGTTCCATGGCGCGAAGCGAAAAACACTGAGTTTGTACCTGCAGGCATAGGCAAACATCGTCGTGCGTCGGCATAGGATATCAGGGCTTTCTTCAGATCGTTTCCGATAGGCACGAGGCGCGATTTGAAAAACTTGGTATCCCAGATTGTGAGCACACGGCTGCCGAGGTCAACGTCGCAGCACCGCAAACGGAGTCCTTCGCTCAGCCGAAGTCCAGCGCCGTAGAGCAGCATTAGCAGAGTCCGGAGGGTCAGAGGAGACAAGCGGTAGCGAGAGTTCTTAAGAATAACAGTCCCATCCAAGAGACGCTGAAGTTCCTCGAGGGAGTAGATATAAGCCTCAAAAGACCTAGGAATCCGCGGTCCGTGATCTGGCAATAATGGCCTTCCAAGGTGGCCGCGAGCCATGAGGTAGTTGAAAAAACCCCGCAGCGTCTGATCTTTTCGTTCCCACCAGCGGGTCGGCGGGCCATTGCCCAGACAAAAGGCTTTGCATGCTTCCTGATTGAGGGCGTTGACGGGGATGTCGCCCATCATTCGGGCGAAGGCTCGCAGCACACTTTGATCTGATGAGAACACAGCGCCCATGGAACGCTTGATCTGAATATAGGATTCAAGGGCTTCGTATAGATTCATACGAGCCCTCCTAGACTGCTAAGGGCCACTCGACGGAGGGAGGCGAGATCAATTTTGGCGTAGATACGGGTGGACTCGAGGCTGCGATGCCCTAGGTGGTCGCCAATTTCCTTGAACGTCAGCCCCGCTTCGATCAGATGGCGCGCGCAAGCGTGCCGAAGGCCATGTGGTCCCCGTCCTTTGGCGGGCGTCAACAACCCACGATACTGTCTTTTGACAATGTAGTGGAGGCCACTTGGGGAAAGCGGCCGAATCGGAGCACGAAGTCTGAGAAAGATGATCCTGCTAGGACTTGCAGGACGGCCCTCATGCAGATAGCGTGCAATCGCGTTGCCGACCGTCGGCTCCAAGGGAAGCCTTTCCTCCCTCCCCGACTTGGACCGCACTACTCGGATCTCACCCTTCCGCCAGTTAACATCCTCGAGGTGAAGGCTGCGGATCTCGCCGGAACGCAATCCATAGACTGACAACAGCAGCAAAACCGCATGGTCTCGAAGCTGCTGAGCATCGTTGCCCGAAGTCCTGTCCAGCATTTTCCCTACGTCCTCCCAGGGTGGACCAAAGGGAATCCTTTCCTGCCGATAAATCCGAGGAACCATGATAGACGCTGCGATACCATGTTGCACCCACCCTCGCATCTCACAATGGGTGAACTAGGTTCGGAGTGCGTGCGCGGATGTGGACAAAGAACAGCGACTCCATCGCTGACTCATGTGCTCGAAGAATGCATCAACGTCCGTCGCCGTGACGCTCTCCAGCCTGATGTTCCGCTGCTCGATATAAGCTAGAAACCGATTGATCTGCCATTTTTTGCCTTGTAGGGTAGCCGGTGAACACCGGCGATCCTGTTCGGCGGCGATATGGTCAGCCAGCAATGCATCGTATTTTCCCGGTGGTTGAAAGTCTGGAGCACATAGACGGCCGATAAAACGAAGAAATTCCTTTGCGACAAATCTGGCGTTTGCCTTTGGCCACAGCGGTCCAGAAGCCCGGCCAGAGACAACTTGGCCATCCGCCCACTGGGTGATTAGTGCTTCGACCTCGTTAACATTAAAACAGTGTTCTGCTGGGCAAGAATGAATTCCATCACTGAGACAACGGCAGTACCTTGCGACGCGTAGAAGCGTTCCGCATGCCATCCCCTTGGCATCAAGCATCTCGATAAAGGCCTCACGCTCGGCTGCGAGCGGACCTGTGCGATGCCTCTGAAGAACCGCCGGATAAGAAAATAGTTTCTCAAACATGGGACCACCTCCTGAGGATGGTCCACCATATCTGCTCCAGAATTATATTGTGAAGCCTATAGCATACTTCTTTGATAATTAATGACTTATGTCATTCTCGCCACATATCTGACTTCGCCACATACCGCACACGGCTCTTCGATGGCATTCACCAAAATCATTCTAGAGTGAGGCCCTTTCAAAATCCCTGAGCTACAAGGTGTAATAGATTAGTCCTACGAGGACCGGAGCCTTGCAAACGACGATTTGCCGGGCTCAAGCAGGCGTCGGTGATGAAAAATCGATCCTCCACGGCCCTGAAGATGGATTGCCCCTACCTTCGGAGGCTTCCTGATCAGATGCCGTTTTACGCGGCTTCTTTTTCCTGTTGCGGCAAGATCAAATGCTGCAGGATCTTCACCGCCGCAAGGCAGACCACCCCGATCATCAGGTGCGCTCGAACCTTACGGATCCCCCGCACGTACACCTTGCCGCTGAAAAACCAGTCCTTCAGGTGACTGTTGGCCCGCTCCACTGTCGAGCGAATCTTGAAACGTTGTTTGTGCGCCGGATCCATAGGTGGACGCTCATGCCCACGGCGCCGATTCTGATCAATCAACGCGACCCGTCCCTTACCCTCGATATACACTCGGACATCCGTGGCGTCGTAGGTGGCATCCATCAGGCTGTATAGGTATGTGACTTTCCTCTCGGTCAGCTTCTCCGTCGTGGGGATCTGAAGAAAGGCTTTGGCCAGAAAGGCGCGAAAGAAGGGAAGATCGTGGTAGGGGATGCGTCCACGGCCGCAGTAGACCCGTTCCTGCAGCGCCAGGCTACCTTCGATCACGCGAAGGAGGGCCAGGAATGCCCGATGCTCATCGTTGAGGTACTCCTCGAAGGTCTCTTGGAGATCGAAAGCAAGGGAGAAAAGCAATTGTGCGCCGCCCAGGATTTCAGTTATGCTCTTCATGAGTAGGGTTTTCCCTCCCGGTTGATGGAGTTGTGGTAAACCTCATCCTACCCGAGGGCGAACCCTTACTCAATGAAAATCTCTTCGCTCAGGGATTTTGAAAGAGCTTCATCATATTCCATTGCAATTCAACAGCTCGTTGCAATCGCCCGGGTCCTGGATATCTCCTCCAAGATACTGATCCTGGACGAACCGACCTCCAGTCTCGATGACAACGAAGTGGAACAGCTCTTCAAGGTTATCAGGTCTTTGCGTGATCAGGGACTTGCGATCATCTTCATCACGCATTTTCTTGACCAGACCTACCAGATTTTAGACCGGATCACGGTCCTGAAAAACGGGGAGTTCGTTGGGGAGTTCAAAACCGAAACCCTCCCGAAGCTGGACTTGATAGCCAGGATGCTCGGCAAGGAATTGTCAGAGTTCAGTTATGCCACGGAAAGCGATCAACGGAAAAGGGCGTCCACAATTGCCGGCAAGGATGCAAAAGGCGTGCTCAGTGTGAAGAACCTCGGACTGCGTGGCTCCATAGCGCTCTTCGATCTCAGTTTGAACGAAGCCGAGGTGCTGGGATTGGCGGGACTCCTGGGTTCCGGCAGGACGGAAATGGCACGGCTCATTTTCGGGATCGACGGCGCCAACCAGGGTGAAATCCGGGTTCGGGGAAAGAAAGCGGCAATCAATTCCCCCTGAAGCGCAATGATGGCGGGGATGGGGTTCTGCTCGGAAGACAGGAAGAGTGAGGGCATTTTCTCCGACCTTACCGTCCGGGAAAACATCATCCTGGCCCTGCAGGCGAGGAACGGAGCGTTCAAATTCATCACGACGAGAAAGCAGCTTGAGATAGCCGATGAATTGATCAAATCCCTGGCAATCATGACCCCGAGCGCGAACAACACGGCCAGCCAGCTCAGCGGCGGCAACCAGCAGAAAGTAATGCTCGCACGATGGCTTGCAACCAATCCGATCATCCTGATCCTGGATGAGCCGACGCGCGGTATCGACGTCGGCGCAAAGCTGGAAGTCATGGAGTTGATCCTCTCCTTGAGCAGACAGGGGATGGGCGTCATATTCATTTCCTCCGAGTTCGAAGAAGTGGTCCGCTGCAGCAGCCGGATCGCGGTCCTGAAAGACAAGGCAAAGATCGCGGAATTGAACGGAGAGAACATGAACGAGAGCAGCATCGTGCGGACGATCGCGGGAGGGAACTAGAATGACATCGTGGAGATCCCTAGGTCGCAGCAAGCTGCTGTGGCCGCTTGTCGCCCTTGGAGTCCTTTTGCTCTTCAACCTGTTTTTTGCTCCTCACTTTTTTCGCCTGGAGATCAAGCAAGGGCACCTGTACGGCAACCTGATCGATATTCTGAAGAATGGCGCTCCGATCATGCTGCTCGCGATCGGGATGACGCTGGTCATCGCGACGCACGGGATCGACATATCCGTCGGATCCGTCGTGGCCATCTCCTCGGGCGTGGTTGCGCTGCTGATAGGAGGTGATCTGAAGGGCGTTCCCAAGTACCCCATCCTCGTGGCCATGGCAGCCGCTCTTCTGGTATGCACCATCGCGGGAATGTGGAACGGGATGCTGGTCTCGCGAATCCGCATGCAGCCCATCATCGCGACGCTGATCCTCTTCGTCGCGGGCCGCGGCGTCGCCATGGTGTTCACGAAATCAATGATCATCTGGCTCTACGCAAAACCGTTCGCCATTCTGGGCCGGGGGTACGTGCTGGGCATCCCCTTTTCCATCTACATCGTGGTGTTTGTGCTTGTTTTGACCTTCATTTTCACCAGAAGGACCGCGATCGGCATGTTCATCGAGGCAGTGGGAATCAACCCGACGGCGGCCCGGTTCTCGGGCATCAAGGCCCAAAATATCATCTTCTGGGTCTATACGTTCAGCGGGCTTTGCGCGGGTATCGCGGGGCTGATCGTCTGTTCCACCGTGATGAGCGCTGATGGGAACAACGCGGGCAAGCTGTTCGAGCTGGACGCCATCCTTGCCGTCGTGCTGGGCGGCACATCGCTGAGTGGCGGAAAGTTCTACCTGTTCGGGAGCATCATCGGCGCCTTAATCATCCAGACGCTGACGGTCACCATCTATGCATTCGGCGTTCCTTCCGATGTTGCCCCGGTCGTCAAGGCGTTTGTCGTGTGGGCAGTCTGCCTGATCCAGTCCGAGAGATTCAGGTCCAGGATCGTGCGGGTGTTCGCCCGGAGGGAGTTGTCGACATGAGCAGGAGACGCTTCGCCGGCTCGAGGAACCTGCCCGTCCTTGTCACCCTCGGATTGTTCATCATCATGTTCGGATTGGGCTCGGTCGCATTCCGCGGCTTTTTCTCAGTTCAGAATTTCCTCAACCTCTTCATCGACAACGCGTATCTCCTGATCCTTGCCGTCGGCATGACCTTTGTCATCATCTCGGGAGGAATCGACCTCTCCGTCGGCTCCATGCTCGGCCTGGCCGGAATGGTCTCGTCGTATCTTCTGGAAAAGGCTCATATGAGCCCTCTCTTCGTGATCCCCATCGTTCTCGTCATGGGCATAACGATGGGCCTCTTCATGGGCTACCTGATCCAGACCTTCGATCTTCCGCCATTCATCGTTACGCTTGCAGGGTTGTACCTGGCGCGCGGTCTGTGCTACATCGTCAGCCTCTTTACAATCGCGGTTCAAAACCCTTTTTTTGAGTCCGTGGCGCACGCCCAGGTCAACATCATCGGCAACAATTTTCTTTCACCGGGCGCGTTGATCGCCATCGCAGTGGTCCTGGTTGGATTTTTCGTCTCGCGCTACACGAAGTTAGGCAGGACTGTCTATGCCATCGGCGGCAGCGAGCAGTCAGCCCTGCTGATGGGACTTCCGGTCGCGAGCACCAAGATCGCGATCTACGCATTGAGCGGCTTCTGCGCCGCGTTGGGCGGAGTCGTGTTCACGTTTTACACGCTTTCAGGGTATGGGTTGAACGGGAGCGGCATGGAGCTGGACACCATCGCGGCAGTGGTCATCGGTGGCACCATTTTGACGGGTGGTGTGGGGAACATCTTCGGAACGCTCCTCGGCGTGCTGGTCTATGGGATCATCCAGGTGCTGGTTGTGTTCCAGGGAACGCTTAACTCGTGGTGGACGAGAATCGTGATCGGTTTCCTGGTGTTCATGTTCTGCGTCCTGCAGAGGTTGTTCGAAACTCGAAAGGGCGCTGCGATCGGAAAGAACATTCCCCGACAACCGGGAAAAATACAATTGGAAAAATAGAGAACACTGGACGAAAGCCGGGGCTCTTGTACAGGAGCAGCCGCTTGATGCACAGTGCCTGTCATGATGCGTTTTGCCCGCAGAATGTCCTCCCTTCACAGGTCCTTTATCCGGGAAATCCTCAAGGCCGCGGTGGACCCCGCTATCATCTCCTTTGCGGGCGGCCTTCCCAATCCCCGGTTCTTTCCCGTGCGGGAGCTGGAAGAAGCGGCGCGAAAAGTCCTGACAGTGGATGGGCAATCCGCCCTCCAATACGCGACCACGGAAGGGTTCCCGCCGTTGCGGGAGAAGATCGCCGAGCGCTACGCTGCCCGGGGAACTCGCGTTGACCCGGACGATATCCTGATTCTCAACGGCTCCCAGCAGGGTCTCGATCTTATCGGCAAGGCGTTCCTCGATGCCGGCGACGAGATCCTCCTGGAAAGCCCCTCGTACCTCGCGGCGATCCAAGCCTTTGGAATTTTCGAGCCCCGGTTTCGGTCTCTGCCGCTCGACCGGGACGGCATCTGCATCCATGAGCTGGAGGAGGCGCTGCGCGCCGCTTCGCCAAAGATCTTCTATGCCATTCCTAACTTCCAGAACCCCTCCGGTATAAGCTATTCCGCGGACCGGCGCCGCGATACCGCGCGGCTCCTGGCCGGCTCCTCAACCGTGCTCGTGGAAGATGATCCCTACGGCGAAATCCGATTCATGGGAACCGCCCTGCCGAGCATCCGCGCGTGCATGGCAGACCAGGGCATGAGCACGGACGCGGCAGTGCTTCTGGGCACTTTCTCCAAGATAGTCTCTCCGGGCATGCGGCTGGGATGGATCTGCGCGGGCAAGGAGATCATGGAGAGACTCGTCGTGGCCAAGCAGGCGGCGGACCTGCATTCGAACGAGTTTACCCAGCGCGTCGTGCACCGTTACCTCTGCGATTATGACGTTGAATCGCACATCGCGAGGATCAGGGCCGGCTACCGGGTCCAGCGCAACCTCATGGTGGACCTGGCCCATCGGCTTTTCCCGCCCGACGTGACGTGCACGGAACCGGAGGGCGGTATGTTCCTTTGGATGACGCTTCCTCCGGGCATGTCGGCGCTCGCTTTTTTTGAAAAGGCGCTGGAGCAGAAGGTGACCTTTGTCCCGGGGCAGGCTTTTTTCGCCAACGGCGGCGGAGAAAACACCCTGCGGCTGAACTTCTCCAACTGCGATGAGGCCATGATCGAAGAGGGCATGAAAAGGCTGGCGCGCGTGTATGCGGGCATGCGCCCCGCTTCTTCCCGGACCTGAGCCGCGGTGGACTATCTCCCCCTCCGTGCGTACTTTCTCCCTATAGCCACGCTCTCCTTGTGAGCGCGGCGGAAGGAGAGATTTCATGATCAGGACCCACGGGCTGGCACGGCTGGCCTTTTTCACTTTATTTTCGCTGTACCTTGGCGCGGCAGCCCTCATCGGCTTCTCGCAGGCCATGACAGCCGCTGTTTCAGTGGACGGAACCATCGTGTCGATCGCGGGGAACACCATGACGCTCACCCTCGCGGACAAGACGCTTCGGACTGTTGCGCTGCAGGAGAGCACAATCATCCTGGAACGCGTAGCCGCCACGCTGGAGGAGATCAAGGCAGGGGATGCGCTGGGTGTCGCGGCCCGCAGGACGGACAATGCGCTTATCGCCACGAACATTAATATCTTCTCGGCGGAGATGTGGGACGGGGTGCGCAAGGGGCAGTTCCCGATGACCACGGGAGAGGTCATGACGAACGCGCTCGTGACCGACTACGTGACTGCCGTGCAGGGGCGTTCCCTGACCATGAAATACAATGAAGGCACGACCACCATCACGGTGCCTGATGGAGTGCCGATTCACCGGCTGCTCACCGTGAAGCCTGCCGCGCTCGTGGCCGGCCTGCACGTCGTGGTGCGCGTTACCCCGTCCGCGGACGGCAGCCTCAAGGCGGCAACCGTGAGCTTTGATCAGCCGGCAAAGGGGTAGAACGTCCGACAGCGCCTCTGTACAATGCTTCTTCAGAGGCGTACATGGGCAGGTTCATAGTCACCGTCATTCATCGCCCCGAGATGGTCCCTGAGTATCTCGAAAAGGAGGCTGCCCAGGGACGGAAGGAAGATATTGCCCGGCAAAGCGTGATCACGGCATCGCTGGACATCTTCAAGACTCAACAAAGGATCGCCCACGACAATGGGCTGAAGACAACCATACAGATGACGTACGCGAGTCTCTTCAACCAGGAGGCGGTCTCCCTGGCCAAGGAGCATCACGAAAAGTACGGGGATGAGATCGGGACCACCCTTCTCGGACTGCCCTGCAAAGAGTTCCGTGAGAAATACAAGACGAAGGACTTCTGCATCTGGCATTTCTCCATGGAGGACAAGCGGGAGATCGTGGACGACGTGTTTGGGAAGTTCCACGATGCCTTCGGATTCTGGCCCGCCTGCACGGGCTCCTACTACATGGACGCGGAGCTGGTGAGCTACATCAAGGAGAAGTATCCGTCCATCACGTGCGCCGTGGCCACCTGCTGGGAGGAGGGGCCGAAAGCGTACCACAATGCCAACAACTCCTGGTACACGCTGAACGACGGAGGGCCGTGGGATGCGTGGATCCCCTCGCGATACAACATCCACTGCCCGGCATCCGGGGAAGCAGATGACATTGGCATCGTCGCTGTTCCCCACCTCTCGCGCGACCTGCTCGCGGTTTTTGACGGGCCCGGCTCCTTCTATGGCACGCATCCGCAAAACGTGCTGCGGGGCATGGTCTACAAGGACGGCGAATACCCGTACTTGTTCAACCTCATCGACCAGTACCGGTCCCTGGAGAAGTACAACAATGGCTCTTCTTACAACATGGTGTTTGTCGGCCCGGGCTGGATGAGCAAGCAGGGGCGGTGGGAAGCCCCCTATTCCCTTCTGGAGAAGAGCTACCAGGACTGCATGGCCTACTACGGAGAGCTGAAGCGCAAGGCGCAGGCGGAGGACATGACCCTCTCCGAGTTCGCCGCCTGGTTTCGCGCCAATAAAACCTACACGGAGCCGACATGCGCCCTGTGGAGGGACATCCTGTACGGATCCCGCAAGCAGATATTCTGGTACCTCGATCCCCACATGAGGACGTGCGTTGACATGAACCAAGGCGGCGCCCTGGTGGATCTGAGACCCTACGCGGCCAAGCTGGTGCGTCCCGTTGGGATCGGAACCAAGCATATTTGGGACTGCTCCTATCCCTTCCTGGTGCAGTCATTCTACCGGGCAGGCTACTTCACGCATTATGCCGGAGAAGGATCCATCAAGAGCTGCAAGGTGAGCTATGAGGGAGAGGAAGTGGATCTCTGCCTGTGCCGCACCCAGGCGCGATTCTCTCAGTCGGGACGGAACAGGGTCCTCACACTCGATCCCGTGGAGATCGAGCTGCGGGACCTGACGGTGACGCTGGCATCCACGGTGGCTTTCCCGGAAGCGAGCGGAGAGATCCGATTCACCCGAAAGATCCTGAAGACCAGCAGGCCCGGGGCTGCCATCCGACTCACCGAATACCTGACGGCGTGCCACGGCACCACCGAATACCCGGAGGACCTTGCCGGCGTGACGCTGAAATGCGTCGGCGGCGAAGGGGTCAAGGAGATTGTGTACGCCTACAAGTGCCGCGAGGCGGGCATGCAAGAGGTTACGACGGTGGAGGCGGTTGTCCCGCAGGTGAATACGAGGATCACGGCCAGGCCGGTGAGTCCCCACGTAAGCGGCTTTGTCCGGGAGGGGTACGCCTTCTCTCCGATGTACACGCTTGGCCTGGCAAAGGATCTGCGGGAGAACGAGGAGATGATCACATGTCTCAGGGTCGAAAAGGCAGGCTGAACTTTCGCTGTCCCGCGTGTTTCGTGCGGGAGATCGACGTGGATATGTTCTACGACAGGGACCGGGAGGAATACTACTGTCTGCGCTGCCCCTTCACGGGAACGGAGAAAGAGGTGCTCGCGCTGAACGAGCTGGCCAAGTTCCGCTACAAGAACATCTCCAAGAGGATCACCACCTTCGAGTAACGGCGCGGACGGCTGTCAAGGCGCGGCGCGCTCTCACGGCCATGCGCCGCCGGCTCCTCCCTACTTCCCGTGCTCTGCGTCGTACTGCCTGGCCATGTCCGCCTTCACCTGGCGCGCGCCCATATCCATCCATTCATTGAGGCTCGCGTCGAACAAGGCATCGAACTCGGAAGGCTTGGCCATGATGAGATTCTTCTGAATCTCCGCCGCCCTGTCCAGGAGCATCGGGCCCAGCCTGGCCAGTGATTCCGGCGGGTTGGCGATCCGGACCGGTGGGACGCCATCCTTCTCCATGTAGCGGTAGTGGTCGATGAAAAGTGCGGGCGTGTAGCGGTGGTCCGTCCAAGAAAGGACCTGCGCCTTGACGGCTTTTTCGATCGAATCATACGGTCTGCCGGTCAGGATGATCGCCCTGTCCATGATGTTGGTCACCTCCCAGACCCGGTCTCCGGTGAGCGGTTTCGGAAGGATGATCCCCTCGGGGCTCAGGCTGTAGTGCACCCCTTCGTCTCCGAACATGAGCTTCGTGAGGTTTTTTGCATCGGCCATCCAATCCAGATACTTCACCACGAGGTCGGCATTCCTGGAGAAGAAGGGCACGATGGTGAATGTGCCAATGGGGCTGGAGACGTACTTCGGGGTTTTCCCTTCAGCATTCATGAAAGGATCGATCGGGACCCAGTAAGAATCCGGCGCATTTTTCCTGATGGCGGGCATGAGGTTGTAGGACCACATGTATGACGGGCTGTTCGTGAACGAGCCCACGCACCCATTTGCAAGAGCGGTCTGGAAGTTCAGCACGTCGTTCTTCGGCCACAGGGCCCAGTTCTTTTGGAACAGTCCCTCGTTTTGCAGCATGTTGAGGAAACGCATGCCTTCCTTTGCCCCGGGGATGGAGATGTCGCGTCCAGGCCTGCCGCTTGACGGCCCGATCCACGCGGCTTGATCGCGCTCCGTGCTGGGCATGTAAAAGGAGTAGAGGATGTTCGCGTCCACGCCGCCCCCGCCGATGGGAGCGAGGTTGGCGCCGATCCTGCCCGGGTCCCTGTCATGGAACGCCCGAACGGCGCTGAGCCACTGGTCGCGGCTCGTGGGCAGGGGCAGCCCGAGGATGTCAAGCCAGTCCTTCCTGATCCAGGTTCCGGAGACCCCCGACCGCTGCCGTTTCCCCGGAATGGCAAAGATCTTTCCCTTCCAGGCGCCGTAGTCCAGCACGTCATTTCCCAGGAACCCCCGGAGGGTAGGCGCATTCTGCAAAAAGGTCGTGAGGTCGGCCAGTTTCCCCTGCGCAGCGTAGCCGCCGACCAGCGCAGCGTCGTTGGTGAGGCACAGGTCGGGCGCGTCACCCGCCGCCAGCATGGCGTTCAGCTTCTGCGCCTCCTGCTGTCGGGGAACCAGGATCCAATCGATCGTGAGGGCATTGGGATCCCCGAAGGCCTGCTGAACCCAGCGCGCTGAAGGGCTGTTCTCCACTATGCCCGCCGCAAGGACGCCGCGGTCGAAAATCTCCAGCCGGAGGGTGCGATGCGGCGCCGCGCCCGCGCTAATGAGCGCGACACTTGCGAGGCCTGCAAGGACGAGCGGGATTCTTTTCATGCCCCCTCCTCTGTTCCAGTGAGATAATAGGCAACAGGGAGGGGCGCGTCATCCCTTTTCACGCAATAAAAAAAAGGCGGGAAGCCGCGCATACGCGACTTCCCGTTCGAAAACGCTTCTTCTTTCAGCGGCGCACGCGTCAAGGTCCGCGAGCGCGGGGTCTTCTTTACTTCAGACCAGCTCCGAATGCGTCCATCTGCCTCTGGATCTCGTCCTGCACCTTCTGCGAATTGGCTGCCGCGAGCTTGTCCTTCACTGTGGCGATGGCCTGGCTCACATCGTTGACCATGCCGACCTGCAGCGGCCACTCGTACTGCTGCCACACCTGCGTCACGTTCGCGATCTCCGTCTTCACGGCGTCAGGGATGAAGCCGAACGCCGAGTAGGGCGTGGTGAAGAGCATGCCGGGGATTTTGGCGTTCAGGGCGATGTAGGCCGGTGGCCATGAAGCCAGGGGCTTGAACAGGTCCTTGTCCACCCACCAGAACCCCGCCTGGTCGATGGGGTACGTGTTCTGGTCGTTGGTGACCCCCGGGGGGAGGCCGATTTTTCCGTCGCTCGTGATCACGTAGTTCTTGCCCTCGATGCCGAAATAGACCAGGTACACGTACGCCGGGTCCTCCATCATGAGGTCAAGGGCCTGGAGAGTGCGCTCCGCGTTCTTTGTGGTCGCCGCGAGCGCGAGCCCGTTGTTGATGAACGAATCCGCTGGATAGTGGCCCGTTGAGTCGAGCAGGGGGATGATCTCGACTTCGAAGCCGGAATCGATGGCCTTTGTGATGTTACCCTGGGTGTCGATGGAGTTGCCGAAGCCCACCGCGGATTTGCCCTGTTCAAAGGCTTCCTTGCTGCGCACCTTGTTGGCAAATACGTCCTTGTTGAAATAGCCCTTGTCATACCAGTCCTTGACGAAATTGGCGGCCTTCACGAACCCATCGGCGTAGTCGCCATCGAGCTCCGTCATGACCTTGGGATTGGACGCCTGATAGTTGTAAATGTAGGGCACCGCCCCGCTGATGGCCCAGTTGTACGGCGGCGTTAACTCGTTGCGGTAGCCATTGAAGACAACCCCCAAGTCATAGCCCTGCTCGATGTTCATGGGGATCATGCCCGGTTCGTTCTGCTGGACAGCCTTCAGGTAGGGCTCCATCTGGCTCATTTTTGTGATTTCAGGAAGACCGTATTTTTTTCTGAGATCGCCGCGAATGAGCGCCACGGACCCGATTTTTCGGTCAGGCGTCGATGTGGGTATCATGTAGATCTTGCCGCTCACAAGGGCCTGTTTCCATGCTGTCGGGGCCTCCTTCTTGTAATGCAGGGGCATGTTTTTGGCCAGCACGGCGGGGGAGAGCTCGTAGAACGCGCCTCGCACCGCCTGGGTGGCGTACATGCACCAGCTTGCGGTATAGATCCAGTCGATGTTCTCCCCCGCCGCGAGGACGAGGGGATACTTGGACTGGTAATCCGCCCAGCCAAGGTAGTTGATCTCCATCGTGACGTTGAGATCCTTCTTGAGCTTGGCGTTGAGCGCCGTCATCACGTCCGCCATCCCGGGGAGCGGCGCGCCGAGGAGGTACCCGTAGAGGTGGACCTCCTTCTGGCTCGCCGCCGCCGTGCCGGCCGTTCCCTCCTTGGCGCCTGTAGCGAAGAGGGCGTAGCTTGCGCATGCCATCAGAGCCAGCGCAATACAGAGGACACGAAACCGTCTGTTCATGACCAGACCTCCTTCACGAAAGATATTCTTCCCCGGCATACGCGCGGGGTGATAGCCGAATGGATGCGGCCGCTCATCCCTTCACCGCTCCCAGGATGATCCCCTTCACGAAGTAGCGCTGCACAAAGGGGTAGACCAGGATGATTGGTCCGGTGGCGACGACCGTCATGGCGAGCTTGAGGGACTCCTTGGGCATGTTGATGACCGGGAGGCTGTTCACCATGGCCGCGGCGAAATTGATGCTGGAGAGAAGCTGGTAGAGGGTATACTGGAGCGGATACATGCTCTCCCGCTGGATGAACATCATGGGGGTCCACCAGTCGTTCCAATAACCCAGCGCCGTGAGAAGGCCGATGGAGGCGAGGGCCGGCTTTGAAATGGGCAGGGCAATGCGGAGATAGAGGGCCAGCTCATTGGCGCCGTCCATCTTCGCCGATTCGAAAAGACTCACGGGGATGGAGTTCCCGATATAGTTGCGCAGGATCAGGATGTTGAGGACGCTGAACATGGGCACCAGTATGAGGACGAGCACGGAGTTCTGCAGGTGCAGCCCCTTGGAGAGCAGGATGTAGTAGGGCACCAGGCCCCCGTTGAATAGCTGCGTGAAGTAGAGGAAAAAGGCAAGGGCGTTGCGGTAGCGCAGCTCCCGGCGCGAGAGGACGAACGCGGCCATGGTGGAGAAAAAAAGGGAGACGCCGGTCCCTGTTACGGTGATGAAGATCGTGAGCGCGTAGGTGCGGAGCATCTTCTGCGGGTTCTGGAAGATCATGCGGTACGCGGAGAGGGAAAGCTCCTTGGGCGCGAAGGAGTACCCATAGTTGATGATGGCGTGCTCCGAGGCGAATGAGTTGATGGCGAGCATCGCAAAAGGGAAGAGGGCCAGGAGGGCAAAGAACCCCACGACGATGTACGCAATGAGGTGCAGGCGCGCGACATCGCGGCTCATTGTGTGGCTCATGCGCGGACGTCTCCCCGGCTAGAACAGCGCATATTCCTTCTCATACCGGCGGATGAAGCCGTTCACTGTCATGATGATGATGAAGCAAAGCACCGACTGGTACAGGCCGCTCGCGGAGGCCATGCCGAAATCCTGCATGGTCACGAGGGACCGGAACACCAGCGTGTCGATGATGTCCGTCGCGTCCAGCAGCCTGCCGTTGTTCCCGATGAGCTGGTAGAACATGTCAAACTCCCCGCGCATGATGCGCCCAACGCCGAGGAGGATGAGAATGACGATGGTGGGGCGGAGGAGGGGGAGGGTGATGCGGCGGATGCGCTGGAAGACATTTGCCCCATCGATGATGGCGGCCTCGTGGCATTCGTGGTCCATGCCGGAGAGCGCGGCAAGATAGAGGACGCTGCCGAATCCCACCCACTTCCAGATGTAGAAGAGGGGGAGGAGGATATGCCAGGTATTCGGGTTTGCATAGATATCGATGGCGTGCCCGCCCAGCGACTTGAGGACCGTGTTCACCAGGCCATACTCGTAGTTGAAGAGGTTGTAGACGAACGCGTTCACCACGACCCACGATACGAAGTAGGGAAGGAACAGCAGGGATTGGGACAGCTTTTTAAACCATTGGCTGCTCACCTCGAAGATGAGAATGGCCACAAGGATGGAAAAGAAGGTGTAGCAGGCAAGAAACACCACGTTATAGAGAAAAGTATTCTGCGTAACCAGCCAGGCTTTTCCGGAGATGAAGAAGAAGCGGAAGTTGGTGAACCCGATCCAGGGGCTGCCGAACATTCCGCCGCGGTAGTTGAACTCCTTGAAGGCCACCACGATGCCCGCCATGGGGATGTAGGCAAAGATCACGTAATAGGCCGCGACCGGTACGAACATGAGGTAGAGGACCCTGTTTTTCAGAAGATCGTAGAGAATGCCTTTTTTTGCGCCGGGCAAGGGATCCCGGGTGCTCCGCTTCATGATCAACGCCATGGTAGCGCCGAGCAAGACGGGCGGTATACAGGATTTTCTTCTAAACTTGGCGACTTTCCTGCACTACGGCGTTCTGCGCGGTAAAACGGACGGTGACGGTTGTTCCTCGGCCAGGCTCGCTGAGGTACGACAGGCCGTACGATTCCCCGTAGTAAAGGCGGTAGCGCTCATGGATGTTGCGGACCCCGAATCCATTTCTCCGCGAGCCCTCGGAATCCAGCAAGGTGGAGAGCTGCTGCGGATCCATGCCCACGCCGTCATCCGTCACCACCAGTTCCACGCCCCCGTTCCGGAAGCCTCCCGAGATGGCGATCCTGCCGCGCTTGTCCGGTTTTTCATTGATGCCATGCAGAATCGAGTTCTCCACGAGGGGCTGGAGCGTCACGCGGAGAATGCCGAGGTCCAGCACCGCGGAGTCAACCGCGATAGCGAAGTCGATGGCGCCCCGGAAGCGCATGTTCTGGATCCTTGCGTACAGCTCCACGTGCCGAAGCTCGTCTCTGATGGGAATGGTCTCACGGCCCTGGCTGAGGGAAAGCCTGTAGAAGGTGGCCATGGAATTGAGCAGCTCCTCGATCTCGTCGGCCATCCCCCGGCGGGACATCCACTTGATCATGTCCAGGGTATTGTAGAGAAAGTGGGGATTGATCTGAGCCTGGAGCGCTTTCAGCTCCGCGCCCTTGAGCTCCCTCTGCGTGCGCTCTTCTCTCGCGATCAGGGTCTCGATCTCGTCAATCATCATGTCATACGTGCGCGCAAGCTCCCCGATTTCATCGCTTCCAATAGGAAGGGAAAGCTTTTCCAAGGTCCCTCCCTTGGCGCTGCCCATCTTGGCCATGATATGGGAGAGCCGGCGCGTAATGGAGCGCGACACCCAGTAGGCAAGGATGTACGCGGCGGTCGCGATGGCAAAAATCACCAGGAAGATCTGGTCCCTGATGGCGCGGCTCTGCGCCTCGATGCCGGAGAAGGGCAGAATCGTGATGATGCGCCAGTCCGAGGTTTCCAGGGATCGCTGTTCGACAAGCGCCTCTCCCCCGCCGGCCCTCAGGCGATGGAGCCCTCCTTCGGCCGGAAAGCTGTCGCTGATCTGCGACACGTAGGGCTTGAAACGCGCAAGCAAGGCGGGATTTGAGGAGGCGACGATGTCGCCCTCCTGGTTCTGGACGTAGGTGATGCTGTCCGTGATAGAGCTGGACTTGGCCAGGATGTCCACCACCTGGCTCTTCTTGATGTCGATCCGCAGCACGCCGATCCTCCGACGCAGATCGTTCAGGTCCATGATGTAGCGCGCCAGGGAAAGGGAATTCCTGCTTTCCTCCCCGTCGGCCTCCAGGTATTCCGCCGGGCACCACAGGTAGGTGCTGCCGCTCGCCTCCAGGGAGCTGAACCAGCGGGAGCCGCGGGCGTGTGCCATGCCGAAGAGGTTGACGCGTTCTTCCGCGTACTCCAGCCCATCGCGGACGTACAGTCTGATGCGGTCAATATTCACCCCGTCCTGGTAGCCGAAGAAGAGCGAGGTGAGGGTGTCCATATCCATGCGCTGGCTGCGCAGGTCGTAGCCGTCCATGCTCTTCAGCAGGATGGCATTGATCTGGGGATCCACCAGAAAGACGTGGGAGACCTTCAACACATTGTACAACCGGTACTCCAGGAAGGCGCCGGCCTGCTGAAAGGCCTGGTCCGCAGAGTAGGCAATGCGTTCCTCCACGATCCGGGAAACCTTCTGCGACACGAAAATCGCGAGAATGACGAAGGGGATGACGATGATCGCAAGGTAGGAGATCAGCAGCTTCTGCCTCAGCTTGACATCGACGCGGAAGGCATGCAGCAGAGCGCGGGGGCTCAGGTTCACCGCAGCGCGTTCTCCCTGTATTCAGACGGCGAGAGCCCCGTTTCCCTGCGGAAGGCTCGTGCAAAATAATTGGCATCGGCGAACCCGGCGCGCGCGGCCACCTCCGTCATCTTGGGCTGCCGGGGATCGGCCAGAAGGTCCTTGGCGCGCTCCAGACGGTAGACGGTGATGTAGCGGTGGATTGTTTCGCCCGTGGCTTCCTTGAACAGGCGGCAGACGTACGCGGGGGAAAACCCCACTTCGCGGGCGACCTCCTGGAGGGACAGGCCGGGGATCGGGAAGCCGCGATGCACCGCGCGTTTGACGTCCGTCACCACCCGGCCTTCGTCCGCCACCTGGTTCAATCGCTCGAATGTCAGGCGGATGCGGCTTTCCAGCAATGACGCCACGAAATCCAGCGTGCCGGCCCTCTCAATGGTCTGGCTGAGAAGGCGCACCGACTCCACTCCCTCGAAGGGATCGACCCCGCGCCGCTCGGCAAATGCGGCCAGCCGCAGCAGCAGGCGGGTGAAGAAATCGCGCGCTCCGCACGTATCCCGGGATCCAGAGGCGCGCATGCCGCGCGCCGCCGAGCGCAGCAGGGTCAGGGCGCCGGTCCCATCCTCCCTGTCCAGGCATGCCTGCAGATCGTCGATCGCATTTGCCTCCAGGGACAGGTCGGCCCGTCCGGCCTGGGCGTCGAAGGCGATGGCGCCAGGACCCAGGAAAAATGCGGCCTCCAGAGCGGAACGGGCAGCCTTGTAGGAGAGGGAGGCTGAGGACAACCCCGAGGACACGGGGCTGACCCCGGCCGCCATGCCGACATCAGGGGCGGCTTGCATGAGCCGGGCAAGAACCGCGCCCAAGGAGGCTTCCCCCAATATCCGCTGGCGTTCGGGAGGAACGTACAGGACCATGACCGCCTCTTCGAGCCCCTTGAACGCGATGAGGCCTCCCATGGTCGATCTGGCCGTCTCCGTTTCAGCGGTCATGAGAAACCTCTCCCGGAATCCTGGGTCGTCCGGAAAGGCCCTACCGCTTGGCCGCGCCAGCGCGACCGCGATGGCCGAATCAGCGGCGATGAACAGACCCGAAGCTTCCAGCACCCGGCGCATCCGCGCCTCGTCCGGAGGCTGCTGCACGAGCATGAGGGCGACCTCGGAACGCAGGAGCGGCACCCCGGCTTCGGCGCGTAGGAGCAGCGCCGCTTCCCGGCGGTCCCGTTCCTGATCCTGCCGGCACAGCGCGGCGGCCCGCGCCAGGACCTCGCGCAGCTCCCGCGAGCGGAACGGCTTCTCGATGTAGCTGACCGCCTTCAGCTCTATTGCCGCTTTCAAGTATTCCTTGTCCGCGTAGCCGCTCATGAACACGATGTGGCAGTCGGGGAAGCACTTGCGCAGCCTGAAGGACATCTCGATGCCGTCCATGCGCGGCATGCGCACGTCAGCCAGGACGATGTCGGGCGGAAAGTTTTTTGCGATCTTCAATGCGTTCAGGCCGTCATCCGCCTGCTGCACCTGGTCGAATCCCAGGGAGGGAAGATCGATCTCCTCCATGATGCCCTGGCGGGTGTAATACTCATCTTCCACGATGAGAAGACGCATGCTATTCTCATCGTACAGTCGCCGCGTCCCGCTGTAAAGGGAGCGTGCTTTTCCCTGTGCAGCGGGGCGCGGCGCAGCGCTTGAAAAGGAGCACACATCATGAAGGACGGCAAACTGCAGATCGGAATCATCGGGTGCGGCGGGATCGCGAAGCAGAAGCACCTGCCAGCCCTGAGCAAGCTGGGGGACATGTGCAATATCGTGGCTTTCTGCGATGTGAAAGAGGATCGCGCCAGCGAGCTTGCAAAGAGCTACGGCGCTCCCAAGGCCAGGGTCTACACCGACTATGGGAAGCTGCTGGACGACTCGAGCATCGATGTCGTGCATGTCCTCACTCCCAACGTATCGCATGGTCCCATCACCGTGGCGGCTTTGGAGGCGGGCAAGCACGTCATGTGCGAGAAGCCCATGGCTCACAATTCCACGGATGCGGCAGGGATGGTGGCGGCGGCCAAGAAAGCGGGGAAAAAGCTCACCATAGGCTATCAGAACCGGTTCCGCAATGATGTCCAGGTCCTACACAAGGCCTGCCGCGCGGGCATGCTGGGAGACATCTACTTCGGCAAGGCGCACGCGGTGCGGCGTCGCGCGGTTCCCACCTGGGGCGTGTTCCAGGACAAGGCGCAGCAGGGCGGGGGGCCCCTCATTGACATTGGGACGCACGCCCTTGACATCACCCTGTGGGCGATGGACAACTACGCGCCGGCCTCGGTCACGGGATCCGTGTTCTACAAGATGGCTGACAAGGTCGACGGCAACCTCTTCGGTCCCTGGGACCCCAAAACCTACGATGTGGAGGATTCCGCCTTCGGATTCATCAAGATGAAGAATGGCGCCACCATCTACCTGGAAGCGTCGTGGGTCCTGAACACGACGGACGTCCGGGAGTCCGCCACCTCTCTGTGTGGAACGGAAGGGGGAGCGGAGATGCGCGGCGGCGCGGGGTCCAAGCTGGAGCTGGTCTTCAACAGCGCCCGGTACGGCAATCTGTTCGAGGAAAAGATATCCAGCGGAGGGGATGTCGCGTATTTCGAGGGCGCCGCAATGAGCCCCGGGGATCAGGAGGCGCACCAGTGGCTCTCCGCGATCATGAAAAACACCGAGCCCCTGGTGAAGCCCGAGCAGGCGTTTGTCGTGACCCAGATCCTGGAGGCGATCTACGCCTCGCATCAGACCGGGAAAATGATCCAGCTTTGATTTTCCTTGACACCGGGGGAACTCTATGGTAGTATCCTTCTCGGATTTGACTGATAGAGAGCCACCACCCTGGGGGCGTGCCGATGCACGTAGTGTCGGCATGAGCGCAGAGGTGGCACGATGATCGTGAAAAACAATGCCATCCCTGCCACGATATAGTGTGGAGTTTCGGGATGGCATTTTTATTATAGCCGCGACGCCTTCGCTCCGACAGAACCGACAGTCAGGCGAGGGCGGCGCGATTATCCCCCCTGGGTGCACCGCGTCGCGATGCATGCAGGGAGGCAATCCGGCCGCGGACGGAAATCCACGACACTGCGCAAGCAGGAAAGGAGGTGCGTGTTGAAGAACGAAATGCCCGACCAGAGGTGGTCTGGCGTCTAGACAGTCAAATCTGTCGTGGCCGTCTCTCCAGTGGGACGGCCACACTTTTCTCCTGCGCCCCGCTCGCTATCCCTTTGTAAAACCCCTGAGTACTGTCGGAAGGATCCCCCCATTGCGGCAATATTCCAGCTCGACGTCCGTGTCGATGCGCGCAGTGACGGTAAACCCCTTCTCCTTGCCTGACAAATCGCGGGCAGCCACCTGCAGCGCCTGCCGCGGCTTGACAACAGGCTCGATCTCATAGGTTTCCTCTCCCGTAAGCCCGAGACTTGCCGCGCTCTCTCCTTGCAGAAATTGTAGAGGGAGAACACCCATGCCGACCAGGTTGGACCTGTGGATCCGCTCGTAGCTTTCCGCGATCACGGCCCGCACGCCCAGGAGGAAGGCGCCTTTGGCCGCCCAGTCCCGGGAGCTGCCGGAGCCGTATTCCTTGCCCGCGATCACCAGCAGAGGCACGGCTTCCGCTGCATACCTTTGCGCCGCGTCAAAGATCGGGAGCGTTTCACCGGAAGGGAGATGACGGGTGAACCCGCCCTCCACTCCTGGAACGAGCTTGTTGCGGATGCGGATGTTGGCGAAGGTGCCGCGTATCATCACCTCGTGGTTTCCCCGGCGCGAGCCATACGTGTTGAAGTCTTCCGGGCTCACGCCGTGCTCCAGGAGCCACTTTCCCGCGGGGCTGTTTTGAGGAATGCTCCCCGCGGGCGATATATGGTCCGTTGTCACCGAATCGCCGAGGTACGCAAGCACGCGGGCGCCGCTGATGCGCGCGACCGGCTTCGGCTCCCGGGACAGGCCTTCGAAGAAGCTGGGCCTTCGAATATAGGTGGAGCTCACGTTCCAGTGGTACCGCCGATCCGCGGCGCTTTGCACGGACATCCACGCCTCGTTGCCGGTGTACACGCTGGCGTACACGGAACGGAACATCTCAGGGGTGAGATTCTCCCTGATCGCGGCATCGATCTCGGCGAGCGAAGGCCAGACGTCCCTCAGAAAAACGGGGTTTTCGTTGTGATCCCTTCCGAGCGGCTCGGCGGCCAGATCGATGTCCATGGTGCCGGCCAGAGCGTATGCCACCACCAGCGGAGGAGAGGCAAGATAGTTGGCCTTCACCTCGGGGTGGATCCTTCCTTCGAAGTTCCGGTTGCCCGAAAGCACGGACGCCACGGTCAGATCGTGCTCCCGGATCGCTTTGCTGATCACGGCATTGAGGGGCCCGGAGTTGCCGATGCAGGTTGTGCAGCCGTACCCGACAATATGGAACCCCAGCGCTTCCAGGTAAGGGCTGAGCCCTGCCTGGTCAAGGTACCGGGTGACGACCTTGGAGCCGGGAGCGAAGCTCGTCTTGACGTATGCCGGGACGCGCAGACCGAGCTGCACCGCCTTTCGCGCCAGAATGCCCGCGCCCATCATCACGGCGGGGTTGGAGGTGTTGGTGCAGCTTGTGATGGCCGCAATCACAACCGCTCCGTGCCGGAGGGTTTCCCGCACCCCGGCCACCTGGACCTCGACGTTCTTCACGTCAGCCTGCGTTGAGGCGCTCACCTCGCGCCACGAGCTTTTTGCCTGGGAAAGCGGGATCCTGTCCTGGGGCCGCTTCGGACCGGCCAGGGAGGTTTCCACGCTTCCCAGGTCCAGCTCGAGCACCGCTGAGTATGAGGGTTCCCCCGCTCCATCACCGCGGAAAAGACCCTGTTCCTTGCTGTAGCGCTCCACCAGATCAACCAGGCCGGGGCTCCTACCGGTGAACCGCAGGTATTCGAGGGTTTTTTCGTCAACGGGAAAGAACCCCGCGGTTGCGCCGTACTCGGGGGACATGTTGCTGATGGTGGCCCTGTCGGCGACGCTCAAGGAGCCCAGCCCGGGGCCGTAGAACTCCACGATCTTGTCAACCACGCCGAAACGCCGCAGCGCCTGGGTGACGGTGAGCACCAGGTCGGTCGCGGTCACCCCCTCGCGCAGCCCCCCGGTGAGCTTCATGCCCACCACCTGGGGGATGAGCATGTACAGCGGCTGTCCGAGCAGCGCAGCCTCCGCCTCAATGCCTCCGACTCCCCACCCCAGCACGCCAATGCCATTGATCATCGGGGTGTGTGAATCCGTGCCGACCAGCGTGTCGGGGAACACGATCGAGCCCGTGCCGCCGGCTTCCCGGCGCACCTGCACGACCTTTGCCAGGTACTCGAGATTCACCTGGTGCACGATCCCCGTTGCCGGGGGCACGACGCGAAAGTCCTGAAAAACCTCCGCTCCCCACTTGAGGAACTCATAGCGTTCTTGGTTGCGCTGGAACTCCAGCGCCGCATTGCCGGCCAGCGCGCGGGAGGAGGCGTACAGGTCTACCTGGACCGAGTGGTCGATCACGAGGTCCACCGGAATCACGGGATTGATCCTCTGCGGATCGCCGCCCAGATCCGCCATTGCATCGCGCATGGCGGCCAGGTCCACGATGGCCGGCACGCCGGTGAAGTCCTGCATCACCACCCGCGCCGGCTTGAAGGGGAACTCACGGTTCCTGGATTCCGCGGCGCTCCAGGCGCAGAGGGCGAGCACGTCCTCCTCCCGCACGTCGAATCCGTTGACCTGGCGGAGCACTGACTCCAGGAGGATCTTGATAGAAAATGGCATGCGGGACAGGGCGCCGAGCCCCTGGGACTCCAGCCGCTCGATGCGAAAATAATCGAACCTGCCCTGGGCCGTTTTCAGGGTGCCGCGCGAGCCAAAGGGGTTTCGTGATTGCGCCATTCCATCTCCTCAGCATGAATATACAGAAGCTGACCGATTTGACACAGTCCCTGGCCCCCCTCGATTGCCTCATGGCTGCTCGTCTTTCACCGAGGATTCCGTTGGCTGACGGCGGTCCTTCGGCCCGGGTTCCCTATCTTGCCAACTCCGCGCAATTGCTCTATCATTGAAGATAAGAGAGTAGGGAAGATGCTGGTTCCTGCCGAGGTTTGGACAGTGGCGAAAGCTGACCAGGGCAATGCGGTACTCGTCCGACCACTCGGCCTGGATGTCGCCGTGCCGATATTCATTGCTCCGCTGGAAGCGCAATCCATCCTGATCGGGTTGGGGAGCGTCAAGATGCCCCGTCCCCTGACGCATGATCTGTTCATCACGGTACTGGAAAGCCTTGAATCCTCCGTGAACAGGGTGGAGATCACCTCCCTCAAGGAGACAACCTATTACGCCAAGCTCATCCTCGAATCGGCCGGTTCCGAGATCGCGGTTGACGCGCGGCCGTCGGACTGTCTTGCCCTTGCCGTGCGCGTGAAATGCCCCATCTACATCGACGAGGCGGTCGTGGATGAAGCGGGCATCTCGGTGAAGATGGTGGAGGAAAAAAACAGGGAGCTGAAACAGGCCGACACCTCGGCGGGGCAGATCCCGGAGGAAGGCGAAACGCCCCAGCCCTCCGAAACGCCCACGCTGGCATCGGAATCCGAGATGGCCCAACTGAAAAAACTTCTTGATGCCGCCATCGACGAAGAGAACTACGAGGAAGCCGCGCGCCTCCGGGACAAGATCCGGCAGATCGAAAACCCCTGAACATCCCTTCCTTCGCCACGGCCCACGACGCTCCCGCATTCGCGGATCCGTACCGATCCTGCTTTCTCTGCCCTCGAGCATGCGGGATCGACAGGACTGCGGGCAGGCCGGGATACTGCGGAGAGGCGGCCCGAACAAGGGCCGCGTGCGCGTGCCTGCATTTCGGCGAAGAGCCGCCCATCACGGGAACCGGCGGCTCGGGAACGGTGTTTTTCACGGGATGCACGCTTCGCTGCGGCTTCTGCCAAAACTGGCAGACCAGCAGCTGCGGCGCAGGCAGGGACCTTTCAGATGAAGAGCTCGCCGCTCTCTTCCTGCGGCTGCAGGCCGAGGGCGCGGAAAACATCAACATCGTGACCGGGACCCAGTTTGTTCCCGGCATCCTCGCCGGCCTGCGGATCGCGCGCGGGGCAGGCCTCTCCCTCCCGATGGTATGGAACTCATCCGGCTATGAAACCGAGCAGACGATCAGCCGCCTTGCCGGGCACGTGGCTTTTTTTCTTCCCGACCTGAAAACCCTCGATGATTCCCTTGCGCGGGAGCATCTGCACGCGGCTGACTACGCGGCGATCTGCGCCAAGGCGTTGCCCGCCATGGCTGCGGCCCGGCCGCTGCGATGGAAGGGGGCCGATCTTGTCGAGGGCACGATCGTGCGGCACCTCGTCCTTCCCGGCTGCATTGCCCAAACGCGGACGGCGCTGGAGTGGTTTCGGACAAACCTGCGCGGTCGGGCCTTGCTTTCTCTGATGTTTCAATACACGCCCATCCCCGGCCGCGAGCTTCCCCCGCCGTTCAACCGCATGATATCCCGCAAGGAGTATCGGCAGGCCGTTGCCCTTCTGGAGGAGCTGGGGATCGACGATGGGTTTTACCAGGAGCCTGTTCCCGACAGCTCCTGGCTGCCGGACTTCTCCCGCCCGAGGCCGTTCTCTTCCGAGCTTTCGCGGATGGTATGGCACTATCTCGATGGCCCGCCGGTTCCAGGAAAGGCTCGCGGCTGAAGCGGGGCCCGCCGCGCGGCCGGTTCACTCCGGGCCGATCGTGGTTCCTACGAAGTCGCCGCCCGCAAGGATGCGGGCCAGATTTGCCAGGTCTCGTCCTTCGGCAAAGACGACGCGTATGTGCGATTCCGCGGCGGCACGGGCGGCGGTGGGATCGAACGGGGTGTTCTTGCCGGGCGTCCATTCCCCTCCCACTATCGTGAGCATCTCCGCCCAGGACACCTTGTCCAACGGCCGCGCGGCGGGGTTCTTTTTGGGATCGTCGGAATAGACCTTAGCGATGTTGGAAAGGTTGACCACGGTGTGAGCGGAGAACCGCCGGGCAAGGACCACCGCATCGTTGTCCGTGGAAAACCCCGGCTTCCAACCCGCCGCCACAAGAATCCTGCCGGCGAAGATCGAAACCGCCGTGGGATCCGTGACAAGCTCCTCAATGCACCCTGCGCGGAAAATCCGGCGCAGGAGCTCTCCGTTCACCCGGGTCGCCGCGATCCCCACCCAGTCCAGGTCTTCGCTGCGAGCCTCGGGGATCACCTCCCGCAGCGCGGCCTGGTAGTCGCGCGCGAGGCTTCCCCCGCCGCACACAATGATGAGCTTGCGGCCCTGATCGGATGCAAGGTGTTCCTCCACCAACCGGTGGAAACCCTTTAGAAATGCCGCATCCACGCCCTTGGGCGCGATAAGGGACCCCCCCAGAGAGATGACCGTGACGCGTTCTGGCATGCCGCTACTATAAAAGAAAAGGCCGCGGCATGCCAGGAGGGCGTTTCGCGGCTTTATGTCTCTATTCATGGCTTGCAAAATTATGCGTCCGGGGTTATACGTACCCCATGGCAAACATGAAGGTGTTCATTGCAGATACGCTGGCCAAGGAAGGGATGGAGGAGTTCGGGAAGTATCCCGGGCTGGAGCTCGTGGTGAAGACCGGGCTTGCCCAGGAAAAGCTCATAGCCGAGCTGGGAGATGCGGCAGGCCTCGTGGTGCGCTCCGCCACGCAGGCGACGCGCGACGTGATTGCCGCGGGAAAAGCGCTGAAGGTGATCGGACGGGCGGGAGCCGGAGTGGACAACATCGACGTGAAAGCCGCGTCGGAGCGCGGCATCATCGTGATGAACACCCCGGGGGGAAACGCGGAAGCGGCCGCGGAGCTCGCCATGGCCATGATGTTCGCGCTTGCGCGCGACCTTGCGCGGGCGGACGCAACGATGAAGTCGGGCACATGGGACAAGAAGAGCTTTAATGGCATCGAGCTGCTCGGCAAGACCCTTGGCCTGGTTGGCATCGGCAACGTGGGGAGCATCGTCGGGAAGCACGCCCTGGCCATGGGAATGAAGGTCGTGGCCTGCGACCCGTTCGTGTCCAAGGAAAAGGCCTCCGCCCTCGGGTTCCGGCTCGCGGACTTTGACGAGGTGGTGCGGGTGGCCGACTTCATCTCCCTCCACTCGCCGCGCACGGAGCAGACCAAGGGACTCTTCAATGCCAAGGTCTTCGGCGCCATGAAGAAGGGCGTCTTCCTGGTGAACTGCGCGCGCGGCGGCATTGTCGTGGAAAAGGACCTCATCGCGGCGCTTGACAACGGGACGGTTCGGGGAGCGGGAGTCGACGTTTTCGACAAGGAGCCCCCGGAGGAATGGAACCTGGCGAGGCATCCCCGGGTGATCGCCTCTCCGCACATCGGGGCTTCAACCGCGGAGGCGCAGGTGAACGTCTCCGTCATGATCGCGCGGCAGATCGGCGCGTACCTCACCCGGGGGGAGATCATCAATGCGGTCAACCCCGAGGCCGGCAGGAAGTAGGCCGACTCCCGCTGGCGGGCGGCATGCGCCGGCGCGCGCGCCCTTCCCCGCATCCGCGCCTTGTCGAAAAACGCCCCTGGGGGTACATTGATGAGGGGAGCGGGAATATGAGCGCGGACATCACCGATCTTCTGCGGGAATGGGAGTTCGACTCGGACAACCAGATCCGCATCGTCCAGGCGGACGACGGGCGTCAGGTGCTGCAGGTGCGCCAGCCCATGGGCATTGAGCAGTACGAGCTTGACGGACGGCCCGATGGAAAGAAGCCCTTCAACCGCGACACGGCGCTGGAAGAGTACCAGGCGCGCCTGGAGAGCTACCGCGCGTCGCACGGCAGCGAGGAGGGATTCGCGCTCTCCCATGACGACTTTGCCGCCCTGCAGGGCGAGGGGGTGCTCTTCTATTTCCGCTACCTTGTTCTCTTTCAGATCGGGGATTTTGCGCGGACCGCTCGCGACACGGAGCACAACCTCGCCCTTTTTTCCCTGGTGGAAAAGTTCGGTGAAAGCGACGACGACCGCAAGGAGATGCTCCAGTACAAGCCCTACGTGGTGCGCATGAACGCCATAGCGCGCGCGATGATCTCCCTGCACAAGGAAATGAAAAGCGCGGCGGTCGACATCCTCCAGAACGCCATCTCCGCCATCGAGGACATGCATGAGATCGACACCCCCGCGTTCCAGTTCGAGCGGGTGCGCTCCCTGAACTACCTGAAGGCCACGCTGAAGCAGATCCACGAGAAAAAGGATTCTCCGGTGGACGCCTTGAAAGCGGAGCTTGCCAGCGCCATCGACGACGAAGACTACGAGCGCGCCGCGTCCCTGCGCGACAGGATCCGGGCGCTTGGCGCGGACCAGGAAGGCAGCCTCGCGGAGCGCGCGTCCGCCGATTCCGAAGAGTAGCGCGGCGCGCGGGCGCGATCCCGCCGCGCGAGAGTTGCGGGGAGCGGATTCAGGCAGGCGCAGGGCGGGTCCCTAGAGCTTTATCGTGACGCCTTTCCACTCAAGGATCCTGGCTGCGGCAATGCAAAAAGCCTCCAGCGCAACGGCGACCGACAGGACCGCAAGCGCCGACGCGTTTTCTGGCAAGAGAACGTTGAGCACCTTGGTGAACACTGAAGCAATCATGAAAATCACGAGCGGATTCCTTCCCAGCGTGGACAGGAGGGGAACGCGTTTCAGCCTGAGCCATCGGGCAGCGAGATAAAAGAGCAGGAGAAATCCCGCGGCCATGGCAAGACCGAAGAACAGGTACGTGATCGAGCCCATGGGCCGATTCGGCCCGATCAGAGACGAAAGCCCAAGCCCCACGCCGCAAAAGACCGCGCATGCGATTCCCGCCGCGGCACCGGTCCTGCCCCGCTGTATCCATTCATCCAACCCGGAGCCGAAAATGACGATGGTTGCGAGCGCGAGGCTCTGCACGAACGAAGGGAGAAAGGGTATGGCCGGCTCTTTTTGAAACAAGGCACCGGCCAGGAAAAAGGTGAGCGCGAGCTGATAGAGAACCATGAGCGCAAGGGCGGCAATGATGCGGATTCGGGAAGATTTTATGAAAAAGAAAGGCAACGCAACAACGCCGGCCACGGCGAGGGTCTGAAAAATGTTCCACTCAAGAATTCCCTCCGCGGCGTACAGGAGCACGGTCCCGATTGTTCCGAAAAAGAAAAGCAGACCATTACGCCTGAGGGCGTGGAGCACGGTTTTCCGCAGCCCCGTGGTTTCCCGTCGCCGGGTGAACGAGAGCGCGCCGGATATACCCATGATAAATACGAACATTGGGGCGATCCCGTCCACATAGGTGAATCCGTCACCGGTTGCATGCTTCGTCCAGGCCGGGATCACTCCGTATTGGGCGATAAAATTGACAAAGATCATCAGGAGTATCGCAAGCCCTCGCACGGCATCGAGATAGTCAATCCGCTCTCCTGCCCGAACCGATCCCTTGTCCATCTCTTCACGCTCCTGATGCAGTATAGCCGCCTCTTTGGCCCGGCTCAATGCGCGGCACGGTACTCCGTGCATTCGTTTTCCCCGGCACGGTACTCCGTCGCTTGTCCCTTTCCCCTCCCCCTGCTATTCTTTGTTCCGGAGCAGACCCATGATCAAAAGAAGCGCGGACATGGAGAAAGAGGTGCGGGAGAGGATGCGGGAGGGGACCGGCACGGTCGAGTTTCTCCATATCTTCCGCAAGGAGGAGATGAAAGGGAAGGCGCGCCTGTTCGCGCGGCTGCGGCTGCCGCCGGGCAGCTCCATCGGCTATCATCAGCACGAGGGGGAAGAGGAGGTGTTTTACATCCTCTCCGGAACGGGTTTTGTCACCGACCAGGGCTCGGCATCCGAGCCGGGGACCGGCACAGAGGTGGGACCCGGCGACGCCGTGCTGACCGGCGGGGGGGCTGGCCATTCCATTGCCAACCGGGGGACCGAGCCCCTGGATCTCCTTGCCGTGATCCTCGTGTACTGAGACCCCCCCGATGCTCTTCGCGAGATTCCGGCGGCGCAGCGACAGGCTCGCCACCTCCTTCCACTGGCTGGAGCCGAAACCGCTCCCGACGACCCGGGCGGAGCACTATTCCGCCGCGTACGACAAGGCCGCCTATGCGCTCACCCTGGAGAAAGACAGCTATTTTGCCTGGGAGACCCTGGAGGGGGGCGAGCGGTTCTCCGACTTCGTCCTGGAGGCGGAGGTGGAGATCGACCCGTCGAACGGACATTCGGCGATCGGGGTCCTCTTCCGACACGTGAACGACGAAAACTTCTATTCCTTCCTGCTCTCCACGCGGGGCAATTTCCGGGTGGACCTTCTCTTCAACAATCACCCGCTGCGGCTCATCGAATGGACGCGCGCTCCCGACTTGGACACCGATCAGCGCGGATCAAGCGGCGCCCCCGCCCGCGGGCTTCGCGTCATTGCGAGCGGACCCCGGCTCTCCTTTCACGTGGACGGGGAATGGGTGGCGGAGGTGGAGGATGAGACGCTGCCCTCCGGCGGGATCGGCTTTGCCGCGCAGAACTTCGCGGGATCGGGCACGGGAATCTTCCGCCTGCGGCGTCTGCTGCTGGAGTCGCGGCCGCTCGCCGTGGAACGCGAGCACCTCAAGGGGTGGTACTACGCCCCCGTGTCTCCCGCTTCCCGGCTGCGCTTGGCGGAGACGCTGTTCGCCTCCGGCAGCTTCGCGGCAGCCGCCGTGCAGCTGCGCAAGGCTCTCAAGGACCGGGAGGGCACCACGCGGGAACGTTTTCTCCTTGCCCAGTGCTACATGCGGCTCTCCCTGAATGACGAAGCGCTCGCCGAGGTGGAGCGCGTGCTGGCCGCCGAGCCCTCCCACGCCGAGGCGCGGCTGGAAAAGGCGAACCTTCTCTACCTCTCCCAGCGGCTGCTGGAAGCGCGCGACTTCCTCCATGCGGGAATGGAGGACGGGAGCATCGCGTCCGGTCCGGGAGTGTGGAACCTGCTGGGCAACGCTGAGTACGGGCTGGGCAACTGGGAGAAGGCGGCCGATGCCTACGGAAAAGCCGCCGAGCAGCAGCCCGACATGCCGCTCTTTCTTCAGAACGCCGCCCGGAGCCTGGAGCGCGCGGGCCGGGGGCCGGAGGCGGTGGACGCGTACCTTCGCGCTGCCCGGCAGCTCTTCGCCGAAGAGGTGTTCGACGACCTTTCCCTTATCATCTCCCGCGTGCGCGCCCTGGCGCCGGGCAACCACGAGGTGCTGGCCATGGAAGCCAAGATGCTCTACCGGGAGGGGAAAATCGATGAGGCGTACGCCCTCCTCCAGGGCCTGGAGGACAAGGGCGCCAGCGACAGCGCCGTGCATTACCTCCTTGGCATCATTCTGAGCGGCAGGGGAAGGAAGGAGGAGGCGCTCGTCCGTTTCGCGCGCGCGGCGGAGATGGAGCCGCGGTATCCGTTGTACCAGTTCCGGCTGGCCGATACGCTGCACTCTCTCGGCCGCGATCCCCGGCCCGCGCTGGACACGGCCCTGGCGCTCGCGCCCTCCGATCCTTGGGCAAACAATCTGGCGGGCCAGATCGCCATTGAAGCGGGCGATCATGACGGCGCCGTCAGGTTCCTGCGCCTTGCGCTGGACGCCGCGCCCGGGGAGCAGGACATCCGCCTGAATCTTTCCGAGGCCCTCTCCCTGTCGGGCAGGCACGAGGAGGCCCTTGCAGCTCTGGGCCAGCCCGCCGGCTCCGCGCCGGATCCGGCCCGGGACGGAGCGCGCGTGGCCAACCAGCGGGGGAACATCCATGCCCGGCAGGGGGACCACGCGCGCGCGGCGGCGGAATATGAGGAGGCGATCCGCCTGGATCCCCGCAACGCCGTCTACAAGGAGAACTGCGCAGCCGCGTGCATCGAACTGGACATGGTGCACAGGGCCGAGGAGCTCCTGGGGCAGGTCGAGCCGGAGAATCCCCGCGCGTCGGTGTACAATCTCCTCGGCCAGGTGGCCGCGCTCAAGGGCGAGCGGGCGCGCGCGGAACTGGCCTACACGCAGGGCCTGGCGCTGGACCCCGGCAACCCGGATATCACGGTGAACCTGGCCCTGCTGCACAGGGAAAGGGGCAGCCACGACGCGGCCCGGGATCTGCTTGTCTCACTCCTGGAGCGGCGCCCCGGCCACGCGCGCGCCCGCTCGCTGCTGGCGAGGATCCGCGACGAGCGGGAGCAAAGGATCGCCTGCGCCACGTGCGGAAGGGAGTGGTGGGCGCCGAAGGACCTTCCGCCGCAGCCCGGCATCCGCATCCGCGGAGAGCCGCCGGCGGATGCGCCGGCCGGCCTCTGCCCGCGCTGCGGCAGGGTGTATTGCGTCGGGTGCTCCTCGGCGCACCTCCGCGACATGCGGTTCCACTGCCCCGACTGCGATGAACCTCTCAAGCTCTCCACCGACGCTTTGAAATGGCTGCTGGCGCGCGCCATAGAGGGAATACCGCCTTTGCCATGAATGACACGGGGTACCGCGGCCGCTCCTGGCGGCATTTCGTGTCGCCTTGACAAACATGGTCGCATCGTTACTATGGGGTGAGCCTTGAACAGAAAAGCCCTCTTACCCATCATCCTCACGTGCCTCCTTCTCCCCGCGCTCGCTCTTGCGCAGACGGCGAAGCTGGAATCCGCGGATCAATACTTCGCGGACGTGGCGGCCAGTTATGCGAAGGTCAAGGATTACGAGGCATCCTTTACCTGGACGCAGGGCAAAACGATCTCCACCGGGAAGATCTCGTACAAGTCCCCCCTGTATCTCAGGCTCGATTTTGCCAATCCCGCCCGCCAGGTCCTGAATTTCGATGGTGAGAAGCTCACCTTTTATTCGCCGGCCAACCAGATCATCCTGGAGCAGAAATACAAGAAAAAGACCTCCGGTCAGTTGGAGGCGCTCGTGTCAAGCCAGGGGCTGACGCTCTGGCAGCGCAACTTTTCCATCGCATACCTTACGGGCGCCGCGCCCGTGCCGCTGGAGGAGGGCTCCCGGGAGATGGTGGTGAAGCTGCTGCTGGTTTCCCGGGCGGCCACCAACTACTCCCAGATGATCGTATCGGTGGCCGTGGATCCGACATCCAAGGAGTACCGCATCCGCCGGGTCGAGGGAACGCTCACCAGCGGGGAGAAGGTGGTCATGGATTTCATGAACATTCGCACCAACCAGGGCGTTCCTGATTCCCGATTCGCATACGACGCTCCGGCGGACGCGAATATCAACCCGGACTGGCTCTTCGACACCTCGGGACAGTAGGAAGCATGGAATCGATCGGTGAAAAGCTGAGGCTCGCCCGCGAGCGCAACAACCTTACAATCGACCAGGTCGCGCGGGAGACGCACGTGGCCAAGCGTTTCCTCAAAGCGCTGGAGGACGAGGATTTCGCCGCGTTCCCCGGGGAGACGTATGCCCTTGGCTTCCTTCGCAACTACGCCGAGTATCTGGGCCTGAACCCGGAGGAGCTGGTCGGCATCTATCGCAACATAAAGATACAGGAGCAGCCGCTGCCCATGAGCGAGCTTCTGGAATCAGGACCCAAGCGCCCGTCCCTGCGCATCATCATCATTGCCGTCGCGGCATTGCTCGTGCTCGCCGCGGCCGGCTACCTGATCTACCGCGCCGCTTCGCATGGGGCGGGCGCCGCCGCGCAGAAGCCGTCCTCCGGGTCCGCGGCGGATTTCGTTTTCCAGGACGATGTGCGGGTCCAGTGGTTCACGCAGGGGGACGGAATCTCCATCCCCTACGACGGCAAGACGTATCGCATCGTGGTGGCCTCTGTCGGCGATACGCTCACCCTGAAGGTGCCGGGCGGCACGGTGGAAATGGGCCTGGGCAAGGAGAGATACATCGATCTGGACGGAGACTCCAATCCCGACATCAGGATCGTCTGGAACGACATCGATGTGGGGTCGCAGTTGAAAAGGGCAAACCTCGGCCTGTATCGCATCACGGGACAGGCCGCGGCGGCCGTCGCGGCGGGCGACACCTCTTCCACCGCCGTGCCTGCCGCGCCCGCGGGAGCCGCCGCGCCCGCGGCGCGTTCTGACACATTCAAGACAATCGCCGTCGCGCAGGCAGCGGCTGCCGGGCTTTTCACGCTTGACTTCACTTTCAAAAATGACTGTTTCTTCCGCTACCTCGTGGACAGCGGCGACCGGGAGGACCGGTTCTTCCAGAAGGGCGAGCAGTTCACCATCGACACGGCTAAAAAACAGGTGACGATCTGGCTCTCCAACGCGGGCGCTGCACGCATGCGCGTCCAAGGCAGGGATTTCGAGCTGGGCGATCTCGGAGAGGTCGCGACCCGCGAGATCGCGTGGCGCAAGGACGCCACCGCGGGCGGCTATGTCCTTGAGATCAGCCCGCTGTACTGAGGCCGCGCAAGGGGTGAAGCCGTACGGCCGCGCCTCCGCGGGCGCGGAGCGCTTTTCCCGCCGATCCTTTCATGTCGAAAGCCTCGGGTGCGCAAAAAACCAGGTGGATTCCGAGCTCATGATCGCCGCCCTGGAGAGGGCGGGGTGGTCCCTCGCCGCGGGCCCGGACGACGCCGAGGTCCTGATCGTGAATACATGCGGATTCGTCTCCGACGCCAAGAGGGAATCCATTGAAACGAGCCTCGAGCTGAAGGAGCGCCACCCCGGCAAGAAGGTGATCATGGTGGGCTGCCTCTCGGAGCGCTACGGGCAGGAGCTTTGCCGGCAGCTTCCGGAGATCGACGGCTTCCTGGGCAACCGGGACCCTGCTCGCATCGTCGATCTGGTGGAAGCTGGCGCGCCGCACGGCAGCGATGCGCCAATTCCGGGGGACGCCCAGGCATCCCCACCTTACGATCGTCCCCATCTCCTTTCCTTCCCCGGCAGCGCCTACGTGAAGGTCGCCGAGGGGTGCGGGAACCGCTGCACCTATTGCGCCATCCCCCTCATCCGCGGCGATCTTGTCAGCCGCGGCCGGACGGAGATCGTCGCGGAGATCGCCGCCCTTCTGGGCAGGGGCATCAGGGAGCTGATCCTCATCGCCCAGGACCTCGGCTCCTATGGAAAGGACCGGGGCTCAGCCGAGCTCACCCGTCTGCTCACCGACATCTCGCGGATTTCCGGCGATTACTGGGTCAGGCTCCTGTATATCCATCCCGACCACTTCCCTTCCGGGCTGGTGGATGTCATGGCGGGAGATCCGCGTTTCCTCCCCTATTTCGATCTTCCCTTCCAGCACGCTTCACCCAATATTCTCAAGGCCATGGGAAGGCAGGGGGATCCTGAGCGGAATCTCGGCCTGCTTTCCGAGATACGCGGCAGATTGCCCGGCGCGGTCATCCGGTCCACGTTCCTGGTCGGCTTTCCGGGAGAGACCGACGTCGACTTCGAGCAGCTTCTCTCTTTCCAGCAAAAGGCGCGTCCCGACTGGCTGGGCGTCTTCACCTATTCCCGGGAGAAGGATACGCCTGCGTACGGGATGCCCGGGAAGGTGGCCCGGCAGGCCGCGGAAAAACGAAAGTCCGAGCTCGAGCTCCAACAACTGCCCATCACGGAACGCGCATTGGATGCCCAGGTGGGCAGGACGCTCGATGTCCTGGTGGAGGAGCGCGTCGAGGGGGAGGAGCTGTCGCTGGGGCGCGCCTACCTCCACGCGCCCGACGTGGACGGTCTGGTGGTGATCAGGCGGGCGCTCTCCGCGGGCGCGGTCATTCCGGTCCGGATCGATCGGCGCAATGGCGTCGACCTCGAGGGATACGCTCATGAGCGCTGATCCCGCGTACCTGCGCGCGCTCAACCCCGAACAGCGGGAGGCCGTTGTCCATGAGGGCGCCCCCCTGCTGATTCTTGCCGGAGCAGGGTCCGGCAAGACGCGGGTGATCACCACGAAGATCGCCTACCTGGTGGATCAACGGGGCGTGAGCCCGCGTTCCATTCTCGCCGTCACGTTCACCAACAAGGCGGCGCAGGAGATGAAGGATCGGGTGCTTGCCATCGTGCCCCATGCCGATGAGGTGATGGTCCGGACGTTCCATTCCTTTGGCGCATGGTTTCTCAGGAGAAACGCCCGGCTCGCCGGGCTGGATCCCCATTTCAGCATCTACGACGAGGACGATTCGCTTTCGCTGCTCAAGGGGATACTGGGAAAGGGCGAGGACAGGGGCTCGCTGCGCCGGGCGTACGACCAGATCAGCAGGACCAAGGACCTGGGGATCGGTCCTGATGCGCCTAAAGACGCGATCGTGAACGCCGGGTGCGACCCTGACGTCTTCACCTCCTACGAAAAAGCCAAGCGATCCACGGGCAATGTGGATTTCGGCGATCTCATCCTCATGCCGCTGGAGCTGCTGAAGCGCTTTCCCGAGGCGCGGGATCGGACCCGCCAGAGGTTCCGGGTCGTGCTGGTGGATGAGTACCAGGATTCGAACGTCGCGCAGTTCGAGCTTCTCCGGCAGCTCTGGTGTCCCGGGACGTATCTCTGCGTGGTGGGCGACGACGACCAGTCCATCTACAAATTCCGGGGCGCGGAGGTGGGCAACATCCTCTCTTTTCCCAAGGTGTTTCCCGACACCCGGATCGTGCGCCTGGAGCGCAATTACCGGTCCACCCAGGCCATCCTCGACGTGGCCTCGGCGGTGGTGAGCAACAACACGGGCAGGCTGGGCAAGACCCTCTGGACGGAGAAGCCCTCCGGCGAGCCTCCCCTTGTCGTATGCCTCCAGGATCAGGAGGAGGAGGCGGAGCTCTGCGCACGGATCGCGCAGGACGGCTTTTCCGGCGCCACCGCCATACTCTACCGAATGAACGCGCAATCCCTGCAGTTCGAGAAGCATTTCCGGGACCATGGCATCCGGTTCCGCCTGATCGGCGCCGTGCGGTTCTACTCCCGCGAAGAGGTGAAGGACGCCATCGCCTACCTCTCCCTTCTGCTGAACCGCAATGACGAGGTTTCGTTCCGCCGGATCGTCAACAAGCCCAGCCGGGGGATCGGAGCGGCCAGCGTGGAGAAGCTCGTGTCCGAATGGCGCGCGCGGGCGGGGGAAGCCGGAGCGGGAGACCTTCTATCGGTGAGCAGGCGCATGAGCAAAGACCTTCCCGCGCGGGCCAGGTCCGGGATCGCCCGCCTGCTGGCATGCATGGGGGAGCTTTCCGAGAAGCTGGAAGAAACGCCGTTGGCGGAGCTGGCGCGGGACCTCCTGTCGGAGACAGGGCTGTACGAAATGTACAGGACCCGGGACCGGTCCGAGGACACCGCAAAGATCGAGAACCTCAAGGAAATGGTGAGCGACATGGCTTCCTACGGAGCCGGAGCAGGCGCCCTTTCAACGTTCCTGGAAAGCATCGCCCTGGCCAGCCCGCTGGACGGAAACGACAGTGACGCGGATTCCGCCGCGGTCACCCTGATCACCCTCCATAACACCAAGGGGCTGGAGTTCGACAGGGTGATCATCACCGGCCTGGAGGAGGGGATATTCCCGCACGAGTCCAGCCGGGCGGATCCAGAGGACGTCGAGGAGGAGAGGCGGCTCTTCTACGTCGGCATCACCCGGGCCCGGGAGCGGCTGGTCATGACGTGGTGCCTGCGCCGGAGGCTGTTCGGCCGCACCACGGAAATGTCCCCGTCACGATTTCTCGACGAGCTGCCGGAATCCGCGATACAGAGGAGCGGGGAGGAGCCGGCTCAGGCGCTTGATGAGGAGTTTCCCGCCGGCACCGGAGTCTATCACGAAGAGTATGGCGCCGGCATCGTGGAGAGATCATGGTATACTAATGAAAACCTGTTGGTGCAGGTGAGGTTCCAGTCGGGCCGGGTCGGCAGGTTCCTGCCCAAGTATGCCCGGCTGGAGCGGATAGACCTTGGCGAGTGAGGATCTACCGATGAAGGACACGCAGTCTGGCCAGGATTTCCGCAACATGCCCATCCAGAAGGTGGGGATCCGCAACATCCGCTATCCCATCACGGTGCGCGACAAGAGCCGGGAAACGCAGCAGACCGTGGCCAACGTGACGCTGTCGGTCAATCTTCCCCACACCACCAGGGGCACGCACATGAGCAGGTTCGTCGAGGTGCTTGACCGGTTCAAGAACGAGGTGAGCTACCAGAGCCTCGACCTCATCCTCATCGAGATCAAGAAAGCCCTCCAGGCGGAAGAGTCGCACATCGAGCTCGCCTTCCCCTTCTTCCTGAAAAGGAAGGCGCCGGTCTCCGGATTGGAATCGCTCATGTCCTACGATTGCGTGATCGAGGCCACCTACACGCGCCACCTGGAGATCGCCGCCCGGGTGGAGGTTCCCGTGCACACCCTGTGCCCCTGCTCAAAGGAGATCGCCGCTGTTTCCGCGCACAATCAGAGGGGCACAGTGGCCATCACGGTCGGCATGACCAAGTTCATCTGGATCGAGGACCTCATCCAGATCGCGGAGGATTCAGCGTCCAGCCCGGTGTACGCCCTGTTGAAGCGCGAGGACGAAAAGTACATCACGGAGCGCGCCTACGAGAACCCGCGTTTCGTGGAGGACGTGGTGCGGGAGGTCGCGCTTCGCCTGGAATCTCTGCCGGGTCTGCGCTACCACTGGATCGAGGTGGAGAACTTCGAGTCCATCCACAATCACAGCGCCTACGCTGTCATCGCGAAGAGGTCCGATGCTGGATAGGAGGCTGCTCGCCGGGATCCCGAGCATCCGCAGGGCCCGGGACTTCCGGCTGTATGACACGAGGGGGCGGAGGTATCTCGACCTCTCCCGCGACGGCGCCCTTCTTGGGCACCGCGTCGCCGTGCCCGTGATGAAGTCGGTCCTGTCGCAGGGACTCGCCGCGGCGCTCCCCTCGGCGTGGGAGCCTCGGCTCGCGGCGGCCATTGCCCGACTGGTCCCCGAGTACCCCGTGGTTCGGTTGTTCTCGTCGCGCGAGCGCGCCCTGGACGCGGTCTCCCTTGCGCTGGGCGCGCGCGTGGAGCCGGAGGACCTCCACGATCCCGCGCTTGATCCAGGCGCGCCGGGCGCGGGACAGGTCTGCCTCTGGAGGCCTTTCCTGCCCTCGGTCTCGGGCGGCCGGGCGCTCCTGCCGGTCCTTCCGCTCACCGTGTGCGGCGCGCCCGCGCCGGCCTGCTTTCCAGCAGGGACACGGGATGTGCCCCCCTCAGAGACCCTGCCCGGCTTTCTTCTCGCCGCGGCTCTTCGCGGCTGTGCGGCGCTTTTCAAGACGGAATCGGGGCCTCCCTTGCCCGGCAATCGCGTGGTTGAGCGAGCCCTGGACGCGGCCAAAGGGTGGGCGCGCACGGGGCCGTATGTTCGGGCGCTTTTCCCCGCCGCCGAGTACCCGCGGGTGCACGCGGAGTTTCTCCACGCGGGCGTTCTGCTCTACCCCGGGCATCCCGGGCCGAGCGTGCTTCCCGGGGAATGTTCTCCGGGAGAATCCCTGCTCCTGGCGGGCCTGTTCGCCGGGATTCCCGGAGGGTAAACATGGATATGGTGACATTCACGCAGGAAGCGGCGCATCTGGTTCTGGGCGCCTTCGCCACGTTCTGCGCGATCCTCCTCTGGTCGCGGACACGCGACATGGCGTGGACCTTCGTTATCATCGGGGCGATTGTGTCCTACGCTGACATCGTGCTTGCCACGCTGCGCGCCTTCGGCATCCTTGGGGAGGACCTGCTGCGCTACCACGGTGTGCCCGTGCTGCAGATCGCGCTCGCCGATCTTCCTCCCCTGTTCCTTGGCATAGGGTTTCTTGTCGCTGTTTCCCGCAAAAGGCTGCCCTGACCATGGCGCCCATTCACGTCATCCCCGCCCGGGATGAGTCCAACATCGAGCAGAAGCTCGTCACTCTCCTCCTTGCCGCCGTGCAGGAGAAACCGGACCTCATCCTCTCCGTGTTCGCGGGCACTCCGGCTTTCGGCGCCTACCGGCTCCTGGTGGAGCGGGCGCGCGCCGAGCTGGTGGACTTCTCCCGGGTCCGCTTTGTCGTGTTCGACGAGCTGATCCCTCCGGCGGGGTCAGCCGCATTTCCGGACGCCGGCGCCTCCCCCTTCCGCGCGGTGCTCGACGAGCGGCTCTTCATGCCGCTGGGCATCGCGCCGGAGAACGTGACCAGCTTCTCTCCCGCCCGGGATCGGGCGGCGGAGACCGCGCGGATCGCCAGTCATCTTGCCGTGGCAGGGATCGATATCGCCCTGCTCTCCGTGGATTCGCGCGGCCATATCGGGTTCCACGTCAACGGCTCCGACCTGGAATCCACGGCGGGCATCATTGCGGTTGAGAACCACCAGAGGTGGGCCGCGCGCGAGGCATTCTCCCTGGGGCTGGCCGACCTGGCAAAGGCGTTGCGGATACTGCTCTTTGCCGCTGGCCGCAACCTGGCGGAGATCGTGCAGCGGCTCACCGAGGGGACCTTTGATCCCACGGTTCCTCTCTCCATCCTCCAGAGGCACGAGAACGTGACCCTGATCGCGGACGCGGGCGCCCTGTCGCGGATAGCCCGGGAGGAGCGGATCCGCGGTTTCTACTCCGGCTTCTTCATCATGGATGAGAAGTCGATCCCGTCCGGGCGCCGTGTCCTCATTGTCTCCCCGCACCCGGACGATGCCCCCATCAGCATGGGGGGCACCATGGCAATGCTCAACCAGTCCAACCGCGTGGTGACGGCCGTGATGACAACGGGCCACCGCTCGTTCATCTACGGGACGCAGCGCGGGGAGCGGATCGCCATCCGTGAAGCGGAGGTGCTGAAAGAATCCCGTTTCCTGGGCGCCGAGCCGCGTTTCCTGCGGCTGCCCCTCTACGACAACAACTACGAGGTTTCCGAGCGCGACCGGGAGATCTTCGGCCAGCTCCTCGCGGAGCTGGATCCCGACTGGGTGTTCATGCCGCATCTCAAGGACAGCCACCCCGCGCATGTGGCCACCCGCAGGACGGCGGTGGAATGCCTGCGGAGGTTCCTGGCGGGCACGCGCAAGACGCTGGAGGTGTGGAACTACGAGGGGCCGTGGGCGCTGTTCAACCGCGGCGAATTCAACACGATCGTCACGGTGCCGCGTCTGGCCTTCGAGCACAAGCTCCAGGCCATCCGCGCGCACGAGTCACAGGTGGCGCGCACCGCGTACGACGTGGCGGCGGAGTCGCTCGCGCGGCTGCGCTCCGCGCTGGTGCCGGAGTCCGAGCTGGCCGGGTTCGGCGCCCGGCCGCCGCACCTGGATGCGTGGCTGGAGCTGTTCTTCCGGGAAAGCGCGCGCGACGAGCAGGCAGCCCCACCGCCCGGCCTGGAGCGATCAGCGGGGGAATAGGCGGGGAGGCAGACGACGCTGTGGCGGGCTGTCTGCGTCGTCAAGGTTCTCGTGCTTGAGCCAAGTGATGTCCAGATTGAACTCGTCGCGTTTCACCAAATCGGCGATTTTAAAGCGTTTTAAGTGGAGCCGCGCGCAATCATTGCGTTCACTTTCACGGAGAAGGCCGGATCTGAGCTGAAGGAGCGAATCTACCGCCGCACCGAGGAGCTGACCGGGGCAAGCCATTCTGGTTCGGCCTGGGCAACTACCTCCTGTACCACGCGGTCACTGCCTACGAGGATTTCGAGGGCGAGGCGTTTCAAGACGTGGATGCGGTGCAGGTGCTCACCGTGCACCAGACAAAAGGGCTGGAATGGCCGGTGGTTTTTCTTCACAGCCTCGTGGACGGCAGGTTCCCCTCGCGGAGAGCCGGCTCTTCTGCCGTTTGGCCGTTTTCGCTGGACGTTTTTCCCCATTTGCCACGGCAGCGTCTCACTCCCAGCTCTTCAAGTCCGCGCTCAGGCTTGTAGAGACATATGTCACCGACTACGCCGACGATCTGCATCGGATCTGGGAGTTGGAGAGGCAGTTCGAGCTGTACACTCCGGACGGTCTTCTCATGGGCCGGGCAGATGTCATCCTGGATAGTGAGGACGGGCACGAGAAGAGCCTTGCAATTGTCGATTACAAGGTCTCCAAGGGAGAAGAACGCAAAGACCGCAATGAGCTTCAGCTCAGGATCTACAGCCACGCCGGCCGGCGGGAGGGATTTGATGTTCGCGCCGCCTATCTCCACAGCCTCTCTCAGAGCAGCAGGGAAGCGGTAACCATAGATGAGGCGGTGGTGGCCGAGTCTGTCGACAAGGCTACCCAGGCGATCGCATCAATAAGGGCCGGCGAGTATCCAGCCGCATCCTCTAAAAAGGTATGTTCAGCTTGCGACTATGCCCGGCTTTGCAGGCATTGCGAGGCGAGCGTCCGAGCCGGCCCGGAATGAGTTTTTTATTGCACGATAACGTTCTTTCGTGCAATACTATCCGGGTCTTTTGCAATAAATGAGTTAACAGAGACAAATGAAGCGGCCTAACACTGGTCGATATATCGAGACCTCGATCGCAGGAGAAACCGTTAGGGCATTCGTCCCAGATCCCCTGCCGCCCGATCTTTCGATAGGGCCGGACCTGCGCGAGCAACTCGATCAGGCATTGATCTCTTTGGGCCGGCTTTCAGCTTCTTCTGTCTTCCTCCCTGACAGCAAGCTCCTTCTTTATCTCTATGTCAGGAAAGAGGCGGTCCTCTCTTCGCAGATAGAGGGCACCCAGTCGTCCCTGTCGGACCTTTTACTTTTTGAGATCGAGGAGGCTCCCGGCGTTCCTCTCTCCGATGTCTCTGAGGTCTCACACTACGTGGCTGCCGTGGATCACGGAATCGCACGGATGCGCTCAGGCTTTCCGCTTTCGAACTGGCTCTTGCGGGAGATCCATGGCGTGCTCCTGTCCGAAGGGCGCGGGAGCGAAGAGGATCCGGGCAACTTCCGCAGAAGCCAGAACTGGATCGGCGGGCCGCGGCCGGGCCTCGCTGGGTTCGTTCCTCCCCCCGCGGACCAGGTCGAGCCGTGCATGGCTGCGCTCGAGTCGTTCCTGCATGATATTCCGTTGAAGACCTCTCCGCTGATAAAGGCAGCGCTGGCTCACGTGCAGTTCGAAACAATCCACCCATTCCTGGACGGCAACGGGCGGCTCGGGCGGCTCCTGATATCCCTCATCCTCTGCCAGGATGGCATCCTTGAGGACCCGATCCTCTTCCTCAGCCTCTATTTCAAGAACCACCGGCAGACCTACTACGATCTGCTTCAGGCCATAAGAGTTGACGGCGACTGGGAGACATGGCTGGATTTCTTTGCGCGTGCGGTCCGTGAGACTGCCGACCAGTGCACAAAAACCGCCGAGGCGACCGACCGGATCGCGCGCGCTGACCGGGCCAGGATCCATGCTCTTGGCCGCATCGCGGGAAGCGCTGCCCTGGTTCATCAGGAGCTCCTGTCGCACCCGCTCACAACCATCGGACGGATGAGCAAAGCCACGGACCTCGTGCCCAACACCGTCACCAAGGTGTTCGCCGCGCTCTCAGAGGCGGGCATCGTCAGGGAGATCACGGGCAAGCGAAGGAATCGCCTGTTCGCATACGGCGAGTTGATCGATACCATGGACGAGAGCACGAAGCCCTTATAAGGGCTCAGAGAGGGGTTTGCAGCGATGGCGAAGGCAAAGAAGAATGGGGACGGACAGCAGGTGATTCATTACCAACACGCTGACGACATGCGGACGAACATCCCCACGGCGGTGATTGCCGGCCAGGCGCCAAGCCATAGTCCTGAAGTCCAGATGAGCCCAAGAGTTCCGGAACAGAAGCACGACAGGGCCGGCTGATTTCCATGCTGCAACAATTTGGGCCACTTTTGTAACATGTGCGTCGAGCGTGGCAATAACCCATCCGCCCTCGGCCGACAGCAGTGCGACGTACGCCTTGTCTGAGATGCCGCGCTGGAATTTGTCGGAAAGAGGAACCGCGTTATCGCTTTCATGACTGGCGATGCTTCCCAGACCTCGGATTAGAGTCTCCTACGGGGAGGAACCCCCTCGTCTTTAGACGAAGACTTTAGTAGGCTTGCGGTGATATGAAACAGTACCGAAAGGCCTCACATTGCGCATATGACATCAAATACCACATCGT
>JBEKQU010000033.1:0-50162 GCA_049519415.1 Spirochaetia bacterium
CAAAGCACCTCGGGCCAGCAAAGTCAAGATCAGGAACACTCGGCACTCTAGGCCAACGAGGAGGATAAAAAAGGCAGTCTCGAAAAAAACTGCTTGACAAAAGCTAAAACAATCTCCGCTGCCGGGATTTCCATGCCGAACTGGTGCATGAGGGCGAGCAGACCCACCGTCTTCAGGCTCACCGTCTTGCCGCCCGTGTTCGGCCCCGTGATGATGAGCACGCGCAGGCTGCTGTCGATGGTCACCGTTATGGGAACGACTCCGGTCCCCAGGAGTGGATGGCGCGCCTCGCGCAGCGTGAGCATCCGCTGGTCATGCTCCGCCCGGCGGCAGGAATGCTGCAGCGCGTAGCGCGCGCGGGCGAGGAAGGTGTCCAGGAAAGCCACGTTCTGCACAAGCATGCCAGCCTCTCCCGCGCGCGCGGACACCGCAGCGGTGAGATCCTTCAATATCCGGCGTACCTCAATGCGGTAGAGGTTCTCTTCCTGTACGATGGCATTGTTTTTTTCCACCACCTCCAGCGGCTCGATGAAAAGCGTGGATCCGCTGGCCGACATTTCGTGCACGATCCCCTTGACCCTGCCCTTGTACTGTGCCTTGAGGGGGAGCACGATCCTGCCATCGCGCTGCGTCGGCGTGGTTGTCTGCCAGTAGCTCCGATAGGCATGCTCGTCGAGCAGCCCGCGGACGGAGCGATCGGCATCCTCACGGTTCCTGCGGATCCGCTCTCGGATGGCCGCCAGCTCGGGGATCTGCTTCTCGCGCAGCACGCCCTCGTGATCCAGGAGGCGGAAGATGCAGCGCGATAGGGGCGTGAGATCAGGAATCTGTGAGGCAATCGCCTGCAGGCGTCCGGCCGGACGCGCATTAAGAACGAGGCGTTTCATCTTGAGGCCGGAGAGGATCCAACGCCCGATGGCGGCGAGCTCCTCCCCCTCCATCTGCAGCCCTTCCTTGCCCAGCCGGTGAAAGGAGTCTCCGAGATCAGGGAAATCGAGCCCCGGCATCGACGCGCCCGATTCCAGGATGGCACGGAACTCGAGAGCCAGGCTCAGCCTTTCGTCAACGGCTGGGGGATCGGTGAGGATCGGCTGGCCGCGCAGCAGCTCGGCACCCGGGGGGCTCGCGCACAAACCGGCCAGCTCCTCCTGTATCTTGGGAAACTCGAGCAGCTCCAACGTGTGCTCATCCATGCTCGGCCTTCCTTGACGTACGCAGCTCCTGGAGGATCCGCAGGTAGCTCTGGTACCGATCGGGGTGGATCTCCCCCCTTTCAACGGCGGCAGCCACGGCGCACATCGGCTCATCGGCGTGCAGGCAGGGTTGGTAGCCGCACTGGCGCATGTAGGGAGTGAAGTCCCGGAAATGGAAGCCGACCTCCTCAGGGAGGATGTCGGAGAGCTCCAACTCCCTGACGCCTGGGGTGTCGATGACGCGAAGCCCTCCCTCCAGAAGCAGGAGCGAGGAAAAGTTGGTCGTGTGGTTTCCCCGGTCGTGCTTCGAAGAAAGGCCCCCCACCCGGAGATCAAGCCCGGGGGACAGGGTATTGAGCAGCGAGGATTTGCCCACGCCGGACTGGCCGACAAACGCAGCTGTCATGCCTGCGAGCAGCGCCGCCAGCCGCGCCACCCCCTGGCCTGTCCGGGCGGAGCAGAGGTGCACGCCGTAGCCCATGCTCTTGTAATGCAAGAGCCTTTCGCGAACTTCATCCGGGCAGGGGAGATCGGCCTTGTTCAGGACCACCATGGGGGTGAGCCCGCCCGATTCCGCGGCAACGATGAGCCGATCGATGAACCTCGGGCGGAAGGGGGGGGAGCTTGGGCTGGTCACGCATACCGCGATGTCGGCATTGGCCGCGATGACCTGGGGCGCCCTTCCCTTCTTGTTCCACCGTGCAAGCCGTGTCCTGCGCTGCAGCACCTCGCTGATCATTCCCTCGCTCGGGCTCAGCGCATCGGGCGTCACTTCGACGAGGTCTCCCGGCGCGATGGGATTGTAGCTTCGTTCCTCCTCGCGCAGCTTTTTACCCTTGATGCGGCACTGCAGCCGCGCGCCATTTGCGAGGACCGTGTAGATCGTGTTGATGCCAAAAAGCACCTCGGCCGTGAGCGGATCGGTCATAGGCGTCAGAGGGTCCCCTCCAGGCACAGGCCGAATTGATCGGCAAACCATGCATACCGGCTTTCAACCGGCATTGCGCCGGTGACGTACAGGGAATCGCGAGGCAGCGGCGCCGCGGCAGCCGGACTCTCGGAAAGCAGCCGCCGCACCTGCCGCGACACTCCTTCCCGGGAATCAACCAGCGCAATCCGATCCGTCTCCAGAAGCCGGCGGAATTCCGGCTCCAGGTGGAGGAAATGAGTGCATCCCAACACAAGGGCATCTATGCCCTCGCTGCGGAAGCGAGTCACTTCCGCGCGGACCCGGTCCTCCCGCTCCTCTGGGCAGGCCTGGTACAGCTCCTTTTCCACGAACTCAACAAGCCCGGCAGAGGGAAGGCTCACGACCGAGCATCCGGACGCGTGCTTCTCTATCAAGCCGCGCAGGTACTCGCCCTCCACGGTTTGACGCGTCGCAAGGATACCCACGCATCTTCTGCGCGAAAGAGCGGCGGCTGGCTTGATGGCCGGAACGACCCCGACAAAGGGGAGGGAAAAACGCTCCCGAAGCGCCGCGAGCGCCACCACGGACATGGTGTTGCAGGCCACCACGATCAGCCTGGGGTTCTCTTTTTGAATCAGCCTTTCCGCCACGGAAACTGCCGCATCGATGATCGACCTTCTATCCTTTTCGCCGTAAGGGAAATTTGCCCTGTCCGCAACGTACACGAATCTCCGGCCCGTGATGAGGCGCCGCGCGTGATTGAGGTAGGGAAGACCGCCGACACCGGAATCGAGAAAAGCGACGGGCTCAGGGCTCATTTCCGAACAGCTGGTCGATTTTTCGTTTTGCCTGCTCCTTCGCGTCCGAGCGGGAGCTGGTCTGCTGCCCCGGCTGCGAGGAGCGGAAGGAGAAAAACGTGCAGAAGCTCGCCCTGTCCTTTTCATTGACGGGCTCATCGATGGATTCCGCGCAATCCCAGTGCGCGCCCGGGCTGTAGAAGCGGCAGTTCAGGCATATCTTGAGGTCCTTGCCGCACGCCGGGCATGTCGACGACCGGTATATCTCGCGCGGGTTCTCTATGGCCGCTGCGCAGAAATGACACGCATACATGTCTTGCAGAATATACCAATCGCCATGAGCCGACAAGCTTGCGCCAAGCCGTCCGAACGGGTAAGGTAGAAGCATGTTCGAGCCGCGGCCCTGCGCGACAAGCGGATGCGGAAGGCCCGCTCTTTCCGGATCCGCCGCGTGCATTGTCCATCACGCCTCACCCCTCAGCCACGTGGCGGGCCTGCTCCGCCCATCGGCGGGACGCGTCGAGCTGCGCGATCTCGACCTGCCCGGCATCCGTTTGGTGGACATTGATCTGTCGAAGGCCGAGATACAGGGCTGCAGGCTGACCGCCGCCACCTTTGTTAGGGTCAGGTTTCTATCGGCGCAGATACATCTTTCCTTCCTGGACCGGGCCACGTTCGAGGGGTGCGACTTCTCCGGCGCCATTCTGCAAAACTCTGTCTTCGCGGGTTCGGAGATCTCCGACTGCTCGTTTTCGGGCTGCGAGATTGTGCAGGACAATTTTCTCGGCATCCATGGCGTGCGCGTGACCTTCGATCACTCCAACCTCTACGCCACCCGGTTCATCGGATCGCTGCTGGAATCGGTGAGCATGCGGGATTGCAGCCTCATGCGGGCCCACTTCGACGCCGGACACCGAAACGTCGTCGATTTTCGGTCCTCAAGCATAAACGAGGGTGTTTTCCTGGAGCCGCTGTCATGAGGTTCTTCTCCCTTTTTTCCCGGATCGGGTTCTCCAATTCCTACCTCATCGGTCCGGACGCGGGAGGGGACGCCGTGCTGATCGATCCCGGCGTTTTCGACGCGGCGCTGCTCCAGGCGGTGGAAAACAATGGTCTGTATGTCCGGTCCATCCTTGTCACCCACGCCCATAACGCGCACATCAACGGCATCCGCTCCCTTCTGAAAGTCTATAACGCCGCCATCTATGCCAACCAGCCTAGCGTGCTGGATTTTCCTGCGCACCATGCGCAGGACGGCGACGTGCTCCCCCTGGGCGAGCTCTCCGCCCGTGTCTTTGAGACGCCGGGGCACTCCATCGATTCACTCTGCTTCCTCATCAGCCATATGCTGTTCACCGGCGACACCCTCTCTGCCGGCAGCATCGGCAGGACCCGGGACGGCTATGCCCGGGGACTGCTCCTGGAATCCGTGCGGCGGAAGCTGCTCGCCGTGGGGGACGAAGTGCTTCTCTTTCCCGGCCATGGCCCCCCGTCGAAGGTGGGCATCGAGAAGCTCTACAATCCATTGTTGGGCGAAAAACTGTGAAGCTGCCCCAGCACGGCGCGTATCCTCTCCGGCAGGGGCGAGACGAACGTGCGCGCCTGCGCTTCTCCCGGCAGCCGTATGCTCAGGCTGCGAGCGTGGAGCATGAGGGTGGCATCCGGAAAACGCCCATCGCTGCGGCCGTAGAGCGGATCGCCCAGTATAGGAGCGCTCAGATGGCGCAGATGCACGCGCAGCTGGTGGGTGCGCCCCGTGCTTGGCGCCAGAAGGACCAGGGAGTAGCTGTCCTTGCCCGCCGCAAAGGTGCGCACGGTCCGATAACGCGTGAGTGCGGTCCTGCCGCCCTCGATCACGCACGCGAACCTCTTCCTGTTGCGCGGATCGCGCGCCAGCCTGGCTTCGATCCGGCCTTCGCGCGCGGGCATCGCGCCCTGCACCACCGCCACGTAGCGCTTGCGCACCGTGCGGTTTTTAAATTGAACCGCCAGCTGCTCGTGCGCCCGCGCATTCTTTGCCGCAATAATGACCCCGGATGTTTCCTTGTCGAGGCGATGCACAATCCCCGGGCGCGGATTGTCCGGGCCGAATGCGGCCGCCATTTTTGCATTTCGAAAAAGCAGCGCGTTCAGGAGCGTTCCCGAGGGATTGCCGCTGCCGGGATGGACCACCATCCCCTGCGGCTTGTCGATGACGATGACATCGTCATTTTCGAAGATCACGCTCAACGGGATGTCCTGGGCAGGCAGGGTGAAGGCCGGAGGATCGGCGTACACGAGCGTGACAACGTCGCCGAGCCGCACCCTCCGCGCAAGCCGGGCGGGCGCACCGTTGACCTCAATGGAAACGATGCGGGCGCGCGCCTGGCTGCGGGAGAACAGTCCCAGCCGCTCTGAAACGTACACGTCAAGACGCATGCCCGCATCGGAAGACTGCTCGACCCGGCTTTCAATGCTGCGCGGAGTGCTCATGGATGCGCTCGAGGATGAAATCAATGGCGGAAATCACGGCTGAAATGGAGATCGCGGATACCGCAAGCCAGAGGGTTTCGGTTGAGGAATACGTGACACCGGCCCCAGAGCCTAAAGGCCAGGGCGCGTAGCTCGGGCTGAACCCGTTCGTGACGTATCGGTAGGTATCGTATACCTCCAGGGTTGCGAACAGGGAAAAGGGAAACGATCCCACGAACACCGCATCCGCCCGCCACAGGTCGTGCAGCCACGCGGGAAACTCATTCGGCGTGTAGGGCTGGGGCACATGCTCCTGCGCGCCGGCAAGCATGCCCGAAGCCAGGAAGAGCAGGGCGATGAAGGCCGCGCGTGCCAGCATGGTGTGCTTCACGCGTTCCCTCGGGCGCCGAACAGCGCGGTTCCAATGCGCACCAGCGTCGACCCTTCCTCGATTGCCGCCTCGAAATCGCCGGACATGCCCATGGACAGGGTGTCGAAAAATGGGAGGCCTCCGCCCGCGCGCATTTCGTCGAAAAGGGAGCGAAGCTGTGAAAACGAGGAACGCACCCTCCCCTGGTCGTCGCTCAGGGGTCCGACGGTCATCAGCCCCCGCACCCTGACGTGGCTCATGGCGCTGATCTCATCCAGCCCGGCCAGGAGGTCCTGCCGGGAGAGGAAACCTGATTTCGACGGCTCGCCGCTTGTATTCAGCTCCAAGAGCACATCCATCACCATTCCGCGCTCCGCGCACCGAGCATCCAGCGCTTCGGCCGTTTGCGGCTTGTCAATGGACTGCACGCAGCGAAATACCCCTGAAGCGGTGCGCGCCTTGTTTCTCTGCAGGTGTCCGATGAGATGCAGCTCATAGCTTCCGGCCAATTCGCTGTATTTTTCCTCTGCTTCCTGGACCCGGTTCTCTCCAAAGAGGGACAGGCCGGCATCGAGCCCGGCGAGTACGGCGTCCCGAGAGAACCCCTTGGTGACCGCCATGAGCCGGACTTCCGCCGGCGCGCGTCCGGCGCGCCGGGCCGCGGCATCGATGCGCTGGCGCACCGCGGCAAGCGCGATCGCAAGACGCGACAGCTCCTCCATTATCCGGCGTTGCTCCCTACCATCGCAGCCGTTGCACGGGGGGATAGGCGCGCCGCACGGCAACCGTCAGCAGCGCTCCGCAGACCACGCCCACGATGCTCTGGGCGATATTGAACGGGATTTCCGTCACCGCTTTCGCGAAACCTCCGTAGAAAAGGGTCTCGGCAAGCAGATATCCGCCCGCCATGATGATCGTTCCACAAAGCCCCGCGATGATCCATAAAACGATGGATGCGGTTTTTTTTGCGCCTCCCGCCGCAATGAGCCCGGCCAGAAGGCCTTCCAGCCCGTGGACGATGAGCGAAGCCGGCGCGTATTGCGCAGTTCCGCCTATCAGGTCGATCAAGGCCGCTCCCAGGCCGCCGGCAACGGCGCCGGAAAATGGCCCTAGCGCAAAAGCGGCGAAATAGATCGCGATGTCGGCAAGCGTGAATATCCCCTGTGTTGCCGGCAGCGGGACTCGGATGTATCCGATGACGACGGTCAGCGCTGTCATGATCGCGATTGCAGCGATCCGAAGGCTGGCGGGTGATGTTTCTTTTTCCGTGGTCATATGCGCGCTCCTTTGGAGGAGTATATACGAATGGCTGTCCCCGGAAAAGTCAGTAGAGTAAGGGCAAAAAGAGCAGCGCGGTGAGGAGCACAGCGGCTGCGAGGGACAGCCCAAAGCCCAAACCCATGGGCAGGATCCTGTACTCGGTTCGCCTCCCCCCTCTCCCGAACCCGCGCGTTTCCAGGGCCATGGCAAGGGAGGGGATGCTGCGGATGGCCTGGATGACGACGGAGGTCAGCACCGGGAGGGTACGCTGGAAAAACCCGGCCTTTTTCCCCCTGCTTGCCCGAAGCGTATGCGCATCCTGGACATTCTTGTACACCACGAAAAGCGAGGGAATGAAACGAAGCGATACGATGATAATCAGCGCGACCCGGAAAGGCAGGCCGAACCATCGGAGCGCCAGAATGAGATCATTCATGTCCAGCGTGCGGAAAACAATAAAAAAAGAAAGGGTGAGACCTGTGAAACGCAGGAGGAGGCGGAGGGCTTCCGAAAGCCCTTCTGACGTGAGCAAGGGAAACCCGAACGGCGACCAGAACGCGGCCCCCCCTCGCCTGAAAACTGGCGTCAGCACACAGATGATGAGAAGAACCGGAGCAATCGCGGCCAGGGATCGCCCAAGCTCCGCAAGGCCAAGGCAGGCAATGATGAGAACGACGAGACAGGCCAGGTAGATGGCCATGACCCATAGCTGCACAGGGAGAAAGAAGCAGGAAACGAACACGGCAAGCATCAGGAGCTTTGCCCGGGGATCGAATCTGTGCAGGATGCTCCTGCCCGGCTTGAAAAAGTCTATGACCATGGCCTACACCGTTTCGCCTGCCAGCGCGTCGAGGCTGCTGAAGCCATCCGGGACAAGATCCCGGGTTATTCTTCCCCCTTCGATCCAGATGATGCGGCCGCAGACACGCCGCGCAAGGGCAATGTCGTGGGTGACGATGACGATCCCCGCGCCCGAGGATGCGAGCAGTTCCACGATGGGGAGGAACTCCCCGTAGGTGAGCCCCGCGTCGATCTCATCAAGAATGAGAATGGCGCGGCCCAGGAGATGAAAGGTGGCGGCTTGCAGCCGTTTCCGAGCTCCATAGCTCATGAGCGCAGGCGGCGTGCCTCCGGCAGGCAGCCGGAAGAGCCGTATCGCTTCAGCCACCCTGTCTCTCGCCTGTGCTTCAACAATGCCTGCCGCCCTTAATCCAAAAGCGAGCTCCTCGGACACTGTGGGGAGAAACACCTGATAGTCGGGATTCTGGAACAGGTAGCCTATTGCGGAGTGCAGCTCATGGCCGCTCGCATGCCGGAACCTCCCTCCCTCATTGAGGGAAATTGTTCCCCGGGCAGGCGCGAGCAGGCCGCAGAGAAGCTTCCCCAGGGTCGATTTCCCTGACCCGTTCCTGCCGACCAGCGCACAGACGGATCCCCTCTCCAGCTGGAGCGAGTCGATTGCAAGATCAAAGGAACCGGCTGCGCCGAACTGAAAAAAGAGACCCTCAGCCTTGATGAAAGGCTCCCCCCTTTCGGGAACCTGGCGCGGTCCGGCTTCTTCGCTCGACAGGCACAAGCCTTGCTTTGCAAGCAGGGTTTCGCGCGCTGTTGGATTCATGTCGGCCGCGAGTGAGGAAATGACCCCATCGCGAAGCACGGCGAAATTGCCGCATCGCGAAGCGTAGAGAGGTGACCAGCGGGAGTCGAAAAACAGGGCTGTCCTGCTTCCCGCGCTCAGGTGCTGGAGAAGCTGCAGCTTCCACGTGGCATCCAGCTCCTGGAAGACCTCGTCCAGCATCCAGAACTGGGGATCGATGGCTGCCAGGCAGGCGATAAGGAGGCGTTTCTTTTCCCCTCCGGAAAGCGTGGCGGGATTGCGCGGCCGGAATTCAAGCAGTCCCATGAAATCAAGGCTGTTTGCGATCCGTTTCTCCATCTCCGTGCGGGCAAAGCCGAGAGACTCCAGCGCAAAGGCGATCTCGGTATCGCACCGGGTCGTGAAGATCTGCTCGTCGGGATCCTGGAAAACAAGGCCTATTGATTCCACGGCATCAAACGGCGCCACCTCCATTGCATTACGATCCCCAAAGAAAATCGTGCCGGAGAGGGTCCCTCCGGTGAATCGCGGCACGAGATTTGCGCAGATCCGCGCAAGGGTTGTTTTCCCCGCGTCAGCTCCGCCCAAAATGACGCCGCGGGCTTGCTCACTGAGGGAATACTCAAGCCCCGTGAAAAGAGGCTCTGCCGGGGAATCTCCCACGGGCGGAAAAGTGAATCTGAGGTTTTGTATGGCAAGAGGGGGACCAAGGCTTGGGTTCATCTTCGATTTTTCAGCTTTCGCGCGGCCCCGCGAATCCTGAGCACCCAGAAAAAAAACCAGCCCAAGGACACTGCCAGCGGAATGCCGATGATGGTAATCTTGGCCCACAGAATGCTCATTGCGAATCCCACGATACAAGGTTGCCGAAGCTGAATCAATCATGCGAGGGAGCCGCAAGGCGACTTTCGGGCAAAAAAAACCCCGGCGCACCGGGGTTTTTTTCAAGAAACAAAGAACTACAGCTTGAACTCGACTCCAAGCGTGTAGGCGTAGAAGCCAGGTCCAAAGAAGGAGTACACATATATTTCTTGAAGAGTCAACCCCATTTTCTCAGCGAAAAGCCAGGTTGAGGAGAAGTAGTCTCCAATGCCGAGGCCAAAGGGCGAACCGTACCAGCTAGGGGCGAAGTCAAATCCGATTCCCAATCCAAGGCCTACTCGGAAATCAAACCTCCAGATGCCTCCAAAATCAAGGCCCCAGTTGAGCGTTGCAAAACCGCCAGCTCCAAGCCCCAAATCATAGGTGAAACCTACATCTGCCGCTCCCGTGATGCCCCACGAAAGGGGGATGGGGCCGATGTCGAACTGGCCCATGGTCAGGTTATAGGCGCCTTCCACGCCAAGCCCGAACTCGGTCCAGCCTGCGGTGAGATCGATAGCCGACTGTCCCGGCGCATTGTAATTGACCAGCCAGGGGATGCTTGAGCTTTTCTTCTCAGCGGCGAATGCCCCCATTGCCACGCAGAGAAGCAGCGCAACAGCCACGACCAATACTCTTCGCTTCATTCGATTCCTCCTCATATACAAGTCGTTGCAAAAGCGTATCATGAGCCCGGTTTTACTGTCAATAAGTCCGGTCCAGGAGCTTTTCCGTGACCGCGCGCAGCGTTTCCCGGGCCGGCACTGGCGGCAATCTTTCAATCTCATTGATCGCGCGGCGTGTGTAGACCTCCGCCATCGATCGTGCGCCATCAATACCGCCTTTCGCCATGATGATGCCGGTCATTCGCGATACAGCCCGGCGCGAAAAAGGACTTCGGGAAAGCGCCTTTGCTAGATTTCCATCGTCTTTTTTCAGGGCCAGGATCACGGGCAGCGTAAAGATCCCCTGCGAGAGGTCGCTGCCGGTCGGCTTGCCTGTATCAGCTCCCGAGCGTGAAAAGTCGAGGATGTCATCTATGATCTGAAACCCCATCCCGATGCAATACCCCAGCCTTCGCAGGATGCTGCTGAGGTCGGCTGGGCACCCGCTTTCAACCGCTCCCACGTAAAACGAGAGCGCGAAAAGCGCGGCTGTCTTTCCGGCAATGCGCCTCAGGTACTTTCGAACGCTGGCATGCACGGCGAACCTGTCCGCGGACTGGCTGATTTCGCTCCCGCAGATGCGCGCCACGATCTGCGAGAGAGACCGGGCATTTTCAGTCCCGGTAAAATCGGCAATAAGCGAAAGACTTGCGGCGAACAGCCAGTCTCCGACCAGCACTGCGATGCGCGGGCCGCGCAAAGCGTTCAGGGCTGCAACACCCCGGCGCAGAGAGGCTCCATCGATGATATCGTCATGCACGAGGGTGGCCATGTGCAGCATCTCCACGGCTGCGCTGACATTGAGGATCCTGTTCCTGTCCGGTGAGCCGAAGCGCGAGGAAAGGAGCACGAATGCGGGCCGGAGCATCTTTCCGCCGGAAGCGAGCATCTGGCGAATCGCTTCAAGCACCTCCACGTCATCGGTGGAGGCGCGAGAGAGGATGGTCTGCTTCACTTCGTCCAGCTCGCGGGAAAGCTCCGGATGCCCGGCCCAGAATGGCTTCATTTCTTACTTTGTCGGCTCGTCCGCGTAGAAACGGGTCCTCTTTGCCAGCCGGGTTCCGTTCCACCACCTCTTGAAAAAGGGCACTGTCCAGGTGTCCAAGCCAAAGGCCCTTCCTGCGCCACCCATCATGAGAATGGCCGCAAAGAAAAACCAGAGCTGGTTCCACGCAAACAAACCGGAGAGAGTGAAGATGATGCACATGCCGATGGAAACCACCGCCGCCCACCATGTGAAAAAGCCGCCAAACAGGGCAAGCCCGATCAACAGCTCCACCATCACGATGAAAACCTGGAACCAGGAGTAGGGAACATGGGAAAAGATGCCGTCCATGAACCATCGCCGAAACCACGTCACGACGCCCGAGTGGGGGTCGAGGATGGTCTTCGTGGTGTCCAGCCAGGGCCCGGGAGCAGCCGTGCTTGCCGCAGCGGCAGCAGCAGTGCCGGCTGCGGCGCTAGACGCAGCAGTAGCCGCGCTGGTGGCAACCGGCGCGGCTGCCGTTGCGCTCGCCGCGGCCGAGGATGCGGCTGATGTGGCGTCCGTGGCCGCTGCTGCGGCGCTTGCGGCGGTCGAAGCGGCGGCAGCCGCGCCAGTTGCCGCTGAGGCAGCGCTCGTGGCATCCGCCGCCTTGAGCCCCGCCTGGGTGACCCCCGGGGAGAACATCCATCCCGTTTTGCTCTGGCCGGATGAGAAGTCCAGCCAACCCTCCGTGATCTTGTTGGTCGCCTCCACGACCCACATGAAGCCGAGCCACATCCGCAGCAGCAGCGGCCAGTAGCCGCGCACCTTGTAGGCGGCAAGCCCGCCGATGAACGAGCGCTCGTTCTTCACATCAAGGAACTCATGCTTCACGTATTCCCAAACCTGGTTGACGCCTCCCACGCCGAAGAGGTGCACGACATTGATCATGTGCTTCACCGCGATGGCAAAGATGCCCGTCAGCGACACGCCCATGACATGGGCAACGCCGGAATAAGTGCCCAGGGATACCATGACCCCATGATAATTGGAGCGGAATGCCTTCATTGCTCCATGGGAGATCTCCGCTATGATGTTGTGAGCGGCGGTTTCCCCTGTCTGCACGGCGGTCTCCACGATCTGCGGAATGATACGTTTTCCCTCCAGGTACCACGCCACGTCTCCCACGACGTACACATTGGGATAATCCACGGATTGCATGTACTCGTTGACGAGGAGCCTGCCCCGCTTGCCCTCTATATAGCGGTCCTTGGAGAACGTGCAGTCCTTTACCCCGCAGGTCCCCTGGGTGGTGGCGAACCGGCAAAGCCGGTTGGAGCACTTCCCCTTGGTGAGCGCCAGGTTGGCCGCAAACTCGCACCCCTGGATGCCGCAGGTCCAGATGAAGGTCTTGGCCGCGATCGAGACGTTGTCCGCTAGCAGAACCTTGTCCTTTTCCGCGCCTATGATGGGCGAACGGAGCATGAACTGGACGCCCCGACGCTCAAGGTAGCGCTTCGCCTTGAGCTGCAGCCTGGCCGGCAGGTTTGGGATGATTGCAGCAAGGGCCTCGACAACGATGATGCGCACATCCGCCTCGTTGATGTGATACTTGCGGCAGAGCACGCGGCGCTGGTCCTTCAGCTCGCCTGCCAGCTCTATGCCCGTGAAGCCCGCGCCGGCAACGACGAATGTGAGCATTTCCGCCCGGTTCGCCATTTGCGGCTCTGCGGATGCCTTGCGAAATACGTCCTCGATATGCCGGCGGATGCGCAGCGCGTCATCGAATGACCAGAGGGTGAGCGCGTTTTCCTTGATGCCGGGAATTCCATAAAACTCAGGCTCTCCGCCCGCGCCGATCACCAGGTAATCGTACGGGTAGCGACCGGACTCAGAAATCAGCGTGCGCGTTTCGAAATCGATTGTCCGGATGCTGTCATGCACCAGGGCGACGCGCCTGCCGCCGAAGATCTTGCGGAAGCTGATCTGGACCGATTCCGGCTCCGCCCGCCCGGCCGCAACCTCGTGCAGCTCCGTCATCAACGTGTGATACGAATTCCTGTCGACAAGCGTTATCTCGACATCGCGGCGCATCCCCAGCCTGCGTTCAAGCCTCTTGGCGGCTTCCACGCCGCCATACCCGCCGCCCAGGATGACGATGCGAATTGTATCTGCCATAAGTCTCCTCATTCGTGATCGGCTCATCCTACAAAGGCGGGGGGAATTGTCAACGGGCTGGATTCCCTCGTTGCCCGCCGAATTGCGGCCGGGGACGGGAATGGAGTATAACCCCTCCATGAATCTCTCCCGATTATCGACTCGGTCTTTGATCATTGCCTGCAGTGTGATGCTTCACGCGCCCCTCTGTTGGGCGGCGCAACCTCTTGAGCGCACGGAGCTGGACCTCCTCGGCACGACGTGCATGGTCAGACTGTATGCCGGAGGTTCGGCATCCGCCCTGGATGCCGCGTTCGCTCGGATCGCGGAGATCGACGCTCGGATGACCATCACCAAGGAGGACAGCGAGGTGATCCGGGTGAACAAGGCCGCGGGGCTTCATCCTGTTGCCGTCACACCGGACGTCCTTGCCGTCATTCAAGCCGGCCTGCAGTACTCCAAAGACGGAGATGGCGCGTACGACATAACAGTGGAGCCGCTGGTCAAGCTGTGGGCAATTGGGACGCCCGATGCACACATCCCGAAGCCGCAGGAAATCCGGGATGCTGTTTCACGCATTGGATACCGGAATATCCTGATCGATCAAAAGAACTCGACGGTGTTCCTGGCCAAGCCCGGAATGGGGATCGACCTCGGGTCCGTAGCAAAGGGGTATGCCGCGGACGAGGTGGCGCGGGTGCTGCGCGGCAAGGGAGTGGCGAGCGCGCTCATTGACCTTGGCGGAAACGTGCTCACCATGGGACGCAAGCCGGACGGCTCTCTCTGGCGGATCGGGATTCAGAATCCCCAGGAAGCGCGCGGCACCAAGATCGGTTATGTTGACATCGCCGGCGGGTCGGTCACCACCGCGGGAACATATGAGCGGTACTTCGAAGAGGGGGGAAAGCGGTATTTCCACATCCTGGACGCGCGAACCGGCTACCCGGCGTGGAACGGCCTTTCCGCAGTGGCCATTGTTGCGGCTGATTCCACGACCGCGGACGGCTACGACACCCTCGTTTTCACCCTTGGCCTTGACCGGGGCAGGAAGCTCGTGGAAGAAACCCATGGCGTGATCGAGGCTGTCTTCATTACGGAGAAGCGGGAAATCTACGTCACCCCGGGCCTTCAGTCCCGTTTCACCCTCACGGATACGCGTTTCACGATGATCAAGTAGGCTGGGATTTCCCCTGCCACCGGCACAGCCTGGCCTGGAGACGGTCGATGCCCAGAAAAATCGCCAGCCCGACAAGCCCGAGGCAAAGAATGCCCGTAAACATGTCAAGGTAGGACATGCGCATCCAGCTCTCCATGACGAACCATCCCAGTCCCCGGCTTGTCCCGAAGGTTTCGGCAAAGAACAGCACGGCGAGCGCCGTGCCTGTGCCGATGCGCAGGGAGGAGAGCAGCGAGGGCAGAAGCGCGGGCAGGATGGCGTAGCGCGTCACCTGCCACCTGGTCGCGCCCAGGGATCGCAGCGATACCATGAACTGCGCCGGCACGTCCCGGGCCGCGTCTCGCACGGCAACGAGCACCTGAAAAAACAACACCAGAAACACGATCACCACCTTGGAAATGTTCCCCAATCCGAACAGGAGCATGATCACGGGCAGCAGGGCGATCTTGGGGACTGGGTACAGGAGATATGCAACGGGGGAAAAGATCCGGTCGAGGACCGGGCTGCGTCCGATGCCTATCCCTGCCGGCACCGCGGTTGCAAGAGCGCATGCCAGCGCTACTGCGATCCGTCCCAGGCTCACGGCAGCGTGCATTCCCAGGCTGCGCGGCAGCAGCACGACAAAGCGGATGAAAACGGCGAGCGGATCGGGGATGTAGCCGTTCGGCACAAGCAGCGCGAGCGCCCACCACAGCGCAACGAACGCCGCAATACCGCCAAGAGCGCCCAGCAAGCGTTTTTGCATCTCAGATCACCCTGTTGGCTTCCATGACCTTCCGCAGCTCTCCGCAGAGCCGGAAAAATGATGTATCCTGCCTGTATCCCTCGGCTCCCTGCCCAGGGTTGTTGAATTTCGCCACAATACGGCCCGGCGCGCCCGCAAGCACCCAGATCGTGGATCCCAAGTACACGGCTTCCTCGATGCTGTGCGTCACCAGGAGCGCCGTGACCCGGCGCTCCCACAGCGTGGCGATAAGCAGATTCTGGAGCGATTCCCTGCTAAGCGCGTCAAGGGCTGAGAACGGCTCATCCATCAAAAGCAGGCGCGGCGCCAGCGCCATAGCACGGGCAATTGCCACGCGCTGCTGCTGGCCGCCGCTCAGCTCGCAGGGGTACCTGTCCGCGCATTCCTCCAAACCCATCCGCGCAAGCTCCAGAGCGACGATCCTCTGCCGATCCGCGGCATCGACGCCACGAATCTTGAGGCCCAGGCCTATGTTTTCCCGCGCCGTGAACCAGGGAAAGAGCCCATACTGCTGCAGGATGAGGCCCACGCGCCTGTCGCCGGGCTCCACCCCGCTGCTCTCCAACAGCACGGCCCCGCTCTGGGGGCGCTTCAATCCTGCCGCGAGCATGAGGAGCGTGGTCTTGCCGCATCCACTGGGACCGATGATGCAGTCCGTTCCGCCCTGTCCAACGGACAGGCTGATGTCCCGCAGAACGACCCTCTCACCGTAGCTGGCCGAGCACTCAAGGAGTTCGAGCATTCTCTGCCGCATACCCCGGCTGAACGATGTCCGCATACGTGGGGACCTTATCCACGAGCCCTTTCTGCTTCATCCACGCCGCAACGTCCGCGACTAGGGCTTGCGGCGGGAGAAACGCCGGGCTGAATTGTGGAACCTGCATGAGGCTCTTGACAGCGGGAGGGAACTGGCATTCGGCCACAATCACATCCGTATAGGCTTTTGCATTGTCATTCACCTCCTGCACGGCCGCGTCGTATGCCCTGTAGAATGCAGCGATGTCGCGCTGCTTCTCGGCCAGGGCCTTCTTCGTAAAAAGGAGAATTCCCGGGATTGTTCCCATTCCATCCGAATCTGCCAGCCGGTGCGCGCCCTGCGCGGCAGCCATTGTGGCAAGGGGCTCGGGAAGGCACGCTGCCTCGATCTTTCCAGCAAGAAGCATTTCCAGGCGAGTCGGCAGTTGGACGATGGGCACAAGCTCGATGCGCGAGGGGTCAGCGCCGGCCGAGGCAAGCATGCGCTCGGTGATATAGTAGACAATACTGTCCTCCAGCAATCCTGTGCGGACCTTCCCCATGCTCGCTTTCCAGTCGGCAAGGCTCCGCAGCCGGGATGACGGGGAAGAGAGCAGGCCGAAGTTGCCTTCTGTAACGGAAGTTGCTCGGGCGCCGAATCCGTGCGCCCAGGACTGGATGGCATTGATCAGGTCTGTGACGGTCCCATCGATCGCGCCGGTCTGCAGCGCTGTTTCGCGCTCGAGCTGGCCCGTGAACGGGACGAGCTGCACCGTCAGACCGTTCGCCTTGTACAGCCCCTTTGCATCCGCCACCACCAATGGAATCGAGTTGTACGCGGGCATGAGCCCGATTTCAAGATCAGCGCATGCGGGACCGGGCGCGAGCAGCGCGCAGGCGGCGATCAGGGGGATCAATCGTGTCTTCATAGCGACTCCTTGAAATAGGTGACGCAGAACAGAAATCCGAAAACGAGATGATGAAGCATGACCAGCGGGACGATGGCCTTCCGTCTCTCCGGCGGTCGTCCCATGAACAGGAACGGAGGCGCGCTGAAGGGAATGGCGCAGTAGAGAAAGCGCAGATGAGGAAAGATGCCTGCCCGGCAGAGAAGGAGTGGGCTGACGTACGCGCAGGCGAGCAGCGCGCAGAAAAGCCGGATCGACCGGCGATAGCCTATGCGCACGGTGAGGGTCCGGATGCCGAATCGGGTGTCTGCCTCGAAGTCGCGCAGCTCATTCGTGAGCAGGATGAGGGAGATCAGGAAGCTCACGGGCAGGGATGCAAGGGCAATGTTCCACGAAAAGGTCCCTGCCACGGCGTAATACGCGCCGCCCACCATCAAGACGCCGACAAGGAAAAAGACAATCACCACGGCGAGCCCGCGGCGCTTGTAGTTTAAAGGCTCTCCCGTGTAGAAGAAACCGCCGGCGAATCCCACGGCTCCCAGGATGAGAAGCGGCCAGCCGGTGCGCCATGCCAGGAAAAGCCCGATGAGCCCCGCCAGGCCGAATAGCCCCAGGCCGACAAGAAAGATGAGGACTTCCAGCAGCTCTCGGTCATCCGGGGAAAGACCGAACCGCGCGATCTTGTCGTCCACCCGCTTCTGGCGGAATTCGAAGAAATCGTTGACCAGATTGACTCCCGCCAATAAAAGGAGGCCCGCCGCCATGACGGCAGCCGCGTTCAGAAGGTTGCCGCGGCCGTCATGATAGGCGAGCACAATGCCAAGGGCGCAGGAGAATGCGGCAATGACCAGAGAGGGAAGGCGCAGCGCCTTGAACCCGGCGCGCCAGGATCGGAGATCCAGGGCAAGGCGAATGATGGTCCGGACAAGCTCCCTGATCACGAGAGGCGATCTTACCAGAACTGGACCAACGCCACAATGCGGGCATTCGCGAACTCTCTCGGCGCTACGAACAGGTGTTTGCATTCGCGCGGATGCCGAAGGGAGCGCCCGAAAGCGCTCTCACCCGCCCCAGAGGGGCCGGGGGTGAATGAGGGTGAAAAGGAAAACACCCCAATTCAGGCACACCAGGCTGGAAAGGATCGCGATGCCTCGAAGGGTCGATCGGGGCCGGGCCCGCGCCCCGGGGGCCTCGGGTGAGCTTTTCGCCTGCACGTCGAGGAGGAGTGAATCGATGCTCCCTATAATGTCCTTTCGATCGATCTTCCGTCGTTCTCCCATGATCTTCTCGAAATAGAAGAACGATCTGCCGATGAGGCCGCCGATCCTTCCCGGCAGCCGCAGGTCGGATCGAATGGAGAACTGGGAGAGCGCGATGAGACCCGTCATCGCCGTTGCCTTGAAAAGCCCCGACTTCAGCGCCCCTTCGGTCAGGGCGAGCCCGAGCACCGTCACCAGGACCCTGCCCGTCGGTATGACGAGGTTGCAGAGCACGATGCCGGCGCTCACGGCCAGAAACTGGATGAGCCGGACGCGCCTGCCCGTGAAAGCGTTGAGCGCCATGAAAAACGCGATTTGAAGCGCGCGCACGACCAGGTCCGACTGCATGAGGAACGCGGGAAAGAGCAGCGCGCCGGAGAAAAAAAGCACGCGCGGTGAAGCGTTTTCAGAGAGGAAGGATGCGGGGGGGGCTTGTGACGCTGTCACGCCGCAGCCCTCAGTCCCGCGAGCCAGCGCGACCTTTTCACGAACCTCTCGGCAAAGATGCCGAGGGCTGCCGACGTTGCCGTGCCGAGGGCCAGGAAGGGCGGCGCGATGAGCCATGCGCCCTCCCCGAAGATCAACCACCGTGCAAGGAGGATCTGGGCGATGTTGCTGCACAGCGCCCCCAGGACGCCCACTCCGACAAGCGAGATGCGCGCGCCGCAGATGCGTCGGAGCAGCAGCATGGCAAAGGCGCTGGCGAACGATCCCACGGCGGAAAAAAGAAACACATAGGAGAAAAGGGTCCCGCCGATCAGACCCTGGCCGAGCACCTTCAACACCACGACGAGCAGCAGAAGCGGCACCGGCAGCAGGTCCAGGCTGATGAGGATGGGAAGGTTGGCGATCCCCACGCGCAGAAAGGGGATCGGCTTGGGGATCATGTATTCGATGGTCGAGAGAAAGAGGCACAGCGCGCCGAGAAACGCGACGAGATCCGTGCGCCTAATACGAGAGCTCGTCGATATCCTGGCCACTGCTTCCCCTCACCCGGATGAATACCCTGTTCGGCAGGCAGGCGATCCACTGCCCCGGCTGGGAAATCGCCGGCATGTGGACGCAGAGCTTGTCCGGGCAGGGGGAATCCTGGACAAACGCCTTCCCCCCCTTGATGACGACGATGGTGTCTCCCAGGGGCCCCTTCACCGCTTCCGTTCGATCAATGGCGAGCGGGTAGATCCATTGTACGCCGGAGGCTTCGATGACAACGTCCTGCGCCTTGGCTCGCCCTGCATACGCGTACAAGGAAAAGCCCCCAATGACGAGCAGGGAAACCGCGATGGCAAGGCAATCAAAGGCTTTGGGCTTCATACGGCGGCTGGGATGGACACGGCCCTTTGCACGGGCCTTTCTCTGCGTCAATTCGGTAGCACGCTACTCATTCCATGGCGACAGGTCAAGGAGCATGCACAGGTCAAAAGAGGGGCCATTTCCTGCCTCAGGGATCGACCACGATCATGACCTTCATTGCCCGCTCGCGGTTTGCGTCGATATACTCGTAGGCCTTCCTGTATTCGCCAAACGGAAAATGGTCGGTGATCAGAGGCTGCAGCTTCACTTTTCCCTTCTCCACCAGCTCGATCGCCTTCTTCCAGTCCGGCTCCCGGTACATCAGCGTCCCGATCAGCCGCAGTTCCCTGTCCTGAACGGCCCCCATGTCGACGACTGGCTTGTCCGCGAACACGCCCACAACGATGATGTCGGTGCCCTTGCGCGCAACGGCAACAGCCTGCGCAATAGTGCGGGGGCTCCCTACGCATTCGAGAATCACGTCAGACTTGTCCTCGCCGAAGCGCACGCGGATGGCCTCGGCGAGATTGTCCTTCGCGGAGTCGATGCAATGGTCAACCCCGCACCCCTGTGCCAGGTCCAGTCGAAAAACGCTCAGGTCCGTGATCATGACAGCGGTGGCTCCCAGCCCCTTCGCGGCCTGCGCCACAAGGTTGCCAATCGGTCCTGCTCCCAGGACAAGCACCTTCCTGCCGGTGACATCCCCTGCGCGCCCAAGCGCGTGCACCGCCACGGCGAGCGGCTCGATCATGGCGCCATGCTCCAGGTCCATGCGCGCGGGCAGCTTGAGGACCTTGCTCGCCTCCACGGCAAAGAACTCCGATCCCGCCCCCGTTGTCTGGAACCCCATGACCTTCAGATTGTCACAGATATGGTACGCGCCATGCGTGCAGGCATAGCACGTCCCGCAGGTCACCTGCGGCTGAATCGTAACTACGTCTCCCGCTGCCAGCCCGCTTACCGAAGCCCCGATCTTCTCCACCACGCCCGATACTTCGTGGCCCTGAACGACGGGGTAAGGGGTGAGCGGGTGTTTGCCGTGATACACGTGGATGTCGGAGCCGCACACGCCAATGCGCTTCATCCTCACGAGCACCTCGGTCGGACCCGGAACAGGGATGGGAACCTCGCGGAATTCGATCTTCCCCGGGGATGTCATCACAGCCTGTTTCATCAATCCCTCCTGTCGCATGAACGCTGTTAATGATATTCAGCTTCCTTGAAGATGAGCTGTTTTGAGAAAAACTCAGAGATGATGAAGGCTGCTCCGCCGAGCACCCCGCGCTCTTCTCCTAGGTGCGAGTATTCGATCCTCACCTTTTTTTCCACATCGGGAAGGCCGATCCGCTTGATTCCTTCTCGAAGCTTTTCAAGAAAATACTCGCCGGCTTTCACGTACTGCCCTTGTATGATGATCAGCTCAGGATCGTTCACCATGATGATGTTTCCCAGCCCGATAATGAACCATCGGGCGACGTCATCGATGAGCGAGGCGCAGAAGGGATCTCCGCCGCTCGCCAGCTCGCATACGGTCTCGATTGCGACGTTGTCGGCTCCGCCGCGAGAGAACAGGGGCGATGCCACGCCTCGGGCGCCTGCTTCTTTTGCCAGGGCGCGCAGCCGTTGGACGGAAACCATTGCTTCAAAACAGCCTCTGTTCCCGCAGATGCACGGAGGCCCGTCGACCGGGTTGACCGTCATATGCCCAATCTCTCCTGACAAGCTCTGGGAGCCCCGCATCAGCTCTCCGTGCGTGACGATTCCCGAGCCGAGACCCTCGTTCAGGGCGTCGATGATGATGAAGTTGTTCACGCCCTGGGCAACCCCTTTTTCCCGCTCCGCGATAGCCTGGTAGCGGTTTACGCAGTCTATAAAAATGGGCGCATCATAGCCGGTACCCAGCTTGTCCCTAAGGAGCATTGCAAACGGGACATTCCGACCCCAGGAGGGATAGTGAGGAGAGTAGATCGAAATACCCTGTGAAGAATCCGCAAGTCCGGGCAGCGCGATGACGATCCCGATGAGTTTCTCGCTCGTGCCCGCCTTCATGCCAACGAAACCCCGGACGATTTCGACGAGCAGGTTGATAATGAACGGGAGGCTCCGCTCCAAGACGACTTGGTGCTTTTTGTAATGGGTGATGTCGCCTAGGAGATCCGTGGTCACCGCGATGACGGATTCAGGGGTCACCTGCATGCTGATCGCATACCCGTAGTCCTTGTTGAAATGGTAAAGCGCAGGCTTTTTACCGCCCTCCTTCGTGGATTCGCCTTTGCCCGCGGGGAGCACGAGCTGCATTCCCATGAGGATATCGATGGTTTTTTTTATGGTGGTCTTGCTCAACCTGACGGCGTGTGAGATTTCGGCAACAGAGAAGGTGTCCTTGAGGCGAATCAAGGCAAGCACCCTGCGAATATTGTTCTGCTTATAGGTTTTGATGGTACTCTCCAACAGGCAGCTTGACTCGATGATATCACCTACCATTGATATGTCAATATCTTTTACAATATCATTATAAAACATTGTTAGCTAATGAAGAAAAAAGTCTTTAATTCGCCATTAGGCTGACAAGGAGGATTTTCATGAATCTTGAGCTCAGAGGAAAACGTGCTGTCATTACAGGCGGCAGCATCGGAATTGGACTCGCTGTGGCCCACGCGCTCGCGGCGGAAGGGGTGGATATTGCCATTATTGCCAGAGACAAGCCCAGGGTAGAGCGGGAAGCCTCAGGGATTGCTGAAAAACACCTGGTGAAAAGCATTGGCATTTCCGCTGATGTCTCACTGAAAACAGATATAGAGGCAGCGGCGTCCCGGATTGCCCACGTATTCGATGGGGTGGACATCCTGATCAACAACGCAGGCACGGGCACCTCTGAAACAATCATGGAAGCGCCTGACGAAAAATGGCAGCACTTCTGGGATCTTCACGTCATGGGGGCTGTCCGATTCTCCCGCGCCATGGTGCCGCTGATGCGAAAGCGCGGCGGAGGGGTCATCCTCAACACCGCATCGATATGCGCCAAGCAACCCCTTGGCTACGAACCCATCTACAACACGACCAAAGCAGCGCTCGTGATGTTTTCCAAGTGCCTTGCCAATGAGCTGATCAGCGACAACATCCGCGTCAACGCGATCAACCCCGGACTCATCCTCACGCCGGACTGGAGAAAGACCGCGGGGATCCTCACCCAGGGCACCAACACCACCGTTGACCAGTACCTGGACAAGATCGCAAAAGATAATGCGCCCATAGGGCGTTTTGCGTCCCCTGAGGAACTCGCGCACTTCTACGTTTTCATGTGCTCGCCATTATCCAGCTACTGCGTGGGTTCAAGCTACTACGTGGACGGCGGATGGCTGAAGACCGTGGAGTAGGTGAAAAGCCCACTCGTGCTGCGTGTTCACCATCTGCGGCCCCGCCTTCAAAAAGTCTTTTTCCCGAATCTCGGAAAGAGGCTGGCAAGCGCATCGTAGCTCTCGTTCAGAAGGCGTTTCGTGGCCTCGTAAACCGCGGCAAGCGAGGCGTCGGGCCGGGTCCGGTCGGTGATTGTGATGAAGCTTCCGGCCATGTCAAAGTCCCTGAAGATCCCGCTGCCGACGCCGCCGATGATCGCGGCGCCCATGGAGGTCGCTTCCTCCAGGTAGTTGGGCCTGAGGATATCCGCCTGGTAGACGTCGGCCATGATTTTCCGCCACGCCGCTCCCTTTGCGCCGCCCCCTATCACCGTGATCTCGCGGATGGGGATCTGCTCGCGAAAGATGTCAAGAATCATGCTCAGGTTCAGGGTGATTCCCTCCATGACCGCCCTGAGCACGTCCGCGCGCTTGTGCTCCAGCGTGAGGCCGATCAGCGCTCCCTTGGCATCCGGGTTCCACCGGGGGGTCCGTTCACCAAGAAGGTAAGGGAGAAAAACGATGCCGTTTGCCCCGGGGGGGGATTTTTCGATCTCGGCGTTCATGAGCTCATAGGGATTCATGCCGAGCTCCAAACCGGCAGCCTTTTCCAGCGTACAGATCTCGTTCTTCAGCCACGCGTACGCGCCGCCCGCTGTCTGCATGGTCCCGCAGGGATGGACAAAGCCGGGCACCGCGTGCGCCCAGACGAAAGTCCGCATCTGCTCGTCATAGATGGGCTTCTCCGTTGTCGTGGCGATCCAGGAGGAGGAGCCCAGGTAATTGTAGGTGATCCCGGGCTTCACCGATCCGACCCCCACGCCGGCGCACACTCCGTCTCCTCCTCCTGCCACCACGGGGATGCCCGCCGGCAGACCCAACGCCTTTGCTGCTGCGGAGGTGAGCGGCCCGACCACATCGGTGGAAGCCTTCAGCGTAGGCAGCATGCCGCCGTCGATGCCCGTGATGCCCACGAGCTTTTCAGACCACCGCAGGGTGTTGAGGTCCAGGACGTTCGTTCCCGACGCGTCGGAATACTCCGTGGCCATGACGCCCGTGAGCCGAAAGTTCAGGTAGTCCTTGGCATGGAGCATCTTGTAGGTCTTGGCATAGACGTGCGGCTCGTGGTTTTTCACCCACATGAGCTTTTCAACGGAGTAAGAGGCGCTCGCGCGGTGCCCGGTGATGCGGTAAAACTCCCGCGCGTCGATGCGCTGGAGTATCGCGTCGCTTTCCCGCACGGCGCGCTGGTCGCTGTACAGGATGGCGGGCCGAAGCGGCCGGCCTTCCCGGTCCACGCAGAGGCACCCCATCATCTGGCCGCTGAAGCAGATGACGGCAAGCTCGCGCGCGTCCACGTCGCGCACAAGCGCTTGCGTGGAAGAGCACACTGCGTTCCACCAGTCATCAGGGTCCTGTTCGGACCAGTTGGTGTTGAAATAGTGCGTGCCGTAGGGCGCCGTCACGCTGCCCACCAGCTTTCCCTCGGTGGTGAAGAGCGTGGCCTTGTTGCCCGATGTGCCCAGATCGTGGGCCAGAATATAGCGTTTCATGTCAAGTGCTCCTCAGAAACGAAGGAGCGTTTTAATTGCGCCCGGCTCCTCGGTCGCCTTCAGGGCCCGCACGGCCTCCCTGATCGGAAACTCGGCAGTGAGGAAATCCCTGTGCGACAGGGTCCCCGACCTGATCCACTGCAGGAGGGGCGTCTGCGCCTCCGCCTCCCAAACCCGGGTTGGCCATTGATGCACGAACAGGTTGAAGTTGTACGGTCCCATGTCCTTTGCCACCGTGATGCTCGGCGCGCCTATCACGCCGTACACGCATATCGCGCCTCCCCTTTTAATCAGAGGAAGGCCGGCATTGATGATGCGCTCGCTGCCCACAGCGTCGATGATCGCATCAAGGGGTGCGCCCCTGCGCCGCACAAGCCTTTCGAGCTCCGGAGAATCCGGCAAGAAGGTTTCATCCGCCCCAAGCGCCACCGCCCGCTCACGCTTCAGTGGGAGCGGATCCACCACCCCCACCCAGCCGAGCCCGAGCAGCTTGGCGAATCTGCAGAAGCTGAGGCCAACGGGGCCTGAGCCGAAAATGAGGATGTTGTCCTTCTTTTTGAGCTGAAAGTCGCTGAAACCCGCATAGACCTCGCGCCATGTGCACAGCAGCGCGGCGGCCTCCACCGGGATATCGTCAGGGACCTTCTGCATGATCTGGAAGACCTCGTCCCAGCCGTGCGCAGCGTCAGACACACCGTCGGCGACCATCGCCGCATGATCGTTCGCAACAACATATTCACAGTTTCCACCCCACCCCGAAGAAAAGCGCGGATCGGTGGGCGTGAGCAGGAGGCTGCCGACCACGTGATCTCCCGGCCGAAAGCTGCGGACCTTCTCTCCCACCGACTCCACAATCCCAAGGCTCTCGTGACCGAGGAGCAGGGGATACTTGTCAACTCCTATGCCGGGGAAATGACCGAGAACCAGCTTGCGGTCCGTGGCGTTGCAAATGTAGGCAACCTCGTTGCGGACAAGGGCTTCATAGGGCCCCGGAGAAGGCTTGGGAATATCGACAATTTCGACGTGCCCGGGCGAGATCACAGCGACAGAGATCATGTTTTTCCTCCCTGCTCAGACGATTTCTCCCAATGTGAGGTCCCCAATTTTAGGCTTCCTGCCACGGCCATGGCCGAGCTGTTAAAATTGGAATCTGATGATAGTTCTGGCTGACACAATTGTCAAGGATTAGTCTATTTAATTAGATAATATTGTTTTAAAACATTCTTTCATTTCAACACAGAGCACACTCCGTGAGACCACGGAACATCCGTCCCATTGATACAAAACCCGTTTTCAAATCGAAAACAAAAAAGATAACTTGACAACAATAAAGAACAGAAATACAACAAAGCACGGTTCACGATAACAGGGTCATCAATCGATATGAATCTTGACACGCATAAACTAGGGATCTGTGTTATTGGCTCTGGCAGGGCAGGAATGATCCACGCCAGGAATTTCGCGCGCGGAACCGCCCGCACCCGGCTAGTTGCTCTGGCGGATACGCATGGGCCGACGCTGCAGGAGGCGCAGCGTGAGCTGGAGGTAGAGACCGGATACGCGGACTACAAGGACGCGCTGGCCGACTCCCGGGTCGACGCGGTCGTGGTGGTTACCCCTACCTCTTTTCACAAGGAAATCGTTCTCCAGGCGGCACAAGCCGGAAAGCACGTATTGTGTGAGAAACCCATGGCCATGGATGTGGCGGAGTGTGACGCTATGATCGCCGCCTGCAAGGCGGCCGGGGTGAAGCTCCAGATCGGCTTCATGCGCCGGTACGACAGCAGCTTCCGTGCCGCAAAGCAAAGGGTAGAGTCCGGCGAGATCGGTGACGTGGTCCTGGTGAAATCCCTCACCCACGGGCCGAGCGTGCCGCAGGAATGGATGTACGACATCAGGAAAAGCAACGGTCCCCTTGCGGAGGTGAACAGCCACGACATCGACGCTCTGCGCTGGTTCGTCGAAAGCGAGATCGGCGAGGTCTTTGCCATCGCCGGCAATTTCCGCTGCCCCCAGGCTGCGCGGAAATATCCCGATTTCTACGATAACGTTGCGATGCTTTGCCGGTTCGAAAATGGAAAACAGGGCTTCATCGACGGAGCGGCTTCCGTGGGATACGGGTACGACGCCCGCATGGAGATCGTGGGCACGTCGGGCGTGATGTTCGTTGGCCGGCGGGAGCAGGACTCTGTCGTAGGCTGCTCCACGGCAAAAGGGATCGTGCAGCCATTTGTAAAGAGCTGGCGCACTCTGTTCACCGAGGCGTACGCGGCGGAGGATCAGGATTTCGCGGACTGCATCCTGGACGACCGGCCGCCTCGCGTGCAGGGAATCGACGGCAGGATGGCCGTTGCGGTGGTGAACGCGGGCAACCGTTCAATCGCGGCGCGCGCACCGGTGCGCGTTGAAAGAATGAAGCAATGAGGATGCGCGCGGCGCGTTTATACGGCAAGGAAGACCTGCGGGTGGAGGAGATGCCGGTCCCCGAACCGGGAGTCGGGGAGGTCCTGCTCCGGGTAAAGGCAGCGGCGGTCTGCGGAACGGACATCCGCATGTACAGGAACGGCGCGCGAGCCGCCACCCCGGGCAGCCCGCTCGTGCTCGGGCACGAGGTGAGCGGCATCGTCGAGTCAGTGGGCCCCGACGTGAGCGGCTACCGCGCGGGCATGTCCGTGGCCGTTGCCCCCAACATGGGCTGCGGGGTTTGCGACCAGTGCGTGAGCGGCAACACCCAGATGTGCGCCGCCACGAAGGCCTTCGGCATCAATATCCCCGGCGGGTTCGCTCCTTTCATGCTGGTGCCCCGGGAGGCGGTATCGCAGGGCAATCTTGCTCCGATCCCCGAGGGGGAGGACTTCGTCTCCGCGGCGCTCGTCGAGCCCCTCTCCTGCGTCTACAACGCCTTCCAAAGGGTCGCCATCGTTCCCGGAGACACGGTGTTGGTGATCGGCGCCGGACCCATCGGACTCATGCACGCGAAAGTCGCCTTCATGGCGGGCGCCGCAAAAGTCTTCATAAACGACTTGAGCAACGAGCGGCTCTCCCTCTGTCGGAAGGTGGAGCCCGCCCTCATCGCCCTGGAGAGCGCGGAGCTGAAGGAACGGCTTTTCGAGCTCACCGCTGGCAAGGGGGTGAGCGTCTGCATTACCGCCGCGCCGTCTGCCGAGGCGCAGATTCTTGCCTTGGAGGTCGTTGCCGTGAACGGCCGTGTCCTGTTCTTCGGCGGACTGCCGGAGGGCAGGAGCAGGGTTTCCCTGGACACCAACCTTGTGCATTACAGGCAGATCACGATCACGGGCACCTCGCGGCAGAGCCTCATACAGTATCGGCAGACCCTCGCGCTTGTGGCCTCCGGGCGGCTGGCGGTGAAGGACCTCGTCACAATGCGTTCGCCGCTGGACGAGATCCGCACCTCCTTCGACCAGGTTATGCAAGGCAGGGGACTGAAGAACGTCATCGAGTTCACATGAGGGTGACGGGGAGAAAATGTCACCTTCGGTGACGGGGGGAGAAATGTCACCTTCGGTGACGGGGAAACTATTCATCGGCGTTGACATCGGGACCCAGGGCGTCAAGGCCGCCGTGTACGATGTTGACGGACAGTGCCTGGCCGAGGCATTCCGAAAGTCCGAGCTGCTGCACCCGGCGCCCGGCGCCGTTGAGGAGGATCCCGAACGCCAGGTGCGATCGACCCGCGATGCGATCGCTGAATGCGCAGCGCGTGCGGCCGGCAGGGGAACGGTGGCCGCGCTGGCCATCGACGGCCAGATGGCGGGAATCATTGGCGTGGGTGAGGACGGGAGGCACGTCACCCCGTACGATTCCTGGCTGGACACGCGCTGCGCTCCGTGGATAGAGCGCATGCAGCGTGAGGCAGGCGCCGAGATCGTGCGGAAGGCCGGCGGCCCTCCCAGCTTCAACCATGGGCCGAAGATCCTCTGGTGGAAGCACGAGCAGCCTGAGACATTCAAAAGGATCCGCTCGTTTGTCCAGCCCGCGGGCTACGCTGCCATGCGGCTCTGCGGACTCGACGGCAGCCGTGCATTCATCGACACCAGTTACCTTCACTTCACCGGCTTCGCGGACACGCGCGGCGCTGCCTGGGACCAGGCTCTCTGCAGGCGATTCGGAGTCGATGCGTCAGTGCTTCCCCGGATCGTGGCATCACACGAGGTTATCGGGGAGCTTGCGCCGGACATGGCAAAGGCGTGCGGCCTGCGGGCCGGCCTGCCTGTCGTCGCGGGCTGCGGGGACACTGCCGCAAGCTTCCTCTCCTGCGGCGCGATCCGGCCGGGCATCAGCGTGGATGTTGCCGGGACAGCGTCGGTTTTTGCCGCCACCACCGCGGAATACCGGGCGGACGAATCGGCGATGGTGCTCAGCTGCGCCCGCTCAGCCGTCCCCGGTCTCTGGCACCCCTACGCCTATATCAACGGCGGAGGCATGAACCTCGAGTGGTTCCGCGAGCAGATTGCAGGCGGGCTTGCAGGGACGGGCTTGGCGGCCGGGGCAGGCTCTCCTGCTGCCGGCATGGACTTCCAACGCTTGAATGAGATGGCCGCCCTGGTGACGCCAGCGGACGATGACCCGATCTTCATCCCCCACCTGGGGGGAAGGGTCAGCCCGAGCCAGCCCCGGCTGCGGGGCGCGTGGGTCGGACTGTCCTGGAACCACGGGCCCGGCCACCTCTTCCGCGCCGTGCTGGAAGGCGTTGCCCTGGAATACGGCGTTTACCTTCGGACACTGGAAAGCCTGTTCGGCGCGGGCACGGTGGCCGAGGTCCGGGTCACGGGCGGCGGGGAGAAGAGCGCGGTCTGGAACCAGATCAAGGCCGACACGCTCGGCGTGCCGATCGTGCAGGTCATGGGGGCCGGGGGCGCGCCTCTGGGCTCTGCCCTGCTCGCCGGCTATGGCGAGGGAACCTTGCGGGACATCGAGAATGCGGCCGCACGCTGGATCCGCACGGGCACGGTCACGCAGCCGGACCCTCGGCGCCTGGCGGCCGGGCCGCGAAGAATCGAACGGTACACGGCCCTGCTTGCCGCTATCAACGGCTGGGCCTCGAGCGCCGGCTGAGGCGCATCCATTGGGTGAGGGAGCAAGGCAAAAGATGAAAGAGCACATGACAGGTCCGGGCATGAATGTGGACAAGCCCTTTGGGGTGGATTTCGACCTCGTGCATGGAATCATGAAGGACCCCCAGGTCCATACCGTCCGCCTGGCATCCAGCATGCGCGGCCACTATAAGGACGCCGAGGCGCTGGAAGAGCTGATCGCACAGGATGACCCGGTGCACTATGAGGTTTTCGAGCGAAAGGTTCCCGAGCAGGTTGGTCAGCTGAAATTCTGCATCAGCAAGACCTACCCGGGCACCGTGGCCGGGGAATGCTTCATGACAAAAGGACACTACCACGAGGTGCCAGGCACGGCGGAGATTTATCTTTGCCTGCGGGGCGAAGGCTACATGCTGATGAAGCTGCCCTCGGGCGAAAGCGCCTTTGAGCGGTTCCTGCCCGGGCGCATGTGCTACGTGCCCCCCTTCTGGGGCCACCGGACGGTGAACACGGGCGATGAGCCCCTCATCTCCTTCTGCGTTTATCCGGGCGAGGCCGGACACAACTACGGGGACATCGAGAAGGAAGGATTCCCCGTGCGCGTATTCAAGCGCGCGGGCAAAATTGAAATCCTTGAAAGCGGGTGAGCCGATGGCGAAGATCCTGATTACGCCGCGCTCCCTGACAAAAGCCGGAGACCCGGCGCTGGAACTGCTTCAAAAGGCCGGCCACCAGCTTGTATTCTGCTCCCCGGGAAAATCCCCCGACGAAGAGGAGCTTTTCGATCTTGTGCCGGGCTGCGCGGGATGGCTGGCGGGGGTGGAAAGGATCACCGACGCTGTTCTTGCCCGTGCGGACTGCCTGAAGGCAATCAGCAGGAACGGCTCGGGCGTGGATTCCATCGACCTGAGCGCCTGCGAGCGCCGGGGCATCGCCGTGCTGCGCGCCGAGGGAGCCAACGCACGCGGCGTGGCGGAGCTCACGATCGGCCTCATTCTTTCGCTCATGCGCTCGGTACCTTTTGGGGATGCCCGGATGAAAGCGGGCGGCTGGGAGCGCCGGCAGGGAACGGAGCTGGAAGGCAGGACCCTCGGCGTGGTCGGTACCGGCAGGATCGGGAAGCTGGTCACAAAATTCGCGCTGGGCATGGACATGCGGGTGCTCGGCCACGACGTGTTCCCCGATGCCCGGTATGCTCCCTCCCTTGACTTCCACTACGTAACACTTGAGGAGCTGCTCGGCTTCTCCGACATCGTGACGCTCCACTGTCCGCATACGCCCGGCGAGAAGCCGCTGATCGACGGCCCGGCGCTTGCGCGCGTGAAGAGGGGGGCTGTGCTGGTCAACACGGCGCGCGGGGGTCTGGTGGACGACGCGGCTGTCCTGTCCGCTCTCCAGGAGGGAAGGCTGGCCGGGTACGGCGTGGACGCGTATGAGAAGGAGCCGCCGGAGCAGAGCCTGCTCCTTGTGCACGACAAGGTGATCGCCACCCCGCACGTCGGCGCCTTCACGGCGGAGAGCGTGTCCCGAGCCACACGGGCCGCCGTGGATAATCTTCTAGGTGTGACCCTGGGATGAAGAGCCCTGAACTGCACGGAAGGAGATTCTGAGTGCAATCCCTGCGCCTGCAACCCGCCGAAAGGCCCACAATGTACTTCGTGGGAGTCACAACGGCGAAGTCCATGATCATGCGCGTATTCCCGAAATGGGCGCGCTATCTCGAGCTTGGGAACTGCGAAATCAAGGGCATCGACCTTGCCCAGCACGACGAGCCGGAGCGCTACCGCGGGGTCGTTTCCTTTATCAAGGATGATCCGCTGTCGCTCGGGGCGCTGGTGACCACGCACAAGATAGACCTGTTGCGCGCGAGCCGCGACTTGTTCGACGAGCTGGACCATTTCGCGTCGCTCATGGGAGAGGTCAGCTCAATCTCCAAGAGCAACAGCCGCCTTTTCGGGGGAGCCAAAGATCCCATCACGAGCGGCCTCGCCCTCGCAGATTTCCTTCCCGCACAGCATTGGGCAACCACCGGAGCCCACGCGTTCATCATGGGCGCGGGGGGCTCCAGCATCGCGTTGTGCTCCTCCATCTCGCGGACGCAGCACGGCGGCAACCGTCCTGCCCGCATCGTCATCTCCAACCGCAGCCCGGGGCGGCTGGCTGAGATGAAGGAGATCAATCGAAAGCAGGACATCGACCTTCCCGTGGAGTATGTCCTGAGCCCGCAGCCGCAAAACAATGACGCGGTGATGCGCACTCTGCCCCCGGGCTCCCTTGTCGTCAACGCAACCGGACTAGGGAAGGACGCCATCGGCTCTCCCGTGAGCGAAGCCGCGGCGTTTCCCGAGCGTGGGTTCGCCTGGGACTTCAACTACCGCGGCGACCTTCTGTTCCTGGAGCAGGCGCGCCGGCAAGCGGCTGTCCTGAACCTGCACGTGGAGGACGGCTGGCTGTACTTCATCTATGGATGGCTTGCCGTAATCGCGGAGGTCTTCCATCGTGACATCCCCGTCCGGGGAGACACGTTCGCCGAGCTGCGCGCGATTGCTGAAGGCGAACGGGATCGTGGATAAGACGGGCGCGTTGCCCGGTCTGTGCGGCATGCGCTTGCCTGCGGGGCAGCGATCTGCTTCAATGAGCCCATGCCCGAGCCAGGAATGTTTGTCGAAGAGCGTAAAATAAAGATCCTCGAGCGGATTGAGACGCAGAGGAAGGCGACCGTCGCCGAGTTGTGCGATCTTTTCAACGTCTCCAGCGCCACCATCCGCAACGACCTGCGCGACCTGGAGACCGCGGGCCTCCTCATCCGCACACACGGCGGTGCCATGGTGAAATCCAAGACGGGGATGGAGCAGGACATGACCCAGCGCGGGGTTCAGCACCTCCCGGAGAAGAGGCGCATTGCCGAGGCTGCGCTGCGGCTGGTGGAGGACGGGGACACCCTCATTCTGGACTCGGGCACCACCACCCTTGAGCTGGCGCGGCTTCTGGAACGGAAGCAGGACATTACCGTGGTCACGAATGACCTCACCATCGCGCTTGCGCTGGAAGACTCGCTCTCGGCGCGTGTTCTCTTCATGGGCGGCATTGTGCGCAGGAAGTACCATTGCACGGTGCTCTACGGTTCCGCGGGCCGGGATATCCTGGCGGGGCTCAGCGTTGACAAGGCCTTCATGGCGCTGAACAGCTTCTCCCTGGACAAGGGAGCGAGCACGCCGGATATCAACCACGCGGAAACAAAGAAGCTCATGATGTCCATCGCGGCAAAGGTGATCCTGCTCTTCGATTCCAGCAAAATGGGACGCAACTCCTTCGCGCTCTTCGCTCCCCTGGAGAGCATTGACACGATCGTGACCGATTCACTCAGCGCTCTGGAGCGGACACGGCTCGAGGAAATCGGCATCGACGCCGTCATTGCGGATTAGGCGCCTCCGATCGCAGGTGGTCGATAGTGCGAGCCGGCGGTCGGCGGCTTACCCGGGTCCTCCCTGCTCGCTATAATCGGGTGATGCCCGATTTCAAGATCGAGACAGACCTTATTCCCCTTGGCTGCGCGCTCGCAGAAAACCTCGCGCGCCCGATACCCGAGCGTGCGCAGGTCGCGCTGCATTGGCTGGGCCAGGCCGGATTTGCCGTGCGCTCTTCCGGCTGCCTTCTCCTTATCGATCCGTACCTCTCTGACTCACTTGCCAGGAAATACCGGGGCAGCGAATTTCCCCATGAGCGCATGATGCCGGCTCCGATCCTCCCGGGAGAGCTCCACGGCGTGAGCGCTGTTCTCTGCACGCACCGGCACTCCGATCATATGGATCCCGAGACCCTGTCGGTCATCGCAGCCGCGAATCCCGAATGCAGCATCGTGGTGCCGCGCGCGGAGATCGATCACGCGTTGTCGCTTGGCCTTCCGGCCAGCTCTCTCCGAGGACTGGCAGCAGGGGAGTCTCTGTCGCTCTGCCCGGGCGTTGATGTTGAGGCCCTGCCATCTGCGCATGAAACGCTCCTGGTCAACGACAAGGGCGAGCACCACCATCTCGGCTACATTCTCTCTCTAGCCGGAATTCGGTTGTACCATTCGGGCGATTGCGTGCCCTACGACGGGCTCGCCGCCGCCCTGCGCGCCAGGGCCGTTAACATCGCCCTGCTCCCGGTAAACGGCAGGAGCACGCTGCTTTCACGCAAGGGGATCATTGGAAATTTCTTCTTCGATGAGGCGGTTCAGCTCTGCCGGGATGCGAATATCCCTCTGCTTGTATGTCATCACTTCGGGATGTTCGCGTTCAACACCATCGATCTCACGCGGCATGCGCGTGAGATCGATTCGCGTCGGGAGGGAGCGCCGCGCTGCGTGATTCCCGACGCCGGCTCGCTCATCGCGCTGCGGGCCCCTCCGCATGCTTGAGCCAGGGGGGAAACTCCCATTGACACTGCCAAGGATCTCTTGTTGATATGAACTCATGAAGAAACTCTCCATTGCCCTTGCGGACACCGTTCTTGCTCGGCATCCCGATCCCCGCACCATTCCTTTCAAGAACTGGTGCTACGTGCACGGCTATGTGCTCGTCGGATTCGAGAAGCTCTACGAATCCACGCGCGACCCCAAGTATTTGGCATACATCAAGAATTACGTCGATGCCCACGTCACGGCAGACGGCGATGTGCCCGAATTCAAAGGCGATAGCCTCGACGACATCATGGCCGGCACCGCGATCCTCGTTGTTTATGAAAAGACCCGGGAAGAGCGTTACAAGCGCGCCGCGCACACGATTCGCCTGGCTTTCAACGATTACCCGCGGAATTCCGACGGCGGCTTCTGGCATGCGAGGAACCTGCCGCACGAGATGTGGATCGATGGAGTATTCATGGGCCAGATGTTCCTGACGCGCTACGGCGCAGCGATAGGCGACCGCACGGCATGCTTCGACGAGGCGGTCCGCCAGATCGGGCTCATGGCGGAACGGCTTGCGAAGGGAAACTCGGGCCTGTACCTGCACGCCTACGACGAGGCGAGAAAGGCGTCCTGGGCGGACAAGACAACAGGCCTTTCATCCGACGTGTGGAGCGAAGGGCTTGGGTGGTATGCGCTTGTTCTGGCGGAGACCCTGGCCCTCATCGATCCCCTCCATCCCGGCAGGCAGAGGGTGGAGGAAATCCTCCAAGGCCTTGTCGCGGGATTGGCCCGGGCCCAGGACCCGAAAACTGGCCTCTGGCACCAGGTCGTTGACAAGGGCGACAGACCGGACAATTGGCATGACACTTCGGGCAGCGCCATGTTCGTGTACGCCATCCAGCGCGCTGTAGAACTGGGCTGCGTGGATGAGGCGCGCTACCGAGCCGTTGCGGAGAAAGGCTACGAAGGGGTGCAGACAAAGGCGAAGGTCGGCGCGGACGGACTGATAGATATATACGACGCATGCGATGGGTTGGGCGTGCAGAACAGCTATAAAGACTACGTGAACTACGCACGGGTCACGAACGCAAAGGAGGCGGTCGGCGGGGTGCTCTGGGCCTCTACGATCATGGAGAAACCGGGGTCCTGAGAGAGTCCGCACCTCTCTTCCGGCTACTCTATGATCACGACGCAGGAACGCGCCGGAATGGCGATACTGCCGCCAAAAGCATTCCAGGACGAATCCTCTATGCTTCTCCAGCGAGCAAGCGCCGCGCCCTCAGCCATGGCGTGTATCTCTACGGACCTGTCCTCGTAATTGGCAGCAACGATCCCGGGCTTGCCGCTCTTCGCATTTATAAAAACCGAGAAAGGATGGTGCGGCGCGCCGCCGCTCTGGACCTTGGCGCCCAGCTCATGGCGGAATTCCCCGTCCCAGAAATAGTCGCGGAGCTCAGCCCTGAGCGCATCCATTTTCATGCTATACCGGAGAGTGAGCGGAAAGTCCTCGAGCTTCCCCTTGAAATTATAGGGTTCGTAGCTGACAACATAGCGATACAGGAGGCACTGGGCGATCATGTTGCGGTCGTCGAAGCCCGTGACCGCTGTCATGTACTGGCTTGAGGGAAGGCAGTAGCGCGAGAGCGGCAGGTGGAGCTTGTTCTCGCTCCGGTGGTAGGAGAGGTGGTAGACGGCCATTTCACGGTCATAGCAGGCCTCGCCCGCGAAAAGGAAATCAGGGTTCCGCTTCGCCGCACTACGGGCGAAGCGCTCGATGAGCAGATTGTCATTGGCGTAGACCGGCGCCCCGTAGCGGTGACCGTGGCTCGTGTCGAAGCAGAGCAGGGTCGAGCCGTGGTGGAGGCATTCGTCGAACAGGATGCCGTCGGCGCCCAGGTCCAGTATCTTGGCAAACTCCTCCTCGCAGAGCCGTAGGTAGTCCTCACTCTGGAAGCACATTGGGATGAGCCGCTTCGTGTTGACATCGAGAAATTGGGTGGCGGTCTGGTATTGGTAGCCTGGATAGACGCTGCAGTCGCCGTAGGGATCCTTGATCGCCAGCTTGTAGAGTTCCTTGCGGAATCGCTGTGTAGCGCGGTCGGCCCAGGTGAACTTCGCGAAGAGTATCAGTTTGACGCCTATCGCCTGGATTTCGGCGATCGCCGCCTTAAGCTCATTGAAAGTCCCGAGGCGCGGGTCAGGACAGTGTGAGGGGTTGCCTTGGTCCTGCCCGCCGTGGTTCCAGCCTACGAGCTGGATGGCCTTCACGCCGTGGCGCGCGCATTCCTCCCCTATCTGGGGAAGATCGACGAAGCGCGTCCTGAGCTCGTCCTCGGGGGAATTGATATGGAGCTGCAGCCAGGAGTGGGGCTCGCGCGCCCAGAGAGGCGCTTTTGCGGGCTGGAGGTCGCGGGAAAGGCTCCGCTTGTGGATGTCGACCCCGGAATGCCAATCCCCCTGGTAGGCCTCGAGGGCAACCGGCGTCAGGCTGCGCTTTTCTCCGGCCATGATGAACGGGAGATGAACGGCGGCGAAGCGAATCGCGACGTCCTTGCCGGAGATCGTATCGCTCTCGGGAACGCGAGCGTCCATGGAGCTTCCGTAGCCCGGCCTGAGCTCCGTGCCCCATGCCACAAGCTCCGTCGTGTCCTCCGCCGTTCCCGCGTACAGTCCCTCTGCAGGCCCGCGGAGCAGCATGTAGGGCGCCATGGGAGAGCCGCAGGCGTGCGGCGCTGGGGAGAATTGGACGGGATAGTCGGAGCCGTAGTATCCCCGGAGATTCTGGTAGCTCGGCGTGAGCCCCCATTCCTGTGCGGTGCCATAGTGGTAAAGGAAGGTCTTGAACCACGGGGCTCCGGGAGGTGCGCGCAGGCCGCCAAGGTAGGGGCAGTACACATTCTCAACGACGAAAGGCGACCGATTGTCGATGTTCATGGAGAAGACCGCTGCGCGCTCTTCCATGCGTATCTCCAGTATGACGCCTATATCGTGCCTGCCTCCCCGTTCGGAGACCAGCGCATCCCAGGCGATCCGCACCGACCTGCCGTCCTCAGCAGCTTCGATCATGCTGGGCTTTTGGCGCTCTCCAAGGACCTGGTTGTTCCGCAGCTCCTCGGAGAGGGGAAGGAGGAAACGGAAGGAAAGGCCCAGCTCCGGCCGATCAAGGATCTTCCAGCCGGTGAGCGCGGAGGAGAGCCCCGCTACGGCGCCATTCGCCGGGGAGATTTTCAATTCCAGGCTCGAGTTTCGCAGCACGATGTCTTTCATAACGGGATCCTTCAGCGGCTGAGCGCACGGCGCAGCAGCTTCTGTTAGCCCGTCCGGCGCGCCAAGAGCAGCGACCGTACAGCGGCCAGCGCTATCCCGACCACGACAACCGCGGCGGCGACCATGGCCGTGATGCCGACGGCCTGGCTTGCTTGGGACGAGTCAGCCGATCGTTTCAGCGCGATGCCCGCCAGAGCCCACGCCACGACGAGGGCGTATGCCGCATCGCGGCGCGTGGCGAGCACGATGAGGGTAATGAGCACTGCGGCGACAATCACCGCGATGGTCCACACCTGGGGCGCCACGCCGAAACCGCCCCACCCTGCTTTCACGAGCAGCGCCGTGGCATTCGCAATCGTGGCGACGGTGATCCATCCCAGGTAGACGCTGAAAGGAATGCGGGCGAACCATCTCTCCGAGGGTGTCGCGGCAGTGCGGCCCGTTCCGAGGAGCAGGTAGATCGCGATGAGGCACGCCAGCAGCGCGAGCATCGCAAGCTGCGACCATCCCACCTGCCGCCAATGCCAGAGGAGAAGCCAGCCGATATTTGCCGCTGAGGCTATGAAGAACAGCCACCCTATCTTAGCGACGAACAGCGGGGCTTCCCGTCGGGCGGAAAACAACCCCCAGGATTGGTACACGGTGAACAGCAACAGGAAGATGTAGATCACCCCCCACACCGAGAAGGTGAGACCCGAAGGCACGAACAGGTTGGGGAGCGCATCGGACAGGGCGCCGGTCTGGCTGCCGTTGAGGCCGACCGTGGAAGCGAGGGTGTTTACGACAATCGTGGCAACGAACGCCACGATATTTGCGGCTTGTAAAACTCTCAGTGACTGTTGCGACTGCATGGGAGCAAGATACAATCATTTCAACCGCACGGCCACTCCCACAGTTTGCATCCGTAGCAATTTGGCTGATGGCCGCCTGCGCCATGGGGCGAAGCAACGCGCTTGCAGCGTATCCCCTATCGTCGGGAAGGGACTTGAACGCCTCCCTGCTTCATCGGGCCTTGCCCCGGCGGGTGATGTAGCCGGGGTGGCAGGGGTAATACGCGGCGTAATCATTGTAGAGCAAATGCAGGGGCGCCACGTTTTCTTCGATCTCAGGGAACCTGCCGACAGCGTCATAGAAGCGATTATCCACATGGTCGTCATTCACCCGGCTGACTTCGCCGACGAGGATCGTTCCCGTGCCCTGCTGGCCCCAAAACCGGTGGTACAGCCGCTGGGGCAGGCATACGGACTGGCCGGGTTTCAGGGTAATGGTCCCGCCAGACTTCACACGTACCTGCACGCCATCCATGGCAACAACAACGGGCGACGCCGCCAGTTTCTCACCCGGCGTCGAATTCCAGAGCCGAATTGCCAGGGTGCCGCCGCCTCTATTGATGATGTCTTCCATTTTCTGGTAGTGAAAATGGGTCGGGGTGAGCTGATTTTCCTTGACGATCAGGATTTTCTCGGCATAGATCTTGCCGTTTTTCTTCTTCAGATCGGAAAACCTGCCGTTGCGGATCGTGAACATCAGCAGTCCGATCTTTTCAAAATCTCCGGACCCGAAATCAGTGATGTCCCATCCAAGCTGCTGGTCAACGATATCACGACATTCAACGCCCTTGCGCCTCCACTCCCCGGGGCTCCAGTGGGCGAATGGCGGCAGCAGGAAGTGCATCTGATCCAGGAACTGCAGGCCCTGCCTCATGATGGTATTGATCTCGGATCGTTTCATGATGCGAAACCCTCCTCGCACTCGATGGCGCTCGTTGCTGTATCAGGCCAAGCATACGCTGGAAATGCTCGCCAGGTCCAGCGCGTCACGGTGTATCTGGAGAACGGGCCGCGCTTGATCGGCGGAAGCGACGCGAGTATGCTTTACGTCCAATAGGCAGGGCCGATCGAGCACACACCGAGGAGCATATCTGATGAAAGGCATCGGTTTCGTCTTCTCACACGCGCATTGGGATATCGAGTGGTACATGCCCTTCCGCTCCTACCGGTTCTGGCTCGTTGAACTGCTCGACGGGCTGCCCGCCATTGCCCGAGAAAACCCCGGCTTCCGCACGTTTGTGCTGGACGGACAGGTGGCTCCGCTCGAGCATTACCTGGCGGTGCGGCCGGAAGCGGAGCAGGCGATCCGCGCACTTGTGGCCGCAGGGAAGCTCGCCATCGGGCCTTTTTACACCCAGTTCGATGAATGGCTGGTGAGCCCTGAATCCATCGTGCGCAACTGTCTTTTCGGCCGTAGGCGGGCGGCGGAGTTCGGCGCCGGAAATGGGATGCGCGCCGGGTACCTCCCGGACAACTTCGGTCATCCCGCGCAGCTCCCGCAGATCCTTGCCGGCTTCGGGATCGACAGCCTCGTCTTCATGAGGGGAATGCCCGATCGGCCCCCCGGCTTCGGCGATGAGTTCCTCCTTCAGGGCCTGGACGGCACGCGCGTCATCGCCATTCACCTGTCGGACGCGTACATCAACGCCGCGGGTATCGGCAGCAGTCCCCGGCTGCCGCGGAGCGTGTACCAGCAAGGGCCGTACGGGGACTGGATGTTCGGCTACCAGTTCCTGCAAGAGCAAAGCGTTGTGGATGACGTGCAGGCAGGCGCGGAGAGGCTGGTGAAGCTCGCGCGTGAAGGAGCTGATCGCCATCCTTCCGGGGTCATCCCCCTTGCCAACGGCCACGACCACGCTCCGCCCCAGGCGCGCATCGGCGAGGCGATCGAACGCGCGAACGGAATGCAAAACGACTTCCAGTTCGTGCAAGGAAGCGTCGGGGAGCTTGTTGACAGGGTACGCCCATCCGCGGAAAAGCTTCCCGTCTACAGGGGCGAGCTCTGGGGAGCGCGGTACCAAGTGCTCCTGACAGGAACTCTCTCCACCCGCACGTACATCAAGCAGAACAATTTCGCCTCCGAGGCATTGCTAGAGAAATACGCGGACCCGCTCGCGGCGTACGCGTCGCTCTTCGGCGCCGCCTTTCCTGCCACGCTCATGGAGGAGGCGTGGAAGCTCCTTTTCGTGAACCACGCGCACGACGGCATCCATGGATCGAGCGCTGATCCGGTGCACGCGGAGATGATGCAGCGGTTTCTGGCTGCCCGGCAGATCGCGGGTGGCATCTGCAATGCCTCCCTCGAGCGTCTTGGCGCCTCTCTCTCGGCCCCTGCCGGCTTTTCCGGGATCCCCCTCGTGGCCTACAATCCGGTACAGCAGGACGGTCATTCTTCCATAATGGAGGCATGGGTCGATGCGGGCGCAGGCCCAGTTTCAGTAGTGGATCACACCGGGACCCCTGTGCCCGCGCAGGCTCTGGACAGCGATCCACCGGCGGAAAAGCCGGATGGGCGTTCCACAACCCTGCCCTGGCCAAGCCCTGACGCGCGCCATGTGATATTCGCCGCGCATGTTCCCGGATTCGGGGTTGAGGGCTTTTTCGTCGTACCCGGCAGCTCGAGCGCGGAGCATTTCCCGGCAAACGACGAGCAGATCGAGAATAATTTTTTTATCGTACAGCTCAGAAACGGTGCATTGGACATCCAGGATAAGGCGACTGCCGCTTGGTATCGAGGAATCGGCGTCTTGGAGGAGGAGGCCGATGCCGGGGATGCGTGGGACTATTCTCCGACAGCGCAGCCGACGGACCTCTTCCAGAGTCCCGCATTCGACCCGCGGTGCCATTGTGTTGAATCAGGCCCCGTGCGCTCAAGCCTCCAGATCGATTGCGAGATGCAGGTGCCCGAATGCCTCCAAGGCCAGACGCGGAGCGCCCGGCTGGTCCCCCTGCCGGTTTCGATCCGCGTTTCCCTCATGCACGGCGCGCCGCGTATCGAGCTTCTCATCAATGTAAATAACACGGCACGCGATCATCGCATCAGGCTGAGATGCCCCACGGGAATTGCATCGCAGACCGTGACCAGCCAGGGGCATTTCGGGATTCTCGAACGGCCGGCTGCCGGAATGGAGACGGGTGAGGGTTGGCAGCAGCCGCCTTCACGCACTCATCACTTCAGGGAATGGGTTGCCATGGAAGGAGAGGACCGCGGGCTAGCGATGGCATGCCGTGGCTTGTACGAGTACGAATCGCAACCGGCTCAAGACGGTGTCGACCTGCTCGTGACGCTTCTCCGCGGCATAGGCTGCATGGGACGATGCAATCTTCCCACCCGGCTTTCTCCCGCGTCCCCCGCTGTTCCCACGCCTGATGCACAGTGCCTCGGGCCGCAGCATTTCGAGATCGCCCTTATTCCCCTCTCGGGAGCGCGCGAGGCACGGCGCAGCTTCCTCAGCCGCGCGGCTGCTGGCTTCCTCTATCCGCCGATCGTTCATGTCATTGAACGCCGCAGAGAGCCAATGCCCGATGCGCTGGGGCAGGCACACGGGCGCGCACACGCATCTCCAGAATCCGCTGGCCTGCCCCTGCCGATTGTCACGCTCGCGCCGGCGCATGCCCAGGTCAGCGGATTCAAGAGGGCCGATGACGGAAAGGGATTCATCCTGCGTATTTGGGAGAACGAGGGAAGGCCGGCTGAGGCTGAGATCGAGTTGTCGCCGGTATTCACCCGCGCCTGGCAGGCCAACCTTGCGGAGGAACCTGGCGGCGAGATCCTGCTCCGTTCCGGCAAGCTGTATGTTCGAATGCGGCCCTACGGCATCACCACGCTAAGGCTGGAATGAATCGGGGGAGGGAATGCGGCGGGGTCCGCGCTGACGCCCGTGGCCCCCTTTCCCCTACGCTCTCCCCGCCATTTGCGCCGCGAGCATGCATGCGCCAAAGGTGGCGCTTTCCACGGGATCCCGAAATATCAATTCGCTGTGATCCGCCCGCAGGCTTTCCGTGACCGCTGAGCGCAGCCATTGATCGTTTTCCAGCAGCCCGCCCTGTAGGAGGAGCGCGCGGTTGTTGATCCGGTCTTCCACGCGCCTGTACACCGACGATACGAGGAGGCGCAGCTCCCTTGCCGCTTCGTTGAAAATCGAAACAGCAAGAGGATCCCCTGCTGCTCTGAAGCTTTCCACAACCGTGGCCGCAGCGGCGATCGCGGCTTTGTCAAAATGCTGATAGACGAGGGGCACGAACTGACCTGTGTCCGTTATATTGAAGTACGAAGCAAGCGCGTTGAGCATGCCCGTAGGCTCATCCCGCCCTTCCTGGGAACGCAGCGCTCTGCGGATGGCTTGAAAGCCGATGAAAAAGGCCGAGCCCTCGTCGCTCAGGAAGTGGCCATAGCCCCCCGCGCGAACCCGGGTTCCGTCGTGCAGGCGCGCGATGGCGATGGAGCCAGTGCCTGCCACGAGGATCATGCCTTCGGTGCTTCGCAGGCCGCCGACGAGCGCCACATCAGCGTCCGTTGTGACGAGGAGCGGACAACGCGCGCCAAGATTTTTTCGAAGATATCCTTCCAGCTCCACCCGTTCGGTGGGCCTGTCAGCGCCGGCAACGCCCATGCAACCTGCGACGATGTCTCCCGGACCGATCCCGACGGCAGCGAGCCCCTCGCGAAAAAGCCCGAGAAGCCGCTGCTCTCTCACTCTTCTGGGCACGGAATTGGGATTGATCCCCTTGCCGCTTCCCTCCCAGAGCAGGGCGTTGGAGATGTCCGCGATCCTGAGCCGGGTCGAGGTCCCTCCCCCGTCCACGCCGAACACGCAGCGCATAGGCTATCCTCTCCTTATGTGCGCGCGCCGCCCTCGCGGTGAAGCCTCACCGCCTGGCTGATGTGGCCGCCCGCCTGCCGCTCCAGCTCCTCGGCCCGGGCTCGGTCCACCTTCAGCAGGGCCATGATGATGGCGATCTTCGGCTTTTTGCCGGAAGCCTCAAAGGCGCGCTCCGCCTCTTCGCGCGAGCACCCTGTAGCCTGGCGGATCATCCGCTTGGAGCGCTCCACCAGTTTTCGGTTCACGGGCGTGAGGTCCACCATGAGGTTGTTGAATACCTTCCCGCGCCTGATCATGCTCGCCGTGGAGAGCATGTTGAGAACAAGCTTCTGCGCCGTGCCCGCCTTCATCCTGGTGGACCCGGTCACCACCTCGGGACCGACATCCAGGTAGATGCGATGTTTGGCGTGCGCAAAGGTCTTTGAGTTGCGGTTGCAGGAAAGAGCGGCCACCACGGCGCCCAGCTCCCTTGCCCATGCCATGGCTCCCAGAACATAGGGCGCCTGGCCGGAAGCCGTGATGCCTACAAGAACGTCATGCCGGGAGAAGCCTATCTGCTTCAGATCGTCAATTCCCCTTTCTCGGTTGTCCTCTGCCCCCTCGATGGATCGCACGAGCGCCTCAGGGCCTCCCGCGATCAGGCCTTGCACCAGATCAGGGGGAGTGCCGAAGGTGGGGGGACATTCGGAAGCGTCCAGGACCCCGAGCCGGCCCGAAGTCCCCGCTCCGATGTAGATGAGCCTGCCCCCCTTCTCCAGGGCCGCAACGATATCATCGACAAGGGCGGCAATGGCTGGCAGCGCCTTTTCCACGGCCAGGGGAACCTTCTTGTCTTCCGTGTTGATGATCGACACTATTCCCATGGTCGATTTTGTGTCGATGTCCATGGACTGATCATTGCGTTTTTCCGTGGTATAGCTTTCCAGCATCTCCTGGGTAATCTCCGAGTCGCTCACGGGTTCCTCCCTTGGCGGCAGGTCAGGGTGGGCGCGACATAGTCGGAACCGGCCCGACAAGAGCTCTCCATTTCCGCCAACCACCTTGAGCAGTTGAGGAGGGTCCGCGGAACGTGGAAAAAGCCCTTCCACTTCCCGCCCTTGAGACTCAGTGCCAGCTCGCCCCGGCTGTCGAGGTATCCGAACCATTCGCCATGGAGGGGATCGGGGAACCTGCTCCAGGTCCAGTCGTGGATCCTCCGAAACCATTCCTCGTGCGCCGAGCTCCCCGTGAGCTTGTAGGCTAGGAGAAAGGCGCAGAGCGCCTCGGCGTGCACCCACCAGAGCTTCATGCCCGACTCCAGCTTCTCAGTGGGGAAACCCGCGATATCCTGATAGTAGCAGATCCCGCCGCGCTGCGCGTCCCAACCGCGCTCGATGACCCAGAGCATGATCTCAGCGATGTCATCGATCATGGAACGATCCCCGCGGGCCTCGGCCCGCTGAAGCAGAAGCCAGAGGGTTTCAAGCGCGTGCCCAGGGGAGAGAAGACGTCCCTCCATGCAGTCCAGATGCCGGCCATCGGGAAGAACGCGCTCAAAGACCGCCCGTTGCGTGCGGTCCACGTGAAGCTGGAGCACCTGCCGGATGCTCTGCTCCACGATCACGTCCAGCTCGCCTTGGGGCAGGAGACCGCGCATCTCTTCCGCCATCCAGATATTCATCATCGGCATATTCATGGCCAGCATTCGGCGGTGCTCCACGATCTGTTTCGTCCACCTCCCCTTGGGATTGGCCTTTCTCTCCTGGACGCGTCTCCACGTGTCTGCAGCGCTTTTCAGGGCCCAGCTCTCGCCTGTTGCCCGGTGGTATTCGGCAAGAGCGACTGCGCAGAAGCAGTCGGCAAAGATGTTGTAGGGCTGAACCAGCGGACGGCCGTCGCGGTCCACGGCAAAGTACCAGTCGCCGTTTTCTGCCTGGCCGTGCGCGCGCAGGAACTCAGCGCCAAGGCGCGCCATCTGCACCCAGCGCGGCTCATGACCGAGGAGGCGATCCAGGAGCGAGAAACCCCACACCTGCCGGCCTTGCAGCCAGATGAACTTGTCCGTATCGAAGACCGTCCCATCGCGTTCGAGGCACGTGAAGTAGCCTCCCCGTTCCCTGTCAGGGCTATAGCGCTCCCAGAAGGGAATGACGCTTTCCGTCAGATTTTCCTGGTAGATCTTTCTCAACGCCGCAATCTCGGCTCCTGTCATGGCGCGTTTCCTTTCATTTTAAGGCGCCCGCCGTCATGCCTCGGATGAAGTATTTCGCCATGAAAAGATAGAGCACGAGAATGGGCAGGATTGCAATGGAAAGCCCGGTGAAAAGGAGGCTCCAATCCGTGCTGTGCTGCCCGAAGAAGCTCGTCAGGCCCACCGGAAGGGTCTTCAGGCGATCACTTTGCAGAAACACCAGGGGAAAGAAGAAGTCGTTCCATATGGGGACGGCGTTGTAGATGGTAACGAGCGCGATGGCTGAGGTGACCATCGGAAGCACTATCCTCTGGTAGATCGTCCAATCAGAGCAGCCGTCCATGCGCGCCGCGTGTTCCAGATCGAGGGGGATCGCTTTCATGAAACCCGAGAGAATGAAAACCGACGAGGGAAGGCCCATGCCAATGAAGATGAGGATGACCGAGGGATACCTGTCCACGAGGCCGAATCGTCTCATGAGCTGGAACAGGGGAATGATGGCCGCCTTGAGCGGCAGCATGATGCCCGAGAGAAAAAGCATGGAGATGATCGTATTCAGGCGGAACCTGTAGCGTGAAACGCCGAAAGCGCCCATGGAGCCCAGCAGGAGAACAAAGCACATGGCGCAGGCTGTCACCAGAAGGCTGTTGAGGAAGTAGCGATAGAAACCCCTGTTGATCCAGACGTTTCGATAATTGGCCAGGTCGAAATGATTGGGCAGCGCGAACGGCGCGCGGAAGATGTCCCGGGTGGACCTGAAGGAGGAGAGGACCATGTTGACAAGCGGATAGATGACAAGCAGGACATACACCGCCATGAGAAGCTCGATGAACGCAATGGCGATTCTTCGCCGCGGGGAGGCATGCCGGAATCTCAGATCCGTAGTCACGCCTCAACCTCCCGGCCGCGCAACGCGGCGATGGAGAAGAGGGACGCCCCAAAGGTGAGCAGATAGATCACCACGCCAATGGCTGATCCGACGCCTATCTCGGGATTGCCGGAATCCACCGACCCGAAGGCTGTCCGGTAGAAGAGAGTGCCAATGGTATCGGTGGAGAAGTTCGGCGCGCCGTCCAGGCCCGCCATCGTGTAGATCTGCTCAAACACGTTGAGGCTTCCAATGATGGTGAGTACGGTGATGACAGTGACGGCGGGAATGATGAGGGGAAGGATGATCCGCCAAAAGACGGTCCCTTCTCGGGCTCCATCGAGATGGCATGCCTCCAGGCAGTCAACGGGCACGTTGTCGATTGCCGCCAGGAAGACGAGGCTCGGAAACCCCACCCACCGCCAGATGTTCACCAGGATGATGGAATAGGTGGCCAGCGCCTGATCGCCCAGCCAGGCCCTTGTGAGATCCTTCCTGCCTAAGAGAATGAGAAATCCGTTCACAAGCCCGGTAGGCTTGAGATACAGGCTCCAGAGAAATCCAACAGCCACGATGGAGAAAAGCACGGGGATGAAGAAGACCCTTTTATAGAAACCGTGTCCGGCAATCCTGCGGCTGAGCGTGTACCCGAAAAACAGGCCGATCGAGTTTTGCACGAGCATCGTCACCACGAACCAACGGATATTGTTTCCGAACGCATTGAAAAAACGCGTTCGATAGGGCTCTGTCGCAAAAATCTTGTGAAAGTTCTCAAGCCCGATGAACCGGTCCGCCAGAAGCTGTTTCCAGCTGAAAAGACTGTTGTACAGGGACATGAAAAGCGGAACAAGGACGATGCCGACAACGACCGCCAGTCCCGGCAGCACAAAAAGGGTCACCCAGAGGCCTTTGCGGATATCGGCTTTTGTCATGACCTTTCAGGAGGGGGGCGGCTCTGAGCCACCCCCTTTTCGACCGTTCCTGCTATTTTTTGAAAGGTGCGTAGTAGGTCGCGATGCCTTCCTGCACCTGGCGGCATACTTCGGCGGAATCGAACTTTCCCGCGAGGAAACCCTGCAGGGCTGACTGGATCAAGGTGGAGCCTGTCGGCTGCTGGTACCTGAAGCCGACGAGGAAGATGTACGGCGTGTTATACTTCTGGAGCGTCAGGACCTTGGCAATGAACGGATCGGCGCTCGTGTCCACTCCGGGAACGCTGGAGACCTGTTTGAGGCTCTTGATGAAGAAATCGCCCGTCTGTTTGCTCGCGAAGAAGCGCAGGAGCTTCGCTGCCGCGTCCTTGTTCTTGGAGCTGGCGTTCATTGAGAAGTTCCCGTCGGCGTAGACGGACACGTAGTGAGGGTCGCCTGCCTTCGCTACAGGCGCGGCGAAAACGTCAAACTGGAGCGATGGGTTCTGCGAGCTGAAATACCCTGCCTCGAAGCTCCCGCCGATGAAGTGCCCCGCGGTCTCGTTGATGAAGGCGGACTGCATATCGGTGTAGCTCACCCCCATGAACAGATCAGGCATATACGGCGTGAGCTCCTTCAGCTTGTCGAGGGAAGCCTGGAACTTCGGATCCTGGAAGGTTGTCTTGCCCTTCACAACTGAGTCAAAGAATGTGTTGGCCCCATAGAAGTTGGGGCACAGGGCGCCCATCATCACCTCCAGGGTCCACCCCTCCTTGGCGCCGTTGGCCAGCGGCTGTATTCCTGCCTTCTTCATGGCGGCAAGGTTCGCAATGAAGTCCGTCCACGTATCGGGGACTTTCAGGCCAAGCTGGCTGTAGATCTTCTTGTTGTAGTAGACGAAGAGGGTCTGGCTGGCAAATGGCACGCCGTAGATCTTGCCGTCCTTGATCGACGTGGCTCCGCCAAGAGCCGCCTTGGAGAATGAAGCGAGCTCGGGGACGTATTTCTCCAGGGGCTCCATGTAGCCCGACTGGGCGAATGTTTCCAGACCGCCGTAGGCGCGGCTCTGGAACACGTCGGGGCCCGCGCCGCCGCTCAGCGCGGCCGTGAGAATCGTGTTGTATTCGGTGTTCTTCTGAGCGGTTTGCACGACGTCGATGCCGGGATTCTGGGCTTTGAAGACCGTGAGAAGCTGCTCGTACTTGTCGACATCCTCGGGACGCCATGTCCAGTAATTGAGGGTGACTTTCTTCCCTGCCTGCGCGAACGCCGTTCCCGCGACAAACGCGGCGCATATCAGAACCAGTACACATCGTTTCAGACTCATTACAGCGCTCCTTTTGTTTTGGAATTTCGTTTCATTATACAGCGCTCAATGGCGCTGTCAAGAAATACGATCCCTTCAGCAATGGCTGCGAATGAAAAGCGTTCACATCGGCTCTCTCCCGCGTTGAGGAGACGCAGGATATTTCTGACCGCTACTGCATCACCGATTTCGGCGTCGGGACGAGCTGGGTCACCAGAATTGACTCGGTGCGCAGGATCGCGTCTATTTTCGGTGCGAGCACATTTTTCCAGTGGTCGCTCTGGTAAACCTTGCGGTACAGCCGCTTCCTCTCCGCCTCATTCCTGAACCGTCGCAGCCACACGAACAAGTCGGCCTCCTTGGGCGCCGTGAAGCAGGCGGGGATGACCATTCCCTGGGACACCTGGAACGGCATGATCTGCTCTTCCATGAGATGAAGCCATTGCTTCATCCTGCCCTTCCTGACCCGGTATTGCCGCAGCTCGTACAACATAGCGTTCTCCTTTTCGCCATTCTTTCTCCCCGCATACTATACCGTCGCGCACCGACTCCCTCAAGATAGAATTTCAGGTGGCGCTGACTTGCGCGCCGAAGGCATGCTATAGTGCGTACGCATCGGCACGCTTCATCGGGAGGATGTATGGCACTCAGCGCATCATGGCTTTCGGGAGCACGGGATATCGTGGGAGACCGGTTGATCTCGGATCCCGATGCACTCGCTCCAATGGGACACGATGAATACGCCACTCAGGAATTCCTGTCCGTTCCCCTCGCTGTTGTCAAACCATCTGATGAGAAAGAAGTGGCCGCCTTGGTGCGTCTCTGCCAACGCGAAAAGGTCCCCCTCACGGTGCGCGGCGGCGGCACGGGCCTTGCCGGCGGCTGCATTCCATCGCCCGGCGGGATCGTTCTCTCCATGGAGCTTCTCAACCGGGTAGTCGATGCGGATCCGAAAAACAACACCATCACGGTTCAGGCCGGCATGACCCTGCGGAAACTCTACGAGGCGGTGGACTCGATGTCCCTCTATTTCCCTCCGCATCCGGGGGACGACGGGGCGTTCATCGGCGGCGCCGTTGCTGCGAACGCGGGCGGCGCACGCGCGGTGAAGTACGGCACCGTACGGAGATTCGTGCTCGGCGTCCAGGTGGTTCTGGCAAGCGGCGATGTCATGGAGCTGGGCGGCAAGTTCATCAAGTCCAGCTCCGGCTACCACCTGCTGGAGCTAATGATCGGCTCCGAGGGCACGCTTGGGATCATTACACGCGTCACCATCGGCTTGCTCCCGCCGGTGGGGTCCGTGCAGACTCTCATCGCTCCCTTTGCAACCGTGCAGCAGGCCATCGAAGCCGTGCCCGGCATGCTCGGCCGCGGCATCATTCCCTGCGCCGTGGAGTTCGTGGAGCATTCTGTCATGCGCGCCGCCGAACGCCTGTTGAACAAGACCTGGCCCGCCCGGGCTGGCCTGGCGTCCCTTATGATCATCCTTGACGGAAGGGACGAGGAGGATACGCTCTCCCAGGCCACGACGATCGGGACGGCGATGGAGGCAGCGGGTTCACTGGACGTCCTGCTCTCTGACCAGAAGGCAAAGCAGGCGGAGATCCTGGAGCTGCGCAGCAATCTCTACGAGGCGATAAAACCCGCAACGGTTGAGTTGTACGACGTATCCGTGCCGCGCTCCGAAATCGCCTCCCACGTGGGGTTCGTCCATTCCCTGGAGGCGAAGCTCGGCGTCTCCCTGCCTACCTATGGGCATGCCGCTGACGGCAACGTCCACAGCCATTTCCTCAAATCCCTCCTTATCGATGGGGCGATCGGTTCAGAGATCCCGGACTGGCGGGCGCACAAGCAGGAGGCAAGCGACGCCATCTACGCGGACGTCGCGCAAAGGGGCGGGGTGATCTCGGGCGAGCACGGGATTGGACTGGTGAAGCGCGCCTATCTGCCGATGAATCTCGGCCCCATCCAGCTCGCAGCCATGCGGTCGATCAAGCACGCCCTGGACCCACAGGGGATCCTCAATCCGGGAAAGATCTTCGAGTACTGAACCCGGTCTTCCCCGCCCCCGCGAAACTGCGCTTCCCCTCGCCTGCTGCTCCGTAGCTTGCGTTGCCATGATATAATGATCCTGTGGTGCGTCGTGAAAAGCCGCACCGTTCCAGCGGATGAGAGTTCCGCCCGGGTAAGCGCCGGAGCGCCCGGTAGCAGGGTCCAGCCGTGGGGAGAAATCCCCTCTGGCCGAGCGGGCCGACA
>JBEKQU010000034.1:0-49223 GCA_049519415.1 Spirochaetia bacterium
TCCTCCATGCAATGCTCGGCTGCGCTTTCCGAGCCAAGCGCCGGTTTCTCACCGTCAATGGCCACCAATTGGGCCCTGAGGATGTGCTTGCCCTTGCGCAGGTCGACCTCCAGGCTCCAGTACTCTTCCGGGAGGAAGGCTTCAATCTCCGCTTCGCGGTCGCAGATCAACCGAAGCGCGACGGACTGCACCCGTCCCGCGGACAGCCCATTCTTCACCTTTTTCCAAAGAAGCGGGGAAAGGTAATAGCCGACGATCCGGTCGAGAATCCGGCGCGCCTTCTGCGCGTTGACCTTGGACATGTCGATTCTACCGGGGTGTGCCACGGCGTCCCTGATGGCCTTGGGAGTAATCTCGTTGAACGTGATCCTTTGGATGTCCAGAGGGGTCTTTCCCCCCAGGAGCGCTTTGCTGAGGTGGAAGGAAATGGCTTCCCCCTCCCGGTCATTATCTGATGCCAGCAGGATGGTGTCGGCCTTCCTTGCCTTCTGCTTCAGCTCCTTCAGAATCTTGGCCTTGCCGCGAACGGTTATATATTCGGGTTCGAATGTGTTGTCCACGTCGATCGCGAGCCGCGATTTGGGCAGATCGATGAGATGACCCATGGAAGCCGCTACCGTGTAGCCTTTGCCGAGGTACTTCTCTATAGTCTTGCCCTTGGCAGGCGATTCGACGATAAGCAGAACCTGCTTTTTCCCCGCCGCGGTACGCCGCGGATTCTGTTTCACCGCCGCGGTACGCCGCGGATTCTGTTTCCCCGCCGCGGCATCCCGCGGCTTTTTTTGCTGCATCATCCTCTCCAATATAATTCTCCGGCACGCAATGCGCAGGTGCCATTGATCTCTTCCTTAAGATTCCTTGCCAGACGTTCTACCGTTGAGGCGTCGGAGGAAATAAAAGCCGCACCCCGGTCGGACGGCGTCACGCCCCAGTCGCGCATCAGGTCAGCCGCGCTGGATAACACCGGCGCCCCGGACTCCATGAGCCGGTGCGTGCCGGCACCAGAGCTGCCAACAACGCCCGCGGAATGCACCCACAGGTCCCTGCCCTGGTCAAGGGCGTATTCCGCGGTGATGAGCGCGCCGGAGCGCTCAGGGGCCTGCACCACGACCACGGCCCTGCACAGGCCGCTGATGATCCTGTTGCGCGCGGGAAAATGGTGCTGAAGGGGAGGCACGCCGGGCGGGTATTCGCTGATAAGGGCGCCTCCCCGCGCGAGAATCATCATGCCAGCGGCGCGACTGGAGACGGGATAGACAATGTCGATACCGTTCCCCAACACCGCCACGGAACGACCTCCCGCCTCCGTACATCCTTCATGCGCCTCGGTGTCGATTCCGCGCGCAAGCCCCGATACCACGCCTATGCCCTGGCTTCCCAGGTCGAATCCGAGCCGGAAAGCCGCGGTTCTAGCAGCCCCCGTGGGGAAGCGAGTGCCAACGATTCCGACCAGAGAACCTCCATTATCGGGAAGCGTTCCGCGAACGAAAAGCGTCACGGGCGGATCGTATATCTCGCGAAGCTGCGGCGGGTACGTTGAGTCCCAATAAAAGATGCTGTGCATCCCGCCGTCGGTCAAGAGCTTTCGTGTCGTCTCCGCGGCGCGCAGGATCTCCTCAGGCCGCCACAGCCGAGTGAAAAGCTTCCTGCCAAGCAGACCAGCCAAATCCGTCAGCGAAAGCTCGAATATCCGTGATGCCGATCCCAGCATGTCCGTCAGGAGGAGCTTTTCGCGAGGGCGCAGAAACTCCACATGGGCAAGCCCAAAAAGACAGAGCACATCTTGTTCATTCATGCCTTTCTTCAATGGCAGGAATACATTTTCGGCTTTCATGTCGCGCCGCCCCCTTCACGTGCCGGGCTTTCGCGCGTCCCGCGGGGGTTCCCGCTCTGCTCCGCTGTCGGGACAACCTGCAGTTGTCCACCCCTGGGATGGAACTCCTCATGCGTCCGTTTCAGCATTTCCTGGCTCACGTGCGTGTAGATCTGTGTGGTGCCTATGTCCGCATGGCCAAGCAGCTCCTGCACGGAGCGCAGGTCTGCGCCGCCCTGCAGCAGGTGTGTGGCAAAGGAATGCCGGAGCGTGTGTACCTTTCCCGCCAGCCCGGCTCCGAGCGCCAGGCGCTTGAATATCTTCCAGACCGTTTTTCGGGACAACATCCTGCCGCTGCGGCTGAGAAAGAGGGCATCCACCCTCCTTTTGCCGGCAAGCGGGGGACGCGCCACGGCGAGGTACTGGGTGATTTCCTTTTTGGCCCGCTCCCCCAACGGCACAAGACGCTCGCGGGAGCCTTTGCCCATGACGCGGACCGCGCTTTCTTTCAAGGAGACCCTGTCGACGGTAAGCGTGACAGCCTCGCTCACCCGCAAGCCGCAGGAGTAGATCAGCTCGAACAGCGCCCTGTCCCTTATGCCAAGCACCTCAGATGGGTCGCACGCATTGAGCAGCTTCTCAATGTCTTCCACGGGCAGGTACCGGGGGATTCTCATGGCCACGCGGGGCGCTTCGACCAGGCGTGCGGGGTTGGTAGTGGTCCGTGCCTCCAGAACAAGAAATCGATAGAAGGAGCGGATCGCTGACGCGGACTTGGCCAGAGTGCGGGGATCGATGTTTTTCACCTGACGGCTATCGAAATATGCGCTGACTTCATCGACGCCCGCCTCTGCCACGCTTTTTCCCGCCTGCTCCAGGAACGCCATGAAGGCGCGCGCCTCCGTCGCGTAGGTCGCGACCGTGGTAGGAGAGAGACGCCGCTCCGCGGCAAGGTAGCCGCGGAATAGGAGCACCTCCGGATGCTCCTGCCGGGCCTCCGAACCGCGATCATACGCGGCGCTCCGCGAGCTCTCCTCAACGGGGGGGCGCTGTGTCTCTTTCCCGGCGCGGGCGCTCTGGCCAGCCATCCCTTCTCCCCATCAATCCTTCTGGCCGACGATCCGCTTCTCGCGAAGGATCGTGGGCACGCTCAGGTCAGCCTCCCGCGAATTCCTTCCCAGAAGGAAGTCCTCCGCGTTCTTGCGGCTGCCGGTTTTTCCCATGGAGGCCCACTCTTCGTAAGGAATAATCTCCCCTTCGGCGCGTTCGGTTTCGGCGCGCCCGGCCTCAAGGGCGGTCTGCCGCGGCGATTCGGTTGAAAAGCCGGTGGCGATCACGGTGACCCGCAGCCGGTCGTTCATGGACTCCACGATGGAAGTGCCGGCAATGATCAAAGCATCGTCGTCAGCGTTCGCCGTGATGATCTTTAGTACTTCTTCATACTCGGAGAGGGAGAAGTCGAACCCGCCCGTCACGTTCACAAGGATGCCCTTCGCGCCTTCCACGCGCGCGTCCTCCAGCAGCGGATTGTTGATGGCATTGGTGGCGGCGTCCGTGGCGCGATTCTCCCCGGCGCCGATGCCGATGCCCATCAGCGCGTCGCCCTTGCCCTTCATGATGGTCCGCACGTCGGCGAAATCGATGTTGATCTCCCCCGGCTCGGTAATGAGGTCCGAGATGCCCTGGACGCCCTGGCGCAGCACCTCGTCGGCCATGAAGAAGGCCTCACGGATGGGCGTGCGCTTCTCCGCGATTTTCAGCAGGTGCTGGTTGGGGATGGTAATGAGGGTGTCGACCTCCAGGCGAAGCTTTTCGATGCCCTCTTCGGCGAGCTGCATCTTGCGCTTGCCCTCAAAGTCGAAGGGCTTGGTCACGACGGCGACCGTGAGGGCGCCGATCTGGCGCGCCACGTGGGCGACCACCGGCGCGGCACCGGTCCCCGTGCCTCCGCCCATGCCCGCGGTGATGAATACCATGTCCGCGCCTTTCAGGAGATTCTGAACGCTCTCCTGGTCCTCCTGTGCGGCCTTCTCTCCTATCTCGGGGATGCCGCCCGCGCCGAGCCCTCCGGTAAGCTTGGTGCCGATGGCAAACCGGGTTTCCGCATTGGAGTTGTGAAGAGCCTGCTGGTCGGTATTGATTGCCACGAACGAGACGTTCTTCAGCCCCATGGCGATCATGCGGTTGACGGCATTGCTTCCGCCGCCCCCCACGCCGACAACCTTGATGACTGTCGGGCTGGCGCCCGCGGTGTCGAAAAGCTCGATATTCATGTCCCCTCCCCTGCATGAATCTGCGAAGGGCGGCTCTCGTGCGTGGCGCGCACCGCCGTCCCTCATGCGGTTATCAGAAAAAGTCCTTGAACCAGGTCCTCATCCTCTCCCATACGCTGGTGAATGTGCTCTCGCTGGAGCTGGTGTCAAAGCCCTCGCTGCCTTCGCGCGAGGCGCCGTACATCACGAGCCCCACGCCGGTGGAATACATGGGATCGTGGTATTCCTCCACCAGGCCGCCAAGCTTCACCGGGTAGCCGATTCGCGCCGGCAGCCCAAAGATCTCGGAGGCGAGCTCCCCCGCTCCGGCGAGCAGCGATCCTCCGCCGGTCAGGACCACCCCGCCGCCCAGCAGATGCAGGTACCCCTTCTTCTCGATCTGCTCCTTCACCATGCCGAGGATCTCCGCCATGCGCGGCTGGATGATCTCCGCCATGCTGCGCCTTCCGATCTTGCGCACCGGCCGTCCTCCGACGCCGGGGATCACAACCTCGTCGTCCTCCAGCACGGAGGGCACGTAGCAGCAGCCGTGCTCCTTCTTGATCTTCTCAGCGACCTCCAGCGGCGTCTTCAGCATGATGGACAGATCGCTGGTCACCTGCTCTCCGCCAATGGAGAGAACCTCGGTGTGGTAGGGCGCGCCCTCCAGATGCACCAGGACGTCGGTCGTTCCGCCGCCCAGATCGATGAGCAGGACGCCCAGCTCGCGCTCGTCCGGGGAAAGCACCGCTTTGGAAGATGCCAGCGGCTCCAGGACGATGTCGTTCACCTTGAAGCCGGCGCGATTGACGCACTTCACGATGTTCTGCGCGGAGGTGACTGCTCCCGTGATGATGTGCGCCTCGGCTTCCAGACGGACCCCGACCATGCCGACGGGGTTCTTTATGCCGCCCTGCTGATCAACAATGAACTCCTGCGGGATGACGTGCAGCACCTCCCGGTCCATGGGGATGACGATGGCTTTGGCCGCATCGATGACCCTGTCCACGTCCTCCTTGGTGATCTCTCTATCCTTGCCCGTGACAGCGACCACCCCACGGGAATTGATGCCTTCGATGTGCCCGCCGGCCACGCCAGTGTACACGCCGTGCACCTCGCGGCCCGACATGAGCTCAGCAGATTCCACGGCGTTCTGTATGGATTTCACGGTGGACTCAATGTTGATCACCACGCCCCGGCGCAGGCCGCGCGATGGTGTGGTGCCAACGCCGATGATCTCCAGCTGGCCCGTTTCGTTGAACTCGCCGATGATGGCGCACACCTTGGTGGTGCCGATATCCAACCCGACGATCAGCTCCTCGGATGCCGCCACCGTCCTATCCCCCCTTCGTACCTGCGTCGGTACTCCGCGCATCTCTGGCTGCGTCGGTACTCCGCGCAGACATTTTATACACTACATCTCCGCCGCGGAAATCGAGCTCCTGAATATCCTTCAAAACGCCCTGTCGCGACAAGAGGTCGAGCACCATGAGCGTATACTTCACCAGAGTCTCGTCGATGGCTCCGCGCAGCCGAACCGGCACGGGGGAAGAGGTAAGGTACAGGAGCATGTCGTAGTCCTCGGACGACTGGGCAACCGTGTCGCCTGAAGACACAATCCTCACCTCGGACACCAGAGCGTAAAGGGTCGGCGCCTTTTCCCGCAGCTCCCGTAAATCGGCAAACAGGGCGCGGTACGGATGAGGCAATTGCGCCCCCAGGGAAACGTCCCCCGCCGTGAGCCCGGAAACCACGGGCAGATCGATGTCCGCGCTTGTGGCGCTGACCTTGAACACCACGCCGTCCCCATCCACGAGAATGGGAATGCTGCGCCCGCCGGCAGCGGCAAGCACAAGCGCGGCGGGCTGCCTGCCCCAAACGATCATGCGCACCGTATCGGGGAAGACCTTCTCCACCTGGGCGCGCCGGATCAAGGGGTTGGCTTCCAGCCTTTTCTGAATCACCGGGCCGGCAACGGTGTACCAGTGCTCGCCGCCCTGGATGCCCGACAGGGCGAGCACCTGATCATCGGCGAGCGGCACGTCGCTTTGCACCACCACGTGGTGGATTGTCATAAGCGGCTCCGCAACGAACCGGGCCAGGAGCACCGCGCCGCACAGCGCGGTGATGCCGATCAAGATCGGGCGCGCCCAACGCGTGATGGGCTTTCCCTCCTCCTCCGTGCGGTCGCGCATCGTGAAAACGCTAGACATTGGACGCCCTCCGGGAAAGATTCACGAGAAGCCCGCACATGATCAGCGTGGTGAACAGTGAGGATCCTCCCGCGGAGAAAAAGGGAAGCGTGACGCCGGTGGTGGGAACAAGACCCACGGCGACCGCCATGTTCATCAAAGCCTGAAGGCAGATGGCGGCGGTGACGCCGAAAGCAACATAGGAAGAGAACCTGTCCTCTGAGCGCAGCGCGATCCGAAAGCCCCGCCACGCCAGAAGCGCGAACAATGCAATGATAAAGAGCGCTCCGAGCAGGCCCGTCTCCTCGCCGACGATAGTGTAGATGAAATCCGAATACGACATGGGCAGGGGCCCCAGCTTGGCCGCGCTGCGGCCGAGCCCCCTTCCCCACAGCCCGCCGCTCACGAGCGCCGCCTTTGCCGTGACAATCTGGTAGCCGGTACCCGCGCTATGGGAAGAAAGATCGAAAAACGCCAGCAGCCTCTGGACCCTGTGCTCTCGGGTGAAGAGGAGCAGGAACCCCAGCGGAACGGTGAACAGGATCACCAGAATGAAATGCAGCACCGGCACCCGGGCGATGTACAGCATCGCGAGGCCGGTGGCCAGCACAAAAATCGCGGTGGAGTAATCGTTCTGGAGAAGAATGATGCCGGCAAAGAGACAGATGACGATGAACGGCGGAATCAATGTGTTCATCGTCGCCCTCTCCCCCGCCTCCCGCCGGGCGAAGTAGGACGCGAGGTAGAGGATGAGACTGAGCTTCACGAGCTCGGAGGGCTGGAAGGAGAGCCCGAACGGGGCAATCCACCTCCGGGATCCCAGGATGGAGGTGCCCAGCCCCGGCAGGAAGGGAAGCAAAAGGGCAAGAAGCGTGACAAGGAGGATGAGCGGCATCCAGCGCTGGAAGACCGAAAGCGGCGTCATCGATACAACGAATGCCGCGACGCCTCCCAGACCGGCCCAGAGGAGCTGCCGTTTCATGAGATACAGGGGATCGTGGTAGGTCCTGCTGGAGAAGGAATAGGAGCTGGAGAACAACAGCGATAAACCAACGCCGAGAGTGACGACCAGGAGCATGATCAGGAACATGTCGCCGCGCTGTTTTTCAATCCTCTCCATTCCCCCTCCGCCTACTGTATCTTCAGGGTCGAGAGACCCAGGATCGCGAAGAGCCCTCCCAGTATCCACAGGCGCGCCACCACCTTGCTTTCCGGCCAGCCGCTCAGCTCAAAGTGGTGATGCAGGGGAGCCATCTTGAACACCCGCTTTCCGGTGAGCTTGAACGACGCCACCTGGATCGCAACCGACAGCGTCTCCAGGACAAACACCCCGCCCAGGATGAGGATCAAGATCTCCTTTTTCAGAATAATCGCCACCACGCCTAGAACGCCGCCCAGGGAAAGGCTTCCCGTGTCGCCCATCATCACTTCCGCGGGGTGCGCGTTGAACCAGAGAAATCCCACGGCCGCGCCAACAACGGCAAGGCAGAATACGGCGATCTCTCCTCCGCCCTTGACGAAGGGGATCTGGAGGTAATCGGCGTAGTCCACGCGTCCGGTGAGGTACGCAAGGACTGTGAGAGCGAGCCCCACCATGATGACCAGCCCGATGGCCAGGCCATCAAGGCCGTCGGTGAGGTTCACGGCATTCGAATATCCGACCATGAGGATCACGGCGAACGGGATGTACAGCCATGACAGGTCGAGGACCGCGTGCTTGAGGAACGGCAGGTATAGGAGCGTGGTCGTGTCGGTTCGCTGGATATACAGCACGGTGACAATGATCGTGGAGACCACGATCTGGCCTCCGATTTTCACTCCGGCGCTGATCCCTCTCTTCCGCGGAGACATCTTCAACATGTCATCCACAAACCCGATAGTCCCGAAGCCCAGCGTGGCGAAAAGGAGCAGCCACGTGTGGACGCTCGTCGGGTCCTCCCACAGGAGGAGGGATATCCCGATGGACAGTATGATCAGCACACCACCCATGGTCGGCGTGCCGGTCTTTGCCTGATGACTCGAAGGGGTGTCCTCCCGCACGGTCCATCCCGTCTTCAAAGCCCGCAGACGGCCAATGATCCAGGGGCCGAAAAGGAAGGAAATCAGGAGCGCCGTGACGGCCGCGTACGCGGAGCGGAACGTGATGTACTGGAAAATGTTGAAGAACGACACATACTGCCGCAGCGGGAAGAGCAACTTCAGCACGAAGCATCCCCCTTGTTGCCGCGATTGCCTGATCCCGAGTCGAGCTGCCGCATGGCCTCGCTGGCGATCGCGATCCCCGGCAGCAGTCTTTCCAGCTCCACGCCGCGGGAACCCTTGATGAGCAGCATATCCCCCGTCCTCAAGAAATCCGCGAGCCGGCGCCTGAGTGTGCCCAGGTCAGTGAGCCAGGCGCAGCGCGCCTCCACGGGCGAGCCGCCGATCGCCTTCCACGCGTGCTCCATCTCCTCCCCGAAGAGAAACAGGGCATCAAGGCCCGTTCCCCGCAGCCTCCGGCCAAGCGCCGCGTGCGCCGGACCCGTCTCCTCCCCCAGCTCGCGCATGCCGCCCAGCACGGCGATCTTCCTCCCCGGCCAGGGGAGCGCCTCCGAGAAATCGAGCGCCCGCTCCACGGAGTCAGGGTTGGCATTATAGCAGTCCACAATTACCGTCACCGGACCGTTTATCACCTGGGACCGCCCGAACAGCGGAGTAACGGCCTCCAGACCGTCACGTATCTCCGCGTTCGGGACGCCCAGCTCGCGCGCCACCGAGATCGCCCCGAGGGCGTTCGCGAGGTTGTGCTGACCGAAGAGCGGGAAGCGGATCCGGAACCCCTCCCAGTGGATGAGCGTTCCACCCAGTCCCATGCTCTCGCTTCCCCCGTAGCCCGGGGTGCTTTTCGGCCCAAAGGAAACGAACCTGCCCGGGACGCCTTTGGCGAGGAACTCGCGATATCGCTCCTCCTCCGGCAGAAACCCGGTCTGTCGTCCGTCGAAGTAAGCGAAAATCTTCCTCTTTTCAGCGGCAATTGCATCCAGCGACCCGAGCATCCCTACGTGCGCCGTGCCGATGTTGGTGATCAACGCCAGGTCAGGACGCACGATGTCGACGAGCACATCCATCTCTCCGGCGCGATTCATGCCCATCTCGAATATCGCGTAGCGATGCGCGGCCGCAACGGCGAAACACGCCAGCGGCAGCCCGATCTCCGAGTTCAAGTTTCCCTCGTTCATGGCGGTGCTGGCGGCGCGTGACAGGATCGAGCCGATGATCTCCTTGGTGGTCGTCTTCCCGTTGGAGCCCGTGACGCCGATCCGCGTCATTGCAGGAAGCCCCCGCATATGGAACCGCGCAAGGTCCTGCAAACCCGCCAGCGTGTCGCGCACCGCCACAATGCCGATCCCATGGCGCTGGGCAAGCGCCGCGAGCTCTCCCGCCCTTTGCCCGGCCTGAGCCTCGGAAACCAGCAGGGCGGCAGCGCCAGCTTCGGCGGCCTGGCTGAGAAACTCATGCCCATCGGTCCTTTCGCCCGGCAGCGCGACAAAGAGGCATCCTTCCCCCACCTTCCTTGAATCGCTTGCGACCGCGGCGATGGCGCTGTCGCGCCGCAAAGGGGCAACAATGCGTCCGCCCGTGGAGGACGCCAGGGAGAGGAATGAGAAGATGCCCCTTTCCGCGCTTGTCGCCGTCACTGCGCCTGCCCTCCTGAAACGGCGGACTCGACCTGCAGCCGGGTCACGGCGGATTGATCGGGCGGCGCAAGCCCGAGCACCGCGGCTTTTTGCGCCACCCGCTCCGGCGAGCTCTCGTAAGCGATCTGGCCGATGGCGTCACGGTTGGCTTCCAGGAGCGCCTTCTGCTGCTGCTCCAGCGCCGCGACCTGGTCGGACAGGGTGTTGTATCGATACCCCTCCCAGGCATTCAGGAAAAGAAGACCTGGAACAGCCAGACAGAGAATAGCCGTCACGATCCTTTTCACGTGCCCCCCTCGGCGCGCACTCCTTCAACGCTCCGCTGCGCGCGCGGCTTCTCCGCAACACGCAGCTTGGCGCTGCGGCTTGCCGGATTGCGGGAGACCTCCTCCTCGGAGGCGGTGACGGGCTTGCCCGTGACCAGGCGAAGCTCCGCTTTCCCCCCACATTGACAGATCGGCCATTCTGGAGGGCACGTACACTCCTTGCTTTTCTCGCGGAAGAAGGTCTTTACCATCCTGTCCTCCAGCGAATGAAACGAGATGACCCCGATCCTTCCGGCCGGTGCAAGGATCCGTACCGCCTCGGTGAGCCCTGTTTCCAGCTGCTCCAGCTCTCGATTGACGGCGATCCTCAAGGCCTGGAACGTGCGTGTGGCGGGATGGATCTTGCGGTGCCGGTACTGGTCAGGCACTGCTGCCGCGACAAGGTTGGCCAGCCGCACCGCGCTGGTGATCGGGGACCGGGCCCGTTCCCTGACGATCCTTGCCACAATGGAGCGTGTAAAGCGCTCTTCCCCATAGCGGAAAAGGATGTCGCTAAGCTCCAAAGGCGCCGCGGTATTCACAATGTCCGCAGCGGTTGTGGGAAGGTCCTGCCCCAGCCGCATGTCCAGTTTTTCATCCCTGTCAAAAGAGAAACCTCGACCGCTCGCCTCGTAATGGAACCGGGAAATGCCGAGATCCATCAGCACGAGGTCGGCGGCGGTCTCCTCCGCATAACCTTTCAGGAAAGATCCAAACCAATCGTTGGCCAGGCGCGTTCTGTCGGAAAAAGGCGCAAGCCTCTCCCTGGCGATCTCCAGCATGGCGACATCGGCATCCACGCCGATCAGGGAAAGCCGGGGATAGCGCTTAAGAAACGCCTCTGCGTGTCCGCCCTCGCCCAGGGTGGCATCGATCAAGAGCCCGCCATTGGAGGGAGGCACGAGATACGAGAGAACCTCCGGGATCATCACCGACTGGTGGAAGATCAAAGCGTGATCCTCCCGCCTAGTTTCTCCGCAGCTTCCTTGAATTTCGCCTCGTTTGTTTCAAGATACGCCTGGTAAGATGTCTCGGACCAGATTTCGATATACTTTTTTATACCAAGTATGATGCAATCCTTTTTTAAATCCGCATATTCCCGGAGCGTCGGAGGAATAACGATGCGTCCGGACTTGTCTATCTCTGTCTCCTGTGCAGGAGCGATCATGCGACGCTGGATGAGCCTAGACTCCTCCTGGAAAAGAGAGGTCGATCCGATAAGCTTCTCCGAGAATGACTTCCACTCCTCCGGAGGAAACAACCACAGGCAGTTCTCGACTCCCCGGGTGAGAATGACGAGGTTGCCAGCCACCTCGGACCTCATCCTGGCAGGAATGAGCAGCCTGCCTTTTTCATCCAATGAGCAGCGGAATTCTCCTGTGATCATGGACTACTTCACCACTTTTTCCTAATCTCTCCCACTTTTTCCCACCTCCATGGCCACATCATATCTCTGAAACACGAGATGTCAATCAGGGTCAGGTGAGAAAAATTCGGAAAAAGGCAAATAATTATCGGAACTATGAAACTGTTGTATAGTATACGGCACAATTTGACACTTCTGGCCAACGCGGCTATTCTCATAGCCGGAGCAACTCAGCGTGTCCCTCTACCGTGTTCACTTCAAATGGAAGGAAAAGGAAGTGGAGCTCATGGCAAAAAGCCTTGATCTCACTCACCCCTACTTTGTGTCCATCAAGAGCCTGGTGTTCCCGACGGAGCAAAAGCTCGTCATCAATCCCCTGGAAGAAGAGACCCGCAGGACTTTTGGCAAGTCGGATCACCTCATGATTCCTTTTCAAACGGTCATTCTGATCGAAGAGCTGCCGGAGAACGCCGTGGGCAAGGTGATGCCATTTTCCCTTATTGAAGGCTCGAAGGAGCAATCAGATTAGGCAGCCTGCACGCGCCTGTCCGGCGGCGCGGTTGATCAAGCAGCGAATCGGGGTTAGAATGCCTGTCCAGTGGTGCGGACAATCACAATTGTCTACCCCGAGGGAGACAGCAGGGAGATTGAGCACGAGCTGCGGGTGAATCAGCTCGTGGATCTGAACGGAAACCCCCTTCCCCTTCCATTGCCGAGCGCGCGGATGATCGCGTACAGGGTGTGGAAAATCACCACCAGCACTGAACGGCAAAGCGAGGATGTTTTCTATCATCTGGAGCTCGTGACGCGTCCCGAGCTTGAAAGCGCCACCGTGAGAGGAGAGTAAGCGATGTTTGAGCAAAAGAAGATCTCCAAGGATGAAGTCGTGCTCATTGTCACCGGCTCGCTCTCCGGTGAGACGACCAGCGAGTTCCACCGGCAAGTGGAGGAGCTCGCCGCTGGGGGAACCGCGGTGATCACGCTGGACCTCTCGAAGACGGAGAGCATCAACTCCTCGGCGTTGGGCAAGATACTTCTGTTCAGGAAAAAACTGGCGGAGCAGGAGCGGACGCTGCAGATCCGCGGATGCAGTGAATCCCTGTTCAAGACCTTCCAGATGATAAAATTCGATACCCTGATCTCGATAAAGAAATAGGTCCTATCGCTTCACCGCCAGGCAGAGAACCACATCTCCGAATCCCCATTTCTTTGCAAGGAAATCTGCGGGCCTCTTGATGAACCAGGGCGCCGTGCCTTTTGCAAGGCCCCCCCAGGTGACGGTCTGCGCGATGGTGAACCCCGCCTCATTTATCAATCGGAAGAGGGTTTTTTTCGAGAACAGCACCAGATGATCGGCGATGGCCGATCTCCACCTCCTGCTGAAAAGCCGCGCCTGAAAGCCGTCGACGTTCGGCGTTGTGATGATGGCGAATCCCCCCGGCCGCAGGACTCGCCGCACCTCGGCCAGGAACCCGCGCGGATCGGGAACGTGCTCGATGAGATGGGAGAAATGAACCGCGGCGAACGTTTCCGCCGGCAGCGCCGCCTCCTCCAGCGTGCCCACAAATATGCTCACCCCCCGGCGCTCTCTTCCGAACTCAGCGGATTCGCGGCACACGTCCACCCCGGACACGGTCCAGCCCTCTTTTTTCATGAATTCGATGAGCATGCCGGTGGCGCATCCGACATCGAGAAACGCGCGCGGCTGGGGAAGGGCGGCCGCACGCTCCTGGAAATGGATGTCGCGAAGCCCCAGGCGCATAAGGCCGAAAAAGTTTTCCTCATTGGCGAGCTCGTAAGAGAAATAGCGCGGCCCGTACCTTCTGCGCAGATCCTCAAAAACCGGACGCGGATTCTGGTACACGAGCGCGCAGCCCGAGCACCGGACAAAGCCGAAGCCCTCACAGAGGAGGAAAGACCGCGCCCGGGTTCCCCCGCAAAGCGGACAGGCAATGGTTTCCTGCCTCTCCGCGCCGGGAGCGGATGAGTAGGTTTTCGGCACGGCGGTCCTCCTAGTTGCGCACGGAGAAGCCAATCTCTTTTACGGTTTCATTTCCCGCGAAATCGCGCGCCGTGAGGCGCAGGCGGGACTCTCCCGAACGCACCTCCACGGTCCCGCAGCGGATGAGTCCACCGGAGGCATACACATCGTCGCGGGACAATCCGATTCCGCCGATCACGCTCATTCCCTGCCTGACCTGGAGGGAGTCGAATGCGATCCGCGAAACTCCGGCGCCGTCCAGCGCGAGGCTCACGCTGTAGGGGGCGAGCGTCCAGCTGAACTGCACGTCTTCCCGCAGGTCATAGACCTCCGCGAAGACCTCGCCCCTGCCCGGCTTCACAACCGAGCCATTGTCCAGCGGCTGGCGTTGATCCCCTTCCCCGAGCAGGATCCGCCTGATCACGGGCGGCTGCCTGTCGGCGAGAGGCGGGAGCAAAGCAAGCGGGTTCACGTAGGAGCCGGCTTCCACGTCGTACACGCTAAAGTGAAGGTGCTTTCCGTTCGCATGTCCCGAGTCGCCGATGATTCCGATCCTGTCCGATGGAGAGTACCGCGCGTGGACCGGGCCAAGGGTGCCGTTGGCAAGGTGGCAGTAGAGGGAGAGGATGTCCTGGCTGTGATGAAGCACCACGGTGGAGCCGATCCCCCGGGGCAGCGATGTAAAGTCGGAAGCTTCATCGTATCGGAACACCAGCTCTCCCGGCAGAACCGCGTGCACCTCCTGGTCGCCGCCTCCGATGTCGATGCCGTTGTTGAAATGATCTCCCCGGTCCTCACCGAAAGTGCCCGTGATGATCGGATTCGCCACCGGCCAGTCCAGGGAAAAGAGGGGCGCGGCCGCGAACAGAAAAAGCAAAGCTGCCATGCGCCATGGGACCAGGACCCCTGACGCCGCGGCCGGCGCCCCCATCACAGTTCCTCGACATTGACGCGCAGGAGCCACCCTTCCCACGCTATCAGGATCTGGTTTCCCACGCTCCCCAGCGTCAACTCGCGGGCGGCGAAGGACTCGCGATACAAAGGCCGGTTGAACGGATCGATGATTGCAAGCTCGGCTCGGGCGCCGTCCTGCGCGGAAAGCGCGGCATACCGGCCGGCTGCGGCAAAGGCCATGCCGGAGAGCGCTCCCCGCAGCATTACCCAGGAAGTGCGGCGGGAACCGGGGTCGAAGAGCCCCGCCCCCTGCTCGGTCTCGAAGAGAAGGAATCGCGCATCCGGGGAGAACGCCATGCGCGCCTCTCTGCGGAAGTCGGAGGAGAGGACGAGCCGCGCAAGCGCGGTCTGGCCCGCGGCCCGGCGGCGAATCACGGTGAGATACTGCGGATCGATGCCGGAGATACTGGCGATGAGCGAGCCGTCAGCCGAGACGGCATCTCCCACGATAACCGGAATCCGGCTCCCTGCCGGCGCATACTCCAGCACTGGGTATCCCTTCCTGTTCAGCAGAACCAGGGTGCCATTGAGAAGACCAACCAGGAGGGAGTCACCGTGGAGCGAGATGCTTGTCATCATTGCCGGGAAATCCCTGCTCCAGAGCGTTTCGCCGCTGCTGTCCAGCTCGATGAGCCCCGAAAGGTCGCTTTTCACGTTGAAAATCCTGTCCCCCTCAGGGCTCAGGAGGGGATACCCATTGCCCGAGAAGCTGAGGATCCGGCCCCCGCCGGGGCTTTGTACTATCCAGTCCGTACCCAGGCGCGTGTAGTTCACGAAACCCGCATCGGAAAGCGCCACGCGGAACAACGTCCGGGCCGCATACACTACGGCCCCCTCAGCACTGACGTACCCGAACGTGTCGCCAAGCTGAAAGGGAGCGGCGGGGCCCGGCGCCCCAGCAGGGGCCGCGACGGGGGTCTTGGGTACCGGAACCGCCCAGACAGGCCGCGCAACAAGATCCTTGCCGAGGGGATAGGGAAAAAGGAGGAAATAGAATAGTATGATGATGAGCGCCGCGAAAAAGACGCTCAACGGTCGTTTCTTTTTGACGGCGGAAGCCACTCGTGTCGTTCCTTCGACCGGCGCCATGGTATCCGCGTTGGAGGGCATTGTCAATGCAGAATCCCACTCCCCAGCAGTTGATCGCGCGCGCGTTTGAAGCGGCGCGATTCACGTATTCGCCCTATTCCCGTTTTCCCGTGGGGGCGGCGCTGCTGTGCGCGGACGGATCCGTGGTTACCGGGACCAATGTCGAGAACAGGTCGTTCGGGCTCACCAACTGCGCGGAGAGAAGCGCCTTGTTCGCCGCCGTGTCAATGGGAAAAAGGGATTTCACGGCCATTGCCGTAGCGTGCCCGGATGCGGAGCAGCCCGTGGGGCCCTGCGGCGCCTGTCGGCAGGCGCTCAGCGAGTTCTGCCCGCCGGATATGCCGGTGCATTACGCGGGAAAAAACGGAAAGCCTGTGACAACAACGATCGGTGAGCTCCTGCCGGCGGACTCTCTTCACGGCCTGAAGGAAGGGTTGCCGCGCGCGCCTACGGCCTGACGCGCTTATTTCTTGGGCGTTTCTTCGGCTTTTTTCAGGTCATTCTCCATTTTGGTCCGCCAGATCTCGGCTTTCTTCTTGACCACGTCGGCCTGATCCGCTTCACCCAGCACGATGTGCAGCCTGCGAACAGCGGTCAGGAAATTGATGGCCGCCTTGATGTCGTCTATCCGCATGGTGGAAAGCTCGTATTTCTCCCGGTAGCGGTCCGCTGCCTGCTGGAGAAGCTCACGCGCAAGGCTCAGGTGCGCCATTCTGGCAGAGTACCCCTCTGAGCGGGGATCCATGCCCGCGACGAAGGTCTTCAGGTTGAGCATGTTCTTTGCCACAGCGGCGAATCTGCCTTCCAGCTCCACGAAGGACCACTTCCACTTGGAGTTCTCCCCGAAGCCCTCCTCCAGCGAATCGATGGTAAAGCCCATCTTGCGCACAAGGTTGTAGCGGCTCTCGTCGGAAAAGGCGGAAATGGATTCCAGCCCCGGCTCGTAGTCTGAAAACGACGCGTCAATGTACGCCGAGACGATCTCTTCCAGGTAGACGATGGCCTTGTAGATGCACTTGCGCGCTTCGCCGAGAAACGCCTCGTTCTTCACGCCGAGAAACGAAAGGGACAGCGAGCTCATGAGAAGGTAATTGGCGACGATGTTCAGGTTGTCGTCAGCAAGCGCGAGCTTCTGATAGCTGGCGCCGGCCTCTCCCTTGGCGATCACCTCCTTGAGCTTCTTCTCCTTGGTGAGCACCGATTCGATGCCGTTCTTGTAGTCCTGGATGTAGTCGGAATACCGGCGTCGCGCTTCCTCGCTGGGCTTCTTCATCACCGCTCATCCCTTCCCGGGCCGTACTTGGCCAGAAGCTCACCGGCATGCTGGAGTGAGAGCTCTCCCTTCCTGTCCCCCGCCAGCATCCGCGCAATCTCCTCCTGCCGTGCGGCACCCGTGACTTTCTCCACCTTTGTGAGAGTGCGTCCCTCCTGAGTCACCTTCTCGATCCTGAGATGATTATCGGCGCGAACCGCTATGGTGGCGAGATGCGTGATGCAGAGCACCTGCTTGTGCCGCGAAAGGGCGGAGAGGCGTTCGCCGACGGACAAGGCCACCTCCCCCCCGATGCCGACGTCCACCTCGTCGAATATGAGCGTGCTTACATGGTCGGACTCGGCCAGCACGCCCTTTATCGCAAGCATCACCCGCGAGAGCTCGCCGCCCGACGCAATGGCGCGCAGACGCTTGAACGGCTCCCCCAGGTTGGCAGATATGACGAACTCTACGGAATCCTTTCCATAGGGTGTGAGGACTGGCGTGCCGTCCGCCCGCGCCGCGTCGGCGATCATCACCCGAAAGCTCACCTTGGGCATGCCCAGCTCCCGCAGCTCTTCCTCGATCCTCTTCTGGAGAACCACGCTGCACGCCTTGCGCTTGTCGGAGAGCTCCCGCGCCTTCTCTGCAATCTCCTTTTCCGTGCGGGCGATCTCGGTTTCGAGGTTCTTTTTCTCCTCCTCCCAGTTCTCCATGCCGGCCAGCTCCTGTTCGCCGGCTGCGCGGTAGGCGAGCACCGCTTCGATGGTGTCGCCGTACTTCTTTTCCAGCGCCCGGAGGGCCGAGAGCCGGGTCTGGACGTCGTCAAGCCTGCCGGGGCTGAAATCCGCCTTTGACTTGTATTGCCGGATGATTTCCGCGAAATCCTCGATCTCGTAAAAGGCATCCTCCAACTGGTGGGCGGGCTTGGAGAGGGAGGGATCGATGCCGAGGATCTCATCCATTGCCTGCCGGGTCCTCCGAAGAGTGGCCAGGGTTCCCCCGGCGCTCTCCGCGACCTGGGAATGCACCTCCTCCAGCAGCGTGAAAAGTTTCTCATGATGCACGAGGATGGCCAGCTCCTTCTCCAGCTCCTCCTCCTCGCCGGGCTTGGGTTCCAGGGACTTGATCTCGGTGACGGCGTAGGTGAGCAGGTCGATGCGCCGCAGCCTTTCACGCTCGTCGCTCACGAGCTTGGAGTGCCGTTCGCGCAGGGATGCCAGTGACGCGTACAATTCGTGGAAGCGCTCCGCCAGATCCTCAGTCCCCGCCCACCGGTCCACGAGCTTGCGATGATTCTCCAGGTCCAGGAGCGATTGGTGCTCGTGCTGGCCGTGCAGGTCAAAGAGGAGCGTGGAAAAGTCGTGCAGGTCCGCCCGCGTCACCGGGCTGGATTGGATGAAGAGGGAGCCGCGTCCAGTGGCCTTCAGCATCCGACGCAGGATCACGCTCCCCTCCTCCGGCTCGATCCCGTGGGCGGAGAGCCATTCCCTGGCCTCCCCGTTTTCTCCCAGCGCTACCACGCCCGAGACGGTGGTTTCTTCCGCGCCCGATCGGATGATCGAGGTGTCGGTCTTGTCTCCGAGGAGCAGCCCGAGCGCGCCGACGAGAATCGACTTGCCGGCGCCCGTTTCGCCGCTCAGGATGTTCAAGCCCTCGGAGAATCGCACGGAAAGCTTGTCGATGATGGCGTAGTTGTGGACGTGCAGCTCTTCAAGCATGCGGCTCCCCCGTCCAGTTGAGCTTCGTCCTGAGAACCTCGTAGAAGGTGCGCTTGTCGGTGCGCACGATCCGCGCCTTGCAGGGTGCTTTTTGTAGGGTGATGCTGTCCCTGGGCAGAAGGAGGAACGATTCCTGGCCGTCGATGGTCAGCACCGTTTCCACCTTCTGCGGCTCTTCAACTTCCACCCGGAGGATCTCCGTGGCCGGCACCACCGTCGGCCTGTTGGAGAGGGTGAAGGGGCAGATCGGCGTGAGGATGAAGGCCTCCATCTCCGGGTGCAGGATGGGCCCGCCCGCTGCCATGGAGTACGCCGTGGAGCCGGTGGGCGTTGCAACGATAACGCCGTCCGCGCGGTAGCGCCCCATGTAGGCGTCCGACAGGAATATCTTCAAACGGATCATGCGGGAGATGCCCTTGATGCCGATCACCGCCTCGTTCAGTCCGATGAATGCGGCGACCCGCGCCCCGTCCCTCTGCACGGCCACGGACAGCATGAGACGTTCGCTCACGCCCAGACGGCCGTCCAGAAACTTCTCCCACGTCTCGATCAGCTCGTTTTTCGACACCTCGGTAATGAACCCGAAATCGCCCATGTTGACCGCAAGGATCGGCACCTCCCTGTCAGCGAGCATCCGCGCGCAGGCGAGCAGCGTTCCATCTCCGCCCAGGGCGATGGCAAGATCCACGTCCGCCAGGTTCTCAGGGCTGGCGTGGCGGGAGAAATCCAGGGATACCATTTCCATGTTTCGGGCGCGTGTAAAATCCATGATGGAGCGCACGACGCTCTGCACGTCGTCCTTTTGCGAGTTGATGACTGTCAATACCTTGTGAATTTCCCGCTGCTTACCGGACATGTGGGCATAACTATAGTTGCGCCGCGAGCAGATGGCAAGAGTGGAGCGCCGGCAGCGCTCGCCCTCGCCCCCCGTGTCTACGCTCGGCCTTTCGTCCATCCCTGGACTCGGCCGAGCTCGACATCCATGTCTACGGCAATGTCGCCAGCACCTTGCAGACCGCCTCCACGTCCCGCTTCCCCATCATCGGATACAGCGGGAAGAGCAGGCAGCGCAGCGTCAGCGAGCGTGCGTTCTGGCAGTGGGCAGCGGGAGATTCTTCCAGCGCGGCGATGGAATCGGCGAACGCGGGCGCCGTGTCCACGTTCTTCTTCAACGCGTAGTGCCGCACCTCCTTCATCCCATCCGCCAGGGCAACGGGAAAAGAGGAAAGGACATTGTCGGCATCACACTTCTGGATCAGCGGCCGATGCCGTGATTTTAACAATGACTGCCCGTACACGGCGGCTATCTCGCGGCGCGCGGCAATAAAGCTGTCCAGCGCGGCGATCTGGGAAATGCCCAGCGCCGCGTTCATGTCGGCAAGTTGAGTGTACAGCGGCGAGCCTTCCTGGATGCGGCGCAGAGCGGCGGCGACCTGTCTGTTGCGGGCGATCACCAGCGCGCCTCCTCCGCAGGTCACTATGCTCTCAGGGTTCAAGGAGAGAAGGCACACATCGCCCGAGCCGCCGCATGGAACCCCCCCCGTCTGCCCGCCCAGAGCCTGTGACGCATCCTCCAGAACCGGAATGCCATGCGCCTTCAGGCCATCGATATCGGCAACGATGCCCACCGTATGCGGAACCAGAATGGCCTTCGCTCCCTTCTGAACCAAAGCCGCCACCTGCCGCGGATCGATCATCGCCGATTCGGGATCCACGTCCGCCACGAGGGGCACCATGCCCTTGTCCAGCAGGACGCGCAGCCATACGGCCGGCGCGAGCGCGGACAGGATCACGGGATCAGACGGCCCGAGCCCCAGCGCCTCCAGGGCGACGGACAGGGCGAGGTAGGTATTGGCCAGAGACACTCCTCCGGCATGCCCCAGCAGGTGACAGATTCGAGCGACGAGCTCCCGGGAGATCTCGCCGGGGCCGATCTTGTCCGAGACGATGCAGGACAGCACGCTGCCCATGTCCTTGCGCTTCACTGTCGGCCTAAAAACAGGTACTGCCATGTCTCTCTGGTCCTCTTTGCGGAGAGTATTGGGCGCCGGCGCCCTTTATTTGTCAACGCCCTGGTCGGGAAAGCCGCCTCTCCCGATCAGGGGAACAAACCTGCAGCCGATGCCGCGCTCGATGTTCACCGCTGCGCCGACTCTGCGCGCCACGACAAGCTCCTGCGACCTGCGCCAGTCTCCCACGGGAACCACCAGCACGCCGTTGTCGGTGAGCTGATCGCTCAGCGCGCGGGGCACGGAAGGCGCCGCGGCGGTCACGAGGATCCTGTCGAACGGCGCATGCTCGGGCCATCCCTCGCTGCCATCACCGGTGCGCAGGGCCACGTTCCCGTACCCCAGCCCAGCCAGCGCTTGTCCCGCCCATGCCGCCAGCTCGGGGATGCGCTCCACGCTAAAGACAGCCGCGCACAGCTCCGACAGCACGGCGGTCTGATAACCGCTGCCCGTGCCGATCTCAAGAACGCGCTCCCCTCCGCGCAGCTCGAGTGATTCCGTCATGATTGCCACCATATAGGGCTGCGAGATGGTCTGCCCGTGCCCTATGAACACGGGGCGATCTTCGTACGCAGAGTCGCGGCTTCCGTACGGCACGAAAAGGTGCCGCGGCACCGTCCGCATCGCGGCAAGAACCCTTGCGTCCCGAATGCCGCGGATCTCCAGCTGCAGCCTCACCATGCGCTCGGCCGCTAGGTTCCGCTCGGCGGGGGTCCGCACGGCAGCCCTCTCTTTCCCTCACGCGGTCTCGTCCGTTCTCTCCGAGCCTTCCACTCAGAACGCGACGAGGACGGGCAATTCGCTCTTGCGGATGAGGTGGGAGGCAGTGGAACCGAGGAGATAGTCGCGTATCTTATGCCGGCCATGTGCGCCGATGAGGATCATGTCGGATTTCTCCCGCTTGGCCACACGCGGGATCGTGTCCACCGGCTTGCCTGTTTCCATCACCAGCCGGTAGGGGATTCCATGTGTTCCCAGATACCCCAGCTCCGTATCGAAGGGGAAGCTTTCCTCCATCTCCTCCGTGACCGTAAGCACCACCATCTCCTCCCAAAGTCTGCCGAACGCGTTCACGCAAAACTGCAGGGCGCTTTCCGCCACGGGGCTGCCGTCATAGGGAAAGAGAACGCGCGCGGGGCTGCGGAAGACGGCGGGACAGACGAGCACGGGCCGGGGCGTTGAGCGCACCACATCCTCCGTGGTCGAGCCCACGATGGCCCTTTCGATATGAGCGTTCTCTCCTTTTTGGCCGATCACCAGGAGGTCACCCGAGCGCGCCTCCTCGGTAAGGATCCCGGAGGGCAGACCTTCGCGCACGATGGGGGTCATGGCCACGCGGGCCGCGTCCGCATCCTTCTTGCACAGGGAGAGGCAGTTTTCCGCGAAGGAGCGGATGTCCTTGCGGACCCGGTCATAGAATCCCTTCAACCCCGGTTCGGGTGGGATATAGACGCGCTCGAAGCCGTAGTCGAAGTGACTCGCCGTGTAGATGATGGGCAGATCGGTCTTGCGGGAATCCACGACAAAGACGACCTTCACCTCCGCCTTCACCCTTTTCGCAAGATCCAGCGCGAACTGGAACGCGGTCAGGGAATTAAGTGACCCGTCTATGCCCGCGACGACCTGCGTGATCACTCTCCCCTTGCCTCCCCGCCCGCGGCAACGGGCTTCCCCATCAGGCTCGAATCTTTTGCATGGAGCTTGGACAGCTTGTATTGCTTGAGCAGGAGTCGGATCGCATCGTTGATCCCCTCAGTCCTGCTGGCGTAGTAGCCCTCACGGACCATCTCGTCAAGCCCTTCGAGCAGCTCGGTCGAGGTTTCCACGTACGTCTTCGACACTGCCATCCCTCCCTCGCGCATGCTGGGGCGATACTACCCCGGCCCGACTCGGAAATCAAGGTAGCACCTTCTGCGGCAGCCTCTCCATCTGTCCCCGGGGTACCGCCTTCCACTGTTCGTACAGGCTGATGAACCATCCCCCCTCCAGCCCGTCACCGATGAGCCGATACAGCGCCTGCGAGCATCGCCGCGCGTTGCGCCGGAAGTCCCTCAGCGCATCCTCGTCTCCAAGGTCGGAGACCACGCGGATGCTCAGGGGAGGGATGCAGGAGCGCAGCGCGCCGACAAATACGCCGGCGGTTTCCCAGCTGCACGCGATGGCGCCGCTCACCGCCAGGAGCGATTCCCGCACCGGCGCCGACTGAATGAAAAACTCGCCGCACGCCTGGATGCCGGTGCGGACGTGCAACCCGCGATCCTTGCACATTTCGGTGAACCCGCGCGCCAGCTTCTGCCCTTCGCGGCGCGCAAGCAGCTCGAAAAGCGAGGGAAGCCTCATCTCCGGGATGATGCGGTGCGGAAGCCCGCTCCCTGATATGTCGTATTCCAGGCAGGAGGTGCCCAGCACCATCGCGCTCACGATCAAATCGCCGTCCAGGGCGCCGCATGTCCCGGTATCCACCACGAGGTCGGGCTGGAAATGGCCGATGCCTGCCACGGTTGCCGCGGCCGCGCGGGCCTTGGCGGGCCCGCTTTCCATTGCCATGATGTCGATGTTCCCCACGGCGCCGCGCGAGATCCTGCACCCCAGCACGGTTTGACCGTCACGCAAGGAAAGGGCGGTCCGACAGCTCGTATATTCGAGTGGAATCGGGCAGATAAGGAGAATGCGCATGCGAGCCTCAAATTACCCGGAAAAAATGTGGGGATAGGTAACACCTATCCCCCGGGCGAGACAGAGGGACAAGGAAAGGAGGTGAAACTTGCCCCGAACGAATCTAGATTCCGTCTTGTCTCTATACAGTAAACACCCTGAGGAATAATTGGTTACAGGATTCGGCCCTTTTTTCTCATGCGTTTGCATTTTCGGGCCCTCATCAATCACACAGGCGTGCCGACTTTTTTTCTGTATATTCTTCCAGAGCTTCGGATGAACCAGCGGGCGCCCGCGCGGAAGGGAGAGTGACATGGAGCTGAAGGCCAGCAAGGTTGCGATCATCGGAGCGGGATCCGTGGGCGCCACCCTCGCCTACAACCTCTCGCTCAAGGGCGCGGTCACTGAGATCGCCCTCATTGATTCCAACAGGGAGAAGGCCGAGGCGGAGATCCTTGATATCAAGCAGGGCGCCTCCCTGGGGAGGTCTTTGACCATCGAGGCCACGGATTATGCGGCCTGCCGCGACAGCGGAATAGCCATCATCACCGCGGGAGCCAGGCAGCGGCCCGGCGAGTCGCGCGTGGATCTGCTGGAGCGGAACGTAGCAATCGTGAAGAGCATCGTGCATTCCGTCCTGGACGCCGGCTTCGCGGGCATATTCCTCGTCATCACCAATCCGGTGGACGTCCTCACATGGGTCGCCTTCGCGGAGAGCGGATTCCCCCGGACTCGGGTGATCGGATCCGGGACAACCCTGGATTCCGCGCGACTGCGCGAATACGTGGCGCGGCATTGCCGGGTGAACCCGCAGAATATCCACGGCTACGTCCTGGGGGAGCACGGCGACACCTCCTTCCCCGCGTGGTCGCTGCTCACCATCGGAGGCGTCCACTTCGATGAGTTCTGCCCCATCTGCGGCAACTGCGGAGGATTGGAAACCTTCAAACAGAACGCGGCGGAAGAGATACGGCAAACCGCGTACAAAATCATAGAAGCCAAGGGCTCCACCTGCTACGCCATTGGGCAGGCGGCGTCAGTGATCGTGGAGTCGATCGTGCGCGACGAACGGCGCATCTTGCCCGTATCAACGGCGCGGACTGATTTCAATGGCCTTCCCCGCACGGCGTTCAGCTTTCCCACCATCGTGGGCAGGGAGGGGGCGGTCCAGGTCCTGGATTTCGCGCTTCCCGCCGAAGAGGCGAAGAGCCTGCTTGCCTCTGCCCGGTATGTCGGAGAAAACATCGCCCGAGCGGGATACTGAAACCCCGCTCCCCATCGTTGACATGCTCCGGCCGCGAAGATGATAATCACACCCCGAGGGAGAAGCCAGTGGCCGCACGAAAACGCTACGCTCAGGTGGGCACGGGAAGCCGCGCCTCTTTCTACTACAAGGCCATCGCCGGAGAGTACAAGGCCACGAGCGAGCTGGTTGCGTTCTGCGACGTGAACCAGACCCGCATGAACTGCGCGAACAGGCTCCTCGCGGACACCTACGGACAGAAGCCGGTTCCCACCTTCACCTCCGAACGGTTTGACGAGATGGTGAAGACCACGAAACCCGACGTGGTCATCGTCACCTCCATCGACCGCACCCACCACCGCTACATCATCCGCGCAATGGAGCTGGGCTGCGACGTGATTTCAGAAAAGCCCATGACCGTGGACGAGGTGAAATGCCAGGCCATCCTGGACGCGATCGCCCGCACCGGCCGCACGCTGCGGGTCACGTTCAATTACCGCTACGCGCCGCACAACACCAAGGTCCGGGAGCTCATCCGCGACGGCGTTATCGGCGACGTGCACGCGGTGCATTTCGAGTGGACCCTGGACACCAGCCACGGAGCGGACTATTTCCGCCGCTGGCACAGGGACAGGCGCAACAGCGGCGGTTTGCTGGTGCACAAGGCCACGCACCATTTTGACCTGGTGAACTTCTGGATCGCCTCCCGGCCCAAGACGGTATTCGCGTACGGCGACCTCATGTTCTACGGCAGGGAGAACGCGGAAAAGCGCGGCGTGACCAAATTCTACTCCCGCGTGCACGGATCGCCGAATGCCGCGGGCGACCCGTTCGCCTTGCACATGTCGGATATCCCCGAGCTGAAAGCCGTCTATCTTGACGCGGAGAAGGACGACGGGTACGTGCGCGACCAGAGCGTGTTCGGGGACGGGATCAGCATCGAGGACACCATGGCCGTACTCGTGCGCTACGCCAGCGGAGCGATGATGAGCTATTCGCTGGTGGCCTACTCCCCCTGGGAGGGTTTTCGCGTCAATTTCACGGGCACAAAGGGGAGGCTCGAGGTGGAGGTGGTTGAAAGGAGCTACGTGAGCCTTGCCGGTGAACGGGACCTCGAAGGCGCGGCAAACGACCGGCGCATCACGGTGCGGCCGCTGTTCGCCCCGCCCTACCAGGTGGAGATCCCCGGCGGCGAAGGGGGCCACGGCGGAGGGGATCCCGCGCTCCTGAACGACCTCTTTGGCACGCCGGGGCCGGATCCCTTCAACCGTGCCGCTTCACACATGGACGGCGCGTGGTCCATCCTCACCGGCATCGCAGCCAACAAGTCGATCAGGACTGGCTCTCCCGTGGACGTGGACGCGCTGGTAAAACTGTAGAGCCGCGGCTGGAGGATGATGATGAGACGGTTCATGGATGAGGATTTCCTGCTCTGCACCCGGGCTGCTCGGCGCCTGTACCACGATCACGCGGAAAAAATGCCCATATTCGATTTCCACTGCCACCTCCCTGTCCAGGACATTTCCCAGAACAAGTCGTTCCGCAGCCTCACGGAAGCATGGCTGGGCGGAGACCACTATAAATGGAGGGCGATGCGCGCAAGCGGCGTGCCCGAGCGGCTGATTACCGGGGATGCCACGGACAGGGAAAAGTTCGCGGCATGGGCGGCCATCATGCCGTCCACGATCGGCAATCCCCTCTACCATTGGACCCACCTCGAGCTGAAACGATATTTTGGCATCTCCGGCACACTTCTTTGCGCGGACACCGCGGACATGATCTATGACCGATGCTCGGCGTTCCTGGCGCGTGAAGACTATCGCGTGCGGTCTCTGCTCACCCGCATGAACGTAAGCGTGGTGTGCACGACCGACGATCCGGTGGATTCGCTTGACTTTCACGCGCAGCTCAGCGCCGATTCCTCCTTTCCCGTGACTGTCGTGCCCACATTCCGGCCCGATGCGGCGCTCGGGGTTGAGAACCCTCCCGGCTTCAATGCATGGACGGACAGGCTCGGCCTGACAGCGCGGATCGATATCCGGGCATGGCAGGATTTTCTCTCGGCCCTCAAGGAACGTCACGACTTCTTCCATGCCATGGGCTGCCGCGCCTCAGACCACGGCGTGGAGGAGCCATTTGCGGATGAATGCTCGGAGCAGGACGCGGCACGGATATTCCAGGCCGTGCGAACGGGCTCCGCGCCAGATGCGCGGGAGGCACGCGCGTTCAAGTCGGCGGTCATGGCCGCGCTCGCGAAAATGGACGCGGACAAGGGCTGGGTGCAGCAGCTGCACATGGGCGCTCTGCGCGACGTGAACACGCGCTTTCTGCGCGCCATGGGGCCAAATTCGGGTTTCGACACAATAGGTGATTTTTCTCTTGCCCGGCCGCTGGCCCGATTCCTGGACCGTTTGGATGCTGCGGGTTGCCTGCCGAAAACGATCGTCTATTGCATGAACCCCGCGGACAATCCGGTGCTTGCCTCTGTCATGGGTTGTTTCCCCCAGGAAAACGCGCGGGGCAAGATGCAGTTCGGCTCTGCGTGGTGGTTCAACGACCAGAAGCACGGGATGGAAGAACAGCTCCGCTCGCTGGCCGACATGGGCCTGCTGGCGCGCTTTGTCGGCATGCTCACTGATTCCCGCAGCTTCCTCTCCTTTCCCCGTCACGAATACTTCCGACGCATTCTCTGCAACTTGCTGGGGTCCGGCATGGAGGCGGGAGAGATCCCCGCGGACTTCGGCTTGATGGGTGGGATTGTGCGCGACATCTGCTGGAACAACGCCCGGGAATACTTCGCAATTCCCCTGAAAACCTAGGGATCGGCGCGGACCCGGCCCGGCCGCTTCTACTTTGTAAGCATGGTGTAGACGCCGTCCCAGTCATCGGGAGGCGGGTTTTGCAGATAATAGCTGCTGCGGCCGCACATCGTTTTTGAAGGTCCGTCGTTTCCGTCCCGGCTCACTATCTCCTGGAATGCCTCCATTGCCTGGTCCCAGCGACGATGGCGGTACAACGAAAGCGCTTCCGCGTATGCATCGAAGATCCGGCCCTTTTCCGCGGGCAGCTCGCCGGACAGGGTCGCCAGCTCATAGATGGAGACGGGCTGGCTCTTCCCCTTCACCCTGATGCAGTCCAACTCCCGGGCCGCCACCGCATCCCCGACCTCCCGGTAGGTGTCCTCGCTGATGATCGTCGAAGTCCCGTATTCTTTGTTCACCCCCTCCAGACGGGATGCGAGGTTCACGCTGTCTCCAAGGATCGTGTAGTTGAACACGCCTTCCGTGCCCATGTTGCCCGCGACGACGTTGCCGGTGTTGACGCCTATCCTCATGTGGAGGCTGGGATATCCCCGCTCCTGCCACCCCTGATTCAGGTCCGTCATCCTGGCCTGCATCCGGATGGCCGAACGGCATGCCAGCCGGGGGTGCATGGGTTCTTCCACGGGACAGCCGAAATAGACCATGATCGCGTCTCCGATGAACTTGTCCAGCGTCGCGTGCTCTTCCAGCAGGATGTCCATCATGGCGCGGAAGTAGGAGGTGAGCAGATCATGCAGCTCATCCGGTTTCAGTTTTTCAGAGATGGTGCTGAACCCCGCAAGGTCCGTGAAGAGCACGGTCACGCGGTACGCTGCTCCCCCCAGGCGCAGCTGGCCAGGATCAGCGAGAATGCGGTCAACGATCGCGGGAGCAAGGTAGTGCTTGAAGGCTCCGAGTATCAAGCGCCTTTCAACAACGCCGAGGATGAACCGGTAGAAATAGCTGAGGATGAACACGCAAAAGAGAGGGATCAGCGGAGGGATCACGGGGATTCTCACCCCAAAAACAGCCAGGAGGAGATATCCCAGGAGCACCAGCAGAAGGCTCACTCCGAGCGCGGCCATGAGGCTTGAAAAGCCGCCAGTGCGATAAAACAGGGGGGCCATGAGAAGCGAGAGGAAGACCCCAAAGAGAGCGATCGCCAGAGACGTGGAAAACGGCTCCCGGAGAAATCGATTGCGCAGGAGGGAATCGAGGATCGTCGCATGCACCTCGACTCCAGGAAGCTGAGTGGGGAACGGAGTCAGGAAGGAATCAACGGAGTATTTGACAACCGGCGCTGACGTGAGGGAAAGGCCCACGAATACGATGGCATCCTTGAAGGTTCCCGGGGGAAGCATCTCCTTATACTGCAAGGCCTGGTAGTAGGAGACGGTCTTTATCCCCATGCGCGTGATCCCGTGAAAATCAATGAGCCGCTGCGCCTCAGGATGCCGCGGCGCGACAAACCCCGGTTGGAGCTGCGCCGCGGCCATGGCAAGCGACGGTCTTCCCTGGAACTCCAGCGGCGTCCTTCGCACCCGGCCATCAGGATCATAGGGGACGCGGGCGATTCCGGTGCCGCGCGCCGCCTGCGCCAGCTCATCCGTTGGCTCGATCCATTGGGAGATCGCATAGGCCTGGTCCGCAGTCTCCTGCATATCGGCTGCAAGCACGACATTGCCCGCCGACCTGACCGCGTCGGCAAAGAGCGTATCGTCCTCGGGATTCTGGCTCGACGTGTCAAAGATCACGTCGAAAACGATGGTCCGGGCCCCTGCTTCGTGCAGTGCCTCCACCAGCGACGCGTGGAAGCTCCTTGGCCAGGGCCACTGCAATCCGATCTCCTGAAACGATGGCTCATCGATGGCAACCACGATGATCCCCGGCGCGGGCGTCGGGTTGCGGGTGGCAAGCTGCACGTACCGATCGTACAGCGACCAATCGAGGCGCTGAAACGCGCTGAGGAACATGATCAGCAGGCCCAAGGCAAGGGCAAGGCTGAAGATGACCGCATACGGGGCCGGTTTGAGCACTCCCCGCTCGGGGAGGAAGAACCTCTTCAGTCCGGAAACGATGAGGGAGAGATTCTTTCTCTTATAGGCGGTTTTTTGCTTCATATCCTACAGCGACACGCTCAGGTTCGCCGTCACCTGGCGGAAGGGATAAATGTTGGAGAACGACAGCGCTTCCGCGAACATGCTGTAACTCTGGTCGAGGATGTTCGTCACGGCCACGGTGAAATACCCGCTCTTGCCCGGGAAATCGAACCGGAACGTGGCGTCCAGAAGATTGACGAGCGAATCAGTAAGCTGGGGGATATTGGTGGTGATGAACTTCTGCACGATAAATGAGTTTTCCACGCGCAGACTCAAGCCGACGGGAAGGGTGAACGTGATGCCCGGCTTCACCAGCTCCGTGAACTCCGTGAACGGGGAAGTAAGGGTGACCTCAGCCTGGTTGTTGACGCTGATCGCGAAGTACCGGCCCAGCACCCAGTTCAGATCGCTCGTCAATCCGAGGGTATCTGACGATTGAAGCTGAATGAGCGCGAGAGGGGGATACACGGTATCGCGGAAGTACAGGTGGTTGGAGATGAAAAGCTGGGGCAGCTTGTCGTCAAGGGACACGTGGACCTCTGTGCGCAGCGTGTAATCCTCTTCATTCCGATCCAGAAGGAATCCCGCGATCGCCGAGGGATAGATGACCTGCGCGAACATCCGCGTTGTCCTGAACTGGAAGGCAGCGGCCCGGATGGTGTCCCGGGGACCCAAATCATAGGTCACGCCGAGAGCCGGGTAGATCTGGGTATAGTCGTAGCTATAGCTCTTGAACATGTGCTCGCCATGATCGCGCTGAAAGAAAAGCGCTGCGGAGAGATGCAGGGGATCAAAAAGCTGAAGCTCGCTCCAGACCCACGAATGCAGCCCCCATATCAGGCTGGGCATTTCCTCGTTATCCAACGGATACGTAGTGTTAGTTTGCGCGTCATACACATTCGAGCTATATTGCCAATCGCGCGGCCCGTAGAAACCCTCCGCGCCCAGCATGACCTGCAGATGCTGCCCGAGGCTGAGAAGCTGCTGGGACTGGAGGTCGAAATAGTTCCACGAGTAGCTGGTCGAGCTGTTCAGAAACAAGTCCGGATAACTTGTAGCCACATCCGGATCATTGAGGGATGTTCCGTCGTTCTGATACTGGGCCACTACGGTGAGGGGAAAACCGAGCGCAAACTCGTGCCGTATACCGGTGGTCAATGAAAAGAGGTTGTCGTTGCCGGCGAGATGCGTGTCGACCTGGGGGTTCATGGCCGTGAGGGATACAGAGTTCGCGCCTTGGCCATAGACTTCGATCTCGGTCTGTTCTGCTCCATAGTCGTCCAGGTTGTATTGGGCATGGACAAACATGTCAGTGTGAAGCCCGAGGCTGAGCTTGGCCTGAGCGTCGCCGAAAAAGAACTGATCAGGGATCCCCGGCCGGGCGCCCACCTCATACTTGTAATGCAGCATCGCGTAGTGAGTGAAGGTATCATTGCCGCTTCTAGTGTAAAGCTCGCCCAAGCCGTAGAAGGTCGGGTATCCCAGGGTGACGAACTCGGGATACGCGCCCTCGGCGTACGTGGAGAAGGTGAACATCGGCTGATCGAAGAGCGAGGTGTATTCATTGAAGGTGTTGAATGAGTTCTGGTTCACCGGGGCAAAGAGGATGTACTGCAGAAACTCGCTCGTCTGCGCCTGCACCCTGTCGGGAAGGTCCCCATAGAGATCAGCCAGGAACAGGTGGGCGCTGGCATTGGTGAAATCAGAGCTCAGCGAATTGAGGGCTTCCGACACGCCCCAGGCGTCAAGATCGAGCTTCTGGTAGACCCGGGCGATGCTGACGTTCTTTGCGGCGAGGTCCTGGTCGAGCAGGAGCCGGCCGCGGTACACGGCCCGGTTGTCGTTCAGCGCGATCGCGGATTCCAGCTCGGTCAACCCATCCGCGTACCTGTAGAGATCAGTCAGGAGATGGCTCTTGTACAGCCGCGGCGTGGGATCATTCGGATCCAGGCGCTTCGCGCTGTCCAGGGCGGCCATGCCTTCGGTAAAACGCCTGACCTGGTAGTACGCCTTGCCAAGGTAGCTCTGGTAGAGAGAAACCTTCGGGTCCAGCAGGGTCGCGATGAGAAGCTCCCAGAGCCCGTCGTCGGGCTTGCCCTGCTTGAACGCCAGCAGCCCCAGCCCCAGGTGCGGCTCGCCGAAGTTGGAATCCGCGCCCGCCGCTGCTTGGAAGTCATCGGATGCTTCCTTCAGGCTCCCCGTGGAAAGGCTGAGGAACCCGAGGAGAGAGAGGACCTGGGGGTCCTTGGGAGCAAGGGTCGACGCCTTCCTTGCATCCGCCATGGCCGCGGGAACCCTGCCCATGCCGAAGAGCACGCGCGCCCGATCCACCAATGCGCGAATGTCCTCCGCGTCCAAGGTAATCGCGGCGGTGAAATAGCGCAGAGCAGCGTCCAGATCAAAGAATGCCTGGGCAGCCTCTCCCGCGGCGATGTTCGCCGATACGGAATCGGGGTGAGCGGTAAGCGCATCCTGGGCAAAGCGTCTGGCCTGCTCTTTCCTGTTCTGCGCAAGCTCTACAGTGGAAGCGAGGACCAGCGCTCGAAGCGATGCGGTATCAAGGGCCCGGGCCTGGTCGAGCAAGCTCCTCGCCGATGCGACATCGCCTGTCAGAAGGGAAATGGCGGCAAGCTGGCTGAGCCTCTCCGGCTCGAGACTTGGCGGAAAATCATCCTTCACCACGGCCAGGGCATTGTCCCAATCTGAAAGAGCCGCGTACGCCATGGAAGCGCCGATGCGCGCCCACGGATCGATTGCCAGAACGGGGCGGAAAGCATCAAGGGCGGCCTGGGGATCTCCCGCTTTGAGGCTCTTCATTCCTTCCCAGGTGGCGTCCTCCATCCTGTTTTCCCCAATATCATGCAGGCTGAAATCAGTGGGATAGTAGATCACCCACTGGACCGCATCCTCCGGATTCAGAATCAGGCGCTTGACCGGAGCTTTGCCTTTTTCCGCGGTGGCTTCCTCTCCTGAGTTCACCGTGATGGAACCAAACTCATTGGAGAACTGGACCTGCCCCTCCACCACGGTGAGGATGGTTTCGTCATCCTGCCCGATCCTGACATTGATCTCCGTTCCTCTGATTGCCGCGGTTGCCGTGGGGGTGGCGACATGCAGATCGCTTGAAGGGTTCTTTGTCCGAAACCACCCCTCCCCTTTCACAAGCTCGAAAACTGAGGATTCGCCCTTCTTCTCGCTGAGTGACCGGACCAGAAGCTCCGCGTTCGCGTTGAGATGCACCTGGGTCTCGTCACGGAAGAGGATCGCCGCCTTGCTCTGACTGGCGGTGTGCACCCGGTCCTTCACGAAAAGATTCTGCAGAGGCTCCGCCGCGACCCATTGCGAGACCTGCGCGCCGAGATACTCCACCTTGCCCAGAGTATTTATGATTTTTCCCTCAGAGTTGATCAGCGCGCCGCCGGGGAGGCAGATTGCAAGCGATAAGAAGACGGCGATGATGCTTTTCTTCATGAGCGATTATAGCATGGTCAAGTGGAATTGGCGATTGTGCGATTAAAAAACGGTCCTCTGCTCAACACAAGCCGGCAGCCGGCCCTCCCTCCCGATGCATAATTAATAACGTTAGATGTTATTAATTATGGCCAGGACGGGAATTGCGTCAAGAGCCGCCTGCAGCGCCCCCAGGGCGGGCGGTCCGTCAGCCGTCTTCCAGCTCCTTCCTCATGAGCGCTTTCACGTCACCGGTTTGTGCAAGCTTCTTCGCGGCTTCCATGAAGCGCTTGAGGTCGCTCCCGCATTTCTTCTCCCAATAGGAGCGCAAGAGAGGGATGTCGTCCGAGTAGAGGCTGTAGAGGGAAAGGTATGCATTGTTGATGGGGAGCTTTCCCAGATCCTTGTAGGAAGCGGAATGGAACCGGGAAGCAAGCTCTCCGCCGAGCCGCTGTTTGAACGCGCCGATGATCTGGGCTTTTCGATCAAGTTTTTCCTCCCGGGAAAGCGTGCTCTTGTATACCGCATCCAGCTCAACGGAGAGCCCCTTGAGAAGCGCGATAAAGGTCGCGAGGTCCGCATCCTCGTCAATCGCGTTTCTGTACTCCGTCGAGTCCTGCCCATACTTCAGCCGAAGCCACTCGAAGGCCCCCTCGTCGCCGACAAAAGTGGCAAGCTCTTCGTTGAACTGTGATTGCCCCTTCACGAAGAGCGTGGCGTGCGTCTGCTCGTGGATGATGAGCGACGCGATCTGGAACGGGGTGTACTTCTTCATGAACGAGTACAGGGGGTCCTTGGTGAATCCCAGGGTGCTGAAGGCGTCCACGGGCCGGAGGACGACGTCGTAGCCATCCTTTTTCAGCCTCGAGGCTTCCTGTTCAGCGTCAGCCAGCTCGTAGAATCCCTTGTAAGGCAGCTTGCCGAGCAAGGGGTAGCTCCACAGATACCCCGTGAAGGAAACGGCGTCGCAGCCGGAGACGACATCCACCAGGTGGTCGCCGTCGATCTCCCGGTAGCGCGTGTAGTTGCCATTGTCCTTCAAGCCGACCGTCTCCACCGCGAAACGTTTGATCTCCCTTGTCAGCAGGAGAAAGTCACGCGTATCCGAGGAGGTGGAGGGATCATTGATGAGCGATTGCACGCTGCGCGCCCCGACCGTGTCGCGAAGGAGGTAGCGTCCCTGTTTTGCAAGGTATCCCACCGAGGTGGCGCACCCAGAGAGGAGAAGGACTCCCGCCATGAGGAGGGGCGCGGCAGCCTTCATGGTCTTCATCCCGTTCACGGGATCAATACGATCTTGCCGAAAGCGCCCGGCTCCATGACCCTGCGATGGGATTCCGGCGCATCAACGAGCGGCAGCTCCACGCCGATTACGGGCCGGAGCGTGCCGTTCTCCAGGCCCGCCACGATGGCGGCGTTCACGCTCGCCGCATCCTCTTCCGACATGCTCCACAAAGTCGAGGCAAAGATGGATCCCTCCCGCCCCATCAGGTCGCGGGGGTTGATAGTCACCTCTCCCCTGCTGCCAATCACTACTATGCGCCCCCGCTGCGCGAGAAGCTTCAGATCGCTGCCGAGGTTCTTGTTGGCCAGCATCTCAAGGATGACGTTGAAACCCCGGCCGCCGGTCAATCGCATCAGCTCCTCCTGGTACCCGGCTGCCCCATGGTCCAGCGCGTGGTGCGCGCCCTCACGCACCGCAAGCTCTCGGCCATTGTCCGTGCCCGCGGTGCCGATCACTGTCATTCCTCGCGCCCGTGCGATCTGAACCGCCGCTATGCCGACGCCGCCGCTGGCGCCGTGAACAAGAACGGTCTCCCCTGCCCGGGCATGCGCTAAATGCTCCAGAGCGCGATACGCGGTTGCGTAGGGAAAATACACTCCGGCGCCTTGCGCAAAGCTCACCCTCTCAGGCAGCGGATGCACCTGGGAATCAAGTGCAAGCGCGTATTCAGCATACGTGCCGCTCAAGGTCCTGGCGGTATAAACGCGATCCCCGGGTCGAACGCGCCGCACTTGGCTCCCCACGGATTCGACAATGCCCGCGCCATCCGTTCCCGGGGTGTAGGGCAGCTGAGGCTTCACGGCATACGCCCCTCCACGCGTGTAGGTATCAGCGGGATTGACGCCTGCCGCCTTGATGCGGACCAGGACCTGCCCCGGTCCAGGCTTCGGCAGAGGCACCTCTTCCAGCTTCAGCACGTCCGGTGCTCCGAACTCCCTCACAATGATTGCTTTCATGTCAACTCCCCATTCATGACTCTCGACATCGATTCCAATCTATGATGTTTTCAGCGCCGTGGCAAACAGGACGGAATCAGCGCAGCGTGATTTCGTCCGCACCCTCTCAGCCTAGTAACGCGCGTGGGTGATCCTATCGCGGCACGAGCAAGATCTGGATATCACAGACATTGGTGTTGGTGGGCCCTGTCACAAACAGGCCATCTAGTTTTTTAAGCAGCGAATATGAGTCGTTGTCCCGGAGGTATTCCGAGATCTTCAACCGCTCCGACCGGGCCTTTTCCACCATGGGCATTGACGCGAACCCGCCCGCAGCATCAGTCGGCCCATCCTCCCCGTCAGTGGAAAAGGCAAGAAATTGGGCCCGCGAGAGCGACTTTGGGTCTTTTTCCATTTCCCAGAGGAACGCAAGCGCCATTTCCTGGTTCCTGCCCCCCCGGCCCCTGCCGCGCAGAGTGACGGTCGTTTCTCCGCCCGACAGGAGGCAGACGGGCTTTTCATGGGCGCACCCGAAAACGCCCGCGTCTTTTGCCATTGCTGCGAGAACACGAGCAACCTCGCGAGCTTCACCGGCGATGTGCGAAGTGAGAATGACAGTGTGATACCCCAGGCGTTCCGCCTCTTCCCGAGCGGCGTTCAATGCATGAAGGTTTGTACCCAGCATCACGTGGCGCGCTTTGGACACGCCCGGCGACCCCGGCTTGGGGGTTTCAGGAATCTCGCCGGATGCGCCCGCGGAAAGCTGATCCATGACTGGTTCGGGGAGCGCGCGGCCAATGCCGTAATATTCGATAATGGAAAGTGAGTCGTTGTAAGTCGACGAGTCGGCGCAGGCAGGCCCTGACGCGATTGTCTCCATATCGTTTCCAACCACGTCGGAGAGCATGAAACTGACTGAGGCAGCGGGAAACATGCGATCAGCCAGCCTGCCGCCCGCAAGCATCAAGAGGTGTTTGCGGATGCAGTTGATTTCCGCGATCGTCGCCCCGCAGGCGAGAAGCTGCCGGGTGGTCTCCTGGATGTCTGCAAGCGTGACCGCATGGCCGGCATGGCGCGCAGGAGCGGCCATCAGCGACGAGCCTCCGCCCGATATCAGGACGATCACGAGGGTATGCTCGTCAGCCTCGTCTGCAAGGGCGGCGATCTCCGCGGCAGCGCGAACGCTGTTCTCATCCGGCACAGGATGCCCACCCGCGACCTGCCTGATCCGGCGCAGCTCCATCTGGTGGCCTGGTTTCACCGCTATCACGCCCTTGTCGATTCTGGGCCCCAGCACCTCCTCGATCGCCCTTGCCATGGGGCCGGCAGCCTTGCCGAAGCCCAGGACGAAGATCCTCGGGTACAGCGTGAGATCGAAAACGAACTGGCTCTCCGGCGCGTGTATGCGCAAGAAGGCGCCATCGATCCGCACGCTCCTCTTGATCATGGCGTACGGGTCCACCGCTGCCAGGGAGGCCTCCGCGATCAGCCGCAGGTCCGTATTCGGGTCCATGGGGTCTCCTGCGCTCCTGGACAGAGGAGCGCGGGAAGAGTATGTACAATTCATGGCTTTTGGGGAACGCCGGACGCAAGGAGACATGTCGTGAAGGTCACGCTCGCGTATGGGAAAACCGGGCTCGATGTGCGCCTTCCCGAATGGGCGGACATCGCGATCATCGAACCGAGGTTTGTCCCAGCGGCGCCTGACGAGCGGCGCGTGATCACGGATTCGCTTCGAAACCCTATCGGCGCTCTCCCTCTCGGTGAAGGCGTGAGTCCGCACGACACGGTCGCCGTGGTGTTCAGCGACATCACGCGACCCACGCCGAACGCTCTCGTCATTCCCACCATCCTTGACGAGCTGCGCGCTGCCGGGGTGCCGAGGGACAGGATCACGCTCTTCAATGCAACGGGCACCCACAGGCCCAATACCGAACTGGAGCTCATCGGCATGCTGGGGAGGGAGATCGTGTCGTCCTACCGGATCGTACAAAACGATGCACGGGCCGCGGCTGAACATGTGAAGGTGGGGGCCACGCGCAGCGGGAACGAAATATGGATACAGAAGGAATTCATGGCCTGCTCCTACAAGATCCTCACCGGGTTTATCGAGCCGCATTTCTTTGCGGGCTTTTCCGGCGGTGGCAAGGCGGTGATGCCGGGTATGGCGCGTCTGGACACGGTCATCCGTAACCACAGCGCCAGCAACATCGATCATCCCCGCGCGCAGTGGGCCGTGCTGGACGGCAATCCCATTCGCGGCGAGGTGGACGAGGCCGCCGCCCTTGTGCGGCCGAGCTTCCTGGTGAACGTCGCCTTGAATCGGGACAAAGCGGTAACCCGCTCATTTGCCGGAGATGTCTTTGAAGCGTACAGGGCGGGGACTGGGTTCGTGAAGTCGACCTCCATGGCAAGGGTCGCCTCTGCCTTCGATATCGTCCTCACCTCCAACTCCGGCTTCCCCCTAGACTTGAACCTGTACCAGGCGGTCAAGGGGATGAGCGCCGCAGCCAGGATCACACGGCCGGGCGGATCCCTGCTGATCGCGGCCGAGTGCCGGGACGGCATCCCCTCCCACGGCTCCTTTGGCAGGCTTCTGCGGGAAGCACGGGATCCCGACGATCTGCTGGCCCGGATCCGGACGCCGGGTTTCATGATGGACGACCAGTGGCAGGCGCAGATCCTGGCGCTTATCGTGAAAAAGGCGGACGTGTTCGTCCATGCCAGCGGCCTCACCGCTGCCCAGATCACCCAGGCAAAGTTAACGCCGTGCCCTTGCCTGGAAGATCAGATCAACGCGCTTTTAGAGAAATACGGGAAAAACGCGAGGATCTGCGTGCTTCCCGAAGGCCCGCAGACGGTGCCCTACGTGGACGAAATGTCCCAAGATGAGGGGCATCGCGGGAGGAGCTCATGAAAGCGCTTGTCCTCAAGGAATACAACCATTTCGTGATGAAGGACGTGCCCGAGCCTGCGATCGCGCCGGAGAAGGTGCTGGTCCAAGTGAAAGCCTGCGGCATCTGCGGCAGCGACGTGCACGGCATGGATGGATCAACGGGACGGAGGCAGCCGCCGATGATCATGGGACACGAGGCTGCGGGGATAGTCGTGGACGCGGGGTCGTGCGTTTCGGAATGGAAAAAGGGGGACAGGGTCACGTTCGACTCCACCATCTATTGCGGCGCCTGCTGGCATTGCAGGCGCGGGGAAATCAATCTCTGCGACAACCGGCGTGTGCTCGGCGTCTCCTGCGCGGAATACCGGCAGGCCGGGGCTTTTGCGGAGCTCATCGCCGTGCCGGCCCGGATCCTCTACCGGCTTCCTGATTCACTCCCCTTCGAGGAGGCGGCCATGGTGGAAGCCCTTTCCGTTGCGGTGCACGCGGCGGGTCGCGCTCCCCTGTCACTCGGAGATGCCAGCCTCGTAGTGGGCGCAGGCATGATCGGCCTCCTGGAGATGCAGGTGCTGAAAGCCCGCGGCTGCGCGCTGGTAGCCTCCGCGGACGTTGCTTCGGAACGTCTCGAGCTGGCCCGGAAGCTCGGAGCGGACGTGACGATCGACACTCGGACAGCGGATGCCGCCGCTGAGATGAGGAAGCTCACTGCAGGGCGCGGCGCAGACGTGGTTATAGAAGCTGTTGGCATCGCCTCGACCATCCGAATCGCCATCGAGAGCGTCCGGAAGGGCGGCTGCGTCACCCTCGTGGGCAACCTCTCGCAAAGCGTTGATTTTCCCCTGCAGATTGCAGTCACCAGGGAGATCAGCGTGTTCGGGAGCTGCGCTTCCCGCGGTGAGTACCCTGCCTGTCTCGATCTCATGGCCAGGGGTGCCATCGATGTCCGGTCCCTCATCAGCGCCGTGGCTCCTCTGGCCGAAGGGCCATCCTGGTTCAAGCGTCTTTACGACCGGGAGCCGGGCCTCATGAAAGTGATCCTCACGCCATGAGAAAGGAAAAATGATGCCAAAGCTTCGAGCCGCGATCATCGGCTGCGGAAAGGTGAGCCATCTCCATGCGCGGGCATTGACAGGCTGCGCGGAAGCCGAATTCCGCGCGGTGTTCAGCAGGTCGGCGGAAAAGGCGGCCGCGTTCGCGCGGCACTATGGCGTAAGGCCCTACTCAGACCTGGATGCCATGCTGGAAAAGGAGCGGCCGGACATGGTGCTCGTGTGCACTCCCCACCCCTTCCATGCAGAGCCCACCCTCCGCGCAGCCCGGGCAGGCGCGCACGTGCTGGTGGAAAAGCCGCTCGCCTCATCGCTTGCCGACTGCGACGCGATGATCAACGCCTGCGGGTCCGCCGGGGTGAGACTCGGCACAATCTCTCAGAGGCGCTGGTACGCGCCAGTGCAAAGGATGAGCCGGGCGATCGCTGAGGGAAAAATCGGAAAGCCGGTCCTCTGCACCGTGACCATACTTGGCTGGCGGGACCAGGCGTACTACAAAAGCGACCCATGGAGAGGGAGCTGGAAGGAGGAAGGAGGGGGCGTGCTTGTCAACCAGGCGCCGCACCAGATGGACATACTCCAGTGGCTCATGGGCCCCGTGGCAGAGATCACCGGCTACTGGGCCAACCTCAACCACCCGTACATCGAGGTCGAGGATACGGCTGTTGCCATCATCCGGTTTGCACGTGGAGCGCTGGGCAGCATCATCGTTTCCAATTCACAAAAGCCGGGCATCTACGGCAAGGTGCACGTGCATGGAGCAAACGGTTCATCAGTCGGCGTGCAGACTGACGGCGGGGCGATGTTCGTTGCCGGCATGTCCACGATTGCCGAGCCGCCCGTGAACGACCTTTGGACCATCCCCGGCGAGGAGGGGCTTTTATCGGAGTGGAAAAAAGAGGACGAGGCATTCTTCAAGACAATCGACCCCACCACCTACTATCATGGGCTGCAGATCGCGGACTTTCTTCACTCCATCAGCACGGGCCGGCAACCGGCCGTGACCGGTGAAGAGGGACGGAAAACCGTGGAGCTTTTCACCGGCATCTACCGGTCTCAGCGCGATGGGAAGCCGGTTCGATTCCCCCTTGTGCCGGAAAAGGACCGCACCGATCTTGACGGCCGGCTATCCGGCGCGTCTACCGTGCTCGCCTGAGCACGGTGACGCAATTCGTCACCGCTGATCCCCCAACGTTGAAGGTAACGCCGATCTCCGGCGCTTTTTTTGTAGGGGCGGCCCCGATCGGCTCGCCTACAAGCTGCTTGTAGATGAGCGCGTGCATCGAGACGCCGGTAGCGCCAACCGGGTGTCCCTTGGCCTTGAGCCCGCCGGAGAGGTTGACGCAGCAGCCCTGGTCATCGCGGCCGAACCTGCCCTCCTGGTAGTCGAAACCTGCCCGGCCATCCCGGGAAAGGCCGAGGGCCTCGGTGGTGAGAAGCTGGTTGATCGTGAAACAGTCGTGCACCTCGGCGATGTCAAGATCCGCGGTCGTTACCCCGGCTTCCGCGAAAGCCCGGCGCACAGCCTCCTTTCCCGCGAGAAGCTCGTGCATGTTGCTCCTTGTCGAGAGCGCGAGCCGCTCGTTGGCGTGGCCGATGCCGGCAATGCGCACGGCCCTGCCGCCGCGCTTCTCCGCGTCCTCAGCGCGCATGACCACGAGCGCCGCGGCGCCGTCGGTTACGGGGGCGCAGTCATGGAGCCGCAACGGTTCGGCAATCACCGGGTTTTTGTCAGGGGGCAGGCTGAGAATCGCCTCAGGGGTGACAAGTCCGAGCCTGTCTGAGGGACCGCCCTTGCCGAAGTGGGCCAGGGGATTGTCCAGGCCATTGCGGTAGCACAGCGCCGACACCGAGGCGAGCATGCGCGCAAGAGCATCAGCCGAATAACCGTAACGCGCCATGTAGCCCTTCGCGTATTCAGCAAAGAGGCAGGGAAACGAGAGGGCCTTTGACCCCTCCTCTGGCCAATAGGAGCAGGTGGAGAGCGCGTGGGTGACAGCCTTGGTGTCCAGAAGGTTCATCTTCTCCACTCCAACGACAAGGGCGATGCATGCGCGGCCCGCCTCCACGGCATAGACGGCGTCGTACAAAGCCACTGAGCCGGAGGCGCAGGCATCTTCGCACCGGGTCATGGGCTTGAAGCGCAGGCCTTCCGGATCAATCTCGGCGGCGAACGAGGCTATGTGCTCCTGGTTGGCAAAAAGACCTGGCGCGCAGGAGCTGACCCAGACCGCGTCAACCTCCTTCCCCGAGATCCCTGCGTCGGCCAATGCGCCCTGGCCCGCTTCGAGCATGAGCTCGTAGATCGACTTCAGATCCGTGACCTCTCCCGTTTCCTTGTTTTTACAGACAAAGCTGCCAAACCTGCCATTATAGGCGCCGATGATGCTGGCGCGGCTCATTGCGCTATCCTTTCCAGAAGGAATTCCTGAACGAGGTCGACGAAACGCCGCGGGTCCTCAGCCATGACCGAATGGCCGACGTCCTCGAGTATCACCAACCTCGCCCCCGGAAACGCTGCCGCTGTTTCCCTTGCCATTGTTTCTGTGATGATGACGTCCTTGCTGCCCCACACGACGACCACGGGGCCGGAGAAAGCGCCGCAGCGGTCCCGATAGTCGAACCGGCCAAGGGCTTCCAGGTTTCCCACCCACGCGGCGGGAGCCATCAGCGATGCATCATTGACAAGCGACTCGAAGAACGCCTCGTCATGCTCGACGAAAAAAACCTCCCTGCCTTCGATTTCCAGGAAGCTTTCGGTCATTGTGCGCCCTCCTCTGCCAGAATTGCTCGGATCACCGCGCCACCTCAGATGCCCAGGTAGGAGCTTATGACATGCGGGTTGTGGAGCAGGCCCTCGGCGTTATCCTCCAGCGCCACCTCTCCGTTCTCCAGCACGTATCCGCGGTCGATCGCCTTGAGGCTCTCCCGCACGTTCTGCTCAGTGACGAGGATGGACACCGAGGTTTTCAGAAACGCCAGCTTCTCGAACACCTCCGCGACGATCGATGGCTGGAGGCCGAGCGAGGGTTCATCCAGGATGAGAAGCTTCGGGTTGGCCATGAGGGCGCGGCCGATCGCCACCATGCGCTGCTGCCCCCCCGACATGGTGCCCGCGAGCTGGCGGTAGCGTTCCTTCAGAATGGGGAAGAGACCCAGCACTGACTCAAGCTGCTGCTCCGTTCTGTCCTTCGCGTGGGGGATATATGCGGCGCCAAGCTCCAGGTTGTCCGCCACCGACATTGCGGGAAACAGCTCGCGCTCCTGGGGCACCAGCGCAATGCCGGCCCGGGCGATGTCGTGGGTCTTGAGAGATCGGAGATCGGCGCCGTCGAACTCGATCCTTCCCGCGCGCGGCCTTACCATTCCCATCAGGGCATTGATGAGAGTGGTCTTGCCTGCGCCGTTCGGCCCGAACAGGCCAACCGACTCGGCTCCCACTGTGAAGGTCACGCCTTTGAGCACGCGCAGTCTGCCGTAGCCGCATTCCAGCTCCTGGATCGTCAGCATCTACGCCGCCCCTCCCAGGTATGCCTCGATGACCCGCGGGTTCTGGGAGACCTCCTCGTAGGGCCCCGCGGCAATGATCTCCCCGTTCTCCAGCACGATGACCCGGTGCGTGAGATCGCGGATAACGCTCATCACGTGCTCGACTACGCCCACGCCGATGTTGTGCCTGCGGCTGACCTCCTGGACCAGGCCGATCATCTCATGGGTCTCGTCGACGTTCAGGCCGGCCATGACCTCGTCAAGAAAGAGTATCTCAGGCCCGTTCGCCAGTGCGTGGGCGATCTCCATCTTCTTGGTCTCCAGCATGGTGATTCGCGACACGCTGCGATCCAGGCCGCCGAGCCCGAGAGAATCGCAGAGGGCTTCCGCCCCGCGCCTGGCCTGCCGGAGTCCCCAGCCCCTGCTGAAGACAAAACCGACCATGACGTTCTCCAGCACATTGAGGCTCTCCAGCGGGCGTATGAGCTGGAAGGTGCGGGCGATGCCCAGGCGCGCGCGAATGTGCGCGGGAACCGCGGTGATGTCCCGGCCCTTGAACGTGATGCGGCCGCTGGTGGGCAGGTAGACGCCCGACACCAGGTTGATGAAGGTGGTCTTGCCCGATCCGTTCGGCCCGATGACGCCGAGGATTTCGCCGCGATCAAGGCTGAAGGTGACATTGCTCACCGCGACCAAGCCGCCGAAGCGCTTTGTCAGGCCCGTGGTCTCAAGCGTTGCCATCATCGGCCTCCCGGAGCCGCGGCGCCGGAATCCGCGGCCCCAGCCGCGGCGCCGAGGCGTTTTCGGTACAGCCCGTACAGGCCCTGCGGCATGAAGAGGATGACGAGCACGATGATGATCCCGTACACGACCAGGTGACCGTAGGGGATCTTCAGCTTGAGGAACTCAGCCGCGACCCCAAGGAGCAGGGCGCCGATCACGGGCCCGGGCGTGCCGTGTATACCGCCCAGAAGGGCCATGGCAAGGGGCAGAAGCGTGTAATTCGCGTCGAACACGGCATCGGGAGAGGCAAAGCCGTACCCCTGAAGCTGGATCCCGCCAACGATGCCCTGGAGGAACGAGCTCACGACAAAGGCGATGACAAGATACTTGAAGATGTGGATGCCGCTTGATGCGGCGCTGATCTCATTGTTGCGAATCGCGGTCAGCGCCAGGCGGATGCGCGAACGCTCGAACAGGGTCGAAGCGATATACGCAAGGACCACCGCGCCCAGTATGAGCCAATACAGCGCTTTCGCTTCGCCATTGAAGATAAGGCGCGGGAGAATAAGGCCCTCGGGGCCTCCGGTGAAATTGGACCAGTTCTGTATGATGACGCGGAAGATTTCAGCCAGCGCCAGGGTCGTGATGGAGAAATACACGGCGCGCAATCGCAGGATGACCAGCCCGAGAAGCAGGGCCACAACGGCCGCGAAGAGCCCGGCGAAAAGAATGGAGAGCAGGGGCGACAGCCCGCCGCTGAGCGCCGAGAGCGCTGCCGCGTATGCGCCGAGCCCGAAAAATCCCGCGATGCCGAAGGAGATCTGGCCGCTCCTCAAGAGCATGTCCCAGCTCAAGGCTAGGGCCATGTAGGTGAGGACGCTCCGCGCAACGGCCAGCGGATACGGGCCGGAAACGAGGGGCAGGAGCGCCGCTGCCGCCAAGACAAGCAGGGGGAGAAGAAGCCTGGGCGGGCTTCTCATGTCTTCCTCTCCCGGTAGGAGCGGATGAGAATCGTCGCGATGATGATCGCGAAAAAGACGATGTTGGACCAGCCCGCGTAGCCGCGAATGCCGTTGATGACGGATTCTGAAAGCCCGAGGGCGAGGCTGCAGAAGAGTATCCCGACAATATTGCCGACGCCCGCCATGGCCACGAGGCAGAAGGATTTCATGGTGTAGGGCCCGCCGACGCCCGGGAAGATCGCCTGCTTGGTAAGGAAAAGCGATCCGACAAGGCCGATCAGGCCGACGGCAAGCGCGAAGACGATCGCATATGTGCGATCGACGTCGATGCCGACAATGGCGGCCCCGCGCGGGTTCTGGCCCACGGCCAGGGCTGCCTTGCCCATCCGGGTCCGGGTCAGGAACACGCGCAGGCCGGCCGCCAGGAGGATCGCCAGCGCGACGAACACGAAGTCGAACACGCCGAAGCTTGTCTCCCCGATGGTCGCCGAGGCGGACACGTAGCCGAGGGAGAGCTTGAAGGACTGCGAGGTGAACAGCAGATTGGCCGTCTGGCTGAACGCGATGGCAAGGCCGAAGGTGAGGATGAGCTGGTTGAGCTCCGGGGCCTTGAGCGCATGCTTGATGGTGAGCTTGTAGATCAAAAAACCGACCAGGGCCATGACAATGGCCACGGGGATCATGGCCGCAAAGGGGTCCAGGCCCAGGAGCCGATTGGCCGCGAAATAGGCAAGGTAGGCGGAGACCATCATGAGCTCGCCGTGCGCCAGATTGACGATGTGCACGATGCCCAGCACGAGCGCCATGGGGATGGCCACGGCCGCGTAGAGGCCCGCGCGCTGCACGCCGTAGACGAGCGCGGTGGGCTTCCACAAGAGGATTGCGGCCGCGGCGGCCACGCCGGCTGCCGTCCACAGGATCGCTGCCCTTTTGCCCGTCATCGCTTCCGAGCCTCCCTCAATGAAAGGCCCGACCGCGCGAGCGGGACCAGGCCTTTCTTGGATTCGCTGCTACTTCCACGCCGGGAAGGGGTAGACGATCGGTTTCGATTGGACCTCGAAGGGCCAGATGACCTCCTGCCGGCCATTCTGCCACTGGAGGATCTTCTGGTTGCGAATGCCCTGGTGCTTGATGATGTTGGAAGGACTGAATGTAATGGTCTCCCCAAGGGGCGACGCGTATTTCGTGGCCTCCAGCGCGGCGATGAGCTTGGCCTTGTCCGTGCCGCCGGCTCTCTTGATGGCGTCCGCGACAATGTTGACCGCGCTGTAGGAAAGAGCGGCAAAGTAGCTGGTGGGCGCGGTCCCGATTGCCTTCACGTACGCGTCGTAGAATTTCTTGCTCGCGGGGCTTATGTCATTGATGGAGGGCGCCCACATGCCGTAGAGCATGACGTTTTCGGCCAGGGGCGACTTGTTCATGTCCGCCGGCCACGCGGGGGGCGCGCCAAGGTAGATGGGCGGGGAGAACTTCATGGCCTTGGACTGCTCCAGCAGGGGCAGGGCGTCCTGGGCATAGCCTGCCCAGAGGAAGAGATCGGGCTTGAACGCCTTGGCGGCCTCGAGCACCGCGGAGTAATCGCTGCCGCCCTGGAGCGCGCTCTTAAATGAGGCGCCGTCGAACTGGTAGCGCGCGCCGAAGATGGCCTTGGACGCGTCGAAGGAAGACTTGCCGAAGGCTCCCTCCTCATAGGCAAGGAAGATGCGGTTGATCTTGATGGCGGGGTATTTCTTCTGGATCGCATCCCAGCCGTCGGCATAGCTCTGGCCCTGGTTGTAGTCCCAGGGGTGGAGATGGAAGTACCAATCCGAATCCGGGCTCGGGCCGAGGGCCTTTTCAACCGTTGTGCTCGCGGCTGCTCCGGTTGCCACGGTGACGATCTGGTACTTCTTCATCGTGGGGACCTGCGCGAGGGCTACGCCCGACGCGATGCCGCCGATGAGCACGTCCACCTTGTCAACGGTAACGAGCTTCTCTATGGCGGCCACGCCCGTGTCTCCCTTGCCCTCGTCGTCCACCACGATGAGCTGGAGCTGCTTGCCCAGGATGCCTCCCGCATTGTTGATCTCATCCACGGCCATCTGGGCCGCCTTGGAGCACTCCAGGCCGCTTACGTCGGCCAGGGTCCAGTTGGCGCCAAGCTTGATGACGCCCTGCGCGAAGGACGCGGCCGCGAACAGCGTCACGCTGAGCGCGGCGCACGCGACAACCGCCAATGCCTTTTTCATGGTCCTGCCTCCTTGAATCATCCCTACGGTCCGGTCTGGCAGCCGCCATGGCCGCCGCCGTCCGCTTTGCGCCTAAAGCACCAACCCACCGTCCACGCGGAGCACCTGGCCCGTGATGAACGCTGAGTCGTCGCAGGAAAGGAAGAGCACCGCGCTCGCGATGTCGCTGATCTCGGCAAGCCTTCCCAGCGGGGTTCGCGCGATGATGGGATCCAGCACCTTTGATGGCACCGATTCGATCATGGCCGTGCGCGTGTAGCCCGGCGAAACAGCGTTCACCCTCACCTTTGCGCCCTTACGCGTGAACTCCCTGGCCCAGCCCTTGGTCATGGCCACGATTCCCCCCTTGCTTGCGGCATAGTTGGACTGCCCGATGTTGCCGTCCAGCCCGATAATGGAGCTGATGCTCACGATGGCCCCCGATCCCGCCTCCATCATGCGGGGCGCTACGGCCCGGGTCATGATGAACACCCCTTTCAGGTTGACCGTGAGCACGGCATCCCAATCCGCGTCCCCCATCTTCTGGATGAGCGCGTCCCGGGTGATGCCCGCATTGTTGACCAGGACATCGATGGGCCCCGCCTCCGATGTGATGCGCTCCACCATCGCGTTCACGGCGGAGGAGTCGGTGACGTCGACCACGATGCCGCGCGCCGCCGGGCATTCCTTCTCCAGGGAGGGAAAGTCCCGGTTGTTGATGTCGAACGCCCACACCCGCTTGGCGCCCTCGCGCGCAAAGCACTCGACAATGCCCCTCCCGATTCCCTGCGCGCCGCCCGTTACAATACACACCTTGTCTTTCAAGCGCATGACTTCTCCTTATAGGGGCCCCACGTGATGATGGTCGCGGCCCAGACGAAGCCGAGGCCTGCGCCCACGAAGACAACGGTGGAACCTGCGCGCACCCTGCCCGCCGCAAGCCCGAGCTCCAGCGAAAGAACCTGATCGTTCTGGCCCAAATGGCCGTACTCATCAAGATAGGTCGTCTGCTCGGGCGTGAGACCAAGCTCGGCAAGGACCGCGTCGTGGGCGCTGCGCTTGAAGTGCAGGAGCGCCAGATAATCGATGCAGCGGTCGGGCTTGCCTGTGCCGGGGTCATCGGGAAACCCCGAGCGCCGGAGCGCTTCACGGATGACGGTGAAGAAGTTGGGAAGCGTGGCCTCCCCGAGCCTCTTCTTGAAGACCTCCTGGTCGGGCACGAAGAACCGGGCCCGATCCCCGTCCCCGGGGCCGGGAGGCCAGGCCTTGGATCCCAGCGTTGGAACCAGGCACATCTCGGAAAAGGAGCCGTCGCCTCGGAAGGAGGAGGAGAGAATCGCATTGCGGCCCGCGTCCTTACGCAGCACGAGGGCGGAGGCTCCCGAGCCGATGTCGAGCATGAACCGGGTCGACGGTTCCTTCAGATCGATGAGATCGTTGTTGCGGTAGCCGGAGACAAGGAGAACCGTGGCAAGATCGCCGCGGGCGATGATGAGAGACTTGGCAATATCAAGCGCGGCCATCATGGAGCCGCACATCGCCTCCATGTCGAAGCTCCAGGCATCGCGGGCTCCAATCTTGTCGGCGATATAAAGGCCGGCAAGCCAGCAGGGATAATCCTTGTGCTGGGCGCCGCACCAGATCACGAGGTCGATCTCGGAACCGGTGACGCCCGCGTTATCGAGGGCTCGTCGAGCAGCCTCAAGCCCCATGAAAGCGGTGGTTTCAGCAGAACCTGCAACAGGCTTCTGCCGGACGCCATACTTGAGCGCGACCACTTCTTCGGGCAGACCCGTGGCTCGGGCGATATCCGCGGCGCTCAGCAAGGTCTTGGGAAGCCATGTTCCGATTCCAATGATCCCGACGTGCATCCCGGTTCTTCCGTAAGTACTGAATCAACTCTCACTCTTATATTCCTGCTTTTTCGATTTGTCAAGCAAAAAATGGCATAATATCGATTTGAATCGCCTGATTTTGCTTGATTTGCTCTTTGCAGCAATATATAATCCAAGAATCAAACGAATCACCTCTCACGCAATACAACTCCCCAATACGGAAACCAATCGTCCCCGAACAAGCACCGAAACGCGCCTCATGGAGGCTGCAATCCAGCTCTTTGCAAAAAAATGGTATGGCATCGTTTCTGTCGCGGAAATCTGTCGAGCCTCCGGCTTATCCAATGGCGTTTTCTATCGATACTTTGAAAACAAGCAGGCCCTCTTCCGTCGTATTCTCGGCCAGGTCCTGGACATGCTCCGGGACGCGGTCGAGGTGCCTCGCGGCTCCAGCCCGCGGGAGCGCCTCCGCTTTTTCATAGAGGCGATCGTCGATTTCTCCTGGAAGAATCCTGATCTGGTCTCGGTGTTCCGTGAGGGGCAGTACCGGTTCTTTGAATACGAGCATGGCCTGGTGTCGATCTACATGCGCGGCCTGAGCACCGCTCTCGGGCGCGAGGCAGGCCTTCCTGAATACCTCTTTGCTTTGGGCGGCGTACGATTCTGCGCCATTCGGCGCGCCCTGCACGATGTCCCGATCAGGGTGGAGGATATCCATGAGATCCTCCGGTTTGGGCTGTTCCGCGGAATGTCCTTTAATCCTGCCAAGGTGTTCGGCGGCTCGGCGCTCCCCCTTCCCGTCCAGCTTGAGGAGGGCGCGCGCGAGCGGCTCCTCCGGTCGGGAAAGCGCATCTTCGGCGAAAAAGGCTTCTTCGAGACCAACATCCACGACGTGACCGACGGAGCGAACCTCTCGGTGGGCGCCTTCTACACTTACTTCGCATCCAAGGAAGCGTTCTACGCGGAGCTCATCCGGGTGGTCA
>JBEKQU010000035.1:0-48492 GCA_049519415.1 Spirochaetia bacterium
GGATGAACCCGATCCCTACCAGACGAGCCGAGAGGCAAAAGGTGTAGGGACCACAAGTTGGGGCTCGGTCCTTACGCCGTAAGGAATTAGGAGCGCCGGCTGACAAAGTTGGGCTAGGTGGCTTCCTGCGCCGGGAATTGGACTTCTACATTAAGAACGAAGTCATGCACCTGGACGATGTGGAGAACGAGTCCGCATCGCGTGTTGAGCAATACCTCTCCAAGATCAAAGTCCTCCGCAAGATCGCGGGCAAGATCATCGACTTCCTCGCGCAGCTCGAGGACTTCCAAAAGAAGCTGTGGCTTAAGAAGAAGTTCGTCGTTGAAACGCAGTATTGCATAACGCTCGGATGTATCCCGGAAGAGTTCTATTCGGAGATCGCCGCTAACGACGCCCAGCGCGAGGAGTGGGTTCGGTTGTTCGCAATCGATGAAATGAAAGGCGATTTGACGACCGCTGGCTATAGTAAGAAACTAAAGCCGGAGTTCCTGAGGGCGAATCCGACGCTGGTGGTGGATACATGGCACTTCGACGCCGACTTCACCGCGCGGCTACTCGAAGCGATGGGCGATGTAGAGGAACAGACCGACGGCGTGTTGTTCCACAGCGAGAACTTCCAAAGCCTGAACCTCATGCAGCAACGGTTTCGGGAACAGATAAAGTGCGTCTACATCGATCCACCATATAATACTGCCGCGTCCGAGATTGATTATAAAAATAGTTACAAGCACTCATCCTGGCTGTCGCTGATTCAAGATAGAGTCGCACAGGCTCGTACTCTGATGTCGAACGCCGGCGCGTTGGCGGTTGCCATCGATGACGCCGAATACTGCCGCATGCACCTTGCCCTCCTTGATGTGTTTGGCGAAGACAACTACCTTGCTACTGTCGCTATTAGAGCCAAACCGCAAGGTCGTGCGATGGCCGCCGGGATTTCACAGAATCACGAGTATGCGGTCTTCTATGCGAACAGTAGTGAGACCGCAGTAGGCCGGCTGCCGCGCGACGAAGACAGGCTGGCGCGTTATCCAGAGCGAGACGAAAACGGGATCTTCGCATGGTCGAACCTCCGAGGAACTGGTGCGAACTCTTATCGAAAAGATCGGCCGAAGCTTTTCTACCCCATTTGGATCCGAGCCGAAGGGGGCTGCATCACCATCCCAAGCCTTGAGTGGCGCGATTCGGCCGGTGCGTGGGCGACCCTAACGCCTCCGCCGGAGGGCTACGAGGTTGTTTTGCCGATCGACGATGATGGCACTGAACGTGTTTGGACCCTTGGGTGGGAAAGGGCGCAGAAGGAGACTACGACGGAGCTGTTAGCAAAAAGGACTAACGGCAAATGGCAAGTCCACCGAAAGTACCGACCAAATCAGAGCGGCGCTCTCCCGGGCACATGGTGGGCTGATCCAAAATACTCAGCGAGCGAGAGCGGCACGAAGGTTCTTCAAGATATAATCGGAGATAACAATACGTTTTCATATCCGAAGAGCATTTTCACCGTTGAGGACTGCATTCGCTCAGCAGGACTCGGAAGCCGTGATACAACTCTTGATTTCTTCGCCGGTTCCGGCACCACCGGCCACGCGGTCATCAACCTGAACCGTGAGGACGGCGGGCAGCGCCAGTTCATCCTCGTCGAGATGGGTGACTACTTCGACACGGTGCTGCTGCCACGAATCAAGAAGGTCACATTCACGCCAGAGTGGAAGGAAGGCAAACCCAAGCGACTCGCCACGCCCGAGGAAGCAGAGCGCAGCCCGCGCATCGTGAAGGTGGTCCGCCTCGAGTCCTACGAAGATGCACTCAACAACTTGGAGACGCGGCGCACCGACACGCAGCAACTACTGCTTGACGCTGACGAGGCGCAAGGCGCGGACAGCCTCAAGGAGCAATATCTGCTGCGCTATATGCTTAACGTTGAGACGCGCGGCAGCCAGTCCCTGCTCAACGTGCAGGCGTTCACAGACCCTACTGCCTACAAGCTCAAAGTCAAGCGCCCAGGTTCGGACGAAAGCCGCGAAGTAAACGTCGATCTATTGGAGACCTTTAACTGGTTGATCGGCCTCACCGTCAGTCATATTGCTTCGGCGCAGAGATTTTCGGCTGCTTTCGAGCGTGACAGCGAGAAGCGATTGCGTATGAAGGGCCGCCTCAAGCAGGAGGCTGACGGCGCGTACTGGTTCCGCACAGTCGCTGGCACTACGCCCGACGACCGTAAAACGCTCATCATTTGGCGTAAGCTCACCGGCGGGCCGGAGCAGGACAACCTGGTACTCGACGAGTGGTTCACAAAGCAGGGCTACTCGGCCAAAGACAGTGAGTTTGACCTCATCTATGTAAACGGCGGGAACAACCTGGAGAATCTCAAGACGCCAGACGACATCTGGAAGGTGCGATTGATCGAAGAAGATTTCCACCGCCTGATGTTCGAGATGGAGGGAGTGTGATGCTGCAAGGACGCCGTCGCAGGAACTCCGCCGGAGGAGCTACTGCTGCGCCCGCCATCCTGAGAGGCCGCGCCAACTACCGACCGCCGGTGCCGTTCGCCTACAAGTTGGTGCTGAATCAGTGGCTACTGTCGCTTTTTAATGTAAGCCGTTTCGAGGAGCTGGCCGAGCTTTTACGCAACGAGACATTGGAAGGATTGGACGAGAACAATGTCCACCATTTTCATCACGTCCTCACAGCGCAGCTCTTCAACCTTACGCAACTGCCCACTGAGTTGCTCTTGGAGTACGACCAGAACATCGTCCGGCACACCCAGAGACTGAACGAACGCCGGAAAACACGCGGTGAGGATCCAATCGTCTGGAAGTATTTCCAGTACTTAACCCTGCTCTTTACCGAAATCTACCTGGATCGCTACTTCCGGGATCCCGGGGCATTGCTCGAGGCACTCAATATACAGCTAGCCAGCTATAACATGGACAAGCCTGAGACCGATCAGATTGCGCCTTTCGACGAGGCCGCTGAGGCGTGGCCGCAGCTTAATAAGCTTGCATACTGGAGCGCCACAGGCAGCGGCAAGACGCTCTTAATGCACGCCAACATCCTACAATACCAGTACTACTTGGAAAAGCATGGCAGGCGGCATGAGTTGAATCGCATCATATTGCTCACGCCAAACGAGGGGCTGTCCAAGCAGCACCTTCGCGAATTTGATACGGCGGGAATTGCGGCGGAGCTGTTCAACAAGGACGGCCGTGGTTTGTTTACCGGACGCGCGGTCGAAATCCTCGAGATAACTAGGCTGCGCGATGAGATGGGCGAAAAAACCATTGCCATCGACGCCTTTGAGGGCAATAACTTGGTGCTGGTGGATGAGGGGCATCGCGGCGCGACAGGCGGCGAGGAAGGTGCCTGGATGCGCTTCCGCAACGCGCTATGTGAGAAGGGCTTTTCGTTCGAATACTCGGCCACGTTTGGGCAGGCGGTCAAGGGAAAACCCAGGCTCACCGAGCTGTACGCAAAGAGCACCCTGTTCGACTACTCCTACCGATACTTCTATGGCGATGGCTTTGGCAAGGACTACCAGATCCTGAACCTCGACGAAGAAACGCAACAGAATCACCTTGAGCTGTATCTGGTGGCATGTCTTTTGTCATTCTTCCAGCAGCAGAAGCTCTACCAGGAGCAAGGCGAGGTATTCAGGCTGTTCAATATCGAAAAGCCCTTGTGGGTTTTCGTCGGCGGGAGCGTGACGGCGACGCTGGCCACGCGAGACGCATCGGACATCGTAGAAATCCTTCAGTTCCTTGCCCGCTATGTGGCAGACCGGTCGGGCAGCATTCAGCGCATCGAGCGCGTGCTAAACCAGGGCCTTATCACCGCAACCAACAGAAACCTTTTTGCCGAGCGATTCACATTCCTCAATGCTTGTGGATTTTCCCCGGAGCAAGTATTTGATGAGACGCTCACAACGCTCTTCAACGCGCCGGGCGGCGGTCAGCTCTATGTTGAAAATCTGAAAGGAGCGACCGGGGAGGTGGCGCTGCGCCTGGGCGCTGAGAATGAGGCGTTCGGCGTCATCAATGTGGGTGACGACGCCAAGCTGACGAAACTGTGTGAGGAGAAGGGTATTTCCACCGGCGAGCGTGAGTTCTCTGGGTCCCTTTTCCACGAGATCAATAGGCCACACTCAACACTAAACATGCTTATAGGCTCAAAGAAGTTCACCGAGGGTTGGAGCAGCTGGCGTGTCTCCACTATGGGCTTGATGAATGTGGGCATGGGGGAAGGCGCACAAATCATCCAGCTATTCGGACGCGGGGTGCGGCTCAAGGGCTACAACCTGAGCCTTGAGCGTAGCAGCAAGACGCATCTCCCGGAAGGCATCGATCGGCCCAAGCACATCAGCATGCTGGAGACGCTTGGTATCTTCGGCATCCATGCGGACTACATGGCTCAATTCCGTGATTTCCTCGAGGAAGAGGGCTTGCCAACCAACGATGACCGCATTGAATTCCTGCTGCCGGTCATCAAGAACCTCGGCACGCAAAGGCTCAGAACGATCCGCCTCAAGAAGATTATCAACGGTGTAAGCACGGAGTTCGGCGACGCGTTTCGAAAGCTCGCGCCCATACCGACGCTGTCCAAGCCAGACCCCATCCGCGATTCGACAACGGAATACCTTCAAAAGAACAAAGTCGTGCTCAACTGGTATCCGAAGATCCAGGCTATGCGGTCTCAGGGTCTGGTGGGTGGTGATGCGGATGCGGCCCCGAACGAGACTCACCTGAGTGCCTGGCACGTGGCCTTCCTCGACCTCGACCGGCTCTATTTCGAGATGGAGCAATTCAAGGCCGAGCGCGGCTGACATAATTTGAATCTCACGCGAAAGGCAATTGAGGAGCTACTCGTGGATCAGAGCTGGTATTGGCTGCTGATTCCAGCCGAGGAACTAGCATTCGATTCATTCAAGAAGACAGGTCTTTGGCAAGAGATCGCCGTTTCGCTGCTCAAGAAGTACACTGAGCGCTACTACACATTCCGTAAGCGCGAATGGGAGCTGCCACATCTGGAGTATCGTGATCTAGAGCGAGACGACCCGAACTTCCTGGGTATGAAGGATTCGCCGGACTATGGCTACTATCGCATCTTGATCGATGTGTCGAAGGAAGAGATCATATCAAAGCTTTCGGAGCTCAAAGCGGCGATTGCAAAGGGCGAGCTCAAGCCTTGGGAGTTCCGGGGCATGAAGGCTATCTGGTTTAGCAAGCACCTGTACGAGCCACTGCTATATGTTGACTCCAACATCTTCGAAATCAGCCCCGCGCCGCTCAACAAGGGCGAGCGTCAGTTCGTTGAGGACCTTAAGGACTTCCATGACAATAACGCAGCTTTCTTTCGGGGAAAGGAACTCTACCTGCTGCGCAACCTGAGTAAGGGCCGCGGCGTTGGCTTCTTCGAAGCCGGCAATTTTCACCCTGACTTTATCCTATGGATAGTCGTGGAAGGTATGCAACAAGTTATCTTCGTTGATCCAAAGGGCATTCGAAATCTTGGGCCCGAAGATCCGAAAATCAGATTCTATGAAACCATAAAGGAGATCGAGCAGCGTCTTGGCGATCCCGCCGTCTTCTTGCAGTCCTTTATCGTCTCGAATACGCCGTCTGCCACAATGAGCATGCTTTGGAGGATGGATAAGGCAGAAATGGAGGATCGACACATCCTATTTCAGGAGGAGGATCGGGACCGGTATATCAAAGCTCTGCTGAGCGTTGTCGATCCAGGATAGGCGGAGTTCATTCGATCGCGGATGCGCACATGCCTTTTGTTCTTGAAAAGCCACGGTGATCCTTCTCTTCTTCCAAGAGCCCCTATGGCTCCTCTTCCTCCAGTCGCAACCGGACTTCTTGCAGGAATTCGGAAGGACCGTTTGTAAATCGTCTACCATATTGGTTCATCGTCCATCCGGAGTAGGTCAGATGGACCTCCTCCTTGGAGCGCGTTAGGCCCACATAGAACAGGCGACGCTGTTCTCGCTTGCTTTGATCGCCAGCATCCCAGCGTGGAATTCTACCTTGCTCCATGCCCATTATGATCACGACCCTGAACTCTAGGCCCTTGGCGCTGTGCAAAGTAATGAGGTTTAGGTTCTCGGGAGATCCACCTTGTCCGGCGAATAGCTCGATGGTCCAACCGCCAATGTCGCCTTCGGCGCCGCAAGCCTTTACAACGGTTGCAAGGGCGTCGCGCTCATCGCGCATTTTCGGATCTGCGTCGATTGCTGCAGATAGGAAATCATCTGAGAAAGACGAGAGCCAGTCCCTTAGTAGCGTTTTCCGATCCCTGTGGGACAGCAGAAACTCAATCAGCTGTGCTCTTCCTGCAGCGTGAAAAGATCTGGGTTGGCCTGAAATCGATCCCCACCGAAGGAGGATTGTGGACAGTCGTGGGCTGCCTGCGATCCATCCACCTGCGCACCATGCGGCGCAATCTTCGAGCCATCTTGTTAGCGGCGTCTTTGGGTAAGGAGCCCCCCTGTCGATACGCAAACTAGGGAGTCCGTATTGCTCAGCTTTTCGTGCAATCACATCTCCATCATTTCTGTCCAGGTAGAGCACGGCGATATCGCCAAGCGAGAGGCCACCCCTTCTCTTCATGGAAGCGGGTATGAGATCGCGGCAAATGAACTCCGCTTGGTCTTCGAGACCTGCTGGTCGTTCATGAAAATCCACCGTTCCTGTCGCAGATCCACGCGCTTGGTAGCCGCGTTCTTCGCCAAGCGCGAACTCCGATGCCCGCACGATCGTGGGGCCGCTCCGGTAGTTGAATGGCAACCGAATATGCTCGACTTTCGCGGAGTCCGCCAATTCCCGAAGGAGCTCCGGTCTGGCACCGGTGAATCCGTAGATAGACTGATCCGGATCGCCGACCGCGAAAAGTCTCGATCCGGCCGTGAAACAAAGGCGGCTGACAATCCTGTGCAAGGGCACGCCCAGATCTTGGTACTCGTCGACCACGATAGCCGGGTACTTCGCATGAATTGCACGGCGCACCCACTCATGCGATTCGACCAGCCTGAGGCCAATAAGAACCATGTCGTCAAAATCGATCATCCCCTCTCGCCTCAGAAGCTTCTCGTAGCGAAGGATCAGGGCGGCTATTTGTTCATCTTCGGTCCATCCTGCAGTATCACGGTCAAGCCGCGTGCGCCTGTATTCATCCATGCGAGTACGCCATTGCCATGGTGGTTCGTCAGCACTGATTTCTATGCTCACTGCCCGTTCAAAGAGCGCCGCCTGTTCTGTGGTTAGCGCAATCTTGAAGTGATCAGGAATGTTTATTCCGCCCAATACGGCATAAGGGATAACAAGCTCTCTCAGGCAAAAGGAGTGGACTGTGCCAACAAAGACATACTTCGATTCGTGCACTCCGAGACGCTCGAGGCGGGATTTCAGCTCACGAGCACACTCGGCGCTATACGTTATGCACGCAAGTCCCCGAGGCTTCCGGATCTCCTCAATAAGCAATTTCGCGATTTTAACTGCCAGGGTCTTGGTTTTTCCGCTTCCGGGTCCTGCCGTCACGACGCAGTGGTCTGTGGAATTGTATGCTTTCCACTGTCCGGGGTTCTGTCGCAGTTGTTCGACCGCGAGCGAATAGGTTCTTGACGTTCTAGCTACAGCGAGTGCGTACATACTCGATTGCACCGCTAACATATGCAGGGCAGTGAGCTGACGCCATACGCGTTGACAGTCGTTGGGCGAAGCGGCCTTTCCCGATTGCCTCGACGTCCTTAAGGAACCTGGCGGAATCCAGCCCTGCGGGATCCTTTTGCCAGGCTGCGGCCCTTGCTGTTACGGCGGCGCTAGAAGCGAGTTCGCCTAGGGTTTGACAAATCTCGGACACTGCTCCTGACCGGAAGAGATCTACCTCGCAAGTATGGTCGCCCACAAAAAGGCCTTTCCCCCCTGCGAATGTGAGCTGTTGCTCGGTCGACAGTCCCATGAGGTCCTTTGGTTGCGCCACCGAATGAAGCAGCCTGAGTATACGAGCCTCACCTCGCTTCGAGCCGTTGACATCGGGATCTCCGTCGGTCACAACGGACACTGGCAGACACAAGCCCCGATCACCAAGAAGCGTGACGTACGGATCGAAGTTAGTTCCGGCAATGGCGCACACTGAAATGCCCAGCTTGTCAAAGTCTACTCCGTTGGCTTTTGCGATGGCGGGAATAAGGTATCTCTCGGATTCGCCTTCGACCAAAATGACGCCCTTTGCGAACAGCATCTCGGCGCGAGTTACGTCAAGGTACCGTTCTAGATCTGCGACGACCGCTGAATCTAACTTCAGCTCCAGTGTCGAAGCCGCTTCCGTGCCGCCGTCTGCAGACTTTCGCAGCAATACGATTGATTCCAACGGGGCAACGCTTACGATGTGCGGCGAATGCGTGGTCAACAAGACCGTGACGGGGGCCTCTGTCTTTCCGCCCTCCTGTGAACGCAGAAACTCTCGGTAGACCAAACGCTGAAGGTGTGGATGGAGATGCGCCTCTGGCTCCTCTATCGCGAGAAATGTATGGTGACGTTGACCCTCGGCAACAGACTGATCAAGTTCAAGGGCCTTTAGTGCAAGATAGAGCACATTCGCCGAGCCAAGGCTGGCTAACCCGAGGTCGCGCCTGCCCGAGTCTATGAATAGGCGCAAAGCTCGAAGGAGTCGCTCCGGATCTGTTGGGGAAAAGCCTAGTGCCGTTTCGATCGCATGACTCTGGCCCACCATGCCCTGGACACGGTTGTTTATAGCCTCGATGAGCGACTTTATCTCACTATGCTGGACGACCAACCCTGTCGCTTTGGAAATGCCCTCAGCAAGTGCCACTAGGTCGTTCCTGTCGATTCGCGCAGCAACGGCATCTAGTAGAGGCCGAAGGGGGGACCGCCTCCAGCTGGCGACGTCGCCTTCGGCATCGCGGAGGGCGGGTAACAAGTCGAGCGGCAGACCTTTTCGAATGTCATAGCTTAGGTAGTTGTCGGGACGACCCCCGCCGTACACAATGAATTCAAAATCTGACTCCTTGGTAGGTTTTCCGGCTTCAGTGTCGATAGACTGGAATACATAGGTTAGCCTCGCGGTCATGGGGCTGTGGCCAATCAGGTGATCCGCAAGTAGAGCAATCTGGTTTTTGTTGTTTTCGAACTCTGTGAGATCGACAGAGATCGTGATTTTGTCAGAACCTGTGAGAGGCCTGGGCAGCCCGTCCCAGAAGTCCTCGTCCCTGAGCTGGCGTGCAGAATCCGGTAGTGTTGGATCCAAGATGAGCCGAATGGCATGCAGGAGGTTTGTCTTTCCTATCTTGTTTTCTCCAACGATAACGGCGTTCTTGGCAAGGGCTACGTCGAAGGCATGAAAGTTTCGGAAGTTGGCTATTTGGACCCTTGAGATTCTCATTTTTCTCATCCCCTCATATTATCCGGAATCGTACCTCCACTTTTGCTGCCCAAGCAAGACATCTCGTGCTCAAGCCTGCTGGGTCCCCAAGGTGGTGCCATATAGAAAGAAGAGCCGTGCCCTTAAAGGCCTGAGTACTGCCCGTTGATGATCACTCGCAGAAGGTGACACGCAGCCGATGAATGTCCATGCGTTCTTGCCAACTGGAGCTTGTGCAGAATAGGCTTGGCGACACACGGACCCCGGGCCCTTGGTCATAGTAAACTTGATTTCCTTCTACGTACGGTGGAGGAAGGTTGCCGAGAAAAGCGACTAGAGTTAGTTGGTCTCTTCCATGAGGTCAATCGGGAGAGACTCGCCCTACCAGTTGTATGGCTCCGCGAGTTATTTAGCAACTCCATCGGATTCTTCCCATGGCGTGAATGGCTTGAACCGGGAGTAGTACTTCTTGTTTACTTTGTCGAAGATTAGTCGGTACCTGTCGCGAAGTCTCTCAAAGCGACTCACGTCGATGTCCCTGTACTTGGCCATATATGCCCCGAAGACTCCGAGAACGAAGTCTGGAATGGCGAGCAATGAATCGTCTGCTTTCCTTATCTTTTTCACGTCTGGTGCGCGGGTTGGCCTTCGACTATCGGAGCGGGCAAGTGCGTCGTAGTTGCCTAGAACCACTGAGTTCAGGTCCTTCAGATCGACGCTCGGGTTCTCCTCGAAGAGCATCGTCACGACAGCCCGGTCGCAAGCAATGAGGCGATCTCTTATCAGGGCACTCAGAAGTCCTAGATATTCAGACTCCCTGTCAGCAGTATTGCTCAACAAATCGAACGCAACGTACGCGCGAAATGGAATATCGGCCAAAGCCTTGACGTATGCGGATCGCACTTCTTCCGTCGCCTCGGCGAAGTGAAGTCCCTGGGAGACTAACCTGTCTTTACGGCCGGGCACGAATGGATCGGCAATAATGCTCCGAATGGTGGCCGCTGTTGTATCGCGCGCCATCCCCAGTTCCTCGACTGCAACCAAAGCTACTGCGTACACGACTCCGCGAGTTGTAGGAAATTCAGTTTCATCACAGTAGAACGAAACGGACCGGACTTCATTTCGAAAGCGGGGGAAGAAGGTTGGCGAAACGTGATTCTCTTCAAGGACCTTGTTCCATTCGGTTAGCATCGAATTGCCCAGGTCATGCTCGACGCCAGCAAGATAGTGCAGCCTTCCGCTGACATTCCTCGCCCCGATACCAACCCGCAAATAGCCGCAGCGCGCAATATGTGATTGCAGCCCGTACTTCTTCGCTAGATAGATCTCCTGGCGGAGTCTCTTTTTCATTCTTCGCGGAACATGTGGCACCTTGTCGGAGACACTCAATCCGGTTACGAAGTGGCTCTGACCTAACTTTGTCATAAAGAACTTTCGCTTGGAAAGCCGAAAGCCGGTAGCCTGGAGGATTGATTCTATTTCGTTTCGGCTGGGCAAACGCGAAGAGGCGGACGACAATGTCATGTCGTCGGCATAGCGCGTGTAGTTGGCGTGATACCGCCTCGCAAGCGTCATCATCCTGTCGTCAAGCTCCAGACACGCCAGATTGGCAATCAGCGGACTCGAATGCAATCCGAGCGGTAGTCTTCCGTTGATGGTCAAGAAAGAAGCCAGAGTGACTGCCGCTGTCTGCTTCATGCCCAAGTATAAGAGAACTCCTTGTACAGTGCCTTCTGTAATCGAGTCGAAGAACTCCTCGATATCGGCGTGCAGGATGAATCGAGCGCCACAGTGCACTTCAGCATTCGTTCGGGTCGATCGCCCGGTCACGTATCCATGGCAGGCAGGGTGCGGATAGCGCGCATCAATGTCCCTAACGAAGCGCTCTAGCCTACGCGCAGCTGCCTTGTGGGCATCGCCGAGTGATGGCGTGCGAATTGAGAATACCTTACGGTAGTCACCCGCGCTCGCCGGGTTCTTCTTACTTAGGTGAAGCTCTCTATAGTAGACGCTCCGGTCCGAGGCATTCACGACGCTTGAAAAGAGTACTGGATTGATACCAAGGGATTGAGCGAGCTCATCCAGGGTATCAGGTACCCTGAAGTCTGTGACAAACGGCTTCCGCATGGCTCTAGTGGGCGGCTGGAATTCACGAAGCAAGAAGTCACTTTTCAGCGGATGCGACTCGCACCCTAAGCTATGAAATCCCGGCCGCCCAACTGATCCTGTAGCGGGATTAGCAACATGTCAATATACCCACAGGCTCCGACACTGCGCGGCTAAAGGGTAATTGAGGCAGCCTGGAAAACGGCCCGTACCGCCTTGACGGCATCGCCGATGAGAAGCCCTTTGACTCCGCTTACCTCGCGAGTTGCCCGAATGTGTGTCTCAGAGAACCGCCGAGCCGGATTGGTCTGTCGCCTGCGGAACGCAGAGCGTGAGCGTGCAGAGGAGCGCGAAATGGTCCGGGCGAAGCGCGGACGGAACTCCCGCAGCACGCGACCCGCCCGAGGGCCGTTATTGCGCCTTTTGGGGCGCGGCCTCCGTTGCCCTGGAGGGCACGTTCGATTTGCCAGTCAGATATGGAAAGAAGAGCCGTTCCCTCAGAGGCCTGAAGGTACTGCTCGTTGATGATAGCCGGCGAAAACTGACGCGGACAGAATATCTCCACGGGTCTGCTGTTGAAATTAGTCCCCTTAGCGCGCCGGCACGGCAGGTACGTGGCGGAAAACGTGTGAGCAATTGTGTGAGCATTATTTTTTCAATACTCATCGATTCGCAGGGAAAATGAGCGAAACCATTTGACATCAATATTTTTGTGGCAAAGAATTAAAAGTGACTTAGAGAAAAGAGCTTCGGTTCGGGACCGAAAGGCCGGCGGTTCAAACCTGCCCAGCCCGATGATAAGTTATTTTTGAGACAGGTTGAAACAGGCCCGAAGGGGGTCCGAGCATGAGCGGGCAGCTTACCGGTAGGGTGAAGGAAGTCGCGTAGAGGATCGCGCACGAGAGCCCTTCCCTGGCCGACCTGGGAGCGGACCAGTTTGAAAAGCTAGCCCGGATCGTGGTCACGGAAACCTTGAAAGACGATCTTCGCAGGGTTGCAGATCTGGAACGGATCCTCTACGAAAAAGAGCGCGAAACCTTTCTCCAGAGGGTGGGACGTACAGGGAGTGAGCATACCAGGACCACTTGCAGATCGGCGCTTGACCGTCTTGATGAATGGTGCAAGCGGCAGGGAATTTCCATCTTGGAGCTCACGCCGGCCAGGGCGGATGATTGGATCGAATCTCTCAAGGCTGAGGGCCAGGCGCCGTCAAATATAGCTCTCATGGTGGCGGCAGCCCTATCCTTCTGGACGTGGTCGGAACGCCGGAACGTGGAGCTGCGGAACCCCTTCCGGGGGACCAGGAGCAGGCCCGCAAAGAAAGCAAGGCGCACGCTGGAGGTCCCAACCGATGCCGAGGTCCGTCTGATCGAGCAGGCAGCGGACGGATGGCTGTGGGCGGCTATCGCGCTTATAAGCCAGACAGGGCTGTCCCTGCGCTCGCTATTCACAGCTCTGATAGCTCACCAGATCGATGATGCTTTCCGCTGCCTGACAAAGAAGGTGCACATGGCGGGACAGATCGCGGCGCGAAAAGGAGCTCTTCTTTTGCCAGAATGAAGCTCTCGAAACTCCCATTTATATTACGGAGGTCGCCAAGAAGTTTGGGGATGCCGAGTTATTTTTTTTCGCGGGACAAGGCTTTCTCCCTTGCGTGGGAAAAGCGTAAGGTGTATTCTGCTGGCGTCGTAATGAGGGAAAAAATCCACGGGTTCCCTCAAAGCCATATCGCGTATAAAGGAGTGAGCAGATGCAACGGAAATCATTCGTGATCCTTGCCGCCCTTCTGGGCGCGAGTTTCCTGCTGACAGCAATCGACGCCTCGGCCGCCGCCCCCCGCGTCCTGCGCGTCACCTTTTCCTGGCCGGATGTCATCGATCCGGCAATAGGCAACGACTACGCCGGATCGTCGTCGATCATCAATTTATACGACACCCTCATCTTCCCCAACGCGAAGGGTGGCGTGGATCCCTGGCTGGCCTCGTCATGGGACGTTTCCGCGGACGGGTTGACCTATACTTTCCATCTGCGCAGGGGCGTCACTTTCCATGACGGCAGCACTCTCAAGGCAAGCGATGTCGTCTTCAGCTACAACAGGCTCAAGATGATCGGCCGGGGTTTCGCCTATCTTGTGACGCCGAATATTGCGGACGTAAAAGCAACCGACGCCAACACGGTGGTGTTCAAGCTGGTTGCCCCAACCGCCCTCTTCCTCCCCAGCCTGGTCCGCCTTTTCGTGGCGGAAGAGGTATTGGTCAAGGCGAACACGAAATCCGCGGGTCCCTATGGGGCCAACGGAGACTACGGCACCACATGGCTTCAGACCCACGATGCCGGCTCCGGACCATATGTGGTGAAAGACTTTCCCCTGGAGCAGTACCTGCTGATGGCGAAGTACGCCAAATGGTGGGGGAAGTTCAACCCGAACGCGCCCGATGAAGTCCGGTTCATCGGCACCACGGAGGGGGTCACTGTCCGGACCCTGATGCAGAACAAGCAGCTTGAGATTTCTGACCAGTGGCAGAGCTTCGAAGCCTACCAGGCCCTCCAGAAGATAGACGGCGTGAAGGTCGCCGCGCTGGCTTCCATGACTTCTTTCTATTACATGGTGAACACAAAGAAGGCGCCGACCGACGACATCCATTTCCGCCTGGCAATGGAGTACGCCTTTGACTATGACGCCGCGGTCGGTCTTGAATGGCCGGGCACAAAACAGATGGTGGGGCCGGTGCCCGCCTCCCTGGCGGGGCACGACTCAACTCTCACCGTCTACAAGCGCGATCTGGCAAGGGCCAAGGATGAGCTTGCGAAGAGCGCGTACGCCGGTCAGCTTGACCAGAACCCCGTGGTGGTCCAGTGGGTCTCGGAAGTGCCTGACGAGGAGAAGTACGCCCTGCTGTTCCAGTCCAACATGGCTGACGTCGGCATCAAGGTCAACGTCGTCAAGGTGCCGTGGTTGAGCCTTGTGGAGAATACCAGCAAGCTGGCCAGCAGCCCCAACATCGCGACCATTTACGTTTCTTCAGACCTGCCCGAAGCCGGTCTCATGCTGAAGCAGCGTTACCATTCCAGCACAGCCGGCACGTGGCAGCAGAACGAATGGCTGCAGGATAAAAGACTGGACGGGGAGATCGAAGACGCCCTGAAGACCCTGGACGCAACCCAGCGTTTCGCCAAATACTCCCAGATCCAGAAGGAGCTGGTTGCCCTTGCCCCATCGATCTGGATCTATGACCAGATCGAGAAGCATGCCTATCGGACCACGGTGGACTGGCCCGCGGCCCGCGGTGAAACGAGCCTCATTCAGGGCTACGCGTTCTTCGCGGCCGGCATTGGGGTGAATCAGTAATACAGGGTGTCGGAAAACCACGCTCTCGCGCCTCGGTAATCCAGGATGTCGTTTCTGAGCTTCATCGTGCGACGCCTGTTCTACTCGATTCTCGTGCTCCTGGGGCTGTCGATGGTGATCTTTGTCATCGCCCGCATCATGCCGGGAGACCCCGCGCGCATGGCAGTCGGAATGCAGGCGCCGCAGTGGGTCGTCGACAGGCTCCGCGAGCAGATGCATCTCAATCAGTCCCTGCCGGTTCAGTATTTTTTCTGGCTGCGGGACGCGGTCCATGGAGATTTCGGGCTGTCCCTGGTGACCCAGCGCCCGGTGATGAGCGACATCATCGAGTTTTTCCCCGCGTCGCTGGAGCTGGTGTTTTTTTCCGGTTTGCTTACCGCAATGGGAGGCATTGGCCTGGGGGTGCTGTCGGCCCGGCACAAGGATACGTGGGTGGACGGAGTAGTTCGCGTCTTTTCCTATATGGGCGTGGTCACCCCCTCCTTTGTCTTTGCCATTCTCTTTATCCTGCTCTTCGGCTGGATTCTTCACGTCTTTCCCGTGATTGGACGATTGAGCGAACAGTTTCCGCCGCCGCGTGTCGTCACGGGGCTCATGACCATCGACAGCCTGCTGGCGGGGCGCTTGGACGAGTTCGTGGATGCCCTTTACCATCTTGTTCTCCCGGCGCTCGCGCTGGCCATGGGCTCAATCGCGCAGGAATCGCGGATCACCCGCTCCTCCATGGCGGACAACCTTGGGAAGGACTACATTACCTCGGCGCGGGCGCTCGGCGTTTCGGAGCGCGTCGTGATGGGGCGGTTCCTGCTCAAGCCATCCCTTATCCCCACCGTCTCGATCCTCGGGCTGGATATCGCGTCCCTGTTCAGCATCGCGTTCCTCGTTGAGCTGATATTCAACTGGCCGGGTCTGGCCCGCTACGGGTTGAGCGCCATGCTCCACAAGGACCTGAACGCAATTTCCGCGGTGATCCTCGTGCTGGGCGCCGTGTTCGCCTTTGTCAACATCGCCGTGGACCTTATCGTCGCCGGATTGGACCCCCGCATCAGGCTGCACGCGACGAGGAGCGCATAGATGCCATGAGCGAAACGGCGGATGTGCGCGGGAAGATGGAGATCGAGGTTTCAACCCGGCGAATCAGGGAGCTGGAGCAGGCATCCCGCAGGGAAAACCTGGGGCGGACCTGGTACAAGTTCTCGCGCAACCCCTTGTCGATAGTGGGCCTGGTGATGGTGGCGGGAGTCATCCTGCTCGCGATCTTCGCTCCCTATGTCACTCCTTTCCCCAGGCATGCGGGAGCATTCACGGATTTTGTCCACGCCAAGATTCCCCCGGGCTCGAGGTACCTCTTTGGCACGGACCAGATCGGCCGCGACATCCTGACGCGAATCATCTTCGGGCTCCGCTCGTCGCTCCTGATGGCAGTGCTGGTCCTGGCGTTGGTCGTGCCGCCCGGCGTGTTCCTGGGGCTTCTGGCCGGCTATTTTCGGGGAACGTGGGTCGACGTGGTGATCATGCGGGTGACTGATATCTTCCTGGCCGTTCCGCCCCTCATCCTTGCCCTGGCCGTGGCTTCCGTGCTGCAGCCCAATTTATGGAACGGCATGCTCGCCGTCTCCCTGATGTGGTGGCCCTGGTACACGCGGCTCGTCTACGGCCTGTCCAGCCAGCTTCGCAACGAGTACTTCGTGGCGGCCGCCGAGGTCAATGGCGCCAGCCTCTGGCACATCCTTTTCCGTGAGATCCTCCCCAACACCGTCTCCTCGGTGCTGACCAAGATGAGCCTCGACGTGGCCTGGGTGATCATCATCGGCTCCATGCTGAGCTTTGTCGGCCTGGGCGTGCAGCCCCCGGAGCCGAGCCTGGGCTCCATGGTCGCGGACGGCGCCCGCTACCTGCCCGATCAATGGTGGATCGCCGTCTTCCCGGCCCTTGCCATCGTGGTGGTCGTCATGGGCTTCAATCTGCTGGGTGACGGCATCCGCGACATGTTCGCCTCAGAGCAGGCCTGATATGCCCCTGCTGGACGTCAGGAACCTCCAGGTGCATTTTGCGATCTATGGAGGCGTGCTCAAGGTGCTTGATGGCGTAAACCTGTCGGTGCGCCGGGGAGAGAAGGTCGGGCTGGTCGGAGAGACGGGGTGTGGAAAGACCACGACCATGAAGGCCATCCTCCGCGTGCTTCCCGCGGCCGCGAGGATTCCCGGCGGTGAAATACTCTTCATGGACACGGACATCCTCACCATGAGCCCGCATGATCTCTCCCTGATGCGCGGCCGCGGAATCTCAATGATATTCCAGGACCCGACCGCGGCCCTCAACCCCGTCTTCACCATCGGCGAGCAGCTTGAGGCGGTCATCTCCCACTCGGCCGCGGCTTCGGGGGTGCCCCAGTCCCGCCGGGAAGTCCATCGCCAGGCCGTGACATCCCTGCAGGAAGTCGCGCTGGCAGACCCCCAGCGGCTGTTGCGGAGCTATCCCGTTCAGCTCAGCGGGGGCATGCGGCAGCGGGTCTCCATCGGGATGGCTTTGGCCACGGGACCCGCCCTGTTGATCGCTGACGAGCCGGGCACCTCCCTGGACGTAACCATCCAGGACCAGATCCTGCGGCTCATACAGGGGTTGGTGAACGAAAAAAATACCTCGGTGATCCTGATCACCCACACACTCGGAGTCGTGCGGGAGCTGACCGATCGCGTATACGTGATGTACGCCGGAACCGTGGTGGAAACGGCCAGCACGCCGAAGCTGTTCGCCAGACCGTCCCATCCCTACACGCAGGGTCTCTTGGAGACCGTCCCGAGGCTGACGGGCGGCGGCATCGCCAGCGGCATTCCCGGCCGCATTCCGGACTATCTCCATCCCCCTTCGGGCTGCCGTTTCCATCCACGCTGCCCTCATGTCATGGACATCTGTCCTGTCAAGAAGCCGCCGCTTTTCAGGATCGATGATTGCCACGAAGCGGCCTGCTTCCTCTACGCGGACGGGGACGCGGGCGGGCGGGAACAATGACAGAGGAGATCCTCTCCGTCATCGATCTGAAGAAGCACTTCACGGTCGGCCACACCAGATGGCCGCGGCGTGCGCCCATCACCGTTAAGGCGGTGGACGGCGTCTCATTCGGCGTTCGGGAAGGGGAAACGCTCGGCCTGGTGGGGGAGTCGGGCTCCGGGAAGAGCACGGTCGCCTATACCACTGTCGGCATGTATCGCCCGACATCCGGGAGGCTCATTTTCCGCGGCCAGGAGCTGTTCGGGGAAAAGGGCAGGCGGCCACAGGAGCTGCGAAAAGAGATTCAGATCGTCTTCCAGGACCCAGGCTCATCGTTGAATCCGCGGCACACCATCAGAGAGATCCTGGAGATGCCGCTTCGGGTGCATCAAAAAGGAAGGAACCGGGTAGAGCGGATCGTGCACCTGTTGTCGATCGTCGATATGCCGCCCGAGTACATGTACAAGTACCCCCATACGCTCAGCGGCGGAGAGAAGCAGATCGTCGGGGTGGCCCGGGCGCTCGCCAGTGACCCGAAGCTCGTCATCCTCGACGAGCCCACCTCCGCGCTGGATGTTTCCGTCCAGGCCAAGACCATCACCCTGCTTCTCCGCCTGCAGAGGGAGCTCCACCTCTCCTACCTTTTCATTACGCACGACCTGAGCCTCATGCGAAACGTGGCCTCCCGCGTGGCCATCATGTACCTGGGCAGGATCTGCGAAGTGGCGGAAACGGCAGAGTTCTTCAGGAACCCCCTGCATCCCTACACGCAAATGCTGCTGTCATCGATCCCTGTGATCTCGGCGGCGGAGGAAGAGCTGAAGCCGCGTAAAGTAATCTCGACGGGAGAGATTCCCAGCCCGGTCGACCTGCCCACCGGGTGCAGCTTCCACACGCGGTGTCCCTTTGTCATGGACGTCTGCAGGCGCGTCGATCCCGTGATGGGGGAAGGAGCCCCGGGGCACCAGGTGCGCTGCCATCTCTTTACCCAGCCGCGCGGCGCCTGAACCCGGGAGCGCGCGGCATGCAGAGGAGGAGCAACAATGCTGAGAGTTGCCACTGACATTGGCGGAACCTTCACCGATCTCGTCTTCGTCAAGCCTGACGGGACCGTCGGCACGGGGAAGAGCGACACCACCCCCGACCGGTACGAAAAGGGCGTTATGGACGTGATCGAGGCCTGCGGCATCGCCCCCGGCGAGTTCGCTTCTTTTGTGCATGGGACGACCATCGTCATCAATGCGATCACCGAGCGCAAGGGCGCCAAGGCCGCGCTGATCACCACAACGGGGTTTCGTGACGTTCTGGAGATCGGCAGGGGCAACCGCCCCGACTTCTTCAACCTCGAATACCGCAAGCCCCGGCCTTTTATCCCCCGGTACCTGCGCCGCGAGCTGCCGGGGCGCATTTCGTACAAGGGAGAAGAGTCTCAGAGGCTGGACATGTCCGCGCTGCCGGCCTTCCTGGAAGATTTCCGCCGCGAGGGAGTGGAGGCGATTGCCGTCTGCATGATCAACTCCTACGCAAACCCCGCCCATGAGGAGGCCGTGGTTGCAAGGATCAGGGAGCTCTGGCCTGAGGTCTCCACCGTTGCTTCTCACCAGATCACGAGGGAGTGGAGAGAATACGAGCGCGCGAACACCGCCGCGCTGTCCGCCTACGTGCAGCCCATTGCGCATCGCTACCTTGATCGGCTGACCGGGCGCCTGTCCGACGCCGGCATGCGCTGCACCCCGTACATCATGCAGTCCAACTGCGGCGTGGATACCGTGAAGAACGCCCGCCAGATCCCGATCACCATGATCGAATCCGGACCCGCCAGCGGGGTCTGGGGGGCGGCTGCCCTGGGCCGCCTGATCGGCGAGCCGAACGCGATCGCCATAGATATCGGCGGCACGACGGCCAAGTGCGGCCTCATCACCGGAGGCCAGATCAAGCTCAACACCAACTACATGGTCGAGCGTACCGAGCTTTCGGCGGGGTATCCCGTCATGGTGCCCGTTGTCGACCTGGTGGAAATCGGCGCCGGAGGCGGATCGATCGCCAGGGTCGACGAATTCCAGAGGCTCCACGTGGGCCCGCAGAGCGCCGGGGCCGTTCCGGGTCCCGCCGCCTATAACGCGGGCGGGACGGAAGCCACGACCACGGATGCCAACCTGGCGTTGGGCTGCATCAATCCGCATTACTTCTGCGGAGGCAAGATTGAGGCCGACATGGACGGCGTTGACAGGGCGATGGGGAAGCTGGCCGCGGAGCTGAAGACCGACCGCCGCGGCGCGGCGCGCGGGATCGTGCGCATCGCCAACAACAACATGGTGAATGCCATCAAGCTGATCTCAATCAACAGGGGCCTCGACCCCCGCGACTTCACGCTGATCGCCTTTGGCGGCGGCGGCGGCCTGCACGCATGCGCGCTGGCCGGGGACCTGGGAATCAGAAAAATCGTGATTCCCAGCCTCTCGGGGGTGTTTTCGGCATGGGGGATGCTGTTGAGCGACCTGCGCCGCGACTATCTGCTGACACGGATCGTCGAACTGACCGACGCGCAGGCCGCTTCCGCGCGGCTGAACGAGGCATTCACGGCGCTCGAGGCGGAGTCCCTCCGGCAGTTTGCGGCGGAGAGCATAACAAGCAATAAGATCCACTTCCTTCGCTATGGACGCTGCCGCTACCAGAACCAGGAGCACTCGGTGGAGATCGACCTGCCGCAGGGGGACATCACCGCCCCCCGGCTGGATGCAATTCGGGAGCATTTCCACGCGAACTACGAGCGCGAGTACACCTATCGGCTCCCCGCGCCCGTGGAGCTGGTCTGCTTCCACCTTGTCGCCATCGCGGAGGTGGAAAAGCTGGTACCGCGGAAGCGCGCGGCAACGGGACGCGGGATCGTGGAGGCGGTCAAGGGCAGGCGCGAGGTCGACTACGCGGAAGCCGGTGTCCACAAGGCTGCCATCTACAACGGAGATTTGCTGGAGCCGGGAATGGCCTTCCAGGGTCCCGCGATCATCGAAGAAGCGGGCACGACGGTGGTGGTTCCGCCCGGCATGCCCTGCCGCGTCGACGACTATGGAAATTATCGTTTGGGCAAGGAGGCGCCATGAGCGGGGAATATGATCCTATCACGTTGGAAATCATCCAGAGCTCGCTGCAGGCCGCGGCGGATGAGATGTTCGCTGCGCTGCGACATACCGCCATGAGCGCGATCATCTATGAGGTTCTTGACTGCGGCACGGGCATCACGGACGTCAAAGGCGAGCTGGCGGGCTCCGGGGCGGGAATCCCGGCGTTTGTCGGCGTTCTGGACAAGACCGTGCAGAAGGTGCTGGAGAAGTTCGACAAGCCCGGCGATATCGAGCCAGGGGACATCTTCATTACCAACGACCCGTATAACGGCGGCGTGACCCACCTGAACGACGTCATCCTTGTGATGCCCGTCTTTGCTGACGGGGATATCGTGGCGTGGACGGCCAATATCGCCCATTGGAACGACGTGGGCGGCATGGTGCCCGGCAGCATGTCCACGGATGCCAGGGAGATTTTTCAGGAGGGCATGATTCTGGCCGGCATCAAGCTGTTCTCCCGTGGCCGGCCCATCCGTTCCGTGTTTGACATCCTCACGGCAAACTGCCGCATGCCGGATTTCCTGACCGGAGATCTGTGGGCGGGGGTGGCCTCGGTCAGGGTCGGCGAGCGTCGCGTGCTCGAAATCGTCAACAAGTACGGCAAGGAAGTCTTCCTTCGCGCCGTGGAGGAATACCTGGAGTACGGCGAACAGGCCAGCCTGGCGGCGCTGAAAAAACTCCCCAAGGGCGCATATTCGCTCGTTGAAGAACAGGACCAGGGCCCCGCATGGAAGGTTTCCGTGGAGGTCCGCGAGGACGAGTTCATTGTCGATCTGCGCGACAATCCCGATCAGAACAGCGGTCCTTTCAACATGAGCCGCGACGAGGCAGTCGTGTCCTGCCAGATCGCATTCAAGAGCGTCACGTCGCCCGAGCGGGTGGCAAACGGCGGAACATTCCGCCCCTTGAAAGTGCTGACGCGGCGCGGGAGCATATTCGATCCCGCTTTCCCCGCGGCCATGGGGATTTACTACGAAATGACGATCCGGCTCGAGGACCTCGTCACTCGATGCCTGGCGCAGCAGCTCCCCGATCGTCTGCCGGCGGGCAGCTTCGCCTCCGTCTGCGGGACGCTCTTCGGCGGCATTCACGCCGACACCGGCCGCACGTATGCGGTGATCGAACCAGAGCTGGGCGGTTGGGGCGGATCTCTGCGGGTTGACGGCAACCCCGGCCAGTTCTCCGCCCTCCACGGCGAGACCTACAATTGTCCCGCCGAGGTCGCCGAAGCCCGCTATGGGGTGACGGTGGATTATCTGAGCTTCCATGACGAGGACGGCGGCGCCGGTCTCCATACGGGCGGCAAGGGCGTGCGGATCGACTACCGCATGAGATCGGGCAACGCCTGGCTCACCGTGGCCTACACCCGCTCCCGTGTGCTCCCCTGGCCGCTCATGGGCGGATGCCAGGGCTCGCCCAACCACGTGGTGATTGTCCGGGCTGATGGCAGAACCGAGGATCACTCCGTGGTGAGCGGCCTGACGGTGAACAGCGGTGAAGTCATCAGGATCATGACAGGTACCGGCGCCGGTTGGGGTGACCCGCTTCAGCGGGACCTGGAGCTGGTCAAGGAGGACCTCAAGAACGGCTACATCACGCGCGAGCAGGCCAACAAGTACTACCGGCTCGAAGAGAGGCTTAAAAGAACCGGCAAGGAATGACGCAGACTTGGCCAAGGCTCACCCGCCACCCGTTTCGAGGCCTGCTCAGCGTTCACTCACGTTTGACCACGCCACTCCATTCTCTCGTAGACATCCTTTCGATGGCAAATACCCAGAATCAGGTGGTTTCCTTCGAAAGCTGCGGAAAGAACCAGCCGGCTATGCCGCCAAGACGCCCATGAGCTGGGCGACCCGGTTTTCACCGTTGGCGCTGTAGGCCTTGAGCAGGCCGCCCTCGGGGGCCTTGCCTTTCTCGAATTGGTCGAGCATGAGGCGGGCCACGACCTCGGGGCCGATGACCACGTCGAGCTTCGTGAGTATCTCGACCGACCGCGCGATGGCTTCTGGCCTGACGTGGCGCTGGCCATCGTCCCCCTTGGGATTGAGGAAGCCCGTGAAGCGCAGGACGCCGGCCATGGCCAGCCGCGGGTCCTTTTCGAAGGTCTGCGCCACGATCTTGAAATCGTCCGTTCCGGTAAGCGCGGCGCCCAGGAGTCCCTTCAGGACCGCCGCCGGGGTCGAGCCCGCGGGAACGCCGGCCAAGCCGAGGACTTCCTTGTTCAGGGGGTGTTTCGCGTCTCCGCCGAAGACCCGTGCGGCGCCGAGGAGCAGCATCCCGAAGACCGCCTCGTGCCGCGTCATCGGGGTATCGATGGCGCCCGGGGCGACGGCGAAGCCTTCGACGCCGAGCGCGCGGGCTTCTTCGGTGGCGATCCTTCTCGCCTCGGCCTTGGTGGACTTGTACTCCTCGTCTCCCTTGACCGCGATGCCCTCGGCCGCGACGATCGAGCTCAAGCCGACGAAGAGGCCGCGGCCGGCCGGGATATCGTTCGCGAAGGCGCGCAGAAGGTTGAAGGTTCCGCCTTCGTTGATGTCCTTCATCAATTGGACCTGGACGGGATCGCCCCGGCGGCTGATGCCGGCGCAGGCAACGACGTTCAGCCTGTCCGGCGTCAGGCCCCTCTCCGCGAAGGACCGGATGGTGCTCGCGCGGAAGTCGGCCATTTGGTCCGGCTTCGTGACGTTGGCCTGGATATAAAGCGATTTCTCCGTCAAGAGGGATGGATCGATCTTTTCCCGTGTTTGGATATCGCAGAAGGCGACCGGCCATCCCCTGGCAAGCGCCGCTTTGACGGCAGCCGCGCCGATGCCGCTGGCGCCGCCGGTGATCACGAGTCCGTTCTTGAAGCTTCCCATGTACCCCCCCAAGTTCTTCTTGCGCAAAAAGATTCATCTTGCAGCAACGGACATGAGCTTTCCGGCATGCCTAAACCGACTCAGCGCCAGAATCACAGTAAAAGGAAAATTATCTGCTGTCAAGTTTTTGTTTCGAACCAGGCAGCCAATCAGGCCTGCACGACCTCCATGGCAATGCGCGCCCAGTCCCAGAGGCGCTGCGGCTTGTACATCACGGTAGAGATGTCCTTCATGATCACCTCCACGTGGCTCTCCTTCGCCCTGTCCAGGACGGCGGCGAGCGCCGCGCGCGCCTTCCCCGGGTTCCAGGATTCATCGACGAAGATCGCGGGGCTCGGCTTGAAGCTGAGGACGTAATCCCCGGCTGCCTCGCGGAGGATGCGCTCAGGCTCGTTCCATGGGCTCATGGAGATCTTCCGGAGGTTCGGGATGCGCCGCAGAAGCCCGATCTTGCGGTCAAGCGGCTCGCAGCAGCCATAGTATGTCAGTCCCCAACGTGACAGCCAGCGAAGATCGTGGCGCAGCGCGAACTCCCAGTGCATCTCCGGAGAGACCTCGGAGAAGATCTGCGCGTTGGAGCAGCCCCACATGTTCCGCGGGAGCACGCGGGACGGGTCGAATCCCGCGCCGGGCAGGTCCCACGTATACCCATACCCGCCGGACCCGATGCGGGTGTTGTTGCAGTCCAGAGCCAGGAGGTTCTGCTGCTCGAACTGGTCGAGCTCCACCATCCACGCGTCCACCATGCGCTCCACGGCCGCGTTCACCATCTCGGGGCGCTCCACCAGGTCGATCATCGCCTCCTGCAGGCCCCACCAGCGGATGAGGTAGTCCCACGGGGTGAACCAGATGTGCGACTGGCCAATTTTATGGACGGGCATGATGCCCCGGAAGAGCTCTTCCATGGCGGCAAAAACCACCTCCGTCGTCTGCGTGTCGTGCGTGACCACCGGCATGTGGATTTTCTCTATGTCCGCCTCGGTCCTGATCTGCACGTGGAAGCGGCGGGAGACGATGTCGCTCGCCGCGTCGGTGCGCGCCACCTCGACGTCTTCCAGGATCCCGAAGTCGGTGCTGTGGATGGCCAGGGGGCACTCGATGAAGTCGCTCACCACCATGTCGCCCGGCATGTGCCGCCACTGGTACAGCGTGCGGCGCATCCGCGTCTCCAGATCGCGCGCCCAGGGGTCAGTACACCGAGGGGTGAGCTCGTCGTCCACGTTCATCTCGTGCCAGGGGATCTCATTGATCCAGACCATGGGCCGCGTGTCCTCCAGGTCATTGAGGCGGCGCCAGAGCCCGGCCTTCTCCCGGTGCACCGGCAGCGCCGCGACCGCGGCCAGCTCGGCGCCGAGGCGCTTCAGCGTGTCGCGCTCGAGCTCGGAGAGCCGAATCTCCCTGATCGAGAGGGGCGGCGTGTAGCTCCCGGGATCATGCAGCATGTCAGGTGCTCCTGTACTCGCGGATGGTGTCGAACATGGCCAGCACGTTCGCCAGGGGCGTCTCGGGGAGGATCCAATCGTGGCTCGCCCCGGCAATGTAGCCGCCGCCGGGCGCCATGATGTCCAGGATGGCCCGCGTGTCCGCGCGCACCGAGTCCGGCGTGCCCCTGATGAGCACGTGGTGCGAGTCGATGACCCCGTTGAGGACGATGCGGCTGCCGAAATCTCGCTTCAGCGCGCGGGGCTCCATGCCCTCGCAGGATGGCTGCAGCGCGTGCACGGCATCAAGACCGGCTGTTATCATGGAAGGAAGCAGCGGGCGGAAGCCCCCGCAGCAGTGGAGCATGACCTTCTTCCCAAAGCGGTGCCCCAGGTTAATGAGCCGGGACAGCGACGGGAGGGCAAACTGCTCGAACAAGGCGAGGCCGAGGAGCGGGCCGGTCTGTGACCCGAAATCGTTGCCGATGAAGAAGATGTCAATCGCGGGGCCGGCCGCCTCGAACATGCGCAGGCTCACCTCCGCGTAGAAGTCGGTGATCTTCTGAAAAAGAGCTTCAGCCGCATCGGGATGGTCGTACATGAGGAAGTACAATCGATCCAGGCTCATGAAATCGATGGCATCGTGCCAGAACGGCGACCAGTCGCCGCCGAGCATCGCGTACTGCCCCGCGTACCGCTCCGCCTCCGCCCTGACGTGGCTCACGTCCATCCAGTCGGGATCCGGCCAGGGGTAGTCGAGGATGTCCTTCACGCTGGAGGCGTGCGCCAGCGGGTGAGACAGGGGCTGGCCGTAGCCGATGCCCGTCCGCTCGATCCCGAAGGGGCTCTTCCAGGTGGCCCCGGGCGACAGTCCGAGATCCGGCCCGGCGTAGCGGGCGCTCACCCTGCGGAAATCATCGCCGAGCCGGACGCGCAACCCTTCGTCATCGAGACCAAGCTCACTCTTGGCCGCGTCCCAGAATGCCGGCGACGCGCCGCACCAGGCAGGCACGCGGTCGGGAGCGCGGTGGGCGAATGCGGTCAGAACGCGCTCACGTGATGTCACGGCCGCGTGCTCCCCACGTCGAGCTCGTCAAACTCCCCGAGCGCCAGGGGGTAGCGGCCATGCTTGCGCACGAGGTTCACAACATACTCGTAGCGCTCGGCGCTCACGTTGCTGGGCACTGAGTGATCCGACTGGAAGATGTACCCCCCGCCCCGTGCCGCGTTCAGCTTATGCAGGACCTGGCGGCGCAGCTCCGGCAGCGGCGCATTGGCCCACGCCAGTGCGTCCATGTTGCCGCAGAACCCCATGCGGTGCCCGTACCTTCGGCGCAGGTCCACCACGTCCAGGCCCGACTTCGCCTCCAGGGGGTTGTACGAGTCGAGTCCCATGGAGATGAAATCCTCGAAGATCGGCGAAGCATTCCCGCACCCGTGATAGATCACCGGCAGGCCCGCCTCGTGGCAGATGCGGATCTGCTCCGCCACGATGGGGCGGAAATGCCGCCGCCAGTAGTCGGGGGAAAAGAGCATCCCGTTGACGTAGGCCACGTCGCCCCAGATCACCATGCCGTCAAGAAGGCCGGCGCCTGCCTTGATCTGCGCCTTTGTCAGCTCGATGACGAACGCCCCGACGCGCTCGATGAACCGTCCCAGCTCCTCGGGGTAAAGGCCGATCCACATCATGACGTTCTCGGTCCCCACGATGCGCCAGAGCTGCTCGTGGCCCTCGCAGATGCTGCCGTAGACGGGAAAATCCGGGCAAATCGATTTCACCGTCTCGATCCATGCCGGGCTGTTGCGGGCGAACCCGTCCCCGACACCGGCGATCTGGTTGTCACCGGCTGCGTGGAAACGCCGCTCATCCCAGGGGTCGTCGAACCGGAATGCATCCATCTTCTCCAGCGTATCCGTCTCAAAGGAGACGTATTCCGGCATCGGGTCGGCGAATTTCTTGCGGATCAGGGCCTCGTAGCCGGTCCGCACCACAACTTCTTCCTGGTTCTCCCGCACGATCTGGAAGGGTTGTATGTGCGGGTCCATGTTGGGGATGGTCACGATCCAGTCAAGGTCGTAGTAGCGGTAGATGTCCGCGTCCGCGGGCAGCCCCAGCTCGGTGCGCCATCGCGCCAGGAAGCTGCCCCAGAAGAAGTCGCTGACGGGGACCCTGTCGGCCTCCCTATGGTGCAGGGCAGCGTCCATGCGCGTGAGCTTGCGCAGGCAATTCTCGCTTCGCTTCATGTCTCTCTCCGCGATCAGTCGAGGTGGAAGACCTCTTCCATCTCAGCCCACCACTCGCCCTCCGCCCGCGTGTCCAGCGGCTTTTGCATGGGCTTCATGATGTCCCACCATTCCTGCGTGCGGGGGTCCGCGGCCATTTTTGCCATATCAGCGTCGTAGTCGGATCCGACGTACTCGAAGTACGTGAAGAGAAGACCATCCTTGAGGTAGATGGAGTAGTTGCGGATGTTGCACGCGGTAATCATGGCCAGGATTTCTGGCCACACCTTTGCGTGGTAGCGCTTGTAGTCGGCAAGGTGTTCGGGTCGTATCCCGATGAGTTGTCCGTGGCGGATCATGGCGACCTCCCTGCTGGGTGCTGGTAAAGTGCCGCCTCCCAACGCCACGAATTACCGTGGCAGGGGAGGCGGCTCGATGTCAGGACGAGGTCCCGCTTACCACTGCGGCGGATAGAACTTGTCGACGTCGGCCTGGGTGATGATGTGCTGGGCGAGGTTCTTGCGGATCGCGTAGCCCTTGCCATTGAACCAGTCAGCCGCTGCCTTGACGGCCAGGGCGCCGTCGCCTTCGGCGGTCTGGTAGGTGATGCCGAAGAGCTTGCCGGCCTTCACTAGGTCCATGCCCTGCTTGGAGTTGCCGGCGGCCACAACGATGACGTCCGTGCGGCCGGCCTTCTCGAGGGCCTGGAAGATACCGAGGGACTGGGCGGAATCGTCAGAGGCGCAGATGCCCTTGAGATCCGTGCCGTACTTTGTGAGCCAGTCGGAGACCAGCTGCATCGTGGTGTTGGCGTCGAAGGTAGCCGGGGTCGGGGAGGCCGCGACGAGGGTTTTGATCTCGGGGGCATAGGTTGCGAGCTCGGAGATGGGGCCGAAGGAGCGGGCGAAGTAGGGCGAGCCGCCGGGGGCGTGCTGCACGTAGGCAACGCCGATGCTCTTTGCGCCGGGGTTTGCTTTGCGAAGCTGGTCGGCCCAGGCGCGGGCCAGGAGGCGGAACTGGCCGAAATCATCCGGACCTGTCCAGCCGAGGGAGTAGTTCAGGGCTGCGGCATCGGGCAGCGTGTTGAACATGTGGAGGGGAATGCCCGCCTGGTTGATCTTGCGAGCCTGCTGGACGGCGCCTTTGGCGTCCAGGGGGATGAGGAGGATCATGTCAGGCTTCTCATTGATTGCCTGGTCGATCATCTGGTCCTGGGTGTCCTTGTTCCAGTTCGGATCCAGTATCTTGAAGCTCATGTTGTAGGCATCTGCCACTTTCTTGCCGCCGAGCTCGCAGGCGGTGGTCCAGGGATGGGTGCCATGGACGATCATGATGATTTTCTTGCCGATGGCGCCGTCACCGGGCGACTTGGGGATGTTGGTCGGGGTGACGTTCCAGCCCGCCCACTCCATGTCGTACCAGTGGAGGGGATCCGTCTCGGGAAGCTTGTTGGGATCCGCCGGCCGCGTCGGCACCTTGCGGTTGTCCGTCGAGGGCGCCAGGAGTAGCTGGCCATCCGCGGACTTCAGCACGCTCGTATCGACCGCGAGCGAGGCCTTGAGGTTCGCCTGCTGGGCGGCCGTCAGGCTCTGGCCGAATACAGGCGCGAGGGCGAACGCCGCGAGGGCGAGCGCCAAGACAATGAACGGGAGTCTTTTCATCAGACTGCCTCCTTTCGATATGACCATCCGGTCGTCGCCCCTACGGGGCGTTCCGGAATTGGAACCCAAATGCGCGCCGCGGAAGGCTTAGGTGTCCGCGGACTTCCTGGCGTGAGCCGCCGACTTGCGCTCGGCGAGCTCCTTCATGAGCTCGGGCCGCTGCCCGAGGGCCTTCTCGTGCCGGTACACGGCATAGGCCTCGTAGAGCACGACGTAGGCAAGGATGAGGCCCGCAAAGAAGATCTTCACCTCGTTTCCGAGGCCGAAGAGGATGATGCCCGTGTAGAGCATCTCGAGGGACATGATGGCCACGACGCTCTGGAGGACCCCACCCTTGCCTCCCGACATCGCGGTGCCGCCGATGATGGTGGCGGAGATCACGTACATGAGGGAGTTCTCGCCGAGATTGAGGGTGGCCGCCGTGGAGACAAGCACCGACACGATACCGCCGATGGCGGCCATCACGCCGGAGAGCACGAAGGCGGCGACGATGTAGCGGTCGGTAGTGATTCCCGCGAGCCAGGCCGTGGTGCGGTTGCCGCCGACCATATAGAAGTTCCTGCCGGCTTTCGTGCGTCGGAGAACTAGCTCCACCACAATCACAAGCACCAGAGTGATGAGGACGCGCGGGGTGATGAGCGGGAGGAAGTTCTTGCCGAGGAAGTCCGATATTGCGAAAGCCTGGTCGGTGGACACGCTGATCGAGTTGCCTCCCGAGAACTGGTAGATGGATCCTTGCAGGAGGGTCATCGTGCCAAGGGTCACGATGAAAGAGTTGATCTTGGCCTTGGTGACGAGAAGGCCGTTGCAGAGGCCGACGAAGGCGCCGCCGGCCACCGCCACCGCAATGGCGCCCGCGAAGCCGAGGAAGGGCTGGAGCCCCATGGTGAGCACGCCCGCGAAAGTGATCACGGTGCCGATGGAGAGATCGAGCTGGCCGCAGATCATCACGACCGTGAAGCCTATCGCCACAGTCGCGTTCATCGCGATAGCATTGAGGATGGAGGTCATGTTCTGCAGGGCAAAGAACTTCGGCGCAAAAAAGGACATGAACCCGAAGACCACGACAAAGATGATGTAAATTCTGTACCTGTCCCCCAGCGCGAGGAGGCTGAACCTTGCTGACTTACGCATCGTCCCTCCCGAGCCGCCGGAGCGACAGTGCGTTGATGCCGACGACGACGATGAAGATTGCACCGCGGACCATGTCCTGGGAGAAGGTGCCGACACCCAGCAGGGTCATAATGTTGTTCAGGATGCCGATGATGAGCGAGCCGCCGAGGACGCCGAGGATGTTGCCGCGCCCGCCGGCAAGGGTCATGCCGCCGATGACGACGGCAGTGACCGCCTTGAAGTCGTAGCCGGCGCCGTTGTACCAGGCGCCGACCCGCGACAGCGAGGTCACCGCGAGGCCGGCGATGGTCGCGGTGAAGGCGGCAAGCACGAAGGACAGCATGATCCCGCGCTCGACGGCGATGCCGGAGAGCTTTGCCGCCCGCGGCGAGGACCCGGTGAGCTTGAGCTTGATGCCGAAGGAAGTCCTCGTCAGCACGAACTGCCCGATGATCACAAGGACGACGAGCAGCACGAGCGGCAGGCCGATGAGGTTGAAGAAGCGCAGCCGGTAAATCGCATCAAAGAGGGCAATGGCGTTCTGCCCCGAGCCGCGCATGTCCGGATAGATCTGCTTGTTGGCCCAGATGAGGCGGATCATGCCCATTGTCACGTAGTTGACCGCGAGGGTCCAGATGATTGGGTTGGCCTTGAACTTGCCGACCACGAAGCCGTTCAGCAAGCCGATCAGGAGTCCGACGGCGAGGGCGACCAGGACAGCCAGGACGAAGCCGTAGCGGAGGAGCTCGATGCAGATGTAGCCGGTGAAGCCCATCGTCGTCGGAACCGACAGGTCGGCGAAGTTGCCCGAATATGTCACGAAGCCCATACCCACGGCGACGATGCCGACGAGGGCAACCGCATCCACGATGTTAAGCAGGTTCTTGGGGGAAAGGAAGTTCCCGATGACACCGGTGACCTGCAGGACCGCGCCCAGGAGGACAAAAAGGAGGGCGATGCCATAGACGCCCGCCGTGTTGACGATGCTCGAGAACGAGCCCGCCCTGAGGGCTCGGTAGTCGCCCGCCCGGCTCGTATCGCTCATGGGGCCTTCCCTTCGCCGCCCACGCCAACGGCCGTGCGACCGGTGTCGCCGTTGGCGGCAAGGAGGAGGCTCTCTTCGCTGCATTCGCTGTACTGCATCTCGCGTATGAAGTGCCCCTTCCGCATGATCATCACCCGGTCGCAGAGGCCGACGAGTTCCGGCAGGTCCGAGGAGATCAGGAGCACAGTGCAGCCGTCCCGCGCCAGTTTTTCTATGGAGGCATGGATGGTTATCTTGGCGCCGATGTCCACGCCCCGCGTCGGTTCATCCAGGATGAGGACCCTGGGCTCGGTGGCGAGCCACTTGGCGAGGAGGACCTTCTGCTGGTTGCCCCCCGAAAGGTTGCCTACCGTGCGCGAAGGGTCGGGCGGGTAGATCGAAAGCTCGCCGATCAGGCGGGCGACGGCGGGCCTGCCTCGCGCTTTGAAGAAGACGGCGGCCGAGCAAAGCCGGTCGACGATCGCGGAGAGGACATTATCGTCCACGGGGAGCCTGATAGCGAGGCCCTCTGTCTTGCGGTCCTCCGTGAGGTAGGAGATGCCCTGTGCAAGGAAGTCCGCCATGGACGATCCGCGCACGCGCTTGCCGTCAAGCTCTATCAAGCCCTCGTCCGCGCGGTCGAGGCCGGTAAGGACCTTGGCGAGTTCCGTGCGCCCGGCGCCGGACAGTCCGCAGATGCCGAGGATCTCACCTCTCCTGGCCTCGAAGTCTATGCCGTGGAAGAAGCCGAACCGGGACAGGCCCTTGACGCGCAGCCTTACGTCGCCGATGGAGCGCTCGTCGCGCCTGTAAAACTCCTTGACGGACCGTCCCACCATCATCTGGACGATCTCCTCGCGGCTGACCTCCCCGACAAGCCGGGTGGCGATCTTTTTCGCGTCGCGCATGACCGTGACCCGGTCTGCAATGCGGAAAATCTCCGGAAGATGGTGGGAGATGTAGACGATCGCGATGCCGCGGCGCTTCAGGTCCCCGATGATGGCAAAGAGCCGCTCCACCTCTTCGCGGGAGAGGGCGCTCGTCGGCTCATCCATCACGAGGATGGAGGGCTTGTTCCCGAGGACCTTCGCTATCTCTACAAGCTGTGCCTCGTGCTGGCTGATATCCTCGATGGGGAGATTCGGGTCGAGGTCGAGGCCCACGGAGACCAGGAGCTCTTTCGCCTGGGCCCGGGCGCGGACCTTGTCAAGGAAGGGACCACGCCGCGGCAGCCGCCCGGCCAGGAGGTTCTCCGTGATGCTGATTGGCCGGGCGAGGCTGAGCTCCTGGTAGATCATGCCGATGCCATGGCGCTTGGCCAGCGTGGGAGAGTGGAGGAGGACGACCTGGCCCCCGATCGCGATCTCGCCGGTGTAGTCGTCGTAGGAGCCCGCAAGCATCTTCATCAGCGTGGACTTGCCTGCGCCGTTCTCCCCGACAAGGGCGTGGACCTCGCCGGCCTTCACATCGAAACTCACGTCGTCGACGGCGATGGTGCCGGGGAAGCGCTTGCTTACATGCCTCATCTCGAGCGCGAGCCCGGATGCCGATTCGCTCACTCTCACTCTCCTCTGAAGGGGCGCCGGAGCCTTGCCGGCTGGCCCCCGCCGCCCCGGAATCAACCAAAGCTCCCCCGCGGGGCATTCGTATGAGTATTATGGAGGAATCCTACGCCGCGACAGCCGGGAGCCGCAACGACAAAAACTTTCACTTTTACTTCAAAGAATGCACGGGCTCGTTGTCGGCGCAGGCCTTCGACTTCGATTCCGACGGGTAGTACCCCTTGTATTTCTTGAACAGCGTGTAGAAGTAGTTCACGTTGGAATAGCCGATGCGCGCCGCGATGTCATTCGCCTTCAGCGAGGTGTAGCGAAGGAGCTCTTCCGCCTTGCGGATGCGCAGCTCGTTGAGGTAGGTGGCGAACGGCTTGCCCACCGCCGCGTGGAACTGACGTCCGAGGTAAGGGGCGGAGATGCCGAACTGCGCCGAGAGGATCTTCAGAGAGAGCGGCTCGGCGTAGTTGCGCGTGACGTAGCGGATGATGCGCACGATGGGCGTCTCCGCCTGCCGGGCGCGGGAGAGAGCGTGGATGGCCTCCTTCGCCATGCCCATCATCCACTCCAGCGCACGCCGCGGCGTCTTCTGGTTGAAGAGGTTCTTGTAAAGGCTCTCATAGTCGCTGAGGAGCGCCTGCTCGTCCAGGTCGTTCATCTTGAGCACGTGGATGAGCGCGGAGAGCACCTCGATGGAGAAGCCTCTGAAGAACTCGGGGGTCACGAGCTCCGCTGAAAGCAGGCTCTGGTAGGAATCCTCGAAGAAACGCTCCACCTCCGCCTCGCTGCCGGCCACGATGGCGCGCGTCAGGCTCTCGACAGACACTGTGGAGAAGACGGGCTTCTTGGAGATGAAGTCATCCACGTTCTCGCGGGTGATGATGTGCTTGGGCAGGTAGTTGATGGGCTGCACGTCCAGGCCGCTGAACCAGTCTACGGCAATCTTCATCGCCAGCGCGCCGTCGGCCTGCGCGGGCTGGAACGTGATGGCGTAGAGCCTCCCCTCCTTGACGAGCCCCATGCCCTTCTGCGTGGAGCCGGCGCCGACCCGAACGACATCTTCCCGCCCTGCCTTGCGCAGGGCATCGTTGACTCCGTCCACCAGAATGTCGTCATCAGGGCACACGATGCCGCGCAGCTCTGCGCCATGGGTAGAGAGCCACCCCGTAACAAGCCGCTCCGCCATGCCCGGGTCAAAGGTGCCTTCACGGACCGCGTCCCCGGTGACGAGGCAGCGCATGCGCGGCGCCGCGGCGGCAAGCTCGGTAATGACCGACCATGTCCGCGCCTCGTAGCAGGAGCTTCCCGGGATATGTCGGATGATCGCATAGCCGCCCTCGCTGCGCAGCCTTTTGGCAAAGGTCCGGGCAAGCATTCGATACTGCCCCCAGTCGTCGGGGCCGCACCAGGCGAGGATGTAGCGGTACGCCTGTTCGTTAGGGATATAGTTGCTCACGATGACGGGAATGCCCTGCGCGTGCAGCTGCTGGACCCAGCGCGTGCAGGCATCGGAGCTGATGGGGACAAGGATGGCCAGGTCCGGCCTCTCCGCGATGGCCCGCTGCACCTGCTCGTCCTGGCTTTCCATCGTCATCGCGCCTGCCAGGGTATGGAGGACCACGCCTGCCCGTTCGGCGATGCGGGCGAGGCCCTCCGCGAACGCGACATGATAGGGGTGAAGGCCGGGCTGGAGGAAAGCCACACGCTTGCCCCGTGCACCGTCCCCGGGGGATTCGGGAATGCCGCACTTCTGGACGCCCCATCCGGCGTACTCCATGTCGTACCAGTGCCGCGCATCGGTCTTCGGGTACTGGGACGGATTGCGCGGACGCGGGGGGATGTCCTTCTGTCGTGTGTTCCACGATATGAGGAGCCGATCGTTGCTGGAAAACATGGATTCCAGTGCATGATAGCGGAAGACGGGGGAACGCGCAACTGCGGCGCCGCGCCGTCCGGGCTCCGCAATCCGCAGTACGGCCAGTCCACCCGAACTGATGGCATGCCGACTCTTGCAGATTCCGCTGACTGAAGAGCGCGAGGGAGCGCGTTTCTGCTCATGACGCGGCCGAGTTGGGGCCAGGGTACCTGCTACTTCTCCGCCTTTCCCGCCATGTTCCCTGCGAGCGAGTCGAACAGACTGCCAGCCACCTTCTTCAGCGCACCCAACCGGGCGGGATAGTAATAGTCGGATTCGAACCAGCCCTTGTCCGAGTAGTACGCGTAGTCCCGACTGCTTCCATCGAGCATGAGCTTCATGCTTGTACGGGACATCCTGAAAATCATGAGCTTGAATAGGTTCGGCACAGGAAAGGCCGGCTTTAGAAGCCTTTCATGGAACCGCCTGCTCTGGCAGGCAAGAGTCCTGTCGATCTTCGCCTGAGCCTTCTCCGTCATCGGCTCGAGGGTCCCCAGGCAGCTGCCCTTTACGGTATTGAAGCCCAGGCCGTTGCCCACGAAATCGAGGTACTTCACGATCTTGCCGCCGCCGTAGATGCCTTGGGCGACGATGCTGGTGAAGGTCTTCCCATGGAAACGCGGGCGATGGAAGACGAAGCCAAGCCTGTCGAGGAATGTCTTCATGAGCCCGGAGACCTGGAACGAATAGTTCGGGGAGGCGAAAACGACTCCGTCGGACGCCTCGATCTTCTTGATGAGCACGTCCCGGTCATCATGCAGAGGGCAGAGCTCCTCGCCCTTTTCAAAGCACGACTTGCATCCTCGACAGGTCTCGAGGCGATAGTCTTTCAAGCCGACAATTTCGTATTCCACGTCACCAAGCGCCTGCAGATTGCACAGGAACTGCAGGACTGCATTGTGCGTGTTCCGTTTGCGGGCACTTCCAACGAATGCAGTGACTCTCTTCATGTATTTTCTCCTTGATCTCTCGAACTGGCTCCCCGCGGAGGTCGCCGTACGGGGTGATATTGGGGACCCTTCAAGGCCGTCATGTGGCCTCGTATAGGGTTGCTCAGCGCCTAGAAAGCCGGATGTTCCTCCACGTGGGAGGATCTGACCGGAAGTCCAGGGCTTCTCCGAGCTTCGTAAAGAACAGTCCCGGTTCCTGCTCCAATAAGGCGACCCCATCCAGGGCCATGCCCCTGCCCTGCCGGCTTACCTTCACATATGTCGATCTGGGTATTCCCAACGCCATGATGAGCTTCGCGTACCAGAGTGGATCCGCGTTGAAGTGCAAGCTATAGGAGCCCAGGTAGCTCGACCACTCCTGCTTCCACGCGGTCTTCTCAGGGTGCGCATCGAAGTACCACCCGTCGTCCTTCACGCCGGCAAGGTTGATTCCGCAGACGGGGAGGTAGGGTAGAGAAAAGGCCTTTCTCGCGAGGCCAGACGCGGCCAGCTTGTCGACGAGCTTCTCCGCGAGAGCGACGTGGGCGGAGTTGTGGTCAGCGGAATTGGTGAGAACCGCGACTCCGATGTCCAGGGTGGGATGCCATGCCATGTAGGAGAGAAAGCCATATCCGCCGCCGCCGTGGTTGAAATAGAGGTCTTCCTCCCGCCTGCCGATGGCGATGCCCAGGCCGTACCCTCCGTGATTCGGGGTCGTCTCCATCTCAGTGAACGCCCAGGCGGGGAGAAAGGATGCGGCGCCGGAGGTTCCCCTCTGCAGCATGCAGGTGAGGAGCTTTCCCAGGTCGTGCGCCGAGGTGTAGACGCCGCCGGCGCCGACCATGGGAACGCAGACGGGGAGATTCTTGCAGCCCCGCTGGTGCCCTGTCGCGCGGTTGGTTTCGGACTTGATGAATGCGGGATCCATCGTGGTGCGCGAAAGTGAAAGGGGCTGGAACACCTCTTCCTTCATATAGTCGACGAACGGCCGCCCGGTTGCCTTCTCCACGGCGTAGCCGGCCAGGTCGATGCCGAGGTTGGAGTATGAATAGCGCTCACCCACGCGAAACATCAACCACGTGTCTTCGATGCTCGCCGCGTGCTCGTCGAAGGAAGGCTCCTCCGGACTATAGTTGTTTCCCCTGGGCGCTTCGTGGGTGAACCCTGCCGTATGGGTGAGGAGATGACGCAGGGTGATGCGATTTTCCGGATGGTCTTCGAAAATGCTTTGCACCCGGAAACCCGGCAGATACCTGCTGATGGGAGAGTCAAGGTCCAGCTTTTTGTCGCGAACCGCGGTGAGGACCCCGAGAGCCGTGAAGGTCTTCGACATCGACTGGATGCTGAACATCGTCTGGGGATCGACGGGAATGCTCCGGGCATCGTCGGCGTAGCCGAATCCCGCCTCCCAGATGATGCCCTTTGAGCTGGCAAGGACAATGGACAGTCCGGGGATCCTGCTTCTGGCCATGGTGTCACGGGTCATCCGCGTTGCTTCGTCGATGAACCTCGCATACTTGGGGTCCAGTCCGGGGGCCCGATAATCCCCGTTCTCGACAATTGACGAGGCACAACCCAGGACATTGAAAGCGAGCGCCCCCACGATAAACCACGAGCACCTTTTCATGCGGAATCCCCTTCCGATCGGTATGGAAACAGAGCAAAGACGTCAGGACAAGCAATGCCGTACAGCGCCTCCACCGCGGCCCGCGCCACCCGCCTTGCCAGGGCCAAAATCGTGAGGATGGGCGGGTTGCCCAGGGAACGGGGAAACAGCGAGGCGTCCGCTACGTAGAGGTTCGGCGGAAGCCTGGCGGGGTGCAGGGTCTCGGCGTCCTCGGCCGTGAGGGGGAGCATTCCGCCCGGGTGCCCGGCGTTGAGCGTGCCGGTGAAGATGCTCGCCGGATCCGCTCCAAAGTCCGCCAGGATCTGCCGGCACAGCGCCTCGGCTTCCCCGAGCCTTTCACGGTCCTGCCCGGTCAGCCCCTTGTCCAGGTGGCCCCGGCTTCCGCGGACCTTTCCCTGCTCGGAGTCCGCCAGCTTGATCATGAGCCCCAGGATGCGGCCGGCGGGGCGGCGCCAGCCCCGGTTGAAGAGAAAGCTCAGGTAGTCGAAATACGGGGAGACGATGTAACCCTGCCCCTGGATGACGAACGGCATTGGCACCTCGCGGTGCTGCATGTTCTCCGGCCAGGGGGCCGCGACGCACAGGACCGGGTCCACGAAAAGCCGCGGCTCACACTGGATGCCGGAACGCTCCAGGATGACGGGAGTGCCCAGGCCGCCGGCCGCCAGGACGATCAGGTCCGCGGGGAGGAACACCGTGCGCACTCCCACGCGTGCCCGAACGCCGATTGCCCGCCCATGCCGGATCACGACCCTTGTCACCCGATACCCGCAGCGGAGGTCCGCTCCGTTCGCGACGGCATCATCCAGGAACCGGCGGCTGTCCCACTTGGCGCCGTAGGGACAGCCCAGCACGCAGCGGCCGCAGCGCCTGCACCGGCTATAGTCAACAAGCTTGGGGGTTGGGCTTGGCGCGAGCCCTCTGTCGCGGCTGATCTGAAACAAGCGCCGGGTGACCGGGGACCACATAGCCTGGTGATCCATGCTGACCGGCACCTCGCGGGAGAGCTCGGCGAACTCTCTGTCCAGGTTGACGCCAAGCTGCCGGAGACTCTCGTCCATGCGCAGGGCATTGCCCGCGGAGAGGACCGTGGTTCCCCCGGTGGCTGCGCCGTTTACCATTATCATGCCATCCCGCGTCCGGCGGACCCTCATGGAAGGGAACACCAACTGTATCACTCGTTCGTCGAACAGGAGGCCCCAGTTTCTCAGGCGCTCCATGCAACGCATCGACAGGGACAGCGGTCGAAACTCCCGGCCGGCCTCCAGGATCGTGACCTTGCAGGTCCCCTGCAGCTCCCGCGCGGCGGCAGCCCCGCCGGCCCCAGTTCCCACCACGATCACGCGAGGTGCTTGTCCGTTCGATCCGTTCACGTCCTTCCTCCCGTCACGTAAGCGCGGCAGGCAGGCGCGCCTTCCGTGAGACGCTGCCGGAATTCCATCTCCCCGCCTTTTGTCAGCCCGGCGAGCAGCCCCCGGTCCAGGGCGGAAACGAGGGCGCAGACCCGGGGTGTGTAGACTGCCGCGAATGCGCACCGGCGGACCTCCACGTCCCCGTCCGGACCGCCCCTGAAGTCGATGCCCAACCCGGCGTATATGAGCCGGGCAGCCGCCATCGCATCCCTGAAGCTGCGCACGCCCAGCCGCAGGCGGTAGCCGCGTCCCAGGGCCAGGGCTGCTGAGAACAGGCGGCGCTCCAGGGACTGCAGGTCCTCCCCGCCGTCAAGCGCTGCCTCGGCTTGCTCCCGCGTGAAGTGGGAATACTCTGCCAGGAGGCCCTTCACGCCGCGAGCCTGCGGGGAAGGCACAGGGCAGCCGAAGGCGGCTGCGGTTCTGGCGAAGAGCTGCCCGATCTCCCGGCGCCGTGCGCCTGACAGGAGAATCACGCGCGCGGCCGCGAGTCTCATGCGCACCTGCTTTCTCCCACGTGAAGGACGCCTGGAACCCACGGTTCAGTGCGGCCCGACGCGCCGTGGTCCCGCCTGCCGTAGAGCATCTCCACGACTTCGGCGCGTCGCGCCAGCACAGCCTGGCGGCGAAGCTTCAGGCTGCCGGTGAGCTCTCCGCTCTCGATGCCGGGGCTGCCTGCGAGGATTGCCCAACGCTTCACCTGCTCCGGGTGGGAGAGCACCCCGTTCAGCCGGCACACGGACCTGTCGATCTCCTCAAGGGCAGCGGGGGTGATGGACCCCTCCTTGAGCCAAAGAAGGGCGGACAGCGAAGGTCTGTTGTCCCCGACGACCATTGCCTCCGACATGCCGGGGATCCGCCGCAGCATTCCCTCGATTTTGACGGGATGGATATTCTTACCGTAGGAAGTGATGAGGATCTCCTTCTTCCTGCCGCTGATGAGCAGGCTCCCCTCCGAGTCGATCTCCCCCAGGTCGCCCGTGCACAGCCAGCCGTCCCTCAGGATGCTTTCCGATGAGCCGCCGAAGCAGCCGGCGGTGACCTGGGGCCCGCGTACGAGCACTTCTCCGTCATCGGCGATCCGTACCCGTGTGTCGGGAAGCGGCGCACCCACTGTCCCCAGATGGTTCGCGCCGTGCCTGTTCAGGGTGACCAGGGGCGCTTCAGTCAGGCCATAAGCGTTGTGGATCTCGATCCCGAGCTCCCGGAAGCTTTCCAGCAGCGTTTCCGAGCACGGCGCGGACCCGGCGATGAGCTGCGCACACCTGTCCAGGCCCGCACGCTTGAGGAGCAATATCCGCAGGAGGGGCCGCAGCGCGCTTCGCAGCGCTCCGCCGGGTCCATGGGGCGCCATGGAAAGGTATAGCCGGCCTGCAGGGCCCTCGGCAAACCGGTCCCACACCTTGTCATAGAACCGGGGAACCGAGAAGAACACGGTAGGCCGGACCATCGGCAGGACCCGGGAGAGAGCGTGGAAGTCCTCCAGGAAGAAGATGTCCACCGGCGCGGGGATGTACGACGGGGCATACGTGCCGAGAATTCCCTCCACCACGTGGTTCATAGGAAGGAAGGAGAGATACCGGGCCGGGGATGTCCTGGCCTTCCATGGCAGGAGGGAAGCGATGGTCTCTGCAAGCCAGAGCACCTGGCCGTGCCGGAATGTCACGCCCTTCGGTGAGCCCGTGGTCCCGGAGGTAAACCGGAGGGTCGCAAGGTCCGCGTAGCCCACCGGGGCTTCGGGGGCAAACCGGCCTGCGGGCGCCTGGGCGTCTGCCCCCATCCGAAGGAAGCTCTCCCACGAGAGGACCCGATCCGCGAGCTTGTCAGGCAGTGGTGACTTGCAGAAGGAGGCGATCGTGACCGGACTGCGGATCTCCCCCACACGGGAAAGCACCGCAGGCGCGCCGACCAGGAGCAGCCGAGCGCCGGATGCCCGGAGGATCCCCTCAATCTCCGGGACCGGGGAGGTGTAATACAGAGGCACGCTCACGGCGCCTGCAAGACCGATCGCCGTGTCCAGGGAGAGAAACCGGCTGGAGTTGAGGCCCACGAGCGCCACCCGGTCTCCGGGTGCGACGCCCAGGGCCCGCAGGGCCCCCGCGGCCTCGCGGATCTCCCGGCACATCTCTGCCCCGCTGCGCGCCCGGGGGCTCTCGCCCTCCGCCACGTCATGGACGCGGATCGGAAGGTTTCTGCTTTGCAGCCTGTGCACAAGCTGCTCGTGGACCGTCCCGCCGGCCCGGCGCAGGAACCCCCGGCTGGCCGCGTACTCGAACAGCCGCGGCAGGATGGCATGCCAGTCCGGGGAGTAGGGGCCCAGGAGGCGCTCCACGTTGTCCCGCAGGTAGCTACGTCTCTCGCTGAAGTAGGAGAGCAGGGAACTGGGTATTCCCAGTCGGGCGGCGATCGCGCTGCCGGCGGACTCCCGAAGATGAAGGAAGCGCGCGGGAAGGGGAGCATCCCCCAGGCGGTCGGCAGCCCAGCTCCGCGCGGACTCCAGAAGGTCAATGGTCCGGGGGAGGTGCTCCTGCGCCACCGTCAGGTGGAAGGTCAGTCCTACTGCCCGCGGGTCGAACGCCAGCCGCGCGATCGCGCCGGCGACGTAGTCGACCGGCACGATGTTCAGCGGCATATCGGGCCGGGCCGGGATCAACCTCAACCTTCCCGTGAGGTACAGCCGCAGCGGGACGTACACGGTGTTGAAGGACTGGATCTCGCCGATGAGAGAGTCCCCGACCACCATGCCGGGACGGAACACGGAGATCGGAAGATCCGCCATGGCCAGCCGCACAAGGCTCTCTCCTTCGAACTTGGTCTGCTCGTAAGCATTGGAGAACCCGTGGCTGTCCACGAGGTCCCCCTCGGAGACTTCCCCGGTGCGGCACCCGGCGACATACGCCGTGGACACGTGGGCGAAGCGCTCCAGGCCGTGGTCCGCGTGCGCCGCTCGGGCCAGCTCCAGCAGGCTAGCGGTGCCCCCGACGTTGATGCGTCGAAGCTCCTCGAGGTTTCCATCGAGCTGGAGCTCCGCTGCGGCATGGATGATGTGGGTCAGGCCGCGGACAAGCCCGGCATACTCCGTCGGATCAATCCCCAGCATGGGGAGCGACAGGTCTCCGCGGATCACCCGCACCCGGCTTTCGGCCGCGCCCTCTATCTCCGACCAGCCGCTCCAGGCGCGCTCGAGCCTGCGCCGCGCATCAGCCTCTTCCTTGCCGCGCACCAGGACCGCCAGCCGGTGATCAGAGCCCTCGAGGATCAGCCGCGCGATGCGGGATCCCAGGAATCCCGTGGCGCCCGTCAGTAGAATCATGCCACCCATTCCGCACCTCCTTTGGACCCGGCAGCCGGGTCGTGGTCCGCTGCCGTGGAGCCGCTGACTCCGGCTTTGCCAAGTTTCGATGAGACGAACTTCGCAAGGAGCTGCCTGTTATGCCGCGCCCGGCTCAGGTGTTCCGCGTACCCCCGGCTCAAGGCATCCTTCTGCAGCCCTGGATTCTCCAGGAGCAGGTCCACCCGCTCCCGCAGCCCTTTGAAAAGCTCCAGCGCAGGAATAGTGCATGCCAGGCTCCCCGCGGCGCCTGAGTGCATGAACCACCTGTCCTTCAGGCCAAGGTCCTGGTAGAGCGTGGCGAGCCGCAGGTCATGGCCGACTGCCGCCTGGGGCACGCCTGCCGCCATGGAAAGCACCGCGGCGTGGAACCGCGAGGTGACCAGGAGATCCAGGCTGCGAAGTAGGCAGGTCATCTGGGAGGCGTCGTACTGCCGCGCGGAGAACCGGCGTGCGCTCTCGGGATGCCGCATGTGCCGGTGCACCTGCTCAGCCAGGGGCTCGTCCACCTGCTCCATGCAGATGAGGGCCACTGCCTTGCCCGTGCGCTCCGCCATGTGGTCCGCCAGAGCGGCGTACCCGCGGGCTAGCATCTCTCTGGACCGCGTGCGATCCGGGGAGCTGGAGAAGTAATACGGCCACTTGTAGCAGCGCTCCCGCCGCCCCCAGGGCCGCATCACCGCAGGCCAGAGGGAAAAGTCCACCATGGCGATCCCCGTCATCCCGAAGCGAGCCTTCGGCCAGTCACGAAGCACCCAACCTCGGTCAGTCTTGCGCGGTTGATAGGTGAAGGCATTGTCCGCCGTGGATTCGAAAGGCGCTGTCACGCCCAGTGCACGCAGGCGATCCGCGGCGGCCCGATTGCGCGTTATAATGAGGCTTGTCCGGCTGGCGATTCTCCTGACCCTGCGCCGGTTGGCCGGGGACAGGGAACCCGAGTCCACAGCGTAGGCGAGGCACGGCTTGCCCATCTTGACCGCGCACGCCGTTGCCCACAGGTAGGCCCACAGCATCGGGTTGGCCCAGGAGTCCATGTAGGTTGAGCCTTCCACCAGGAGCACAAGATCGCTCTCCTTCACCATTCGACGGATGGCTCCGAAGTACAGGGTGGGCAACTGGGCGATCCTCAGGGTGGGGCTTTCACGCAGGTAGCGGCGCAGGTAGGCCTCGTTCAGTGCCGGAACAGTGATATGCGCCCCGGGCCCCAGCACTGCCCGCACGTCCTCGATGTCCGCCTGGAGCAGGGCCTCAGCCCCCGTGTTGTTGGCCCCGTTGTAGCCCAGCATGAGCACGCGGAGTTCATTGGCTGACTTCTGATCTTTCACGTCCTGATTCTCCCTGCGCTTGCCGCTATACGGTCGTGGATGCTGCAGGGGGCCCGAGGCCGCACCTGCCTGCACCTATATAACGCCGGGACGGTCGGTCGCTGATATCACACAAATGAGGGATTTCGCGGCGAGGTCCATAAGTTCAGACGACCCAGCCGGAAGGACTGCCGGCAGGATCACCTCCGGTGGAAGCCTCCTGGACAGTGCGCGTCGGGATCCCTTCGCTACCGCTTCAGGGACGCCATGAAGTCGTTGTAGCGAAGGTTGAACTGGGAGACCTTTGGCCTGTACTCCGTGGTGATGAAGGCCATGAACTGCGCGCTGGTCACGCTGCCGTTGATGTACCGGATCTCCATCTGCCTAGCCTTCTCCGTGAGGTTGGGGACGGAAGAGAAAAACGAATCGTACATCTTCACGAAAGGAACCGAGACGAAATCGGAGGCGTCCCGCGCCGCCATCCATTCGGCCTGGAACTTCTGCCGTGTCTGCTCCGACGGTCCGCCCTCGATCGCCGCTCTTTCCAGGTAGCCGTTCGCGAAGGAGCACATGGGGTCTGCGTACCTGGCCAGGAGCGCCGCCTGTGCGGGTGTGCGATCGACGGTGCGCGTGTCGATGCTGTAGCTGTTGTAGTGGACGCCCTTGATGCCGATCTGGAACAGCTCGAAGCCCTCCTCGGAGTTCGCGAAGTCAAGCCACCGAAGGACATCGTCCACCTTCTTCGAGCCTGCAGGGATGAGGAACGCCATCCAGTCCGACGGTGGCACGACAAACTTGCCCTTGACGCCGCTCCGGGGGGAGAGCGGGCCGTGGAAGGAGAACCTGTCGAGCGGGATGCCATACTTCTGCATGAACTCGAGCGTGTTCTTCTGGCTCGCCCCAATGATCCCCACCTTGCCTTTCACGAGTCTGTCCTGGTCGATGAATCCCGTATTGAGGAAGAACTCCGCATCGAGAGTCCCCTCCGCGTACATGTCTCTGAGGAAGGTCAGGTAGTCGACGTATCCGAGCGAGCTTCCCCGGGCGCGGTATTTGCCGTCGAGGTCAGGAACGCCGACGTGGACAGAGAGGTTCCACGCGGTCTTGAGGAAGTCGGTGTGGAGGAACCAGATGTCGTCCTGGGTCGTGAAGCCGTACGTGTCATTCTTCCCGTTTCCGTCGGGATCCTTGAAAGTGAAGGCGCGGGCGACGGCGCGGAACTCATCGAGCGTCGTCGGCGCCCGGAGATTGAGCTTCTTCAGCCAATCATTGTTGATCATGTACCCCCAGTAGTCCACGTTGTTGACCCGGGGAACGCCCTGGATTTTGCCCGTCGACGCGGCCGTTGTGTCCCCCCAGCGCTCCGGAGTCACGTTCATCATCAGGTGGGGATACTTTTCGGCAGACAGCTTGCCGTCCAGGGTGGCCAGCAGTCCCTGTTTTGACCAGTTCTCGAAGTCAATGTCGGTGCCCGCCAGGAAGAAGTCCGGGAGGTCCCCTGATGCCATCATGATCCGCAGCCTGTTGTCATAGTCGTTCAGGGGTGGGGCTTCCACGTCCAGGGCGATCCCCGAGAGCTTGGCCGCCTGGCTGAGAATCGGGTTGTTCTTCGGGTCGATCGACGGAGGATACTGCCCGACGTACTTCAAAGTCACGGTGGGCGCCCTCTCTGAACGGGGCATTGCACGTGCTCCTGGAACGGGGATCATCGTCAGATAAAGGATCAGACCTGTCACGAGGAGTGTGCCGCTCCTGCGAAGACCCGCTGCTTGCTGCATAGACATGCCTTTCTCTACTCGTCGAGGCGCGCGGCCGTTTCCCGCACCACACGCCGGAGCGCGTCCACCAGCGCGAGCTCGCTCACGGGCTTCATGAGGTAGTCGATCACACCGAGCTGCAACGCCTTTCGCGCGTACTCGAACTGGGCAAATCCCGTAAGGACCAGGGCTTTCAGCGAGAGGCCCGCATCTCGCGCTGCGGATAGAAACTGCAGCCCGCCGAGGACCGGCATCTCGATATCAACGATGACAAGGGCCGGCTTCTTTTCCAGGGCGAGAGTCAGGGCTTCCTGCCCGGTTGACGCCTCACCCACGATCTCAATTTCAAGGCCGCTTCGCGCAATGATCTTTTTCAGGCGCTCCCGAATGAGCGCCTCGTCGTCCGCAATCAGGACGCGCATCATACCTCTCCTCCCCCTGTCGGGCCGGTGCCTGACACCGGCAACGGAATCGTGAGAACAACACGGGTCCCCGTGCCCGGAGTGCTGTCGATTGTCATCCTGCAGTCTTTCCCCTTCGCCAGGATGAGCCGGTCGAGAATGCTCCTGAGCCCCAGACCTGTTCCCCGCATGGACACATACGTGCCGGCGCGGATCTGATCGAGGATGTCCTCCGTGACGCCCACGCCATTATCCTCGACAGTGATCAGGAGGGCCTGTCCCTCGCGACCCGCGCGGATGCAGACGTTCCCCGGTCCCGCTCTTTGCCTTATGCCATGCTGGATGGAGTTTTCCACGAGCGGCTGAATCGTGAGCTTTGGGATCTCGATCGAAACGACTGCCGGGTCGACATCGAAGCGATAGCAGAATCGGTCCTGGTAGCGGATGGAGAGGATCGTGAGGTACTGGCGAGTAAGGGCGATCTCTGTTTCGAGCGTGACGAGGCTCCGTCCCCCGCTCAGCGTCGTGCGGTAGAACGCGGCAAGGGTCGTCACCATGTCGATGATGTCCCGCGTGCGCTCCAGCTCGGCCAGGGAGCAGATCACCTCGAAGGTGTTGTAGAGGAAGTGCGGATTGATCTGTGACTGCAGAAGGGCCAGCTCATGTCGGCGGATCTTCTCCTGCTCTTCGAGGACCTGGCGCATGAGCAGGGCATTGCGTTCCACCATCCTGTGAAACTCTCCCCCGAGAACGCCGATTTCGTCACCGGACAGGTTCGTCACGCTCGGCCAGGAGGAGCCGCGCGAGTACGACTTGACGGCCGCTGTCAACCGCGCCAGGGGTCTCGTGATCGTGCCTGAAACGAGCGTCGACAACGCGATGGCAACGAGCACGCACCCCGCGCCCAGGAGAAGGATGCGCAGCACGAGGACGGTGAGATCTCCCATGAAAGCGCGCGTTTGGATCAGCCCGAAGACTCGCCAGCCCAGCCGCGGGTAGGAGCTGGCGACCACGAGCGTAGATTGGCCGTTGACCGGCAGGATGCGTGAGCCTGGCGCGTCCATGATGACCGACGCGGCCCGAGCGCCGAGTGCGTCGCGGATATCGCGTCGCAGTTGCGACGGGTCCGCCGCAGACACGATGATGCCGCTCTGATTCGTGATGATGATGTCCCAGGGCACCGCCGCGCCGGCGCCTGAATAGCGCGCGGCTATGACCCGCTCCTTCACCGTCGTCTCCAGGAGCCCCAGCGGCGCGCCGGAGTAGTAGTCGTAGAACATCCGCACGAGAGAAATCACGACGTCGGTCCGATCTCCCGTGCGGTATCCCGCAGTGTGCGTATCCACCCAGAAGGGATTCTGGAGGGTCTGATCGTAGCGCAGGAGCTGGTAGCGGGGCGGATCGGTCACGACGATCTGGCTTGTGCTGAAGAGGTTCCCGAAGCCGTCCTTGAGGATCATCGCGTCAGCGCTGCTCTTCGGGTAGATGATGTTGTTCAGCAGGAGACGGATGGCCGTGGCATCCGCGAAGGAAACCTGGCCCCCCGTGTTCCCGATCCTTCGGAGGATTTCCTGGATTTCCGGGTTCGTCACGGCCATCTTGGAGTAGTTCTCGATGGAGTCGAACAGGATGTCGAAACCGTCGAGAAGGAGATCGAGGTTGTGCCGCGCATCCTCGGTCTTGTTGCGGAAGATGACCATCGTCGAGAACTGGACCGAGGTCAGGATCATGACGGCGATCCCGAAGAACGTGATGATCACGTAGGACAGGTTGATCTTCCTGCGGATGGGGAGCGACGCGATGGCGCGCCGTGTGCTGGCCAGAACGCCGCGCACGGTCATGGCAGCCCCTGCGTCCGGCTGTCGTCGATCTCCTGCTGGATAGCCGCAGCCGCAGAGCCTGGTGAGTTGCCGGCGAACAGGCCCTGGATCTCAGCCCGTGCCGTCTCGTTGACCCTCGCCAGCGGGTCGTAGAGTGATAGCTCGGTCCCGGCCCCCGCTGCCGTGCCGGTGACCTCTCGATAGCGGCGGCTTATCGGCGACTCCGTCGTCGAATCGGGCGCCAGGCGCACGGGGAGAATCCCCCCACCGATTGCCGCCGATATTTTTTGAAAGCTCTCGCCGGAGGTGCACCATTTGACCAGGGAGAGAGCCGCGTCACGCCGCGGCCCCGGCGGCGATGTGATCGAGAATGCGCTCGACCCCCCTCCCATCCAGAGCTCTCTTAGGTCCGGCCGGGAGCGGAAGGAAGGAAACGGGATGAACGTCACGGAAGTGGCAATGCGACTCTGGCGTAGCTCTCCGAGCAGCCCGTTTCCGTCCATGATCATCGCGGTTTCGCCCCGGAGAAAGGCCGCCTTCTCTTCCTCGTAGTCGTGCAACACGGGGTTTGCGCCTAAAAATCCCTGCCGGTTCCAGGACGACAGCAGGGCGAGGAGCGAAACGACGCCGGCATCCGTCCAGCTGATCTGTCTGCGCGCCAAGCGCAGGGCAACGTCGCCGCCGAGTGCTTTCATGGCGAGGTTCGTAAAAAGATAGCTGCCCCGCCATTTGTCTTTCTCGCCCAGCAGCATTGGTGAGACGCCGCGGGCAAGCATAAGGGCGCTTGCCTTTTCGAAATCCTCAACGGTCGCTGAGAGAGCCACGCCCAATTTTTTAAAAAGCGCCTCATTGCAGAACAGCCCGATGAACGTGACTTCCTGCGGAATCCCGTAGATGCCCGTGATGCCGGCGAAGTGCCAGTTGTCGAAGCTGCCCTGCGTGAAGCTCGAACTCCACGAGGAATCGGCGGCGAGGGCGGGCTCGAGGTCCACAAATACCCTGTTTTCGACGTACGCCCGCATGTTGCCCGCGCCCGAGGTCATGACGATATCGGGAACGTCGCCCACGGCGAGCGCTGTTTTGAACATGTCATTGAAGAAGTCTTCCTGGGTGACGGACTGGTCGTCGACGGCGACCTCCGGGTGCGCCCGGGCCCAGTCCTGGACAAGCTGGCGCCGCACGACCGAGTACGCGGAGCTGTCG
>JBEKQU010000036.1:0-47535 GCA_049519415.1 Spirochaetia bacterium
ATAGCGACGCTGAACGGGGCGGTGACGACGCTGACGGTGACGGCGGGGACGCTGAATCTGAATGGGAACATTACGGCGACGACGACGCTCGCCAACGGAGGGACGGTGAGCGTAGGGGCGAACGTTCTGTCAGTGGCGGGCTACTCGGGGGGAGGGGTGATTCAGGTCAACGGAGGGACTTTGACCTCCACGGCGGGAGCGGGGATCACGGTGGCGACGCTGACGGTGACCACAGGGGCGACGATCAATGGAGGTGGCACAGAGCTGACGATTACCAACTCGGTGACAGGCAACCTGACATTGACGGGGAATGTGAGGCTGAACGGGGTGACGATCGGGACGCTGAGCAACAGCGGAACGCTAACATTGAACGGCAATGTGACCTCGGGAGCGTTGACGAACACGGGGACGATTGCCGTCGGTGGGAACACCTTGAGCTTCACGACCTACAGTGGAGCCGGGACAGTCACGACGACCAGCGGAGTGATTACGGCGAGCGGGGCTGGAGGGACGATCGCGACGCTGACGGTGACCACCGGGGCGACGATCAATGGAGGTGGCACAGGGCTGGTGATCACCAATGCAGTGGGGGGCGACCTGAAGCTGACGGGTGCGGTGACTTTGAATGGGACGAGCATCGGGACGCTGAGCAACACCGGGACGCTGACGTTGAACGGGAACATCACGGCGAGCGGAGCAGTGAGCAACACGGGCACGATTGCGGTAGGCGGGAATACGCTGACGGTTGGGAACCTAAACGGGACAGTGAACGGGGGGAGCGGGAGTATAATGGACTCAGGCGCCTTCACGGTGACCACCTTCAACTGTGGCACGGGACTGGTGACGCTGAGCGGTGCAATCACTCTTACAGCTTACACGTTCTATAATCTAACGATCACGAACACGGTGACTCTGCTAGGGGGAGGAACGGTTAACACCAGTTCGCTCACATGTTCAGGTACGCTCAATGCGACGGGTGGTGAGAATGTGAATGCAACCGGAAACGTAAGTTTTGCGGGGGGGATCTATTCCAAGGGCACCGGCACTTTTAGCTTTTCAGGCTCGGTCGCACAAACCCTTACCTCGGGGGGGCAGAACCTTGGCATTGTTCAGGTATCCACCGCGACGCCAGGTCTCAAGCTTCTGGATAGCCTTACGACTGACACGTTGACCATCATGGCGGCTGGGTCAATGGATATCAATGGAAAAGTCCTCACTGCGTCATTCGTTAATCAGGGCACCCTCTACCGGGAAGGCACCGCTGGCGAGGCTGCGCCGATTTACAACGCCGCCGGTACCGTGGTGTACCAGGGCGGCGGCGGGAACATCCAGACCTACGGCGGCGCGCCAGGTACACCGGACTATTTCAACCTTCAGATCGCGGCAACGGGAACCATTGCGGTGACGGCGAACCTCGCGGTCGCGCAGGACCTTACGATCACAAGCGGGACCTTGCAGGCGAATGCCTTCACTATCACCATTTCCAGGAATTTCAACCATGCAGGCGGCACATTCGCGTTCGGTACGAGCACCATCGTATTCGTCAGCGCCGTCGTCTCCCAGGTTCTCGGAAACAACACCTTCTACAACCTGACCGTCACCACCGCGGGCAAGGAGATCGATTTCGGGGCGGGTGCTCTCCAGACCTTTGCCTCTGGGGGGACGTTCACGGCCAAGACAGCGCATCCGCTCGGCACAGAGGCGCGCATCCTCCTGCACAGCACCATACCATGGCCCGGAATCGCGGCACCCGCCATCCCGCCCGCCGATTCCCGTCAGTGGCAGCTCTTGATGAGCACCGGGTCGAGCGTCGATTTGGACTGGATCGATGTGGACATGAGCTTTGCGCAGGTACCCGTCGTTCCTGACGATACGACTATCTCGCATCCGGATTGGGTGTACAACTGGCGCCTCATCATTCCCGTGCTCAAAAGCTGGACATTGGATACGAACCACAACGGGAAAATCGATGAGATTGGAGTGCAGGTTGCCAACAGTATTCCGCTCAATGATAATTTCGGCGATATCCAAGTCACCGTGACCGGATACACCGTGACCGGGTATTCGACTGGATCGGTCGCAAACGATGACACGTTCTACATTCTTCTCAAAGAGAATAACGTTCTGGATACAGCCGTCACGCCGACGTGGACCATAACGTCGAACACAACGCTGAAAGGCCAGTTTGCAACGAGCCGGTTGGTGTCCTCTTCATCCAGTGAAACCCCGATCGATACCGCGTCCCCCGTGGTGGCCTACACCCTGGGGATGGTTGGCAGCAACCAGCTCTTTGTCCACTTCTCCGAGGAGGTCTACCACGCAGGCGGGACAGCGCTCCAGACTGGCGATTTCTCCTTCTACAAGGGCGCATCACTGGATCCCACGCTTGCATCAACAGCGATCAGCGATCTGGGTTCCGGCCAAACGCTGCTTACTCTCGGCAGGAGTCTGACCGCCGACGATGTCCTGCTGCCTGTCATGATGTCCGTGAGCGCGACGGTGCAGGATGGATCGACGACGCCGAACGTGATAACAATCCCCGTTGCCCCAGGCGGCCACCGCATCTCTGACATCGGTCTGGGCCTGCCGGGGAGCGGATTGTTCGAGCCCGTCTTCGCCAAGGACCAGACCATCAGACCCGCGACCCCAGGAATCGGCTATATCAATGTGTTTGATGGGACGAAGTGGCTCCAGACAAAGCAGATGCTGACGGTGGAAGGCAACATCAGCGCGCTGTCCGCTGTCTCCTATCCTCCCAGCGGCTCCACAAGCCTTCTCTACGACATCGACGTATCAAAGACTCTGGAGACCGCAAGCGGCCTATGGCTGCCCGGTTTCACGGACGACACGACGCAGACCGGCGGCTTCAGCGGCTTGGTGCCCACGGATAAAAGCGGCGACGCCGACGCGCGGACAGTGGCGGAGCTCAGTCCTGCGCCGTCGAACATTCGGCTGCGGGATTTCCATCTTTTCTCAAGCGCCGACGCAAAGAGCAAGGATGGCGCGGTGGTCAACTTCTTCTTCTCAATCCCGCAGGGCAGCAGCTCACTGATCACGGCGAGCGTTCCGAATCCCGGCTCCGATTCGTCGTGGTACCTGCATGTCGTACCCTGGGCCTTTACGCTTCACGACATCCAGGCGCAGCGCGCCGGAGTATCGATCCTGAACAACGTCATTGACCCCGACAAGGGAGACACAACGACCCTGCAGTACATTCTAGGCACCGCGGGCCAGGTAACCGTTATTGTGTTTGACTTGTCAGGCAGCATCGTAAACGTGCTGGTGCGCGGCAGCATGGCCGCGGGAGAGTACGAAACCACCTGGGACGGCACGAACAGGGGAGGCAGGAAGGTGGCGCGCGGCATCTACTTCATACGGATCGTGGCGCCCGGCATCGACGAGACCAGAAAGGTGTTGGTGTTCAGGTAGCGGCATTCAAGGGGAGCGCGCTGTTACAGGCGGTGTGCTCATGCATGATAGATCGTTCAGACGCCCTTTGCCGGGCTGTTTCCATGGGGTATAGTCACGGCCGTGAAGGCCGTGTACCGCTTTTTCAAATCTGTCAGGCTTGCGGTCATCCTCATACTCGTCATCATCGTGCTTTCACTGCTCGCCACCCTGGTGCCCCAAGGGAGACCGGACGCCTGGTACCAGGCCAGCTATTCGCCGGCGCTCTACGCCGCGATCAGGCTTCTCAGGCTGGGGAGCTTTTTCCGCTCCTATGTCTTCCTTGTGCCGGTGATCTTTTTCACCCTGAACCTCGGCACCTGCGCCGTTGACAGGATCGTCACCCGAACGCGGACCGGCGCGAAACACCGCCATGGTCCTGACCTTATACACATCGGCCTGCTCGTGCTTATCGCCGGAGGGCTGGTGACTGCTCTTGGCAGGCAGGAAAAAACATGGACCCTTGCCGAAGGGGAGGAGGCGATCATCAGTCCCTCCTATTCCCTGCGGCTTCTCTCCTTCCAGACCGTCACCTATGATAATGGCAGTCCCAAGGAATGGATATCCACGGTGAGTGTCACGCATGGCGGCAGGCAGGAAATTGCAGCCTTTCCCATCAGGGTGAATCGTCCGCTGCGGCTGAAGGGAATCACCGTCTACCAATCATCGTGGGACATCTCGGGCACCCTCCTGCTCACAGACCAGGATGGCAACAACGTTGCGCCGCCGTCACCGGGAGATTATTTCGAGCAGGGCGATTCCCGCTGGGTGTTTACAGGATTCCAAAAAGCGGGGGGCGCCTGGGCAGTGGTTTTCAAGCAGTATCGCGGAATGGATCTTGTTGCCGAGCGCAAGCTTTGCAAGGGTGATTCGATAGGCCCCTTCACCGTGAAGGGAATCTCGGCAAAGGAGATCACAGGTCTGAAGGCGGTGAGGGACCCCGGGCTGCCGCTCTTTCTTGCCGCGCTTCTCCTTGTCACGGCAGGGCTCTGCCTGGCCTTTATCCAGAAGAGAGGAGACGCCACGTCATGACCGCTCTCATCGGAGTTGTGCTCATCACGCTCGCCGCGGTCTTCCAGGCCGGCTTCCTCCTGCGCAGGGAAAACAGGCGCGACCCCCTTTCCCACTGGATGCTTGCGCTCGCGGCTGTGCTTCTGCTCGCCGTCCTGGCGGACAGGAGCATCCGCATCAGGTTTGTGGCGGTCACCGACACGTACGAATCTCTCGTGTTCTACTCCGCCGCGATCTGCGTGGTGCTCTTTGTCCTGCGCATGGCGCGCAGGACCAGGGCGATGTCGCCATTCGTGCTGTTCGGCGCAACGATCGTGAGCCTGGCGCTCATCCTTATCGCCCTCTTTGCCCCGAATGTCGCCCCACCGGATGTCGCGCCGCCGGTCCCCGCGCTGCGGTCCTTCTGGCTCGTGCTGCACGTCACCTTTTCCTTCATTGGGGAGGCGTTCTTCGTGGTGAGCTTTGTCGCCGCAATCGGCTTCCTGGCATCCCGGAACAAGGACAGGCGCGCCGAGCTGGACCGGTTGGTGGCCGCCTCCATCAGCATCGGGTACCCCGTCTTCACGGCTGGCGCCCTGGTGTTCGGGGCGATATGGGCGCAAACGGCTTGGGGCGCCTGGTGGAGCTGGGATCCCAAGGAGACCTGGGCGCTGATCACGTGGCTGATCTACACGGCGTACCTGCACTCGCGCCTGGTGAGAAAGCTGCGGGGAACGATCTCCGCGGTGCTCGCCATAGCGGGTTTCGCGGCAACCGTGTTCACCTTTTTTGGAGTGAACTACCTGCTTTCAGGCCTGCACAGCTACGGATAGACGCGAAGCGCTCCCACAGTGCTATCCTGAGAGCGAAACTCCTTCCTCGCGCTGAAAAACCCACTTGATCTCCCTGCGAAGCGTAAGGGCAAACCGATCGGCGCGCGCCAGGAGCTAGTTCTTTGTGCTGGGGTACGGACAGGCTGGCGATATGTCCAGGTTTTAAAAGGATGACATGGCTTCCCTTTTGCCTATCGTATCTCCACCCTGATTTCTCAAACGCCTTGATCGCCTGGACGCCTGAAATGATCGGGAGCTTGGGCATCAAACCGCTACTTCGACTTCACGAACCGCCACCGTCAAGGGCATTCCGTTAGCAGCGCGTGCTTCCAGGCAGCCTTGAATCGCTTCACGGATGGCGATCATTGCTTCTTCCTCGGTAGTACCCTGAGATACACATCCGGGAATGGAAGGGCATTCGATCACGATCATGCCTGATTCGTCCCTCTCAAGCGTCACTAGCAGTTTCATAAAACCCCCTTGAATGCTTTCCCTTTTCAAAGATACTGTGCAGGGCTAAATCGCGCAACCGTATGCAGCATCTCCCCTACCGCTTGGAAGCGTTGCTTCAAGGGAGGAGATGTCGTGAACCATCCTTATACATCGGACACCCCCCTGTTTAAGCGAATCTGCCCAGTTCAAAGTCCGCGATCTCGATGCGCTCTTTTTCCTGGGGAGTGAGAACGATTTCGGCCCTGGCGAAAAGCCAGATGCACTACCGCCGCCTTTCGGCGAGCTCCTTGGTGTTGATCAATTCACGCATCCTCACTGACAAGTTCGCTCAGGCTTCGAGGCTGTTTTTGAACCGCCTGTTTTCCAGGAGCGTATGGTCGATGACCCAATCCTTGAGAAACTCAACCATGGCGTGCAGGGCATCCACAGGGGCGGTTTCGAGGTAGCGGCCGAGACCGTCCACCTTGCGCAGGAAATCCCCGTGGTCCTGGATGGCGGAATCATAGCCATGACTTTCGTGCCGGGAGGCGAGCGTCTCCTCGTATTGCAGGTGCGAGCGGGCAAGGGCGATGAGCTTGCCCACGGTGGCGGTCATGTCGTCGCTGGACGCCCGTCCGTCCGCCACCGCGGTCAGGCCGTCGATCATGTCGAAAATGAGACGGTGCTGCTCGTCGATCTCAGAAAGACCGACGGCGTAGGAGTCGTGCCAGACAAAGCGCACCTCGGCCCGAAAACCCTTCAGCCGACGCTCGTAGGTCTCCATGAGCTTCCACTGCACCACGGGAATGTCTTCAATCGCTTCAGCGGGGATGGCGTAGAGGACTGAATCCAGCAAGGCTCGCGCCTCAAAGAGGTGATGGCTCGCGGTCCCTTTGTCGCCCGGCGAGGGCCGGGTGAAGCGCTGGCGCCAACCCGCCGGCAGCTCGCGCGCGCCGCGCATGAGGGTTTCCTCGCCGAAAAAACCCCCCGGTTTCAGGTTCTCTATGGGTCGGGCGCCCAGGAATACCGACACGAGGCCTTCGGCAAGGAGAACGATCTCCGCCCTTCCCTGCGGCGCCAGCATGTCGCCCTCCCGCACGAGTCGCCGCTCCATTGCGCCGGCGATCCGCATCTGCAGCGGGAACGACACCATTTCCCCGAACAGCCACGTGGCTTGCAGTATCTGTCGATGATCCTGCGCCTTCCGCAGGGAATCCGCGATGCCGCAGCGGCGGAGGAACTCCAGATAGATCTCGCAGGAGATGCGCAAGCCGGCTACATGGCTGAGCGCGCGGCATGTGCGGCGCGCGTTTTCTCCGGAGCAGCAGTCAAGCTCCCCGATCATGCCGCCCGCTGATTCACGGTTATGCAGGCCAGTCTTGGAGTCGATCAGCTCCACCTGGCCGCTCAGGAGAAGGTAGATGTCGCTCACGGGCGTATCGGCGCGCTGGATGATGGTGTCAGGGGAGAAGCGTACCAGCGGGCAGTTGCCAAGCATGGCGACGTCGTGCTCCGCGGCGCCGGGGAAATACGTGCGAATGGCGCGCAGGCCGTCTTGCAGAAGAGAGTCGCAGTGCGATTGTATCAGCACGTCCTGCTGTCCGAACGCCGCGCAGGACCCAATCTCCTTCTGCGCGTCCGTCAGCGGCGCCGATGTGTGGCTGAGGAAAACCTTGCCGGACGCATCGCCTGAAAAATCCTCAGCCCTGCCGTGGATCAGCCCGCCTCCGATGTCGATCTTCTTTACATTGACCGGGGTAAGCAGCTTCTGCGTGCAGGTGTCGTAGAAGGACTGAGAGATGCCGTTCTTTGCAGGGTCCGCGGCCACCATTTTCTTCAGCACCTCGAAGGAGCTGATGTCCGCCAGGTGGGCATAGGTCCGATTCCCCTTCTCCCAGAGCGCGCGGAAGAAGAAGACAGTCGTCTCCACGGGGTGCGGGGAGAGGACCGGCATCACCTCCAGGCCGTCCACGCTGTTCCACTGGTCGTACACAAGATCGTGCGACTCGAAGTACTGGTAGAAGGTGGCCTCGTTCCTGCCGGTGAGCGCCGCGTACTTCTTTACCACGCTGGACCGCACCGGCGGCGTGGCAAAGTAGGCGATGCGGTGGTCGGACCGCACCAGGGAGGTGAGCCCCGCAAAGTGATCGTCGTGCGCGTGTGTGTGGAAGATGCCGGCCACCTCATTGATGCTGACGCCCAGGGCGGTGAGGGTGTGCTGGATGCCCGGCCCAGCGTCAATCAGGTAAAGCCTGCCCTGGAAGCAGATGATGCTCCCCATGCAGGGCCGGGTGACGTCCCATCCATCCCCCTCTCCGATATGCACCACGGAAAAATACTCGCGGCGGAGCGTCTGCGGTCCCAACTGGTAGGTCGGCGGGTATTCCTCCGTGTCGCCAAGATTCAGGTCAACGGTGACTGATTCGCCTCCGTGGATGAACTCGTAGAGGTTGAAGCCCCGGCGCCGGACAAAAGCTCCGCCCCGCAGCTCCACCGCGGGGGTATCCACGATCCGCAGGTCCAGGAGGTCCTCGGTGCGCCGGATGTTGTCAAAGGCGAACCACCTCTTGATCCGCAGCATGTCCACTGCCTGGGCCTCGGGAACGCCCGCCTCCATGATCTCAGCCAGAGTCGACAAACCGTAGGTGCCGCGGTAGATGTAGCTGCTCTGGCTCTTCACCTGGTCCTCAAGTCCGATGAGCATGGGCTTGCGGCCCGTGTTGTTGGGATGGTCGGGGAGGATCATTCCCTGGAGGTAGAGCATCTGCAGCACGGGAAACTCGGCCAGATTGGAGAAGCTGCCTTTCTGGATGGTGGTGTCGGACAGAAGGATGGCATTGGGGCCGGTCTGCGCCATCACGCCATTCTTCTCCCGCTCCACGATGAGGCCCATTTTCATTAGGTGCTTGACGCTGTCCGCGGGACACCCGCAGAGGACGAAGAGGTCCGCCTCTGGTATCTCCACCCAGTAGACGCCGTTCGTCACGCGCTGTTTTTGCATCCGAGACCCTTTCGTTTCTTCCGCGTTGAAGACAATTCCCCATTCAAGTATAGCGATGGGGAGGCTGAATTGCAAAAATGAGCCGTTGCTGGCCGGGGGTGGCTGAGAATGCGCCCGACGTCATGGGGATAAGGCGCGCATGGAAACAAGCGAGGTTTCTGCCGATACTGGAGACAAACGGATTTCATATGAATGTCCGGCCCGTTCGGCTGATTGCCGGCCCGCGCGATCGCCTGCCGATGATCCGCGTGCCCCTCCTCGACGACCTGGAGCATCTGAAGGAGCGCCGCGGGGAGAAGATCGCGGCCGTGGATTTCGATTCCATGGCGCTTCTTGGCACCATCAGCATCTATCCCGACAGGGACGAGGGCGGCCACTACTTCCATCTTGCCGGGCTTGACGTCCTTCCCGAGCACAAAGGGGCGGGGATTGACGCGTTCCTCATGGAACAGGCGGGCCTCTATTTGCGCGAGCGCAAGGTGACGCGCCTGAAGTTCGGCACCAGCCCCCTGCTCACGGGCAACGCGGAGTTGTACATCATACAGTTTGGAACGCGCTACCGGTGGCGTGAGGGCACGCGCACCCCCGAAGGCCGGCCGTGGCCGTACGTTTCCTGTGAATGCGATTTCGACGATCCCGTTGCCCGGCCCCTCGACCTGCTGGAGGAAGAGGTGGCGTTGCGGAGCGTGCTCGACTGGGTTGACGGCCGCCCGGTGCCTCGACGCCACGTGACATATTCCGGTCCCCTCTCCGTGCTCCTTCCCGACCTGGACAGGGAATCACTCGCCGAGGCCGAGGAGCGCGATCCTTCCTTCCTTGCCCTGTTGTATGATGTTTTCCATAGCCTCCATGTCCATGGGTACGGCTTTGCGTGGTTCGATCGGCTGTCCACCGGCATGGTCCGGCCCGGAAGCCCATCCTGCTATTACATCATGAAGAGCGTCGTGGCGTTCTGAACAAGCCTCGAGGCGCAATTGATCAGGCAGCCCTAAAAGAGATACACTGTATGCATGGACACTCCGCAAATTATAGAGTTGACGCGCAGCGAGCGCGAGCTGCTCCTGAACATCCGGCACATCTCCCCTGAAGTCGAGAAGAAGATCGTGTCCTCGCGGATCACGGGCAACCGATTCCATATCGAGTTCACGCCTGGCGAGCTGGAAGGTCTCCTGGCAGGCCTCTCCTCTGAAGCAAATTATGCAGAAGACCGGACGATGGCCAGGGCATACGAAGAACTAAGAGAGAAATTGGAGAAAATAGAAGAAAGTCGCGGCAAATAATGCGCATTCCCCTCTCAGATTTTTAATCGAACTGCTATTCGCTACTCATCGATTTTCCTCGTAGATATCGCGGAAAACGCTAACTATTCTTTACAAAGTGCCTGGAGGATTAAAAACTTTGTGTTATTTTAGGATGCAACCATAGAATTCTCGCGACCATGGTTTCCTCTCCGTTTTAGGAGTATACCACAGTTAATTATTTTTTCCTTTTAATTATGCGCAGATGTTAGCTCCCCATTGGCACGAGAATGCGGTCTCCGGCGTAAAGAGGAATTGCTGGATCTTTTAATGTCTCGATATGTAGATCATCGAAGCTGCCATTTCCGTGCGGCCGAAAGATCTCTACATTGTCAAGGTTTGCGTTGAATAACACTCCTCCGGCGTAGTCCAGGAGTGAAAGAAATGTTTCTCCCGGAACAAGCTCGTAATTCCCCGGATATGTCACTGCACCGCCCAAGACGACCGTAAACGCCGCTCGAGGTACGAAAAGGCGATCGCCCGGTTCCACATAAGGGTTCTGGTCCAGTTTCCCCGTTGTGCCATATGCGAAAAGATCCACTGTCCTGGACTGCCCTCCCCGTAAAAGCTGGATCTGTCGAATGCTTCCGCCTATGAGCACGCCATTCGCGAGACTTACAACGTCAGAAACGCGAGAGAGCGAGTCGAGAGTAATGATGCCGGGGCTTTGCACTTCTCCGAATATCTGCACATCAAATCTTCCTGCCGACTGTAATGTGAGGTCCACATAATCAGCCTGTGGAATAATCTTTTTGATCCGTTCGGTAATCATCTGTTGGAATTCTGTGAAGATCATGCCCTTGACGTTAAGAGATCCGAGAAAGGGAACCTCCAAATTATAATTCTTTGACAGCACAATGGTGTAGGTATTGTTCGCCTCCAACACTTGAATGCTCAATCGGTAGAAGTCTCCTGGGGTGATATTGTATTCGTCCGCGCTGAGGGCTCTCTTGATGAGCTCTGTCGGATCTGATGATACCGGATGGGCTCGAAGGACCCTCAACTCAGGCCAGAGGTGAATCTGGTCAGCCGATTGCCCACCGGTTGACCACCTGTACTGAATCTGTGGTATCTGCGGGCTGTTTGGGGGACTGGAAGAGTTCTCCATTAAATCTGTAGACGAACCGCTCTCGATCGCTTTTGATTGCGGTTGGCTGGAGATGCTGGGAGAGCTCTGACTTGACTGATCGAGAAGCGATTGCGCCCGAACCAGGAATGCAATTGTAAATAAGAATAGGACTATTAAAGCATGTCTATTCATATTACTGCCTCAGCAAAAAGTATACTCGAAAAGTGAAAAAAAGAAGTGGAATAAGAAGGCATGGCCTCGCGGGATTCCCGAGCAGTGGTCTGCCCGTCGGTCCGTTCAGCGAACCAGTTGTTATTGAAATTGCCGCGCTCACCGTCCCACGGTAGTCATAGACCACGTTCTCAAATCCAGTGATGAGCCTGCTGGCCTCGCCATCTTTCCAGCAATTGCGAATATCGATGATCGGAAGCGCCTGCCAGTCGTCCCACACCTTGCAGATCAGCTTCCCATCGTCATAGGACCGATCGGCTGCAAGTTCCTGGCACCGCTGCACCACCTGCGGGTGCTGCTCTTCCAGCCCGTCCAGCAGCTGGTGAGCCTCCACCACCTCGCTCGCGTTGGCCCGCATCACTGAGAAACTCACCGGCAATTCGTAGTGGCTGTCAACCAACAGGTGGATCGTGTAGCCAAACCATTTCTTTACCGTCTTCCAGGGGGTTCCCTCCTCGTGTGTGCCGCTTTACTCATGGACCCCCCACTCCCCATCGCTGTCACGTCGATGATCGGGATGCTCCTCATCGGCGGGCTGCTCAGACTTGCCCCGCGCAAAGCTCGCTAACGCCTTTCCGTCCACTGCCAGACTCACCCCATAGTCGGGCAGCAACTCGGCCAGCCGCTCGACCAACGTGTCAAACATCTTATGCATCAGCTCTCGATGGGCCATCACACCTGCGCCAGAAACCGCGAGAACGCCCAGGAGTTCGGCACCGCCTCCAGCCCTTTCACCAGGTCAAATCCACAGACTTGGCGCAACTGCGCGTTACGCCTCAGTTCCCGCAGCAGCGCCTCTACCGTCGGATGCTGGAAGACTACCCCGGAAACCAGCGCGTTCCACATCGGGCGGATGGGATAGTCGTCGCGGCCTCGATCCCATTCCTGCTAGAGCTTCCTCATCAACAGCTCGTCGGGGAGGTTCTCCAGCACCAGCCGCAGCCGCTTCAGATCCCCCAATCTCTCGATCTGGTTCCAGCCAAAGAGTGGTTTCTGTGCTATAGTTGCCATCGCGCTCCTCCACGGTCGTGTGCACGGTGTTTTGTGACGATTCATCGTAGCACGAACAACGACCGCGAGGGGCAACTTTTTAAAATTGGGGCCAAATTCCCAGGAAAATCGGCCAATTGGAGCTGGCGCGGGAGAAAAGCCACACTTTCCGGGGTAATCGAAATCCGGCCTCATTCTAAGTCATTGCTGTAATGAAAGCTAGCGACTACGCAGATGGTTCGAAAGTCAAGCAATTAGGTTAGCTCTTATGCCCTGGTGTCCCCTTAGAGAACGTTACTGTGTATAAAGTTTTTTGCAAATTGTCCTTGTTTTCCACCAAAAATAGGGATAAAGTAATAGAATATTAAACCCAGTAGAATGGGTTTTGCTGGTTGATTTGATTTCGTTGCAAAGGAGAAGGCTACCTATGAAGATACGACATGTTTCCCTTAGTACCGCACCATCCCTGATCGTGCTCTTGGCGGCTTTCGCGCTTGCGGGATGCAGTATCGCTCAGATGCTTGGTTTAACGCCACCGGCTGCGCCATTGGGGCTTTCGGCTTCCTGGGCTAAGGGATCATCGACGGAAATCGATGTTTCGTGGAGCGCCTCCAATGGGGCCACCAGTTACACCCTGAGCCGTTCTTTGGTTGGTTCCTCCGGACCATTTAAAACAGCATATAACGGCGCTGCTGTCAGCTTCTCCGACACCGGTCTTGATGCTACAAGCAACTACTGGTACGAAGTGGTCGCGACCAACGGGGCGGGAAGCAGTGCCGCCTCGGAAATCGTCGAGGTAGCCAGCCAGTCGAGCACCTCCACCACCTACACTCTCACGATTACTGCGGGTAGCGGAGGAACTGTATCGCCCAGTGGAGCGCAGACAGTGACCTCTGGGACAGCCACAAACATTTCGGCCACGGCGAACAGCGGGTACGCCTTCGTGAACTGGACACAGACCGCAGGAAGTGGGACCGCCACTTTTGCGAGCGCAACCACCGCCAGCACAACCGTCACCCTCACCGGGGGCGATGCCACGATCCAAGCGAACTTTCAGTTAAGCTACACTCTCACGATCGCCGCGGGCAGCGGGGGAACTGTATCGCCCAGTGGAGCGCAGACAGTGACCTCTGGGGTAGCCACAAATATTGCCGCCACGGCGAGCAGCGGCTACACCTTTGTGAACTGGACACAGACCGCGGGTAGCGGGACCGCCACCTTCGCGAGCGCAACCACCGCCAGCACAACCGTCACCCTCACCGGGGGCAACGCCACAATACAGGCTAACTTCGCGGTGACCGTTACGCTACCGCAGGCTACCCTTGCAACGGCGCCGGTCTTAAATGCCTTGGATGTCCTAGAGACTGACAGCGCGGACTGGTCAGGGAACTCTTACGCTTCTTCCGATGGCACCCTTACCGCAACAAAAAGTGGAAGCGGGACCATGTCCATCACGATCAATTTCAACTCCTACGATGACTCGTCGAGCGGCTACACCGTGACTGGTACTATCTATATAACTTATATTCAAGATACAAGTATAACTATCTCTACAACCTCGAATCTGTCCCTGTCCGGTGCAGGGCCTGTCGTTACCGAAGGGTGGTCGAGCGTGATTTTAACCTATTCATCTAGCTCCGGCCTCTACACGGCCACTAGTGGAACCATTACCTGCAACGGTACTGGATTTAGCGCGCAAACGATGGGTCTGACATTCAGGGACATGGGTTCACTAACAATCACAGTCGATTAGAAGGAAGGGAGCATAGAGCAGAGTTTAGGCGAGAAGATATGCGAGATCATTCAGCATGGCAATACAAGATCGAACGGAGGGCGTCAGGAATGCGTAAAAATCTAGTTCTCGTATTATTTGCTATACTTGTTGCCTTGTTCGTAAGCTGCACCATGCCAGAGACGCAGCTTCCGAAGGGAACAACGACCAGTACCAGCAGTACAACGAGTGGCGTAACCGGCACTGTCAAGGTCACAGTGCCTCACATTGCGCCATGGATGCAACAAGTGCTTAAAACGAAAACGCCAGCGACCCAAAGGGCTTTCCTGGAAGCTGACCTGGTGGATTTCTACATCTACGACTTGAATAACGGCGACAATCTTGTGACCAGTTGGAGTGATTCCCCTGGGAATAATCTATATTACTACAGTGATCCTAGCGCAGACACATCCACGCAAACCCTGCCGACAGGGTCTTATGAGGTGGAAGTCTTTATCTATAATACGAACGTTTCCTCATCAACTCCTGTTGACTGGGGGTATACCGATGTCAATGTCTATGCTGGTCAGACGGCAAGCGCCACCATTACTTGTACCCCGTGGAACCCTACCACCCTTTCGAATCCTAACTCTCTTTACATATCGAACGACCTGAACGGCGGTGGAGAGCAGTGGTTCTTTATACCCAGTTACTCTACGCAAACTATATTATATTTTGAAAATGATTACACCAACTACTATACCATCTGTTGCGCCTTTGATGGGAGCGGAAACTATATTGATTGTAGTACGTCATACAACGGGTATTGGGAATATTTTACTGTTCCCGCGAGCAGTAACGGCTATTATGTCGTTCTTTGGCAATGGTATGGTTATCCGGGCCAAGCGTATTTGGAATGGTGGCCAAGCGGAGCCTAATCGGGAAGCCAGCCTAAGCGCCACTCCGCTTGGGAAGCGACAATCTGTGGTCGCGACCCAAGCGGAGGCACTTTGACCTCTTATCTGCGGCCTTCCTTTGCTTGCATGGAATGCGGCGAATTGTTCAGTGGGTTCAGTTCAATGCAAACAGTATATGTCCTTGTGAGAGACAGACCTTGAGCCATTGCCCGTGGTAGCTTGTTTGATAGTAAGGAGCGCCGCAGAATGGCCTCGAAAAACCCCTCTCGCCAACGCAGATTAGTCGTCTCGCTTTACGTCGTTGCCCTGTTCGTCTGTGCCTATACTGCTGCAAGTCAGAGCCTTGTACTAACTGCCAGCACTGAAACAGGTGTCATCCTTGGAGGGGCTCGGGAACTAGTGTACGACGGCAACGGCCACACCATGAGCGAGCTCAATTGGCCCCTCCTGCCTGTCACCTGTTTGGGTGCCAAGATTGATCTTTCAACCCGTGCGGGTTTTCTTGCATCCGGCGAGCTGCAGGTCGGATTGGCAGGCCCGGACGGAACTATGACCGATTCAGACTGGGATGGCAACGGGGCACAGACGGGCTACTCCCAAGCAAACAGCATCTTGGAGAGGGCAATCACGGCGGAGGCCCAGCTTGGATGGGCGCTTCCAGTAAGAGGACTCGGGCCGGTTTCACTGCTGGCTCCGTTCGCAGGGTTTGAGTGCCTATTGTTCAAGTGGTCGGCACAGAACGGCTACCTCCAATATCCCCCCACCGCAGCTCCTACGCCGGTCTTCGGCACCAGCGTCAGTTACCTACAGAGCTTCTATATCCCCGAGGGAGGAGTGAAGGCCGAGATTCGGCTGCTTCCCAATCTGACAGTGGCCTTTTCTTTCGCCTTCTCTCCCTATCTATGGTTTTCTGATGTAGACGAGCATACGTTTCGTTTCCTAGAGTTTTTCGACGCCATGCAAGGCGGTTATCTCCTGCAGCCTCGGCTTTCCGTGGCTTACCGCATTACGCCAAAGGCCACTTTCGCACTCGATGCTCTCTACCGTCATGTCGCCGGCCTCATCGGAAACAGCACTGCAATCGAGACCGGCGCCACAGGGACTCAGTATCCTACCATAACTAATGGTGCTGGCGCATCACTGGATGCCGTGCACATTCAGCTTGTTCTAGGACTATCCCTATGAAGTTCGCGACGCGAGGTGTTCCCGAATTGTCGAAAACAACGCTTCTGGGCGTATAAGGGCAGCCAAAGTTCTGGACAAGAGGCCCAAAAGCAAACAGAGCAAAGCGAAGAACGACTGCACGAGAAGTTGCGGGCATCGACGAAAGAAAAGGCGCTGGCGGCCTATGAGCATATCATCTCCACTTGGCGCCGGCAATGTCCCTAAGAAACGGAGCCTTTGCAGGCTGACGGGGAGGAACTTTTCTTTTCCAGCTTTTTCGGCTGCAGCATGCTTGCAACGCGAAATACTTGCGGATTCTTCATAGATCTTCGAGAGCTATGAAATAGGGGTTCAAGCGAGTGTAAAGAATTTTCGCCTGTGATAAAAAGTGATTCAGCGGAGGCCCTTTTGTTATCAGGGCTGTTTCTGCCGTATAAACAGCGTAAAACAACCATGGAGCATAAAGGCTGAGCAATCTTCCCCCATTCCAAACAAATTGCTCTTTCCCATTTCTCACGAATGCATGTAGAGTGCAGGCAAGGAGACTCGCGCATGTCGGATCCGTTTCTTCTTGTCTTTGCTCTTGCGGTCCTTGCCGCCATTGCCGTGTTCGCCCTCATTGTCATCACCCTCCTCTGGCAGACGGAACGCCGGCGCACCCATGCCCGGATCGAGCAGCTTATTCAGGAGCAGGAAAGGAACCTGGCGGATGCGCGCAGGGAGAGCGTCCAGAAGAGCAGGAGCTCGCTGAAGGGACAGATAGCGGAGCAGATGGCGCCCCTCCTGCCTGGCTTCCGCTACCTTCCCGCGGATGCGCGTTTCCTGGGCGATCCGATCGACTACGTCGTGTTCAGCGGGTATACGGACGTGAGGGACAACCGAGCGGAGGCCGGGGCACTGGACATTGTGCTGCTTGAGGTAAAGCAGGGATCGTCGAGCCTATCGATGTTTCAGAAGGCTATTGCCCGATCGGTTCAGGAGGGGAGGGTGCGGTTCGAAATCCTTCGGATTGCAGAGGATGGATCGCTTGCCACGGAAACGTGGCGGCCGCGCCGCGCTGCCGGACAGGACCTGCTTCCCGGATGACAGCGGCCGCGCCGCGCTGGGGAGCACGGCCCGCGTTAATAATCCCTTGCGCGCCAGCCTTGCGGACGGTATCCTGAGCCCGGAGATTCCAGCGTGAGGTTGCGTTGCCTGCTCGTTGTTGTGGCGCTCAACATGCTCTCCTTTTATGGCTTTGCCCAATCCTCGCCCGCCCAGCATCCGGGGAGGGAGGTGAGTCTCCCTCCCACCGAGGTCAAGGACACCTTTTTCGCCTACGTTTTAGGGATCATCAAGGCGGGCATCGAGGTCGACATCGACAATGAACGGATGCGTGATATCCTCACGGAGTTCAAGACGGCCCTCAATCTGCCTTTCGACCTGATTTCACGAGTCACGCAGCACACGGTCGCGGAAACCGGCGAACGCCAGATCGGGCTGGATTTCGTGCGCAACGTCGTCATCCCGATCCCCTTTTCCCTTCTCTTCTATCATCCCGGCAGCATCACGGCGGACCGCAGTCTCGTCTTCCAGGTCGTGCGCTCGACATACACTGACCCGGGCGTGCCGGAGCAGCCGGCTCTTGTTTTCGATCTTGTTCTGGAGCAGGGGAACATCCTGGTGGACATCGACGATTGGCTGGAGGTTCTTTTCAGCGCGTATCTGGAGGATACCTGGATCCGCCACATAGTGTTTTTCACCTGGAACGGCGATTGGATCGGGCTTCTTGAAGGCAATGGGAAAAGGACGGGGAGGGTGCTCCGCGCCTACTTCAACTTCACCCATAACAAGATCATATTTCCCGTCCCCGCGGCGCTGGACAAGACGGGAAAGATTTTCGTTCCATAGCGCGGGTTGAGAACAGGCTTTCAGACCGCCATCATCGGAGTGAGTATCTGTCCTGTGGATTCAGCGGCAACGCCCGCCGCGTTTGCCTCATCCGTATCGATATGCATCTCCAGGGCATAGGTTGGGCTCACCCGGACAATGACGCCTTCGACGATCGTAGTCCTGTCACCGACCAGGCGTACGCTCACGTGGGCGCCGTTTTTCACGCCTATTGTGTCCGCGTCCGCGGGAAGCATGTGTATGTGCCGAAGCGCCCTGATGACTCCGTGCGTGAGGGAAACCTGGCCTGCCGGGCCATGCAGCACGATCCCCGGCGTATTCTCCAGCTTGCCGGATTCGCGCACCGGCGCCTGGATACCCAGCGAAAACTGGTCGGTGCCCGATATCTCCACCTGGGTTTCTCCGCGGATCGGACCTAAAATGCGCACCTTCTCGATCCTGCCCTTGGGCCCCACGATTGCCACTGTCTCATTCGCCGCGAACTGGCCGGGCTGGAAAAGATCCTTGAGCTTGGTGAGGGCCCCGCCCGGGCCGAAAAGCTTCTCCAGCGCGTCCTGGGTCAGGTGCACGTGCCGGACGGAGACGCGCACCACCACCTCGTGCACCGCGTCGTCCGACTCCCTGCCCGAGAGGATCTCATCGGAGAACCGCGACCAGCAGGACGCCTTCGGATTGCTGCGCACCTGGGCAAGCGCCGCGGCCACTTTCTCTCGCGCCAGCGCGCCGTAGTCCGTTCGGAAGCGCCGGTAGAAATCGAGGATGCGGCCGTTGTCGCTCACGTACCGGGCAGGCATTGCGTTGAGGGCGAGCGCGAACACATTGCTCCAGCATTGGCTGCACGAGCACAGCTCGTCCTTGCGGACGGCCGCGCTCGTTTCCTCCCCGACGATCAATTCCATGACGTTGTAGGGCGAAAAGCTGGAGGCGGAGATCCTCCGCATGGCGCTGGCTGACCGGATGGTGGCCAGGATTCCCGCCACGCGCAGCTTCTCCGGCGTGCACTGGCGCAGCTCGGCGATCACCTCTTCAAGGGTTTCGGAGGAACGCTCGCACCGTCGACGCGCCTCCCCTATCTGCGCCGGGGTGATCCACCCGAGCGTCAGGAGGACCTGCCCCACGTCCGACTGGTCGATCACTTCCTGCGCCTGGCTTTTCAGCGCCATCATCACCTCATCCGCGTCAACCCATCCCTTGCGCACGGCAATCTCCCCTATGCGCGAGTGCACGCCGACCGCGGCATTATCACGCTGCTCGTCAAGGAGCATCCCGATCTGTTCGTGGCGGAGCGTCTGGGTTCCCACGAGATATTCGCCCAGCTTCCGGACCGATTCGCTTTTTTTCGCGCTCATGGCGCACCTCCCGTGATCTCCCCCCCGACGCTTCGATGGTGGACCTTCTGCAGGAGCCGGTCAAGCCAGGTTTTTCATCGGATCCTGCCGCGCGGCACTGCGCGGGGATACTTGAAACCGACGCGCCGTGCGGACTACCTTTGGCATGGTGAGCCTTTTGTGAAAACCGTCATAGCCTGCGGACAATTCGCGCCCGCGTCGGGCGATATCGCGCGGAACACGGAGCGCATTGATGGTTTCGCTGCCGAAGCCGCGCGCCGGGGCGCCGCCGTGCTCGTTTTACCGGAGCTCTGTCTGTGCGGGTATCCTTCCCGCGAGGAATCGCGCGGCAGGGCAGTCGCGCCCAATGGGCCTGAGATGGCACGCCTGGCGGAATGCGCGCGCTCCCGCGGCATCAGCCTTTGCTTTGGATTTGTCGAGCTGGAGCCGACGGGAATCCTGCACAACAGCATGGCTTTCATTGACCGGACCGGACGCCTGGGCGGTGTGTACAGGAAGGTGCATCTCTGGGCCGCGGAAAAGGAGTGGGCGGATCCCGGGGAAGGCTTTGGATGCGTGGATCTGGGCTCGCTGAAGCTGGGGATGTGGATCTGCTACGATACGCGCTTTCCCGAAGCCGCGCGAACGCTTGCCCGGTCAGGGGCCACCCTCGGGCTTGTCGGCTCCGCCTGGTTCGGCCCTGCCGAGGAGTGGGAGCTGGCGCTTCGAGCGCGCGCACTGGACAATGGCATGTTCGTAGCAGGCGCCGCCGTGCAGGGGCGCTTCGGCGAGGCCGACTTCCATGGAGCCAGCCTGATTGTTAGCCCCCACGGCCGGGTATTAGCGCAGGCGGAAGAAGGCAGGGACGAGCTGATTTGCGCCGAGTACGACAGCGACGCGGTTGCAGCCTTCCGCGCGCGCCTGCCCCTGCTGGCCGATCTTCGCCCTGGGGCCTATGCGTAGCCGGTTCTCAGAGACTGACCTGGCGGGCCCGCTGTATGAGCACCTTGCGCGGCAGGGCTACACAGTGCGCAGCGAGGTCAGGGATTGCGACATCGCCGCGGTCAAGGGGGATGATCTTCTTGTCATCGAGCTGAAGAAGACGCTGAATCTTGCGCTGGTCGTGCAGGCGGTCCGGAGACAGAGGTTCACGGATTCCGTGTACGTGGCGATCCCTCGCCCCTCCAACAAATGGAAGTGGTGGAAGGAGAGCCGCGGGGCGCAGCACCTTCTGCGGAGGCTGGAGCTGGGCCTGATCCTGGTGTCGCTGGAAAAGGGCAAGCCGCCGGTGGAGATCATTTTTCACCCGGTCCCCTTTGCGCGCCGCAAGCGCTCTGCATCGCGCCGGGCAGTGCTGGAGGAGATCGCGCATCGCACGGCTGATTACAATAAAGCGGGAAGCGCGCGCAGGAAGCTGGCCACCGCGTATCGGGAGAATGCGATCCATATCGCCTGCTGCCTCATGGCGGCGGGAAAAACAAGCCCGGCAGCGCTGCGCGCCATGGGCACGGGTCCCAAGACCCTTTCCATTCTCCGGTTTAACGCCTATGGCTGGTTCGAAAGGGTCGACCGCGGAGTGTACTGTCTTGCCGCCCGTGCGGCCGCGGAGCTGGATGCGTGGCCCGAGCTGAAGAAGCGCTACCTTGCCGCAGCCAGGCGCGCGGCACGGAGCTTGCCGCCCGGGCGGCCGCGGGGGAAACGGACCCTGGAGTGAATGCCACCAAGTACGGTGGCCGCGCAGGATTGAACTGGAACGGAACCCGCTGTATTGTTGCGGGGAAGGGGAGTGAGGTGCAGTTTCAACGAGTGGAAGGGACTGACAAGGGACGGATCGTTCTCTATGCCCTGAGCACCTGCATGTGGTGCAGAATGGCGAAGAACCTCCTGCATGAACTGGGCGTGGGGTACGACTACGTCGACGTGGACACGCTCCCGGCCGATGAAAAGGAAGAGGTAAAAAAGGTGATCAAGCGGTGGAACCCCGGCGGATCCTACCCCACGATCGTCATCAATGAAAAGGAATGCGTTTCCGGTTTCGATGAAACAGAGATCAGAGAGAAGATCAAATGAGCGATTCCCCCGCACGACCCGAGGTGACGCGCGTGGAGACGGAGCGTATCTTTAAAAAGCTGGACCGCGAAGCGGAGAGCGCCGGCTATCATCTGAATCCCAATCGTGAGTTCACGCTGGGCCTCATCGAGGGAATGCTGGTGAACGAGCTCAGGTACGGCTACTGGGCCTGCCCCTGCAGGCTCGCCTCGGGGAATAAAGCCGAAGACCTGGACATTATTTGCCCCTGTGATTACCGGGACCCTGACCTGGCCCAGCACGGAACCTGCTACTGCGCGCTGTATGTCTCCCAGGACATCGTGGACGGCAGGAGGAAACCGGCCCGGATCCCCGAGCGCAGGCAGGCGGAGAGGAGGAGCGGACCTTCCGCGGCTCCCGCTGATGCCGCGTCCCCTGCCAATTCCGCGTCCCCAAATGATGCGGCGGCCGGTGCGGCCTCAGCCGCGCCTTCGGCCGCGTCAGCCGCGCCAAATCTATCCGGCCTGAGCTATCCCCTCTGGCGCTGCAGGGTATGCGGCTACCTCTGCGCCCGCGATGGCCCGCCCGAGGTCTGTCCGATCTGCCGCGCAAAAAAGGATCGCTTCGAAAGATTCCTGTAGCCGCGGCGCCCACGGCGGTGCGTATGGCGCGCGCAGCTCATGCGGCTCGCGCGCCCATACAGGCGGCTGATGCTACGGGGATGTATCCCGGCCCAGCGACGGCGAGAGCAAGTCCGCCGCCTCCTGGTCTTCACTGATCAGCGCTTGGATGCGGCGCTCCGCCGAGCCTGGTCCCGCATGGACCATGCTCACCAGTTCCTCAAATCGTTTCTTGTCGCTGAGCCTTGCCAGGAAGGGGAATGACTGCCGCAGGACCCGGTATCCCCAGGCGGCGTCCAGCTTCATGCTGGTTGTTCTGGAGTTTCCGCGGATGCCGCTTTCCAGGCTGCGCAAGCGCCGGTATTCCTTGTCGATGTCCCCGTTCACCCCTTTGCCCGCGATGCGCTTCACGACGTCCATGCGCACCAGCTCCATTCTGCGGTCCAGGTTCGTGCCGCTGCGGAAGGACACGGCGATCGGAATGGGGACGAGCATCTCTCCATCGGCCGTATAGCCGGTCATGCCTTCGGTGTAGTAGCCCTTCTCCAGCAACACCGGCGTGGAACGGGGAAAGAAACGCAGCTTCTTGTAATCCTCGATTCTCTCCCGCACGCGCTGCATTTCTGCCTGGATGGGACCGCTGCCGGGGCTCTCCGCCAGCTTTTTCCCCAGCTCGGGGAGAAGCTCGTTTTCCATGTAAAAGATGGCCTGTGTCAGAGGCAGCTTCATGTTCTGAGAGGAATACGTGACCTCCTCTCCTTCTTCGATTCCGTAGGGAGGCTGCTCGGGGTGCTCCCTGAGCAGCACGGGGAAGAGGAGCAGGAGGACCTTCCTGGCAAAGGGCGGATACCTTTCCAAATCCAGGGGCGGATAGCGATCGTCAACTCCCGTGTACTTGCGGATCGCGGCCACGATGCTCCGCGACAGAAGGCGGCGCTTGCGGGCGTCGGTCTGTCGGGCTTCCAGGAACCCCCCTCCCCCCGCCATGAGGAACTCCTCCAGCCGGCTCCTGACCCCGGCATACAGCGGGTTGGCCTGCACGATTCCCTTCTGGTCTTCTGATATGTTCTCCGCCAGCAGGCCATCCATCAGGCGCAGCGCCCCCAGAGCGGTGCTGGTGATCCGCTCTTCCCAGGCTTGACGGGCGTCGGGATCCCCGCGCGCGGCGGTCTGTTTCATGAGCTGGATGCACAGTGAAAGCTTCGTGGCCGCAAGGGAAAGGATCAGGTCGATGTCGCGCAGCCCGGAAAGCTCTTCCTCCACCGAGCGTACCTCCTGCTCGAGCCGGGATTCCTCCTCCAGCAGCCGGCGCGTTTCAATGGAGAGAACGTCCTGCGGTAGTGTATCCATGTGATCGCCTTCCCAACCTCAATGTAGCCGTCAACGGGTGCTTTTCCAAGCTCCCCATCCGTACTATAGTGGACGCAGATGCAGGAGCAACCCGCGACCGCGGCCCCCAAACAAAAGACCTTTGCCGCGCTCGCGTTTCCCAATTACCGGCTGTGGTTCTTCGGCCAGATGACATCGCTCTTTGGGACGTGGATGCAATCCACGGCCCAGGGATACCTGGTCTACGAGCTGACGCGCTCAGAGGCGTACCTCGGGTACGTGGGGTTCGCGTCGGGCATTGCATCGGCGGTTTTCACGCTGTACGGCGGGTTGATCGCGGACCGGGTGTCGCGCCGCAACCTCCTCATCATCACCCAGACGGCGAGCATGCTGCTCGCCTTCATCCTTTCCGTGCTCACCTTCACGCGCGTGGTTGCGCCGTGGCACATCATCATCCTGGCGTTCTTCCTGGGGATTGTGAACGCCTTCGATGCCCCCGCGCGCCAGGCCTTCGTCCTTGAGATGGTGAACCGTTCCGTGCTCATCAATGCCATCGCCCTGAACTCGACCATGTTCAACATGGCCATGGTGGTCGGTCCCGCCGTCGGAGGGCTGGCGTACGCCCTGTTCGGGCCTGGATGGTGCTTCACGATCAATGGCCTCTCCTTTGTCGCGGTGATCATTGCGCTCGGCGCGATGAAGCTGGCGCGATGGGCCCCCCCCGAAAGCAAAGGGAACGCGCTCGCTGACATCAAGGCGGGGCTCGCCGCGGTGACGAAGGATCGGCGGGTCCTTGCGATCATCTGCCTGCTGGGCGCCACGAACCTTTTCGGCATGGCTTTTGCCACCCTCATGCCTGCCTGGGCCGTGCAGATCCTGCACGGAGACGCGAGCACCAATGGCTTCCTCCAATCCGCCCGCGGGATCGGCGCCCTGGGCGCGGCGCTGGCAATCGCCACGCTCGCGCATCGGGGGTTCAGGGGGAGGGCGATGACGATCGCCAGCTTCCTCTTCCCCCTCCTTATAGGCCTTTTTGCCATTACACGCTCGCTGCCGCTGTCCCTCGCCGTCCTCGTTGTCGTTGGCGCCGCGAACATCATTCAAAACAACCTGGCAAACTCCCTCGTGCAGACCCTGATCCCTGATCACGTGCGCGGCCGGGTCATGGGGATCTACATGCTGTCGTTTTCCGGATTCGCGCCCATCGGCGCGCTCCTTGCGGGAGCGGTCGCCGTGGCGGTGGGCGCGCCGCTCACCGTGGCGCTGGGCGCGCTGGGGCTTTTTGTATGCGCGACGATCATCGCGATTGCCGTGCCCTCGATACGGAGGCTGAACTAGATGGAGTGGTTCAATCGTGTCGTGCTCGGCGAGATTCGGCAGATGATGCAAGCCGCTCGTGTGAACTATTGCGTTGACCCCGTTATATTCATCGTCATTTATCTCTTCTCCGTGCCTTTCTTCTACTACTCCATCTTCCGCATGGTGCGGGCGCTCGCCCGGAAGCGCGGAAACGAGATCATGGTCTGGAGCATGGTCTTCCTTGCCGCCACCGCCGCGCCCTTCCTGTACGTGCTGTTTTTCGGCAGGAACCTGCCGTGGTGGGTCTACGTGGTGATCGCGCTCCTCATCGGGCAGGGCGTTTACTCCCTGGTGCGGCGGCTGACGAAGAAGCCGGCGGCCGACGCCGCTGCGAGCGCCGAATCCTCGGACGTGAAAAAGAAAGCGTCTCCTGAGGATCACAAAGGAACAGCATGAAGATTACAGTTGAGATTGCTGATCCCCTCTTTCGCGCGGCAAAAAGGGAAGCCTCGAAAAGGGGGACTACGTTCCGCGAAGTGATCGAATCAGCCCTTCGTCTGCTGCTTGACGCTGCCCAGGGTGACAAGCGGCGGTTTACGCTGCGAAAGCACACATTCCGCGGAGAAGGGCTCAAGGAGGGGATCAGAGAGGGTGACTGGACCCGGTTGCGCGATATGATCTACCGATCGTGACTTCTCCCGTTTCCCGGAGCTGAAGACCGTAAATCCGCTTCTTTAATTCCGGCGCCGAACGCGCTCACGGTTTTTCCGCCTCGACCTCCAGACGCGCCATCCGCACAGTCACATTGCCCCGAGCGTCCGGAGGGTGCAACGCGATGTATCGATCGCATGCCTCCTTGATGAAGGCTTCCCGGCTTTGCTCGGGAACCCTGCCGGTATAGGGCATCCAGGTAGTGCGCACCCATCCTGCCAGGCCGTCCGCTCCCTTCTGCGCCATGTCCCGCGGGAGTAGCTCTATGCGGCGCACCCGCAGTCCGGCGTCCCTGCACCACGGGGCATACTCCTCCGGCCCGTAGAAACCCCAGGGAAACTTGAAGTTTTTGAAGAAGACCTTCCAGCGATCGGAGACCGTCATTTCTTCCGCCACCGCGAATATCTCCGCGCCATTGCCCTTGCCGCCCATCTGGAAAAGCAGCCTTCCGCCAGGTTTCAGCGCGCGCGCCACGCCCCGCAGCATCTCCCCGTGATCCTTCACCCAGTGCAGCGTGGCATTGGAGAACGCCACGTCGAACAGGGCCGTGAACGGCAGCGCGCGCGCATCGGCAAGCTGGAATGAAAGGTTCGGATACTCTGCCGGCGAAAAGCTGGAACGCGACATGCGGATCATGTCCTCGGAGCTGTCCACGCCCATCACGGAGCCGGCCGTCAGGCGCCGCGCGATCTCCGCTGTCACCTTGCCGTCGCCGCACCCTATGTCGAGCACAGTCTCATTGCCGGTCAGGCCGAGCTTGTCGATCAGCTCCAGCGCCCATGCCTTCTGGGCCGAGGAGCTTCGAGCGTACTCCTCCGCATCCCAGCGCCACTTTTCTCCTGCCGTGCTCATGGCGAGTGCCGGGCAATGGATCGGACAGAGGAGACAAGCAGCTCCACCTCGGCGGGCGTGTTATAGTGCACCGCGCCGACGCGCACCATGCCGCCCTTTCCCTCCAGGCCAAGCCGCGTGGTCACCTCAAGCGCGTAGTAGTTGCCATCCCACGCATAGATGCCCGCGGCATCCAGCTCCTCGCAGATCTTGTGGGGGTGCCATCCATCGATCGTGAAGGAATACGTGGGAACCCGGCGATGGAGCTGGGCGGGATCCACGATCCCCCGGATTTTCAGGCCCGTGATGGAGGAAAGCCCGTCAAGCATGGCCCTGCTGAGCCCTGTTTCGTATTCGCGGATGCACGCCATGGCCGCGCGCAGCGTAGCAGGCCGTGCGGTCTGCCGTGCGCTCCCCGCGCCGCTGCTGAAGGTCCTGCCTACCCATTCAAGGTATTCGACAGCTCCGAGCACCCCGGCGATCGACTCAAAGCTCTGCGTGCCTGTTTCCCACTTGTGCGGCGGCGCGTTGCCCGCGGGCCTCACCTTGTACGCGGAAAGCCGGTCCAGCAGGTCATAGCGGCCCCAGAGGATGCCGGTATGGGGCCCAAAGAACTTGTAGGCGGAGCAGACAAGGAAGTCGCATCCGATTGCCGTAACGTCGATTGCCTCATGGGGGGCGGCATGAACCGCGTCCACGAAGCACAGCCCCCCGGCCTCGTGGGCCAGCCGCGCCGCTTCCGCAACCGGATTGATCGTGCCCGTGGCATTGGAAGCGTACCCGACCGCAACGATGCGCGTCTTCTTGGTGACCTGGCGCGCGAGCTGCTCGATGCTCCACGCGCAGTCTGCGGGGTCGAAGTCCACCCACTTTACGACGCAATCCCTGTCGCGCGCCGCAAGGAGCCAGGGCGCGACGTTCGCGTCGTGATCAAGACGGGTCACCACGACCTCGTCGCCCGGCGCGAGCTCGCGCGCCAGGCTGCGGGAGAGGTGCATGGTGAGGGAGGTCATGTTCTGGCCGAAGCAGATCTCCTCGGGCCGGGAAGCGCCCAAGAAGTCCGCGAGTGCGGCGCGCGCGTCGCGCACCATGGCGTCTGACTCCCTGCTTGCGCGGAACGCGCCGTCGTGGTTTGCGTTTCGCTGAACCAGGTAGTCGTTGATCCGGGCAAGCGATTCCGCCGCGATCTGAGTGCCCGCGGGGTTGTCGAAAAACACCACGGGCGGAGCGCCCCGCCGCAACGGGTCAAGGCTGGGGAAGTGGGAACGCACAAGTTTGGGGTCGATCATGAAAGCCTCCTGGCGTGCGCGCCGTGCCTATTGGCGCGCTGCCGCCATCCGTGTCTAGATAATCTTCCACCGGCGGCAGGCGGCGAAGTGCCCCTCGCCCGCTGCCCCCAGGCCGGGCTGCCGTACCGCCTCCAGCTCGGGTTCCTTCATCTCCCAGCACTCCCGTTGCGCGAAAATACACCGGGGGTGAAACCGGCATCCGGCAGGGATGTCTGCCGCTGACGGGATCTCGCCCTTGATGCGGAGCTCCTTGAGCCTGTTCACCCTACCGGAGACCGGTTCGCACACCGCGTCGATGAGAGCCTTGGTGTAGGGATGCGCGGAGGAATCGATCACGTCGTCCGCGGGGCCGATCTCCACGATTCTGCCCAGGTACATGACGGCGATCCGGTTGGTGAAGTACCGCGCCGTGGAAATGTCATGGGTGATGTACAGGAAGGAAAGCTCCATCTCCTGCTGCACGGCCTTCATCATGGCCAGGATCTCGGCCCGGGTGGAGAGGTCGATCATGGAAACGGGCTCGTCTGCCACGATGATCTTTGGCGAAAGGATGAGGGTGCGCGCCGTGGCAATCCTCTGGCGCTGGCCGCCGGAAAGCATGTGGGGATGCCGGTCCATGTAGTCCCCCACGGGCGTGACCTTCACCTTTTCCATGACCTCAGCAACCAAGCGCGTTCGTTCCGAGCGGTTGGCTCCAATATGGTGGATGAGGAGCGGTTCTTCCAGCACGTCCCGGATCTTGAACCGCGGGTTAAGCGATGCATACGGGTCCTGGAAGACCATCTGCACCTGTCGTCGATAGGCGATCTCCTTTTCCCGGGAAACGGCGGTGACCTCTTCACCGTCAACGACTATGCTCCCCGAGGTCGGGGTGATGAGCTTCATGATCAGCTTGCCCGTGGTGGTTTTGCCGCAGCCGGATTCGCCCACAAGCCCGAGGATCTCCCCCCGGCGGAGCTGGAAGCTCACATCGTCCACCGCCTTCACGATGACCTGCTCCCCCCGGGCCATTTCCGCGAGCCGCCTGCGGACGTGGAACTCTTTTCTCAGATGGAGCGCCTCCAGGATGACCTCTGCGGCGGAGAACGTGAAGTGGGAGGGACGCACTGCAGCGGCGGATGCGGCGGATGCGGCAGACGCGGCGATTGTCTCAGGCGCGGGCATACTCGGCATCCTCCACGGCTTTCCAGCAGGCGACCACATGGTCGGGTTGGAGCGCCGTTGTCCGCGGCTCCTGACTGCGGCATTTCTCTTTTGCAAAGGAGCACCGGGGCGCGAACCGGCAGCCCGGCGGCGGATCGATGAGATCCGGAGGAGCGCCGGGGATGAAAGCGAGCTCGCTCACCTTCTTGTGCAGCCGGGGGGTGGCGCTGAGAAGCTTCTGCGTATAGGGATGGACCGGGCCCTGATGGCCAAAGATCTGCTGGTTGGTCCCGATCTCCGCCACCTTTCCCGCGTACATCACCATGATCCTGTCGGCCACCTCGGCCTCCGTGGCAAGGTCGTGCGTGATGAAGAGGTAGGAGAGGTTGAGGCTTCTCTTCAGCGCCTTGATGAGGTTGAGGATCTGCGCCTGCACGATCACGTCCAGGGCCGTGGTGGGCTCATCCATGATCACCACCTTGGGCTCCAGGAAAAGGGCCATGGCGATCACCACGCGCTGCTTCATGCCTCCGGAAAGCTCGTGGGGATACCGGCCCAGCACGTGCTCGGGAAGCCCGACCATGTTCATGTAATGCTTCAGGAGCGATTCCGCCTCGGCGCCCTCCAGACGCGCCGTTTCCGCATGCTCTCGGAAGGTTTCCAGCATGAGCGCGCGGATCGTGTAGACGGGGGTGAGGCAGTTCATCGCGCCCTGGAAAACCATGGAGATCTTGGACCAGCGCACCGAGCGGCGCAGATCATGGTCGCGCATGCCGACGATCTCGGCGCCGTCGATCTGGATGGAGCCTTCGACGATCTTTCCAGGGGGGGAGGGCATGTTCAAGAGCGCCACCCCGGTGGTGGTCTTGCCGCAGCCGGATTCGCCCACCAGCCCCAGCGTCTCTCCGGGGGCAAGGTCGAAGCTCACCCCGTCCAGCGCGCGCACGACGCCCTTGGAGGTGAAATAGTGCAGCTTGAGGTCCCGGACGGAAAGGATCTTGGAGGACGAAGCAGCAGCGGCATTCACATCGGGCATGGCGTTCACCTGGTCTTGAGCTTGGGATGGAGGATCTTGTCGAGGGCTGTGCCGAGAAAGGCGAAGGACATGCCCATGAGGGCGATCGTGAGCCCGGGGGGGACGACCCACCACCAAAGGTTGCTGATCACGGCTCCCTGGCCAAGGGCGTCGTGGAGGACCTGGCCCCACGTGACGATGGTGGCATCCCCCAGGCCCAGGAGGCTGACGCTCGCCTCGTAGACGATGACCGCGGGCACGCTGAGGGCCATGACCGCAAAGCTGTACGGCAGCAGGATCGGGATGATGTGGCGGAATATGATGCGCATGCGCCCGGATCCCAGCGCCCGTGATGCCTCGATGTACGTCTCTTCCCTGATCTGCAATGCCATGCTGTAGACCGGTTTGTAGGGCCCTGTCCAGAAGAAGAGACAGATGATGATGATCAGGGTCCAGATGGAGGGCTTGAAGATCGCCGAGATCACGATCAGGAAGGGAAGGACAGGGAGGAGGTAGATCAGCTCGTACAGCCTGCTGAGGAGCCAGTCAGTTACCCCGCCGAAGTATGCGGCGATGACTCCCAGCACCACGCCAAGCACCACGGTGATGAGCGAGGTGAGGATGCCGATGATGAGCGCCCACCGGCTGCCGATCACGATGCCCGTGAAGATATCGCGCTTGGAAACGTCCGTGCCCAGGAGGCCGGATACGTGGCCGGACACCACGATGGTCGGGTTCTGGAACCTGGACTGGTCGTTGAGCAGGAGGGCGGTCACCGTGATCGTGTAGGCCCCTTTCAGCATCGTTGGGTTGTTGGCAAGGGAGGGATCAATCCGGGAGAACAGGATGCTCGTGGGCTTGATGAGATCAGCGTCCAGGCCGGAAGCGAGGTCTTCATTCTGCGCGCGCACGAACTCGATGATGGACTGGGCGCAGTTGTTCGTCACCGAGACGCGCTGGAGCACGCCCGCGGCGATGTCAAGCTGTTCCCGATACAGTTCCGCGGAAAGGCCGTCGGGCCGGGTCACGGTGACGTCCACGGGCACCTGCCCTTCGCCTTCAAAGCGCACCACCACGTCCCTCGGCGGCTCGTCGGAAGAGAACGGGTAGGTGAAGAGGCAGGTCCTCACCACCACGCCGCTTTCCTGCTTCTCATCGGAGAGCTTCGGGTTGGAAAGGAAGGAGGAGACGACCCCTTTCTTGCTCACCCAGGGAAGCGCATTGACCCACTCCGGAGGGGCGGCCTGGGGATTGTCCTGCCAGAAGGTGATGTCGCGCCAATGGTCGGTGGCGCCGGGAAAGGGGACGATGGAAGGCCCGAAAACGGCCAGGGCCACGAATGCCAGCAGAATGACCAGCCCCACGAGGCCGGTCTTGACCTTGATGAACTCCCTCCAGAAGTCGCGCAGTCCCTCCAAAGCGTCGCGAACGTTCATGCCTTGCCGCCTACCTTGATGCGCGGGTCGAGGAACCCATAGATGATGTCAAGCAGTATGAAACCCACCATGTTGAACAGGGTTTCGATGGAGAGGGTGGCCATCAGGATGGGAACATCGTTTGCCTGCACGGCCACGAAGTACAGCTTGCCGATCCCCGGCCATCCGAAGATCCCCTCCACGATGATGTTTCCCGCGATGGAGGAAAAGAGGCCGAGCACCGCGAGGGTCATGATGGCAGGCAAGGACGTGCGCAGGGTGTGCCCGAAAAGGACCCTGCGCTCCGCGATGCCCCGGGCCCGGGCAGCCATGACGTAGTCCTCCTGGAGGTTGGAGAGAACGATGTTGCGGGTGAGATAACCGGTGCCCCACACGGAGAGAAGCACCAGGGTGAGAAGGGGCAGGGAGAGGTGCCAGAGAAAATCGATGAACCCCGCCAGTCCCTGGGGGGTCGGGTTTGAATGCAGTCCGCCGGAGGGGAAAAGGGGCACAGCGTAGGAGAAGATCATGATGGCGATCATGCCCAGCCACCACGCCGGCAGGCCATTGGTGATCATGGTAAGGCCGGAAGAGACACGGTCCAGAAGGCCATTGGGCTTCTGCGCCATGTACAGCCCGAGCGCCACGCCCAGGACCGTTGTAAGGATGACCTCCGTGGTGAATAAAATGAGGGTCTTGGGAAGGGCCTCCAGGATGATGCCCAGCACCAGACGGTCGCCATTGGAGGCTTTCAAGTTGGTGGCATTGCCGAAGTCGAAAGAGATTGTCCGCACGGCGCGCCAGAAGATGCGGCTGGGCAGGGGCTCGTTCAGGTGGTACTGGTTCAGCTTGGCCAGCCGCCTGTCCTCGATGTACTTCTGAAGCTGCTGCTCCGTGACGTTCTTGAGAGTCCGCACCTCCTGCCTGATCTGCTCATCGATCTGCGAGCGCTGGGTCTGGTCCGCCACGTTGTTGAAGAGCGTGGAAAACACGAAGACCATGACGATGTACATCAGAGCGCCGTAGAGGATCCTCTTGAGGATGTAAATGCGGAACATTCGACTGCCTTGCGCCGATTGGATACGGGCGCTCCCACAGGGAGCGCCCGTTACGTTTCGAATGGTTTAGAACACGATCAGGTTGGACGTGTCCACCGCGCCCGCTTCCGTGCCGAGGGCGGCTTCCACCACGATGGTGTAGCTTCCGGGCTTGAGCCCGGCCAGGTCCTTGGCGGGCATGACCGCCTCGAAGCTGCCAGCCTTGACAAGCTTTGCCGTGTAGACGGTTTCAGCAGCGCCGATCAGGGTGACCTTCACATTGGCCTTCGCGGCAGGCCTGCTTGTATTGGCGGGGAACGCAACCTCGCTCACCGTGACGCCCACGGTCAGGGCCGAGCCCTTCTTGAACGTGGGAACCTTGATGGCGTCCACCCGGGCGAAGCTGGAGGCCAGGGCCTTGGTCCAGTACCCCTTCGCGTACGGGTACGAGGGATCCCGGTTGGCAACGAGCACGCCTGTGTTGTTGGTCGGATCGTACTTGTCGATGATGAACGCGCCGTTGGAGATGTAGGCATGACCGTGCTTGTTGATGAAATCAATCGCGAGCGTGTAATCTGCCACCGCCTGGGCCGGAGTGACGAAGCCCTGGAGGGCCGGGGGCACCCGCTCCGCGTCCACGAACTCCTGCAGCTTTGCCTTGAGGTCCGCAACGCACTTCTGGCTGAGCAGATCCACCTCCGTGAAGTCGGAGTTGGAGTTGTAGGAGTACGCTGTCTTGGAGGCATTGCCTTCCGTCACGATTGCCTTCACCGCTTCCAGGATCTCCCATGGCACGATGGCGCCGTAGTTCGCGCCTTCCACCATGAGGCTGGGGCAGAGCAGACCGGCCAACTGGTTCTCGTCCATGGGATAGTTCGCGTCTCCGTAGGCGGTGATGGAATTGTCATTGTTGAACACGAACCCTTTGTAACGGACCAGGTTTGGGTTCATGGCGCCCGCGTACTCTTCCTCGTAGACCTTGTCATCCGCGCCTTTCTTGAAGGAAACGTCCCAGGGGAGGGAAAGACCGTAGCGGTAGTCATTGATGTCCACCGGCCTGCCGTCGTGCCACTTGCCGAACTTGAACGTGAAGGTGGCCTGGGAGTACGCGGTGACGGAGTCCGGCTTGTCATAGCCATACGCTGAGCCGTCTCCCTTGAGGTCCTTGTAGACGTACCCAGGCTCCCACTGCTGATCCTGAGCGTTCCACAGGACAGCGGCGGCGGGTACGGGGATCTTGCCTACAAGGCTGCCGTCAGCCGCGACGTCGATGCTGGTCTTGATGCCGGACCAGGCGGCACGCAACGGCATGTTGATGCCCGTCACCGGGTTGGCTTCCGCCTCCTGGTCAGAGCATTCCTTGATGATGATGCTTGTGTAGGTGTCGCTGAAACCGCTTGGGCCGATGGGGTCCCACGATGACATGAACAGCGTTCCCTGGGCGGAGAATGCCGTCATGCGCAGGACCTTCGAGCCCTTGTCAGCGCCGCTCGGTTCCGGCTTCACGTCCGCGGTGAGCAGGGACCACTTGTCCGGGCCATCACCGAGGCCGTACGCCATGCGGGCGTTGAACCGGGTCTTGTTGGCCACGTAGTAGGTGGTCTGAGCGGCCACCGAAATTCGTATGGCCTCTTTCAATCCCATGTCAGTGGCCTTCATGAGCTTGTCGTAATAGTCAGCGGTATCCTTGACTCGGCCGTTGGATGCATCCGCGGTCAGCTTGTCGATATCAGGATTCTCATAGTTCCAGAAGCCGGCATTTCCCTCGCCGGGCATGTTGGCGTACCACGGGGCATACCAAAGGTCGATTGATGTTTCCCAGTAGGCAAGGGTCTGGCCGCCGCCCCAGCCCTCCGTGTAAAGGTTCCACAGGTAATCCTTGGGATCGCTCTGGCCCCAGAGCTTGCGCGCGGAAGCGCGGTCCAACTCCGCCCGTTCCACCTTGATTCCGGCTTTTTCAATCTGGTCCGCAATATAGCGTCCCTCGGGGAGACGGAGCGTCGGGTCATCGACCCTGATGAGGAACTTCACGCTCACCGGGTCCCCGTTGTACGTCCACCACTGGCCGCTCTTCACCAGCTTGCCCTTGTTATCGTGCAGGGCCGCCGCGGCGTTCATGGCTGCGTCGATGTCCGCCAGGGCCTTTTTCTCATTCCCCGCGGGAGTAAATCCGAGCTTGCTCGCGATCAGGTCATATCGTGAGCTGTTCGGCTGGCCGGGGATGACGGGGCCGTACATGGGGAGTCCCGCGCCGACCATGATCTCGTCAATGATCTTCTTGCGGTTGATGAGGAAGTTCAGCGCGAACCGGACCTCGCGGATGGCAAAGGGGTTGAAGACCGTCTTCCCCTCCTTGGTCACGGCGGTATAGGGCGCGGCATTGGGGAAGGGGTTGAGGAGCAGGGAGATGAAATTGACGCCCGTGACGTCGTAGACATCGAGCTTTGCCTTCACGTCATCCGGAAGCGCCTTGAATGCGGCGCCGCTGGTGCCGTAGTTCCAGAAGTCGCTGCGGCCTGCCGCAACGTCCTTCATGCCGATGTCCTCCTGCGTTTTCGCATCAAAGAGGATCTTGTCGATGATGGGACCCTTGACGGTTGCCTGCGCCGACACGAATGATGTCGCGGCAAGAACCAAGAGGAGTACCACGAGAATCTTTTTCATTCCTTGCTCTCCTTTCCTGGCAGAATTGCGCAAGGATACCATGGAAGGAATGTGAATGCAAGCAAACAAGAATTTTCAGCAGCGCCCGGCGAAACGTTGCGCGATTGCGGGACAGCCATTATGTGTTATGGGGAAATTTATGTTGCTATTTTTCAAAAACTGTGATATCGACTCACGTATATAAGATTTTTTAGGATTTAAACTGTGAATGTATGTGAAAAGTGGGGTGGGATTTGAAAAGTAAAAAGGCTCTTTCCACCGCCATCGCCTTTCTTTCAGGGCTCGTCACGATCTCCCTGGCAACGGCTCAAGATCGGGATTTGACCAGGCTCGATCAGCAGCAGAGAAGCAATCTGGAAATCTACCTTGACCACGCGGATCAGGCGCAGACCCAAGAACAGTGGCTGCGGATTGCGCAATTCGGGGTACAGACCGTGGTGGCGCAATGGGAAACGAGCGCGGCGCAGCTGGTTGACCAGGGGATGGACCTGCCCAGCGAGCGTGATCGGCTTGAAGGTGGTCTGAATGGTCTCCTGGGGGAAAGGTTTGCGCAGTGGCTGATCCGGAAGGCATTCTCCGAGCAGGCGCGCATGCAGAGCGCCGAGCTCTGTCGGGCGATTCTGCAGGCCAACCTTCAGAAGCTCTACAAGACGGATGAAAACGGGATCATCTACGATTCCTCCGGCGATCCCGAGATGTACCAGACGGCCAATCTCAAGGAAGACCAGGCTGACTGGGAGGAGGCGGTTTCTCAAGCGCTGAGGACCGAGCTGGAGAGCTGGAATGCGCACGCGGCCGCGATCCGTACGGAGCTTCTCACTTATCTGCCGGACGGAATGGCATTCGAAGGCCAGTTCACGGCCACCGAGCAGCAGTACAGGGCCGCGTATCAACGGGAGCTCGATACCCAGTTCCAGCGGGAGGAATCCCGGTTCCTGAATGCCCGCATCCGCGACCAGCTCAGCCTGCGGAAGAAAAGCGAGGATGAGACCGCCGCGTCCGTCGTGTCGCGGATCATCACGAGCGCGAACGCAGAGATGTCCATCGGCCTGCAGAAGCTGCGCGATTCCCTGTCCACGGAGCATTCCGCCGCTCCCGAAGGGGAGATCACGATCGACCCCTCGGCATGGCAAGAGAGCTTCCGTCGAGAGTTCGACAAGGGCATGGCGCGCTGGAGCCAGGCGGAACAGGACCTACTGCTCCAGCGGGCCCAGTGGGAGAAGAGCGTCGCGGATCAATACCAGGACGGCGAACGGGAGTGGGCGAGCGCGTACAAGCAGCTTCAGGATGCCCGGACCCAATGGCAGAGCCAGATCAGCGAGATCCTGGACACGGGCCGGACCCAGTGGGAGACAAAGCAATCCGACCTTTCCGCCGCGATCGAAGAGGCGCGGATCGAGCTGAGCCGATCCATCGAGACTAGATCCCAGTCTCTGGACACGACGGTCAGCAACGTCACAACGCTGTGCAAGCAGGCGGCCAACATTCTCCACACGGCTGATTCCTCCCTGGAATACTGGGAAGAACAAGACCAGGCCGCCAGCGGAGTCGCGGAGGCCATCACATTCTGGAACGCAACCAGGGCCACCTATCAAAAGTATTATAACGATGCGCTGGATTTCCTTGCTGACACGGCAACGCAATTGAATGGCGGCGAGCCCGGGACCGTTTCGTACACCGGTATCCTCGGCACTGATGCCATCGACGACCTGTACCTGGATGACTATCAGGTGGCGCTCCTGGGCGCCAAGGCCACGGAAGCCTATTGGCAGAAACAGGTGGATATCGCGGCAGCCGTGGTTGCCTATGCGCACGACACCAGCTCCCTCCGGCCGACGAAGACTCAGTCGGAAGACAGCTACCAGGAGGCCTGGGACGCATTCAAGTCAAAACAGGTTCTCTACCAGGCTGCGCTGGCTGCGTTGGAGGCATGCGGCGCCGATCTTGGCGGCAAGCGGGAAAAGATTCAGCAATTGAATGCTGAGCTTGAAACGCTGGATGCGGAGCTCAAGGCCGCGCGCCAGGAATACCAGGCCATCATTGATCTGTTCGGCGCGGAGGATGACTCGTCATTCCGGCTGCAGCTCCAGGGCTATTACAAGGACCTGTGCCAGAAGAGCGGGTTGTCAAAACTGGAAGATGAGCAGGCAAAGACCGAATTGACGGCGTATGCCGATTATCTGGCCGCGATGAACGTCATGGGCATGGAGCAGACGATCAATGGCGCGGCCCAGGCGGTAAGCCGGCTCGTGCTGGGCGATTCCGTCTCGGGCGTGGAATCGCTCCGGGCACTATCCGAAGCGGCAAATCAGGCAAAGGGATGGAGGTTCAGCGAGCAGAGGAGCAAGTTCCTCGACTCTTTGAATGCGCTTGGCATCACCGCAACCGATGCACAGACAGCGGGGGTGTTCAATCAGCTCTCCCAAGAGCATGACGCGTATATGGAGGCCGATCCCGGCTCAATAGAGCAGGGTCTTGCGCGCCTCAGGATCGTGGGATTCGCCAACCAGCTTGTGGGACAGAAAGAGGACGATCTTGCCCGGCGGCTCGCTGAGATAGCGCTTCTCACCAGTCCTGATCTTGCGCAGTGGGCCAACTCCCAGAATCTCTCCGTAGAGCCGGCCGCTGATTTTGAAAGCATTCGCGCTTCCATCAAGAAAAACGCGGATGGCTCCCTTTCCCTTGCATACCTGGAGCAGGCTCGAGCACAAAAGGCAATTCTTGAAGTTATTGCCGCGCATCCGCAAAGCGTGTCGGGGATTGCCGCTTTCTCCTCTCAGACATCCCCTTCGGCGCTCTCAGATTCGGCTGCCGACATCCTCTCCGAGGTGTTCGCCGCGTGCACCGGGCTCTCCGACGCCCAGCTCTCAGAGGAAGCATTGCGATGCTCGTCCGCCCTCCAGAAGATAATCGATGTGCTGGGCCCGATCTTGGAATCAGACGATCCTGCCCTGACCGCGCATAGTGTCGACATCCGCGCGTTGGCTCAGAGCAACGATCTGGCGCGTTCCTTCCTTGCCGGTTCGAGCATGTTTGCCTTTGGCGGAGCGGATTACGGACATATGGTGCTCACCGATTCCTCTCGCAAGGCGGCAATGTCCCAGTACCTGGCCTCTGTTCTGATCAAGGATGAACGGGTTGCTCCGGCAATCAAGCAACAAGTCGCCCAAGCAGCCGTCGTGCGCCTGCAAAACCTGCTTGTGGATTACAAAATCGCCACCTCCGTGTCAGGCGACACCGTTACCTTCCGCAATGCAGCGGATGTATTCAGGGACGTATGGGATATGAAGATGAATGCGGCGGGCGTGGAAGCCTGGCTGCAGGAGCTGCAGCAGGATATCGCCGAGCTTTCCACTGACCTTCCCCAGCCGGTCATCAGCCAGATGCAGTCCCTCATGCAATCCCTCAGCGAGCTTTTCGCCTTGCAGGTGATGAACCGCAATGCCACGGCAAGCGCCTCACGGGATGCGCGAAATGCTATCGATGCCTTGTCCGACCGCATGAATGGCGTGTTGGCGGATCTCACGCTGATCCGGTCAGGCAGGGGGAAGCCGGAGAATGATCCTGCCGCGCTCCTTGCGGCTCTCCGAAGTGTTCAAGCTATTCAGAGCGCCGGAGGCTTCGATTCCTCCACCGCGCTCGCCGTGGCGGTCACCGTAGGCGACGTGAGCGCGCGCTTCGTGTCGGAGTCAGCCATTCGCATTGCCCAGTCTCTCTATGCGCTTCATGGCAGCAGCATGGTGGGTGACACGATCATCGTTGATTCCGTGAATCAATACCTTTCTTCGAGCTCTCTTGAATCCCTCATGTCAGATCCAGCGATCGCTTCTCTTGTGCCCGGCATCACATCAAGTCTGCGGAATGCCGTGCGTTCGATTTACGCGCGCGTCTGCGCCCTTTCCAATCCTGTCCAGGCCGATTGGAGCACAATCACGCAGGAGGTCAAGGCTGAGTACGCCAGCTCCGTCTGGAATACATGCTCGCCGGAATGGTTTGCCGGCGTGAGAGATGACGCCACCCGGGACATTCTCGTGACAACGGATGCGGCCCGGCTCGATGTCCTTCATTCAATCCATGAATCTCTGGCGGGATCGTGGGGCGCGGAGGGAGTGAACGAAAGCGCATGGAATGAGTATCTGCTCTCTGAATATTACGGCGACCGGAGGACCTCTTTCAGCTTTGACAGAAACCTCGCGAATTTTGAATTCTCCATCAATTCCAATGCGGCGGAAGGGCAGGCATACGCGGGGATAGCCCGATCTTTCCTGAAATCCACGCCGATATCTGAAAATTTTCTTTCCCCCTATGCCCACGCGGCGGCAATGAAGAAGGCGATTGACGATGCAATCGATGGCATGGTGTATGACGAGCAGACTGCCCAAAGCGTGGCCGCAGGCTATCTTTCCGCGCATCCTGAAGCGAATACCACGCAGATGACCCTTTTTATAAACGGGTATCTGGATCTCTTCCGCGGCACCGCGGACGCCGTGGACGTGGATGTGCAAAAGGTTTCCTGGCTTGAGCTGCTTCGCGGTCAACTTGGAGGAGGCGCGCTGTCAACGCTTTCCGCCACAACCCAGTTCATGGGCGTCGCTGCCGTGGACCTCGTGTGCTCGGTGGCGGGAGCGCTTGTCGATGAGGGGTTCACAGGGTGTGATTTTGGCCTTTTGAAAGAAGTGCTCGTGGACGTGAATTTGTCGGATGAAGAAAGAGCCCTCATGAGAGAGAGCAGCGCTTCCGCATGTCAGAGCGCACTGGATGCCTACCTTGCCGGCCTTGTGAAGAACGATGATGCGCTCGCGGGTGATGACGCTGATCGCGGATTCGAGCTTGCGCGTCTATACACCCGGGGATATCTCGGCTGTGATGCTTCCCAGCGGGAAGAGTTCCGGAAAGACTTTCGAGCCATGTATCTATCCGGAAACCTGGACAAGCTCGATGCCGCGCTTCTCTATTATGGATGCCTTAGGTCTCTGGGGTCGGCGGACAGGGACGCGTGGTTCGCCAAGAATGTGCTTTCCCCGGCAGGACAGGATCGTGTTTCGGCGATTGCCTTCACCAGCCTGGAGAGCAGGACCGGGGTTGATGCCAACGAGCGCGCACTCGCGCTGGGCATCAACTATGATCTCGCCCAGCTTAATCTTGATGAGGACGAGCGCATTTCGCTCACCGGTTGGATACTCTCTGTTTCCGCATGCAACGCTCCGGCGCGCATTGATGCGCTTATTCGAAACGCGGATGGCCAGGGAAACCCATTGCCCGTGAATGATGCGCTTCTCCTGCTCCTGGGTTCTCCCGAGGCAGCTCTCTGGATCCTGAAGCGGAAAATCCGTGCGGGGAAGAAGATTGATGCGGATAGAGAGAAAGTGGATTCATCCGTGTGGTCCCAGGCGCAGGCTTTCCAGAAGACATGGTCGGCGAAGAACGGATATATCCCCGCCGCTGAGACAGGTCCCGTGGAGTATGGCGCTCAGATCACGGGCAGCGGCTCATTTGAAGATGCGGTGCGGACCGGCGCGTATGTCTCGGCGGACGCATGGGATGATCCGGCGTTTGCGCTGCCCTATGACGCTTCGGGGGGCGATATCCTCAGCAGCGCGGCCGGGGTGGAATCCGCACAAACGAGCGTGGCTCTGGATTACATCGCAAGCCTTCTCAGCTCCGAGCCTGGCCGCATGGCGCTTGCGCAGCAAGGGCTGGGAGCAAGGCTCATCTTCGACCAGCAGCTTGAGCAGCTTGAGAAAGGGCTTGATACATCGGCGCTGGCCTATCGCGCGTACATCAACGATTCTCTCATGAAAGTGACGGGCGCCAACGCGCCTGATCCCGCAGCTCAACAACAGGCGCCAGAGGTAAAGATCTCTGACGTCACGACCAGCGAAGACAAAAATGGAATTCTTTGTGTTGATTCCGAATCAAGCGGCGGCAGTCCCGGTCCGGTTTATGAGAACGCGCTGCTCCAGGGCGTAAGCGATTTTCGATTGCAGTCAAATCGATTCAATGACACGGTTGCCAAGACGGCATCGGCAGATACGAGCCTCCAGAGCTCGTTTTATGATGGGGTTGCGGCGATTCTCAAAGATGCGTCGCAGAATGATGCTTCCCGCTTGATTGCAGACTGGAGCCTGGTTGAGAGTGACAGCTTCGATCTCATGGGAGAGTCGAAGGCTAGAGCCGTCGCCACCCGGGACGTCTTGAGAAGCATCGAAGCACAAGCAGCCTCGTCCCAGCAGCAGATTGTCTTTCTGGGCTCCGCGCTTGCGAAGAAAATGATTCTGGGACGGGAGAAATGCGCAGAGGCTACCCAGGATGTATTGGCGGAGATCGATCAACTGACCGGCGGCCGCGAGAGCATGAAGAACAGGTATGAGGATTCTCTGACACGCTTTGAAGAAGCCAGCGCGAGTTACAAAACACTCTTTGACAAGACAAAAACAGCCTTGGACGAGCGGGAGAATGCGAGATTCATATTGCAAAAGGCCGAGGCTATCAACATCTTTGCGGCTACCGGTTATTTGGGCGTGGATGCGAGAGAGATGGCCAGCGGGGAGCAGGCCCCCGACAGCCAGAATGCCGCTGACCGCGCGGTTGATCCTGATCAACGCCTGGCAGCGGCCCAGGCAGGGCATCTCAAGGCGCAGGCCGGGTTGGATGCTCTGCTCAGCCTTTACAGCACTGATGGCCAGCCGAAAGATTTTATTGTTGGCAATTCTGCCGAACAGGGAGCGTATTTCAATGCCTTCAAGGATTACCAGCGGCAATACAGCGCATATCTTGCAATGGAGCAGCTCTCCGCCCTTCTCAGCTCCGCTGTCGCCAAGCAGCAGAAGAACGTCGCGGATGCGCAGGGGAATCTTGAGAAGAGCATTGAGCTCCTTATAGGCGCGGCGCCAACGACATTCGCATTCGGTTCTGGAGAAGCTCCAAAAACGCAGGACTACGTGCAGATAAGCCAGGATCAGGATCCCCGCATGCTGCCAGGATTCAGTTTTGGAAGTTACGCCGATAGCGGGCAGAGAACGGCGCTCACCGCTTATCTTACAAGTGAAGGAGATAACACCTTCGCATCTGACCGGGAAATTTGGGTACAGAGACTTTCTGAATACATAGAGATTCATGGAGACAGTTTTATCTCCGACTGGAGCCTCGCGTTCCAAAAGCAAATGGAGGACCTCGGCCTGGAAAAGACCGGCGTTGATGAAAAGTACAAAGCACTGTTCAGCGGCTATAATGCAGACACGGATAGTATCGAATCTCCCGGAAGAGATTGTCCCAATAGCGTGCTCAATAAAGAAGGCATAGCTTCGTATGACGCTGATTCCCAATTGCGCAATGCCGCTTATACAAGGGTAATGAACGACTCTGAGCAGGAACAACTCTATGAGTTTTTCATCGCGATGAACATGTTGGGATTGATAGGACCGAATTCAATCACCTGCGACACTCTCACGGATCGATACATCGCGGATGCGAAAGCATACCTGGTGGCACAACTGGAGCCGAAAAGACAGGCGCATCTCAGCAGCGCTCAATCCACGGCCACGGCGGGAGTTGTTATGCAATTGCTGGCAATCGCTTTTCTCAACCCCTTTACCTGGCCTGCCTATCTCATGTATGAAGGTTTGGCAATAATAATGTGGGGCGTGTCCGCCGGGCAAACAGCGGACGCGAATAACATAGCGGTATTTCAACAGGGACTAAACAATGCATTGAATGGCGCATCGGGGCTCGAAAACGGCGTAGCGGAGGCAAAAACATCTCTCGGCAATTCAACGATAGGCGCGGGCGGCTATTTGGATGCAAAGAAAAAACGGGATGACGAGCAGTCGAAGCTGGATACGATCTTGGGTGTTGTCACCGGACGCGCCATTGCCACCACTGATGTGGTTTCCGCGATCACTGCCGCGGCGAATGTTCAGAAGCAGACGAGTATTGATGAGGTGCTCGCGCTCGCAAATACCGGCATCACCGATCCTTCGGAACTGCTCGATCTCTCAGGACTGATAACGCGCTACTTCAGCGCGGCCACGGGTGGCGCGCAAAAGGCTTCGGATGCGGCAACCGCAATCACCTATATGCTGTACGCCTGTCAAACCAAACGTGACAATGCCTTGTCTGATGTCATGCAGGAAGCAGCCACGCTTGCGGATTCTCAGCTTGAAAAAGATGAGGCTTACCAGACTGCGCTTGCAAACCTTCAAAAAGTGTCTCTCGAAGACGCTGTGCGCGCCTCACCACGCTATCACCGGACAGTGCAATCACTCAATGATGCGGCTCGCGCCGCATATCTGAATCCGATCTACAGAGCGAAGGATCACCTTAATCGAATGCTGACACTCGAACAGACCCTGCAAGGCAGCATGGATACCGTCAAACACCCTGAACTCTGCCAGGCGCAACAGGACCTGCTCGATGCCCAGCAGCATGAGATGCAGGCAATGCTGCAGGATCGGATGAGTCACTACATTGAGGCGCAGGAAAAGCAGTGGGCACAGATGGAGGAGGAACTTTCCGATCAGGAAATACAGTGGCAGGCGAGCATGCAGGCCATCATGAAAAGGGCCGATAGCCAGTGGGAGGCTGCATTCCGTCAGCTTGACCAGGAGTACGGCAAGTGGGAAAGCCGGTTTGCATCCGCCTATGAGGACAGGGCAGCCACCTGGGACACGGCATACATCAAGCTGGAGACAGGCAAGGCGGGGTGGATACGCAATGCAGCCGACAGCGCGGCGCTGATCGGATCGAAGGCGGTGTTGAGCCAGCTCGGCCAGTCAGCCGAATCAGGCATCAGGGATGCAGGAGACCTCATTGTGAGCGCCCTTGGGATTGCGGCTCCTGATGCGCGCGGGGCGTTGGAGAGCATCCTGAAGGGGAAGGATTTTGCCAGTCTGATCAAGAGCGGGAAAGTGCTGAACCAGGGAATCGCCAGCGCAAGGGAAACGGTGTTTGCCAGGCTTGGCCCGGATATCTTTGATACGGCGCAGGTGTTGAGGAAGGTGCTGGAATTGGGCAGCCTCAACACGGAGGAGATTGACAAGCAGGTTCTGTTGATTACCGCGCGGGAAGCGCGGAAAGCAGTGGAAGAAGCCTCCCGCCAGATGAACAGCCAAATCGGGGATGCGAATCAAAGCGTGGCTGATGGCTTGAACAGGACGCTGGTGGAGGCGGGTTTCGTGAGGAGCGGCGACCACTATGAAAGGGAAACAGTGGTGGATTCCACGATCAATGGGCCGGTGAAGGAGTTGCATACCGTGCGCTGCTATCAACCATTTGTGCCTGATGCACCGGTCGCGACAAGCGTGGATCTCGGCGATGCCAAGCTGGCGCAGTTTTCGGCGCGGGGAATCCAGGCACAGGTTGACTTGGCGATCAAAGACATGAAGGGTCAATGGGAGAAGATTTTCGGCGAGCAGGATGAAAATGGAAGCATCAAAGTCAGGACGTGGACCACCACCGAGCACTCAGAAAAAGTGACAACCGCTGTCTATGTCAAGGATGGAGAAAACTCGGGTCACTATGAGGATCAGACGACAACGAGATACTGGACAACGCGCGATGAGGGCGCAAAGGATGCGGAGATAGGAGCAGGGCAGTTCGGAACATGGGTGGGTGCATCACCTGAAATGGATGAAAAACCGGACGCAACCGCGGGGCAAAGCGAGTTCAGCAAATACCTTTCAGCCGAGGGAAGCGGCCAGATGTCCTTGGTGATCACTCCTTTCCTCTGGAGCCAGTTGAAACAGGGCATGGGCTGGGCGCAGGTATCCCGCCCGATCTACGATCAGAAGCTCTGGGACGACCGTACCACCTGGGTCAAGGCACCGACGATGAGATCGGTTGCCGATGTGGGGGTGGCGGTGCTGGGCACGGCGATTGGTGGTGTTGGCGGGGTACTGGCAGGTTTGGTGGAGAAGGGCCTTTTCGCCGCGGCAGACGTGGGCAACAAGCAGTTAACCGTGGACGAGGGGCTTGTGAGCTTTGGGAAGAATGCTTTGAGCTCTGCGCTTACCTTTGGCATGGGAGAACTGGGCAGCGCTGTGAGCACCGCCCTTCAGGCTACCGGCGGTATCGGCGGAGTAATTGCCAACACGATGTGGACCGGCGCAAAGTCGGTCATGACCAACTTGGGGCAGGGGCTGATAAGCTCCGTCACCTACACGAGCGGGGGGAGCTTCGGGTTCGACAGTGCGGCCATAACGCAAGCAGTCGTGGGGCAGGATGCGCTTGCGGGGTACCTGGGGAGCATGGCGAGCATGGCCACCAGCGGGGTGCTGGCAGGAAACCTTGTTGGGTTCAGCGCCTTGAATCAACGGGATGTGATGTCTGTAGCCAATCTCGCAGGTGGAATTGTCAACAGCGGGATTAAGTATGGGATGACGGGAGAGACAACGCTAAACGTGCTGAACTTTGCTGATCTGAGCGGCAACCGTGATTGGAATACCGGGCTTGTGGAGATGCACTTGGGAGGCTCTGAGGGCTTCTCAACGAATCTGGGCATAGGCGGAACGGATGTGAGCCTGGGGACCATTGCACGCGCAGTGCAGGGCATGGGCACGTTTGTGAAGCAGCAGGAGATCCGCTGGTATGATGCGACAGGGCGCGTCAACATTGCGCAGGGATACAACGAGAACCGTGAGGCGGGCACGCTCCTTCGGGAGAGCTACAGCTTCGGGGACGCGCAGGCGAAGGTGCAGTTGGATCGGCTTCTGAGCGGGCAGGATATGCTGCGGGTGGGGTACATTGGGAATGAAGGGGAGACGGTTGTGCAAGACGGCGCGCGCGCCGTGAACTTGGCAACGTTGGGGATGAGCGGAGATATCAACAGCCAGCTCGCAGCAGGGATTGTTCTTGGGCACGAGGCTTACAGGAACGGGATTGACAACGGAATCGTGGGACAGCAGTGGGAGACCGCGGCGGCGGTGCTGGGGCACACCGAGATGGCCTTGAGGGTAGCGCAAGAATATGGGGTGGAGTTCATTGCGGGAAATGAGAACTTGGCTCAAGATGCCAAAACTTATCTAGCGGGGGCGGCCGCTTTTGCGAGCTATGTAGGGGCGGCCTACGACAGCTCCGCGGATTACTGGAAGGTGATCAAGCATAAGAATGGAACCCTGACCATGGAAGATGATGGCAGCAATGATGTGACGGTGGTGGATGAAAATGGTCAAGTCGTTGGCTATAAGCAATACACGGGCGGAAGCAGGACTGGTTTCATTGCATCGGCTCTCGGCCTGGACACGGCAACGGTTAATCAACTTATGGGGCCCCAGGGAGGCTGGACGTACAACAAGGCAACGGGCAAGTTTGATCTCAAGGCTGGGTACTCCGGCGTGGTGACGTTCAAAGCTGATCAGGCAGCGGCGATATCGAATCTGTATCCATCGGCGCCGACAGGCATCATTTCCTTGGCTGTGAATGCATGGAATGGTATCATCTCGACGGCAGGATGGTTGTGGGGGAAGGCGACGCAAGCTTTAAATTGGGTCCAATATCAAGCTGCGCTGAGAGGAGAATACTACAGGCAGACTCGGCTGACTGCGATGGACTTTGGTGGTCAAGAAATCACAACGCAGGCCGATACCAACCAGCACAATTATTCAACGATAGACTGGTACGAAGATGGCCACCCGGGGGTTGATGTAATGGGACAGGGATCATTTGAGTATGCGAGGGCTCTAGAACTACTAAAGACAGACGACAATGAGCGCCTGCTGTACAAGGTGTCTGGGACCAATGATTACTTGTTCTTGACGCATGTGCCGGCGGATGATATCGCCCGACTTGCAGCTCTGCTATCCGCTAGCGCGACTGGAAGCGTGCAATACCAGGCAGGGGAAACACTGTTCGGCTACCCGACTTCAGTATCCGACGGCGATAAGTCAACCGGGCCTCACATTCACGCCGAACTGTACCGACAGCAGACAGATGGATCATATTGGTTCGCGGATCCGACGACCGGAAAGTCTTTACCGAACTATGACTTTAGGTACAGCGTAGACGGGGTCTATTACATCAACTGGCGCCGTGCACTACCCACAAGCGGAATCTGGAAGTAATGGGGCAAGAGCTCGGTGAATCGGAGTGTGCATTATGATGATGAAAGCCAAGAACTTGGTTATGATGGCAGAAATATGCCTATTTGCTCTGTCGACGGCAGCATGTTCCTCTGCGCAAGCGACTGGTGGATTCGAAGGATTCTGGGGATCCTATCAACCTGAGTCGCCAACGCCTGTGGATACTTTCATGAGCATCTCAAGGCTCGATTCAGGACAATACCTGATACTTTGGGTCAATACTTCAACAGCGCATCCGGCAAACAGTGTGACCTTTGGGGTTATGGCCGGTGGAGACAAGCTTACTTTTAGACTTGGGAAGACGTTGATGGCACTTACTCATCTCTCAGACAAGCGAGGAGAGTACTTGTCAATGAGTGATTCTGAAGATAAGGTATTTGACGAATATTTTCGCGTGAGCAAGATCCCGGGCAAAAATTTTAAATTGACAAGCAAATAGAGAGAATCCCAGCAGTAAGAGACGCTCGCGTTTAGGTCTGATGCTCCAGACTTCCCTCGTCCCCCCGCCACTCCCCCTCCCTGGAACCCACCGCCTGGGCTTCCCCCTGGCTAAGGAACCCTCTGGTCGTCCAGGGAGGGGGACGCTCATGGGGGGACTCGGTTTCTATACGCTCATCACTTGCGGGCGTCCTTGCCCGCTCGCTCTTCGCTACAGAAAGCCCTTGTAAGATATGCAGGAGCCGGCAGAGATGGCGGCGGTAGTGAGGGAGGGGGGCACGGGGGGAGGGAGACTGATAACCTGTGGATATGTGGATAGGGGGTTGATCCTGAGTGAGGGA
>JBEKQU010000037.1:0-46466 GCA_049519415.1 Spirochaetia bacterium
TTCCTCTACATACGTGCTATCCCTCCGAGCCTGTCACACCGTGGTCGGGCAACTACCCTGGCTGAAAACGCGACCACGGCCAGTCCCTCTCGCCCCCCAAGCCGAGATTTGGAATTGCTGGCTTTTTGACCTTTTCCTTTTTTCTGTGTACCGTTTATCCGAGGAGTGTACATGTCCCCGGCGGTTGACACACAAGAGAGACTCTACGAGCGCCTGCGCAAAAAGCTTGCGGCGGTCGTGCCCGATTTCGAGCTGAAGTACAAGGCGGAGCTGGCGTTCAAAATAAACACGCTGAAGAAGGAACGCAATGCCGTGGTCCTGGGCCACAACTACATGGAGCCTGCGCTGTATCATTCGATCCCTGACTTCACGGGAGACTCCCTGGAGCTGTGCCGCAAAGCAGCCGCCACGGATGCCGACATTATTGTGTTCTGCGGCGTGCGGTTCATGGCGGAGACGGCTAAAATCCTCAACCCGCGAAAATTGGTCCTTATTCCATCGCCGAAGGCGGGGTGCTCGCTGGCGGAAAGCATCACGGCGGCTGATGTCCGGGACCTGAAGGCCAGGTTTCCCGGAGTGCCGGTGGTGACGTACGTCAACACGTACGCGGATGTCAAGGCTGAATCAGACATCTGCTGCACGTCGGGAAACGCGGCAAAGGTGGTGGGGTCGCTGAAAAGTGACAGGATCATATTCCTGCCGGATGAGTACCTGGCGCGGAACGTGGCCAGGGAAACGGGGAAGCGGATCATCTTCCCCACCAGGAAGCCCCGAGCAGGCGACGCGGAGGATCTGGACTACCAGATGATCGGCTGGCAGGGAAGGTGCGAGGTCCACGAGAAGTTCACCATGGAGGACATCGCCAATGTCCGCAGGCAGTTTCCCGATGTCGTTGTGCTTGCGCACCCCGAGTGCAGCCCGGAGGTGGTGGCGGCTTCGGATTTTTCCGGCAGCACCGCGGCCATGATCGCGTACGTGGAGAAGACCAGGGCGCCACGGTACCTGCTTCTCACCGAATGCAGCATGGGCGACAACATCGCCGCCGCCAATCCCCGCAAGGACATGCTTCGGCTCTGCAGCGTGCGCTGCCCGCACATGGGAGAGATCACCCTGGAGCAGACCCTCGCCTCCCTGGAACAGACCAGGTTCGTCGTCGATGTGCCTGAGGACATCCGGGTCCGGGCATACAAGGCCGTGGAGAGAATGATCGCCATCGGCTGAGCTCCTTCTCCTTCACGCGCTTGCATGCAGGGGCGAGGGGTACGGGAGATTTTGCCGCGGCCGGAAGCGCCGCTGGCTTCTTTCCCTCCCTGGTTTTCGCTATACTCCCCACCGCCACCATGAAAAAGCTCGATTTTCAGGGGAAACTTGTCGTGGTAACAGGCGCCTCCAGCGGACTGGGGCGCGAGATCGCGCGCTCACTCGCGATCCGAGAAGGCGCGAACCTCGTTGTGGCGGCGCGCCGGCGGGATCGGCTGGAGGAATTGAAGGCGGAAATCGAGGCACACTCCGCGTCGCGGGTGCACGTGGCTGCAATTGACCTGGGTACGCCGCAGGGCGTACAAGCCCTGTTCCAGGAGGCGACCAGCCGGGGAGAGGTCTACGCGTTGGTGAACTCCGCGGGGATCACCTTCTACGGAAAGACACTTGATGCGTCGCTGGAGAGATGCGAACAGATCCTGGCCGTGAACCAGTTTGCGGCAATCAGAGCGAGCATGCTCTTCCTGGAACGGTTTCTGAACCAAGGGGCGGGAGGCATCCTCAGCGTCACGAGCGTGTATGCCTTCCTGTCCGCGCCCTACCAGAACATGTATTCGGCAAGCAAGCATGCGGTCCAGGCTTTCATGGAAGGGCTTGCGCGCGAGTACCGGGGCCGAGGCGTGGTTTTCTCCACGTTCGCCGCCGGCGGCATTGCAACGGAGATGATCACCTATTCCGGCATGGACCGAAAATTCAACCTGGACAGCCCTGTGTATTTGCGCCCGGCGGTTGCCGCGCGCAAGGCGATTGACGCATTCCGCAGGGGAAGGCTTTGCACCGTGCCCGGGCTTCTTTATAAGATGATTGTCATTCTTGCCAAGCTCGCGCCTCGGAGGCTTGCCACGTGGGCCGCGGGCAGAATCTTCGCCCCATGACGCCCCCGAAACAGCGGCGCCGCTGTCCGGGGAGCCGCAATGCGGCGCGCTTGCTTTCAGCATCCCTCTCTCAATAGGATCCCCAGGCGATCCGCATCCCGAACACGGGCGTGTACAGCACATTGCTGAAGAACGAGGGGCTGGCCAGAGTGCTGGTCATCGCCTGCATGCCCGCGTAGCCGGTGAGCATAACGCCCGGAATGAAGCCCATGCCCACCTCGAGGCTCACCTCTCCAAAGAGGGCGAGCGATCCCGGAAGCACGGCAGCGGGGGTCATCCCTCCAATGCCTGTCCACACGTTCACCGCCGCGACCAAAATCCCGGCGCGCATCTCCTGGCCGGTGATTACCCCGACGAAACCGCCATTCACCACGGGATCCGTGGCATCGGAATGGATCGCCATCGCGAAGCCTCCGATGCGCTGTCCGTCGTGGGTCACTCTGAAGCCATAGACCCCCGTGAAATTCGTCTGCAGGTTGCAGTTGGAAAACTGCGAGTCAAAATACTGCTGCCCCCAGGTAAAGCCGCCCGCGCTGAGCGCGAAGGCGCCCGTCAGCGGAAGGAGTGCAAGGGCGGCGGCGAGCGCCGCGATTTTCATGATTTTCATGGATGTTCCTCCTCGCGCGATCCCGGGGGCCCGTGCGGGCGCTCCCGAAACGCGTACCCAATGCAACAACCGGTGGCAGCCAAACCGTCACCGATCCCTGACATGCCAATTGCCGGATGGGCACGCGGGCGATGAGTCGCTATATTTGACATCATGCGAAAGTCCCGTTTTCGTCGGACGATGCGGTTTTTCACGGGCATCATGCTCAGTGAGCTTTGGTGGGAGCTTGTGCTTCCCAAGATCGGTCTGGGCGTGCTCTCGCGCACAACCAGGGCCCGGAGGATGCGGAGGATCGCCGTGCGATTCCGCGCTCTTGCCATACGGATGGGCGGCGTCCTCATCAAGGTCGGCCAGTTCCTGTCCTCCCGCCTGGACGTGCTTCCCCGTGAGATCACCTCTGAGCTTGCGGGGCTCCAGGACGAGGTCGGGGCAGAAAAATATTCAGCCATCAAGAAGGTCATCGAGGAGGAGTTCGGCGTTCCGCTGGAGCGGAAGTTCCTCGACTTCGAACATGAGCCCGTTGCCTCCGCTTCCATCGGCCAGGTGCACAGGGCCCGGCTGTACGCCGAAACATCCGATGGCGCGCCCTGTCCGCCCGTGGTCGTGAAGGTGCAGCGGCCGCAGATACAGGAAATCGTGGAAGCGGACCTTGCCGCGATCAAGGTCGCGGGCGGGTGGCTGCAGCGCATCGCCTCGGTCCGCAGGCACGCAAATGTGCCAGCCTTGATCGAAGAGTTCAGCCGCACCCTGTACGAGGAGATCGACTACCTGCACGAAGGAAAGAACGCGGAGAGATTCGCCAGAAACTTCGCCGGCCGACCCGAGGTGGTGGTGCCCGGGGTGATCTGGAGCCATACCACGAAGCGCGTGCTGACCCTCGAGGATGTCGGGGCCATCAAGATCACCGACTACGCTGCGATTGATGCTGCAGGCATTTCCCGGCCGGACGTGGCGAACAAACTCCTGGACGTCTACCTCAAGCAGGTGTTTGAAGACGCGTTTTTCCATGCCGATCCGCACCCGGGGAACCTCTTTGTGCTTCCATTCCCAGGGCCGAGAGGAGAGGCCGGCTGGAAACTAGTTTTCGTGGATTTTGGCATGACGGGATCCCTTACAGCGGAGTCCTTTTCCGGTTTGCGCGAAGTGCTGCTTGCCGTGGGCACCCGGGACGCGGCCCGGCTGGTCCGCGCATTCAAGTCGCTGCAGGTTCTTCTCCCCGGGACGGACCTGGATCTGCTGGAGCGGGCCTGCAAGAGGATCTTCGACACGGTCTGGGGGAAGTCGACCAGGGAAATGATGCAGATGAGCAACGAAGAGGCGGGCGCGTTCGCCATGGAATTCAGCGACCTGCTCTACGAGATGCCCTTCCAGGTGCCGGAAAACTTGATCCTTTTAGGCCGATGCGTGAGCATCCTTTCCGGAATGGCCTCGGGGCTGAATCCTGATTTCTCGGTCTGGAACGGGCTTGCCCCCTACGTGCAGAAGCTTGTAGAAAAGGACGGGCAGAGGGGCATCCGTCTGGTGCTGAAGGAGCTCGGCGACATGGCACGGGTGCTTTTCAGCCTGCCTAAAAAGGCTGATGAGCTTGCGTCGCGCATCGACCAGGGCCGGATGGAGGTGCGGATGCCGGAGATGAAGATGCACGTGGCCCGGCTGGAGCACAGCGTGCGCAAGCTCGCAGGCTCGATCGTGTTCGCTGCCGGCCTGGTGGCGGGCACGGACTTCTACCTGGCAGGGCATTGGCAAATCGCGCTGGGCCTGGGAGCGGCGGAGCTGGTTCTTCTCTTATGGATCCTGTTTAGCCGTTGAGAGGCGGTCCTGACCTGCTGACTATTAACAATATATTATATAACATTTATATTGTCTCTATGGCGACAACTTTTGCGCAACCGTTACCTTTGCACGTAATGAAACGGACAGGGATTGTTCTTCTTGTTCTTCTCCTCCCCCTTCTGCCGGCAGTGTCGCAGGAATCGACGCCCACAATCACCTTGCAGCAAAGCATCGACGCGGCTCTCACGAATGGGGACGATAATAAAATCCTCACTGGCAATCTCGACGTGGCCAGGGCGAAGCTTGCGCTAAGTATCTCCCAGAACTCCCTCACACTCTCGGGATCAGCAGGATATATCTACGGCTCGCCGTTCGACAACGCTGGAGTCCTCTCGAGCACGTCTTTCGCCTCCGTGGGCCCCACGACTCCGATTGGACCCCAGGCGGGGCTCACGCTCGGCGGGCCGCTCACCGCGGTGAACCTGAGCGCCTATCCGTGGATTCCGGCCTCTGTAAACGGAAACAATCAGTTTGTGAACGGAGACGGTTCGAGCTCTCTCGGCCTGACGGTAAGCCAGACTCTCTGGAACGGGTATCCGGGAGGATCGACCCAGGCGGCCGTTGACAAGGGCAGACTCACGCTCCAGGGCCAGGAGCTGACAATGGATGCAGGCAGGCTCGGCATCGTCTACAACGTCAAGCAGGCCTACTACACGATGCTCGCCGCAAACCGCAGCCTCGAGACTGATAAGCAGATCCTCGAAGAGCAGAACGCGCTCCTCAAGCAGGTCCAGGCCATCTATGACCTGAAGCTGGCCAGTCTGGTCGATCTGAAGACCGCCCAGCTCAATGCCCGCACCGCCCAGGTGAACGTGGACAGCGCGTCTCACGACCTCCGTTTCGCCCGCATCGCTCTTGCCACGCTTATGGGCATGCCGCCTGACAGCAATTTCACGGTCGCGGATGCGGATGACCCGGTGGTTCCTGCGGCGACGGTGGAGGAGGCCGTGGCGCAGGGCCTGCAAAGGCGCGTGGAGATCAAGCAGGTTGAGCTTACCTTGAAGTCATCGAACATCGACCTCGCCGTGGCCCGCGGACAGGGCACTCCGACGGTCAGCCTGACCGGCGGCGCCAATGTCCTCGTTGCCTGGAATGGCAGCAATGGAGGCACGGCATTCGCCGGGCTGAAAGTCGCGATGCCGATACTGGATGCGGGCGGGGTTAAAAACCAGGTGAACGCCATCCTCAAGCAGAACGACGTGTATGTCCAGCAGGAAACCCAGCTGCGCAAAAGCATAACCACGGCGATACGGAATGCATGGGACGGCCTCGTACTGGCCAGGGAGAAACTCGAGCTCGCCGGTTTGTCGGCGGACACGTACAACCTTCAATACCAGATCATCAGCGCCGCGCACAACGCGGGCACGGCTTCCACCCAGGACCTCCAGACCGCGTCAGTGAATGCAACCACAGCTCAGATGGGGCTCGCCACCGCAAAGAGCGCCGTCCAGCTTGCCGCCCTGCTGCTTCTGAATGCAATGGGATATTGAATGGGATATGAGGAGAAGGGAAATGATGGTGATGAAACAAGCTTTGCTGTTTACCGCCCTTGCGGCTCTTCTCATTTTTGCCGGGTGCAGCGGGCAGACGGGTAAAGCCACTTCCACCGGAAACCAGGCCGCACCTGCGGCTTCGGCAGCGCCCGGAGCCGGCCAGGCTGGCGGCCGGCGTTTTGCCACCATCCCCGTGCAGGCGGTCACGGTGATTTTGGCGCCGCTTGTGACGGACAATGACACGGCCGGCACCGTGACCGCGGTGACGCAGAGCCAGGTCGCGGCCCAGGTTTCCGGAGTTGTCGCAAAGGTCTTCCTCAATCAGGGAGACCGGGTGACGAAAGGCACACCCGTCGTGCAGATCGACGACTCCACGCTCAAGCTCGCCGTGCGCAACGCACAGTCGGCATTGGACAACGCCAATATAAACCTCGCCGTGGGACAGCAGACGACCACCGAGTCCGGGCCGAAGCTCACCGCGCAGCTTGAGGCGGCGCAGAACTCGCTGACCTCCGCGCAGAAGAATTACGATTCCCAGAAGGCGGAGTACGACTTGGGAGGGATTTCCTCTTCCACGCTGGACAACGCCAGGAGCCAGCTTGAACAGGCGCAGGCAAACGTTGCGGCGGCCCAGCTCGCCCTTGACCAGAACGACCAGGCGGCAACGCAGAGCATTGCGCAGCTCAAGCTGGCTGTAGACCAGGCCTCCAACGCGCTGGAGCTGGTGCAGCTCAACCTCCAGTACGCGACCATCCGCGCCCCCTTTGACGGACAGCTCGCGGCCGTCAATGTAACGCCCGGCATGTACCTGGGCCTGAACTCGGTGGCGTTCGTGGTGGTGAGCGCCGACAAACAGATCAACTTCTCAATGCCGCCCGCGGATGCCCCCGGCTTTAAAATAGGGGATCCCGTGATCTTCACCTTCGCGGGGAAGAGCTACCCGGTGCGCATAACGCAATACCCATCCGCGCCCATCAACGGAGTGGTGCCGCTGACCGCTTCAGTGCCCTCATCGATCCCCGTTTCCTACGGGACCGTCGGCACGATCACCTACAAGCTCACCATCGGCACGGGACCGCAGATACCGCTGAGCGCCCTGCAGAGCCGGGCGGACATCAACTTTGTATTTGCGATCCAGAATGGCAAGGCCGCCGAGGTTCAAGTGATCATCGTTGCCGAGGCGGGCACAACGGCAGTGGTGCAGGGACTGAATGCCGGCGATCAGGTCATCCTCAGCCCGCCGCCGGGTCTGCTGGCCGGCTCCACCGTGCAGGTCGTGGCGGCTCCGACCGCGCAGGCTCCGGCCGCAACCAGCCAGCAGGGTCAGAAGACCGGGGGAGGGAACCCATGAAAAGTCTTCGCGACATCGAGACCACGGTTTTCAACCGGGTCAACCCCGCCGTCAGCTTCTCCGTCAGGCGATACGTTCTGGCCATTGGCATCTTCCTGGCAATCGTTGTTTTCGGCATCGTGTCGATGCTCGGTCTCGGGATCGACCTCCTTCCTGCCGTCAACATCCCGGTTGTCGTAGTGATCACATCCTTCCCGGGCGCGACCCCGACCGTCATGGATCAGCAGGTGACGCAGCCGATCGAAAACCTTCTCTCCTCCGTCAGCGGCATCACCGACATCGGCTCGTCAAGCTCGATCGGCATCAGCCGGGTGATCGTGAGCTTCGACGTCTCCACGGACAAGAACGCGGTGGCCAACCAGGTGGCATCGCTCGTTGCCGGGGAGGTGCGGAAGCTTCCCGCGGGTATCAACCCTCCCACAGTCCAGACCTTTGACCCCAACTCCCAGGCCATCGTTCAATTCGGGGTTGCTGGCGGCGCCGCGAGCCTCGGTGACGTATCGCTGTACGTGACGAACACGATGATCCCGGCCTTGGAGCTCGTACCAGGTGTCGCGAACATCACCCTCGATGGCGCGCCGACGCGCCAGTTCCAGGTCCTCCTGGATCCGAACAAGCTGAAGTATTTCAATATTGTCCCTATCCAGGTTGTCGCCGCAATAACAAACCAGGCGATCAATACGCCCATCGGGACCATCCAGAACAAGGACAGCACGCTGACCTTTTCCACGCAGAACACCCCCGTTGACATAGGCGCGGTAGCGCACATCATGGTTGACGCGGCGCGCGGGATCCAGGTGGACGACATCGGCGCCGTCCGGGACGTGCCGGAGCCCACGGACTACGCGCGCGTGAACGGGAAGCCGCTGGTTCTCGTTTCCATCCAGCGGACCACGGATTCGAATTCAATCGCGGTTGTCGACGCGGTGCGCAGCACGCTGAAGGGCATGATCATGCCCTCCGGGTATTCGGTTACCTTCAGCAACGACACTACAGGTCCCATCCGTGCTTCCGTCGCGTCCACCTACCGTGAGCTGTTCCTCACCGCGCTGGTGGTCGCCCTCATCGTGCTCCTGTTCCTGGGGAAGCTGAACACTGCCCTGTCGGTCATCCTCGCCATCCCCATCGCCCTGTCCGCGTCCCCCATCCTTTACAATCTAGCAGGCTTCTCCTTCAATCTCGTGTCGCTCCTGGCCCTCATCATTGCCATCGGCATCGTTGTGGACGACTCCATCGTGGTATCGGAGAACGTCGAACGTTACCGCGCAATGGGATTCAACCTCAAGGAATCCGTGCTCAAGGGCGCGAGTGAGGTCTTCAGCGCCGTTGTTGCCGCATCGCTGTCTCTCCTCTCAGTCCTCCTCCCCGTCAGCTTCATCGGCGGTTTCATCGGCCGCTACCTCCAGCAGTTCTCTCTCGGACTCGCCGCTGCCGTGGCGTTATCATTGCTCGAGGCTGTTCTCTTCCTCACTGTCCGTCTGGCCTATACGCCGGAAACCAAGACTCAAACCTGGGGTGACTTCTTCCGAAGCATAATCGAGCTCCCCAAGGCCATCAAATGGGGATGGAAATGGTGGCGGACGGGATTCGGAATCATCCTCGGAATCGCGCTGGCGCTCGGCTTGTGGATCTTCACGCATCGCTGGTACGCCGCGGCGGCTGTCATTGCCTACCCCCTTGCCCTGGGGATCGGGTATTACGTCGTACGGATCGCTCTCTCTCTCCTCCAGGCCCTCACATCCACGCTCCATGGCTGGACGGAAACCGGTTTGGAATGGATTCGCGACGCCTATACCCACGGCCTTGGGGCGATCCTCCATCGCGGCGGATGGGTCCTTGGCGTGTCCTTGGCATTCCTCGTGGCATCCGGGGTGATCATTCTGCCCCGGTTGCCGTTCAATTTCGTACCAACGACTGACTCCGGATTCATGGGCGTCAGCGTTCGCCTTCCCAATGGGACCCCGACGCTTATCGCCAACCAGGACACTGCCCGGGTGGAAAACTATCTCATGCAGCGGCCTGAAGTCGTGACGGTCCAGACGACGGTCGGCAACTCGGGGCAGATCACGATTCAACTGGCGCCTGTCGGAAAAAGGCCCGGCGTCTTGGCTCTCTCCGCGGTGTACCGTCAGGAGATCCTGGCGCTTTTCCGGGACCAGCCATCGGTGCAGATCTCCATTAATGCCGCCGGCGGGGGCGGCGGCTTCGGGGGCGGCGGCGGCTTCAACAGCTCGTCACTCCAGCTCAATCTCGTTGCGGCCGACTACAACATCCTGCTTGATCGCAATAATGCCGTCATTCAGCAGATACAGGCCAATCCCTACGTGTCGGACGTGAGCTCGAGTCTTTCCCAGTTGAACATTGAAAACGACTTCATTCCGGATGCATCGAAAATGAAAGGCACCGGGATTTCGGTCGACCAGGTCGCGAACGCGCTCCAGACCTTCACCACCGGGCTGCAAGCCTCCAACGTCATCACGGGAGGCCTCAGCTACCCCATCCAGGTAATGGCCGACCCGACCACCATCGCGGGCGGCCAGTCGCTGCTCACCATGCCGATCTACTCTCCGAGCACGGGATCGGCGCTGCAGATCGGCCAGCTTGGGCAGTTCGTTCTACAAGAGGCGCCCGTGAGCTTGAGCCGTGACAACCGCCAATACACCGGGCAGCTCACCGTCAACCTCAAGCCCAATGCGCCGACCGCACTGACTATGCAGACCCAGATCACGAACGATCTCACCAAATCGGGTCTGGTTGGCGGGAACGTTTCCCTCACGGTTGGCGGAGGCAGATTCTCCCAGACGAGCCTCGCCTCGTCCCTGGCGACCACTGGTCCTATTATCTTCCTGCTCGCGCTGTTTCTCGCCTACCTCGTCATGGCTGCGCAATTCAATTCGTGGCGGTACCCCATCTACCTTCTCCTGCCCGTGCCTCTCGCGTTGATCGGCGCTCTGTGGCTGGTGTACCTCCTCGGTGGAGGCCTGGATATCTTCGGGCTCATGGGCATGCTGATGCTTATCGGTCTGTCAGCAAAGAATGCCATCCTGTACCTCGACTTCGTGGTGGAGAGGATAGGCAAGATGCCGTTCAGGGATGCCCTCATCGAGGCGGCGCAGCTGCGCTTCCGGCCCATCGTCATGACAACCCTCACGGTGCTCGTCATCAGCTTCCCGCTGATCTTGAGCACGGGCCAGGGTTCCGAGTTCGGACAGAAAATGGGCGTCGTGATGTTGGGCGGAATTCTCTTCTCCGCGATCCTCACGTTCTTCGTGGTGCCCGCCGCTTTCTACCTGTTCGAGCGGACAAGGGTCGCCAAAGCGGAAGCGAAGGAGAAGGAGATCATGGCGGAGCAACCGGAGCCGGACGCCGTGGCAGAGGCGGCCATGGATTGACCAACCCTTCCTGGCCACATGCCGCGCAGGAGTGACGAGCCGGGTGGTACATCATTGTGATCGATTTCGCCTTCACCGAGCTTCCAATAGTGGCCTTCCTCCCCCGCATCTCAACGCTTCTTGATCGCCACCGCGGCCTGGCGCTCACGGCAGAACCGGGCGCGGGAAAGTCCACGCTTGTGCCCCCCTATCTATTGGACGAACCGTGGATGGCGGGCCGCACGATCATCATGCTGGAGCCCCGGCGCCTCGCCGCGGTGGCCGTTGCCTGCAGGATCGCGGAGCTGCTGGCGGAGCCGGTGGGACGGCGGGCGGGCTACCGGGTGCGCACGGGCTCGCGCGTGGGCAGGGAAACGCGGATCGAGGTGGTCACCGAAGCGCTCCTTACCCGCCGCATCCAGGAGGACCCCCTGCTGTCAGGGGTTGGCCTGGTGATCCTGGATGAGTTTCACGAGCGCTCGATCCACGCGGACCTCGCCCTCGCCCTGGCGCTGGAGGTGCGCCGCGCCCGGGCCGACCTTGCGCTCCTGGCCATGTCCGCCACGCTGGATGCGGACGCGGTTGCCGACCTCCTGGGCGGTCCTGAGCAGGGGCCTGCCCCGTTGCTGCGCTGCCCCGGCACGGCGCGCCCCGTGCGGACGGAGTATCGGCCGCTTGCGCGGAGCGACCATTGGGAAGAGGGGTTCGCCGACGGAGTCGAACGAGTGTTCGACGAAACGGAGGGCGATGTTCTGGCGTTCCTCCCCGGCGCGGGAGAGATCCGCAAGGCGCAGGCGCGGCTCTCCGCCGCGCTCGGCGCCCGGGCGCAGGTCCTGCCCCTGCACGGAACGCTGCGGCTGGAGGAGCAGACGAGGGTCATTCGGCCCGCGCCGGCCCGTCCGGAACTGTCCGCCGGCGGCGCCGCGCAGCGGAGGGTGATCCTCAGCACTTCGATTGCTGAGACCAGCCTCACGGTTCCCGGCGTGCGCACCGTGGCAGATTCGGGATGGGCGCGCCTTTCCCGGTTTCATCCCGCCACGGGCCTGGACCGGCTGGTCACCGAGCGTGTAAGCGCATCCTCCGCCGAGCAGAGGCGGGGACGGGCGGGGAGGCTGGGCCCCGGCCTGTGCGTACGCTTCTGGCCCGAATCAGAGCGCCTTATCCAGCGGGCGGAGCCGGAAATCCTCAGGTCCGATCTTTCGGGGCTCGTACTGGAATGCGCGCTGTGGGGAGCGCGGACCCCGGAAGAGCTGCGGTGGATGGACCCGCCGTCCGCGGCGGGATGGGCGCAGGCGTGGGAGATCCTGCGCATGCTGGGGCTCGTGGAGGGGGGCAAGGCAAACGCTCTTGGCCGTACCGTGGCGGGCCTGGGCCTTCCGCCGCGGCTCGGCGTGCTGGTGACGGGCGCTCCCCCGGGAGGACGCGTGCTTGCGGCGGCGTGCGCCGCGCTTCTCCAAGACCGGGATGGATCGGGGATTCCGAAAGACCCGGATTTCAGGCTTCGGATGGAGCTGATACGCTGGGGAACTGGCGGCGTCGATTCGTGGCGGTGGTCGGTTGAAATGGAGATGGCCCGGATCCTGCGCAGGCACCGGCCTGACGCAGAAGAGGGCCGCGGATGGACAGAGGAGCAGGAGGCGGGAGTCGGTGCTCTCCTTGCCCCGGCATTCCCTGACAGGCTTGGGCGCAGGGAGCCTGACGGGTCCTATCGCCTGGTTACGGGCCGGGTTGCGCGCTTCCCCTCCTCGGGTCCCGGCGCGCGGGTGGCCGTGGCCAGCAGGGCTGCCGGAGCGTGGATCGTGGCGCTCGACGCCGACCCGGGAGAGGTCTCCGGCATGATACGCCTTGCCGCGCCCGTGGAGCCTGAGCAGGCTGAGCGCGTCCTTGCGCGCGCCGCTGAAGAAACCCTGGAGATTCGGTGGGAAGGCCTTGTGCCGAAAGGCGCGCTTATACGGCGCGCCGGGAAGCTGGTGCTCACGGAACGCCCGGTCCGCCCGACCCCCGCACAGATAGCGGTTTCGTTTCAGGGCCTGCTGTCCCGGCAGGGGCTTGGCATGCTTCCCTGGAACGCGCAATCGACCCGGCTCCTTGCCCGGATGCGCTTTTTCACACGAGAGCGCCCAGATGCAGGCCTGGGAGATCTGTCGGAAAACAGCCTCGCGGCCAGGGCTGAGGAGTGGCTGTCGCCGTTCCTCAAGCTTTCAGCCGGGCAGGTCCTCACGGCGGCAGGGCTTCATTCAGCGCTGATGGCATTGCTGGGTTCTCTTCGCGGCCGGTTTGATTCCGAGGCGCCTGAATCGGTGGTCCTGCCCACGGGAGGAAAGCGCGCGATCGACTACAGCGGAGCCGAGCCCGGCGTGGAAGCGCGCATCCAGGAGGTGTTCGGCCTGGCCGAGAGTCCCCGGGTCTGCGGTGTTCCCCTCACCTTCAGGCTTCTTTCTCCGGCGCGTCGGCCTCTCCAGATCACCCGGGACCTTGCAAGCTTCTGGAGCGCGACGTATGCAGATGTGCGAAAGCAGATGAGAGGCCGGTACCCCAAGCACTACTGGCCGGAAAATCCGCTGGAGGCTGCGCCGACGACCCGGGTGCGGCCCGGGAAGTGACGGTTTTTCCCGCTGCCACCCGTGAAGCAGGGGCCGCTTGGATGCGGCGGCGTGTGAGGAAAGGCGCGCCTTATCGTTTCGGCTTTTTCTTCGCTGCGGCTTTTTTAGGCTTCGCGGCCGGTTTTTTCGCCGGTTTCTTTGCCGCCTTCTTTGCCGCTTTCTTCACGGGAGCCTTTTTTACGGGCGCTTTTTTCGCGGGCGCTTTTTTCACCGCCGGCTTCTTGGCCGCCAGGGCCGTCTCCAGTTTTTTCACCTGCTTTTCCAGAGAACGGGAGTAGTCCTCCAGGTGCTGGACAACGTGGAAGATGTCTTCCATGGCCTCATCGTAGAGCTCGCGCGCCTTGGCCGGATTGGTCTTCGACAGCTCCCTGATGTTGAAGAAAGCTACCGTGGCCCCCTCCGGGCCCGCCACGATGTCGGTCATCCGGCTCTTGTTGCGAAATATCGCGGCAGCGCCGAAAAATGACCCGGGCTTGTAGATGAGGTCAGGCAGATGCTCGTTGAGCGCCGAGCCGTTGATGATCTCGCACACCCTGACGGCGCTCTCACCCTTCCTGATGATGATTTCGCCGGGACGGTATGTCCGGGTGGGAACTGAGGGCGCCGCGGCGGGGGTGGGGAGAGCCGGCGCCGGCCCGATATGCTCGTAGGAACCCGTGACCTTGGTTGCCTCAGGGTTCTCCAGGGCGTGCGTCCTGCCGTAGAGCGCGTCGTGCTTGATGTACGCCATGTTGCGCGCAATCTTCATGGCCTCGGAATCCACGTCGGCTTCCGTGGCGCCCATGATGTTCTCCTTCACGACGATCTCGGGGAAGAACGGGCACCCGGGCGCCCTGCACCGCACCTTGAAAACCGCTTCCTTGAGCCTGAAAGACATACATTCCTCCTCAATGACCTGATTACCTTCAATTATATTCTTTTCCCTCGGCGTTTGCACGCTCTCCGCGGCGCCTCTTCTGAAGGCAGGACCATGCTCCGGCGCCGACCGCCCGCACGAACCGCGCGTCCGCGCCGCGGCTCTGTCAATCTCCGGCAGCATTTCTGCATAAATATGCGTGGCGTGTATTGACGCGCTCTCCCGCGGCGTGCGATAAATGCGGCACGACGATGGACGCCAGGCGCTCAGAAATCTCCAGATCCGATGACCCGCGCGCGCGGATGCGGCGGGAAGGGCTGTACGATCCCTTTTTCGAGCACTCAAGCTGCGGCGTCGGGTTTGTCGCAAACGTGGATGGCAGACGCACGCACCAGATCGTCACAAATGCCATCACGATACTGAAAAACCTCGTGCACCGGGGCGCCGTGGGAGGCGATTCGCGCACCGGCGACGGTGCGGGCGTTCTGGTCCAGATCCCGCACGGGTTCTTCCTCAGGGAAGCCGGCCGGCAGGGATGCGCGCTGCCCGCGGAAGGCAGGTACGGGGCGGCCATGCTTTTCCTGCCCCGACAGGATGAAAAGCGCGCCCGGGCGCGAGCGCTGGTGGAGAGGGTCATCGCCGATGAGAAAGGCGTGCTTCTCTGCTGGCGCGAGGTGCCGGTCAACCCGGAGCTGCTGGGCGAACTGGCCGCGGGTTCCATGCCCCACATTGCGCAGGCCTTCGTCTCGTTCGCCGATCTCTCGGGCGACGCGCTTGAGCGCAGGCTCTACCTGGCGCGCAAGCGCATCGAGTCCGCCGCCTCCGCGGACGGCTTCTCAATGGAGGAGCTGTACGTCAATTCCTGCTCCTGCCGAACGCTCGTGTACAAGGGCATGTTCGTCGCGCCGCAGCTGGAGAGCTTCTACCCCGATCTCAGCGATCCCGAGTTCGAGAGCGCGCTTGCCGTGATTCACCAGCGCTACAGCACCAACACCTTCCCCTCGTGGCCCCTGGCTCAGCCCTTCCGCTACATCGCCCACAACGGAGAGATCAACACGCTGCGGGGAAACATCAACAAGATGAACGCCCGTGAGAAGACCATGTCCTCCGCCCTGTTTGGGGAGGAGATCGACAAGCTGCGGCCCGTGATCATGCCGGGGCAGAGCGACTCCGGGATCTTCGACAACGTGCTGGAGTTGCTGGTGGCGGGCGGCCGTTCCCTGGAGCATGCGCTGATGATGATGGTGCCCGAGGCCTTTGGTCCCCGCTACCACATGAGCGAGGACAAGCGCGCCTTCTATGAGTACCACGCCGCCATCATGGAACCGTGGGATGGGCCCGCGGCCATCTCCTTCAGCGACGGCATAAAGGTCGGCTCCATCCTGGACAGGAACGGCCTGCGGCCGGCGCGCTGGGTGGTCACCCGCAGCGGCCTTGTGGTGCTGGCCTCAGAGGTCGGGGTGCTCGACATCCCGCCCGAGGACGTGCTGCAGAAGGGGAGGCTCGCTCCGGGCAAGATGTTCCTGGTGGACACGGCGCAGAAGCGGATCGTCTACGACAACGAGGTGAAGGCCTCCGTGTCGCGGCGCAAGCCCTACCGGCGATGGCTGGAGGCCAACCGCATCGACCTGAAGGGCCTGTTCCAGGTGCCCGGACCCGTGCGCTTCGACCGCGAAACGCTTCTGGAAAAGCAGTGGGTGTTCGGATACACGATGGAAGACATTTCCATGATCCTCACGCCCATGGTGGAAAACGCGCAGGAGCCCATCAGCTCCATGGGCAATGACCAGAGCCTCGCCGTGCTTTCCGACCGTCCCCAGCTCCTGTACTGCTACTTCAAGCAGCTCTTCGCGCAGGTCACCAACCCGCCCATCGATCCCTACCGGGAAAACCTCGTCATGTCCCTCATGACCTTCGTGGGACGGGAGAAGAACCTGCTGGACGAGACCCCCGAGCACGTGCGCCAGGTGAAGCTGCCGCATCCCATCCTTTCCAACGACGACCTCGCCAAGCTGCGCACGCTGGACGTGGGCGGCTACCGCTCGTGCGTGATCCCCATGACCTTCGCGGCCGCGGACGGGGAGAAGGGGCTGGAGAAGGCCCTTGCCGCGCTCTGCGCTCAAGCCGAGGCCCGGGTGGACGCCGGTGACACCATGCTCATCATCACCGACAGGGACGTGAACGCCAGGCGGGCGCCCATTCCCGCGCTGCTGGCCACCTCCGCCCTCCACCATCACCTCACGCGGGTGAAGAAGCGGCACCTCACCGCCCTTGTCATAGAAACGGCCGAGGCGCGCGAGGTGATGCACTTCGCCACCCTCATGGGGTTCGGCGCCAGCGCCATCAACCCCTACCTCGCCATTGAGACCATCGCCGACCTGAAGGCGCGGGGAAGGCTCTCCGGGTCCCTGCTCTTGGAAACGGCGATCGAGCAGTACATCACGGCCATCAAGAAGGGCCTGCTCAAGGTCATGTCCAAGATGGGCGTGTCGACGATCAGGAGCTACAAGAGCGCGCAGATCTTCGAGGCCGTGGGGCTGGCGGACGAGTTTATACGGACTTATTTCCCCGGCACCCCCTCGCGTATCGGAGGGGTGGGCATTGAGGAGATCGCGCGAGAGGTGCTCTGCAGGCACGCAGCCGCCTATTCCCGCACGCCGGCCGAGCGGGAGGCGCTGGATTCGGGCGGCGCCGTGCTGTACCGCAGCTTCTCGGAAGGCCACCGCCTGTCCCCGCAGGCGATCGCGCTGCTGCAGCGCGCGGTGCGGGAGAACGATTACGCGCTGTACCGGCAGTACGCGGACACGATGAACGACGAGAGCCGCACCCTCTACACCCTGCGCGGCCTCTTCAGCTTTGCCAAAAGCCAGCCTGTCCCGATCGACCAGGTGGAGCCGGTGGAGTCGATCGTGAAGCGCTTCGTCACCTCCGCCATGTCCTTCGGCTCGATCAGCAAGGAGGCGCACGAGTCCCTGGCCATCGCCATGAACCGGCTGGGTGCGGCAAGCAATTCCGGGGAGGGGGGTGAGGACGACGCGCGCTACGCGCCCCTTCCCAATGGCGACTCGGCGCGCAGCGCCATCAAGCAGGTGGCCTCGGCCCGGTTCGGCGTCACGTCGCACTACCTGGTGAACTCGCGCGAGCTGCAGATCAAGATGGCGCAGGGAGCAAAGCCGGGCGAGGGAGGCCAGCTTGCCGGGCTCAAGGTGGACGCGGAGATCGCGCGGGTGCGGCATTCCACGCCCGGGGTCACGCTGATCTCCCCGCCTCCCCACCATGACATCTATTCCATCGAGGACCTCGCGCAGCTTATCTTCGACTTGAAGAACGCCAATCCCGATGCCCGGGTATCGGTGAAGCTCGTGGCAGAGGTGGGGGTGGGCACCATTGCGGCGGGCGTTGCCAAGGGCAAGGCGGACATGGTGCTCATTTCCGGACACGACGGCGGCACGGGCAACTCCCCCCTTTCCTCCATCAAGTGCGCCGGCATCCCGTGGGAGATCGGCGTGGCGGATACGCAGCAGACCCTTGTGATGAACCGGCTGCGCGACAGGATACGGGTGCAGACGGACGGCCAGATGCGGACCGGCCGGGACGTGGTGATCGCGGCGCTGCTCGGCGCAGAGGAGTACGGGTTCGGAACAATCGCCCTGGTCACCCTCGGGTGCGTGATGATGCGCAAGTGCCACCTCAACACCTGCCCCGTGGGGGTGGCAACGCAGGACCCGCGGCTGCGCGCCCGTTTCAAAGGCAAGCCCGAGTACGTGGTGAACTTCATGCGCTTCGTGGCTCAGGATGTGCGAGAGATCATGGCATCCCTGGGGTTTCGCGCAATGGATGATATGATAGGCCGGGTGGAGATGCTCCACACCCGATCCGCCGTGGAGCACTGGAAGACGCGCGGGCTGGACTTCTCCCGCATCCTGGCCCGGCCCGACGCGCCGGCAGGCACGTCTTTGCGTTGCACCACGAAACAGCCCCTCGACCTCTCGCTGTCGCTGGACAAGGAATTGATTCAGCGCTCCCGGCCCAGCCTGGAAAAAGGGGAGAAGGTGCGGTTGTACCTTTCCATCCGCAACTGCAACAGGACCGTGGGCGCCACGCTTTCAGCCGAAGTGTCCAAACGCTACGGCGCCAAGGGGCTGCCCGCTGATACGATCAGCGTCTCCTTTGCCGGCTCCGCGGGCCAGAGCTTCGGCGCGTTTCTCGCCCCGGGCATCACCTTTGAGCTGGAAGGCGACGCCAATGACTATTTTGCAAAGGGGCTCTCGGGCGGGAAGATCATCGTGTACCCCCCCCGCGCCGCCTCGTTTCGGGCCCAGGACAACATCATAAGCGGCAACGTCAACCTGTTCGGCGCCACCTCGGGCCAGGTGTACATCAACGGCATGGCGGGGGAGCGCTTTGCCGTGCGCAATTCCGGGGCGATCGCCGTGGTGGAGGGCCTGGGCGACCACGGGTGCGAGTACATGACCGGCGGAACGGTCGTGGTGCTGGGAAGGACGGGCGTGAACTTCGCGGCGGGCATGAGCGGCGGCATCGCCTTTGTCCTGGACGAGGACCAGCTTTTCGACACCATGTGCAACCTCGAGATGGTCGACGTGGAGCCGGTCCTGGCATCCCAGGACCGGGCGCTGCTGCGGGAGCTGGTGGAGAGGCACGTGATGTACACGCGCAGCGAGCACGCCACCCGGATCCTCCGCGACTGGGACGAGATGCTGCCCCGTTTCGTGAAGGTGATGCCCATCGACTACCGCAGGGCGCTGGAAAGGGTTGCCAAGGAGGTTTCCCGCGAAACCGAGGTGGTGGGCGTGACCGAAGAGGTGTACCGCTGATGGGACATCCCACCGGCTTCCTCGACATTCCCCGGACCTCCTCCATCAACCTTCCGGTGGACGAGCGGGTGAAGAACTGGCGCGAGTTCATGGTCCCCGTGCCCGACGCGGAGCTGGCGCGCCAGGGCGCGCGCTGCATGGACTGCGGCATCCCCTACTGCCACGCCGCGGGCTGCCCCGTGTACAACCTGATCCCCGAGTGGAACGACCTGGTCTACCGCGACGACTGGCGGGGGGCGCTCGTGCGCCTGGAGATGACAAACAACCTGCCCGAGGTGACCGGAAGGATCTGTCCGGCGCCCTGTGAGACATCCTGCACCCTCTCCATCAATGCCAGCCCCGTCACCATCAAGCAGATCGAGCTTGCCATCGTCGAGCGAGGCTTCACCGAGGGATGGGTCGTGCCCCGGCCCCCTCCAAGGCTCACCGGACGCAGGGTCGCCGTGGTTGGCAGCGGACCGGCGGGCCTGGCTGCCGGGCAGCAGCTGCGCAGGCGGGGCCACGAGGTGACCGTATTCGAGAGAGCGGCCAAGATCGGCGGGCTGCTTCGCTACGGCATCCCCGACTTCAAGCTGGAGAAGCGCATCCTGGACCGGCGCATCCGGCAGATGGAGGCGGAAGGGGTCCGGTTCGAGACAGGCGTGGACATCGGGGAGGATATTTCCGCGCGCTATCTCAGGGGAACGTTCGACGTGATCCTCCTGGCCATGGGCGCGGGGGAGCCGCGGGACCTGCCCGTGCCCGGACGGGAGCTGTCCGGCGTCCACTTCGCCCTGGACTATCTGGGAAGATCAAACCAGTTTCTTGCCGGAGAGATCAGCGAATCAGGGCTGATCAATGCCCGGGACAGGGTGGTGGTGGTGATCGGCGGCGGCGACACAGGCTCGGACTGCGTGGGCACCGCCAATCGGCAGGGGGCACGAGAGGTCCGCCAGTTCGAGATCCTGCCCAAGCCTCCGGAATGGAATGAGACGTGGAACCCCAGTTGGCCGGCCTGGCCCGACATCCTGCGCACGTCCAGCTCCCACGAAGAGGGGTGCGCGCGGGACTGGTCCGTCACCACGCAACGGTTTGAAGGAAACAACGGCCGGGTGGCACGGTGCCATCTCGCCAGGGTGGAATGGAAGAAAGACACTGCCGGCCCCTTGAAGATGGAAACGATTGCCGGCTCCGAGTTCTCCCTCAAGGCGGATCTCGTGCTGCTTGCCATGGGCTTCGTGCACGTGAAGCACGGAAAAATCATCGAGGAGCTGGGCGTGGAGTACGATCCGCGCGGCAACATCCGGTGCAACCCCGACTACTCCACCTCCGCAAAGGGGGTCTTTGCCGCCGGCGATGCGAACACGGGGGCATCCCTCGTGGTGCGCTCCCTCTTTCACGGCCGCGAGGCGGCCAAGGGCATTGACGCCTACCTGAAGGGATGATACGCGGGCCGCTTTTCACTCCACCGTGACGCTTTTTGCCAGGTTGCGCGGCCTGTCAACGTTCCGGCCAAGCTCCACCGCGGCGTAATATGCCAGGAGCTGCAGCGGTATCACGGAGAGCAGGGGGGAAAGGGCTTCCCGGGTTTCAGGGACGCGGATAACGTCCTCGGCGATGCGCGAGATCCTCGGGTCATCCACGTTTGTCACCGCGATAATTCTGCCCCTCCTTGCCCGTATCTCCTCCATGCCTCCGATGGTTTTTTCAAGGCTGTCCCCTTTCACGGCCACGATGACGACCGGTGTTTCCTCGCTCACCAGCGCGATGGGCCCGTGCTTGACGTCTCCGGCGGACATGCCTTCAGAGAAGATGTACGCGATTTCCTTCAGCTTGAGCGCCCCTTCCAGCGCGATGGGATAGCTGGGGCCCCGGCCCAGATAGAGGAAGGCGGCGGCGGAGCCGTACTTCCGCGCGATCCTGCGCACTTCTTCCGCCTGCGCCAGCACGCGGCGCATGAGATCCGGCACAAGCCCTATTTCCGCCACAAGGGCCTTGCCTTCGGTGAGGGAGAGGTCGCGCATCCTCGCGAAGAGCAGGGCGATGAGAACGAAGCTCATGACCTGGCTCGTGAACGCCTTGGTGCTTGCCACGGCCATCTCGGGTCCGGCGTGCACGTAGACCCCGCCGTCCGATTCCCGCGCGATGGTGGAGCCCACCACGTTGACCACGCCCATGACCCGGCCGCCCTTGGTACGGATCTCCCGCAGCGCCATGAGGGTGTCCGCCGTCTCTCCCGACTGGCTCACGGCAAAGTACAGCGTCTCCTTTTCCACGATGGGATTGCGGCAGCGCAGCTCGCAGGCGATCTCCGCGCGCGCGGGGATCCGGGCGATGGTCTCCAGGAGGTGGGCGCCGATCATGGCCGCGTGGTACGCCGTGCCCATGGCCACAATCTCCACGCGCCGGATATCAAAGAAATCCCGGCGCTCCAGGTTCAGACCCCCGAGCTTTGCCGCGCCGAACTCCGGCACGAGCCTGCCGCCGCCGCCGAACGCGCGGGCGACGGAGTCCGGCTGCTCGAAGATTTCCTTCAGCATGTAGTCCTGGTAGCCGTTCTTGTCCGCGTCCGCCGCCACCCACTCGATTGTTTCAATGCGCTTGTCCACCACGGCCGCGCGCAGGTCCTTTGTGCTGAACCCGTCGGGGGTGAGCACCACCGTCTCCCCATCGTCCAGGTAGACCACCTGCGGGGTGTGCCGCACGATCGCATTGGCGTCGGAGGCTACGAACATCTCCCCCTCTCCGACTCCGAGGACAAGGGGGCTGCCATTGCGGGCTCCGATGATGAGCCCCGGATGGTCGGTGAAAAGGAACACCAGGCCGTACGTGCCGTGGAGGAGCTGCAGCGTTTCCCGGACAGCCTGTTCGGGGTCGTTTTCCGGTTCCAGGAACTTCTCGGCAAGCTGCGCGATCACCTCCGTGTCCGTGTCGCTCGCAAAGGTCACGCCCTGGCCGATCAACCTTTTTTTCAGCGCATCATAGTTGTCGATGATCCCGTTGTGGACCACGGCCACCTTGCCGCCGGCGCCAATTTGAGGGTGGGCGTTCGCGTCGTTCACGCCGCCATGCGTTGCCCAACGTGTGTGGCCGATGCCGGTATGGGAGGAGAGGCCTTCCGGCAGTATGCCCTCAAGATTCGCGAGGTGCCCCTCCTTCTTTACCACCCTGAGCTTTCCGCGCACCAGGCAGCCAATCCCCGCCGAGTCGTACCCCCGATACTCCAGCCGTTTCAGGCCCTCCATGAGGATCGGAACGGCATTCCTGGGCCCCACGTATCCGACAATCCCGCACATGCTTTTCTCCTTGTTATCCGTAAACAAGACGCCGTATCTGACGTTCCGACATCTGTTTCACGGCAAAACGCCTGGCGTCCAGCTCCGCTCGAATCAAGCGGTAGATTTCATCGTTCTTCTTCCCAGCCTTCTGAAGCTCCAGATGGCGTTGGCCAACGTACTCCTCGATCGTCTGGTTATAAAAAGCCAGGAACTCCTCGTGGAGCCTCTCGAAGTTATTCTCCGAGATGCCGTATGTCTCGACTATGTGTTGCTTGAGATCAGAGCGCTGCATTGAGGATCAGTATATCAAGAAATGAGGCATTTTCAATATTCTTGCCCGAATTCGGGCAAAACACGTGGCTATCGCTGGGCTTTATAAATCAATCCGCCTTCATGACGATGCGGAATCCCTGGTCCTCTTCCTCAGCAGTGACCTGCTTGTACGAGAAATAGTCCGAAGCAAAATATTTGGGCTTGGAAAGTCGCCAGCTTCCCCCTGCTGCCGCGGCCAGGTCAGTCACGCCATCCGCCGCCTTCTTCTGGTCCGCGCACCATTCGCTGACATTTCCCGCCATCATCTGAACGCCGTCAAGGGTCATGTCCTTCAGGAAGAACTGCTCCTGGACCGGGCCGTTTCCACCGACCAGGGGAAGCACGTCCTGCGCTTCTGAGCCGACATTCTGGCAGTAGGTGGCATCCCAGTCGTCGCTCCAGGGATACACGGTTCCGTTCTTTTTTCCCGCGGCGTACTGCCACTGGGCAAGGCTGGGCAGGGCGGCGTCCACGCCGAACTTCTTGCTGAACCATTTCACGTATTCCGAGCAGTCATCCCAGGTGACATGGATGACGGGATACCAGTCATACGCCGGCTTGTAGTACTTCTCCCAGCTTCCCTGCGCCTTGTAACCGGTCTGCCGGACAAACCGCGAGAACTGGCCGAAGGTGATCTCCGACATGCCCATCCAGAAGCTGGGCAGCCCGGCGGAGCCCTTGACGAAGACAAAGGGCACGTCGCCGAGCTGCATGTTGTCGCGCTCATTGTTGATCACCATGTTGACCACGTTCGTCCGCCACCCGTCCTTGACCTGGATCTCCTTGTTGAAGACGCCGTATGCGTGCGTGATCTGAAGGTTATGGGTCCCCGCGGGAAGCTCATCAATGGCGAGCTTTTGCCCTTTCGCGATCTTACCATAGGGCTTGCCGTCCAATTGGACCGTTCCGTCCACGTTCGAATAGACGCTTGCCGCCCCGACCCCCGCGGCCGCCGGCTCCTTTGCCCCGGGGCTCAACTGGCTGCGGGTGGCGGCGTCGATGGTGGCGCTGTACGTGGAGAGCGCCAGATCTCCGAATGATTCGCCGTTGTACGTGATGGAAGGGGATTGATTCACCTGCAGCTCGTGCGCATAACTGGTGACCTGCTGCTCGACGTACGCGGAAAGCTCCTTGAAGGTGACGATGCCATCGCTGTTGCCGGTCTGGTAGTCAGCGGCGCCCCTCATTCCCTCCAGCAGGAACCTGGTGAATATGCCGTGGTTGGAGTTTGGGTCATCGTAGCTGGACCAGCCCGTCTTTGTGCCGTAGAAGATCGCCGACACCTGGGACTGCTCGTATTTCTGCGCCCGAAGGTTGGTGTTGTCCAGGCCGCGGCTGGCGCTCTGGGACATTGTCTGGCGGCAGGCATCGAGCAGGAGCAGCGATTTGCGGACCTTCAGCTTCTGCAGCCAGTCGAGGACCTCCTTGATCGGCAGGCTGGTGTTCCATTTATCGTCGAATCGAGTATCCGCCACAACCAGATACCCGTCTCCGGCTTCATTGGCTATGCCGTGCCCGGCAAAGGCAAAGATGACAAGGTCGCTGGGTGTGATGAGGCTGGAAAGAGTCTTCAGCCGGGCCCGGATGTTGGCGAGCTTGGGGTAATTGCCGCCGGGGTCGTTCTGAGGATCGATGTCGTCCGTCAGCATGTCCACCCTGTCGAACTGGCCGAACTGCTTCAGCGTGCCGGAAAGCTCGACAGCGTCGTTGCGGGCCCCTTTCAAGGTGGGGATGACGGGGTCCGTGAAATTGTTGATCCCGATGCAGAGGGCGTACCGCTTGCCGGTGTTGCCCTGCATCTTCTCGATCGTGCCTGCGCTCCGCACGGTCACGATCCCGCGGCTGCCGCTCTGCGCCGTGAGCGCGATCAGAACGACCAGGGGCGCTGCCGCAGCAATCAGGCGGCGCTTCGTCGCGGATCCGCGGGACCGCATGATCGGCCTCCGCTGCTCAGAACCCGAACATGTAACCGAGGTCCAGGAAGAGGCTCACCGAATTCGTCCCGGTCCAGGCGTGGTAGTAGCCGATCCGGAGCGTTGTTCCCCCGTTCTTCTTGGCATTGAGAAACGCGCAACCGGCGCCGACCTCGTAGCCGGTCCCGGCGCCTGCCTGGACCAGCAGAGCCAGTCTCCCCTTGGAGAGGTCACCATAGCTCAGGTTGACGGTGCCCAGGTAATTGAGATTGAATTCGCTCGTCGGGATGTCGACCATGAGGCCCGGGCCTAGCCCGATTGCCGGGGAAAGGTACCAGAGCAGCGTGGCGCTCACGTTGGCATCCAGGCCACCTGTAATGCTATTATACTTCCCATAGCCAAGTCCTGCCGCGACGTCCATGAAGAGTTTTGACGGCCCCTGTTCGGATGCCCGGGCTGCTGGAGCCGCTGGAGCCGCCGGCGCAGCCGCTTTTTGGCCGGAAGCCGCCTGCGTAACGGTGAGCGATGTCGTTGAGGTCTGCGCTGCCTGGGTTGCCTGCGCTGCCGCGCTGGCTCTCTTGTTGGCCGCGGCATCAGCGTCGGTTTTCACCTTGTTCAGATCAACAAAGACAACCGTATCCCTGCTCGGAATGAGCTGTTTCTTATGGTACATGTAGAGAGTGTCGTCGGTATGTCCCCATACGGAATACTTGCCGTCCCGGCTCACGCCGCGGACATAGACGGTATAGGTCACGTCGGGCTGAGCATCCCAATCCGCCTGGCTGTATTCGCTCGTCACGGTTATCTTCTCCCGGTCCGTCCAATAAAGCCAGTCATCGCTGGTATTGTCATTGATCTCCAGCCAGCCGTTGAATCCGAAGCCGGGATTCAGGATGAATGTCACCTTGGTCAACTGGGGAGCTTCCAGCGCCTTCTTCTCCTGCAGCCCGAAGTCCGCGATCTGCAGCTTTACGCCCTTTGTGTCCTGCAGGACAACGGGGATGAATGGGCTCCTCACGGACAGCTTTGACTGCACCAGCCACAAGCCCATGATGCCGTTCTGTCCGGCCGGCGGGTTGCGCGTGACCCTCATATCGTACGTGGCGAACGGCACGTTCGTTATCAGGATCTCCTGCGTGGCGGGATGATACTCGGCGCTGACCGTCTTCTCATTGGTGAACTCGCCGTTTTGGAAATCAACGGTCAGGCCATCCTGCGGGAGGGGAGGGGTGAAGATTTCCCACCAGTACTGCTCGCGCTGTTTTTTCGGCACCAGCTCAAAGGTGTATGACGAGGTGGGGGCCACGCCGCCTATGGTGATAGCGCCCTTCTGGGTGTCGAGGTATTGCTTTTCGATGGTGATGTTCCTCAACGCGCCGGAGGCGATGGTGAAGGGGACTTCCCGTATCTGCTGCGTCTCCTTGTTGTACACGGAGATGATGTACTGTCCGGGGAGGGTCCAATAGAACTGGTTCTTGTTCACCTCCCGCTTGTTGGAATGATCGGAATCGCCTACGGTGTTGTCGTCCTTTTCCACCTGACGCGGCTGCCAGAACAGGGTGTAGGGGGGAACGGCCGGCTTTTCTCCCGTGTTGGGATCCACCGTGGTGATCTCGGAGCTCTCCGTGATGGTGAATTGCGCGCAGTGGCTGTTCAGGATGTCCAGCATGATGCAGCGGCAGATCTGGGCGCAGGCGTTCGGCAGGTCATGGAGGTCCTGGTCCACGATCGCGGAATAGGAATACAGCTCTTCCGCGCGCTTGGTGTTGAGCACGCGCACATTGAATCCAATGGCGGGCTGCTTTTCATAGCTGGTCTCATACACATTGCCAAGCACCAGGTAATCAAGGTCCGCGAAATTGAAAGCCCCTACGGCCTTGGTGTACAGGTCTTTTGTCGTGAAGTTCCCGTTCTGCAGGGCGTTTTCCACGTACTTTTTATCGAAGATCTTGAATATCGGGGGGAAATAATACCGGGCGTCTTGTCCCTCCCCGTCCTTGCCCTTTGCCGTCTTTTTCCTGGCTTCCGCCTCCCGCGCGGGCGTGCCGGGATCGTACACGGGGCTGCCGGGCCGGTACAGGGGACTGTTGGGCTCCTCCGGCACGTATTTGGGGGTTATCACGATGCTTGATGCATTCTGCTGGACCAGCACGGAGAGGAGCGCCTGGCTGATGAGCTGGCCGTAGAAGGCCTTGTTCAGCTCCTTGAGCGCCGTCCCGGAGGGATTGTCGATCGTCACGGTGCCCATGGAGACCTCGAAATCCATGACCGCCAGGGTAGGCGGATCCAGATTGGTATACTCACGCGCCCAAGCGGCCGCGACACTCGAAAGGATGACAGCGGCGATAAGTAGTCCGCGCTTCATGGCTCATACCTCCTTGCGCCTACTTGAGGGCGATATCCTGCTTGAACTCGTAATCCCCCGTGGTGACGTTCACGACAGAGATCTGCAGCGAATCAGGATCATAGGTCACCATCGGGAAGAACCGGGCGAGGGGAGTAGCAACCGGCGTTGTGATGAATTGCGACGTCGGCTTCCCCGTTTCCAGGAGCGAGAAGTAGATGATCTTGTCGATGTTGTAGTATCCCTTCCACGTGGCGCCCCACTCGGAGAGCAGGAGGGGGGAAAGGTAGAGAAGCTCCTCCGAGGTGTCCTTCTCCAAGGACTTCTTGATGAGGTAGCGGGAGTACAGGGACTCCAGCTTCTCATTGGGGGCCACGCCGCCGGCCACGAGCGCCGTGCACAGTCCATCCTCGAACCACGACTGCATGAGGTTGACGGCGATCAGCAGGTTCAGCTCCTCCGGCTGGGTGAGGGGCTTCTCAGCGCTCGTCCCCGAGCTGGAAGAGGCCTGCCTATTTGTGGAGGCGCTTGTCTGTTCATCCGTCTTCCCGAATTTGCGCAGCACCTCGTACGCATTGTAGTAGGCGGTCATGACGGCCCCCTGGTCCTCTCCCTGCGGGATCCTGTTCACGATGAAATCTTCCGAGGCGGTCTTCTCCCCGATGTAATTGTTGGCGATCTCCATGCGCCGGTTGATGAGGGTGGTGTACGTCGTTTCGGAAACGACGCCGGAATCCAGCAGGGCGCCGGCCACGTTCGAGAGGGACTTCGTCCTGCTGTAGCAGCGATAGAGGACGCTCTGATCCATGTCGCTGTTGGAGCCGATGGGCAGGAAGTCGCTCAGGATGATCTTTCCATGGTCAGCCATGTCGATGATCTTCACGTAGATCCCGAGGACCTTGTCAGCCAGCTCAAGGTCCTTGTCCCCCTGGAGGAGCTGCACGCCCTGGATTTTGGACCACAGCACGCGGTAGCCGATCATGTACCGCGCCCCGTAGTAGTCCTGGAACTCCGTGTAATCCCCGCTGAGAAGCGGGTTGGTGTAATGCACGGCGTGCGCCATCTGCCACGGCTTCTTGTACATTCGGGTGTACATCTTTTCCATTATGGTGACGCCCGGAATCGAAGAGAACATGTCGCGCAGGGCGTTCTCCACGGCAAAGTCTTCCCGGGTGACGGGGTACGTGCCGAAGATCGGTATGTCATCGATCTTCAGGAGGACCGCGTTCATCGGGAAGCTGACCCCCTGGTCCTTCAGCGTTTTCGCAAAGGCGTCCCTCTGGGTTGTGGCCACCTGCGGCGGCAGCGTCAGGCGCACCGCGCCCAGGAACGGGACCTTTTCCTTCGGAAATTTCTGCGAGGTCATGGTCTTGGTGCCGGCCCAGAGCAGCTTGCCGCCCCGGGCCAGGTCCACCAGCCGGAAGCTGGCCTGGATTCCGATGTACTCCATGTCGGATGCGATGACATTGTCCACGGAATACATGAGAAGCTTGTTGATGGTGTTCGGCTGATACTTTTCCTGGATGTCGCTCCAGGACACAAAACTCAGCATGTTCGTGTTGAAGACCAGCTTGCCCGTCCGGTGATCATCCAGGTTCTTCTTGATGGAATCCACCAGGTCGGTCTGGTCCATGCCCACGGTCTCCAGGCGCTCGAATCCCTTGGCCTGCTTTTTCAGAACAGCGCTGAGCAGACCGCTCTCGAATGAATCCACGAAATACGGGTTTAGGTGGGAGAACTCGTCGATGGAGAAAGAACCGACACCGGACCAGCCGATGGCGGACAGGATCCTTCCCAGGAGAAGCTCGCTGTAGTCTTCCCCAGTGGTTTTCAGCGTGTAGACCTTGTTCGTTGAATCAAGCTTGAACACGCTTCTCAAGAGCTTCACCTCGGGGTTGTCGTACGCCGTGAACTTCTTTTGCGCCCCCGGCATGATCACCCCTTCGAATTGATCCTGCGGTATCTCCAGCGGCGTGGGGACGAACCGCCACCCATCGCTCCCGTAGAACCCTTTGGCGTTCACAAGGAGGATCCGGTCGCCGCGCTCGATGTATTGGTCCGCGACGGGCTGCAAGGCATCCTGCGCCAGCTTGTAGACGTCGGAATTGTTGATCCCGATGGTCTTTTCCACCTTCACCGGCACGGTGGGGCAGCCAAGGAGACCCACGAGGATGCAGGGCACAACGGCAAGGATGGCGAAACGGCGGGACATTCGCATGACACCCTCCTTCTGAGACTCCGCCGAACTCACGTTCGGTGAACAAGGCTGCGCGGGGCGAAGCGCGATCCACGCTTCCCGCGGCTGACGCTCCCTGCTCGATTGAGTCAAACAGCGGTTCGGAAAGTTGAATCGTACCTCCGTGAGAAAACGGTGTCAAGAACGGAAAAGGCGTCTCAGGGCACGAGCACCTCGTAGGTGTCGAAATCCTCGGTGATCCCCTTTGCCGTGATCCTGCCGGCAAAGCGCGTGGCCACCGCGTCCTTCACGGCGGCATGGACCGGCGCGCTCACCAGCACGCCGTCGATCGGGGCCTTGCTCTCCAGACGCGACCCCAGGTTGACGTTGGCGCCGATGGCGGTGTAGGCCATGATCCGGCGCGAGCCCATGTCGCCCACCACCACTTCCCCCGTGTTGATCCCAATGCGGATGTGGATGGACATCCGGCCCTCCGCCTCCCACCGGGCGCGCAGCTCGCGCACGGCCTGCTGCATCTCGATGCCGGCGAGCACGGCGCGCAGCTCATGGTCGGGCTGCGCCAGGGGGTCCCCGAAAAAGGCCATGAGCCCGTCTCCGATGAACTTGTCCACCGTGCCCTCGTGGCGGAATACGATCTCCGTCATCACCGCGAAATACTCATTGAGCGTACGATGGATCGCTTCCGGCGATTGAGTCGTGCACCAGGAGGTGAACCCGGCAATGTCGCTGAAAAGCACGGTGATCACCTTCTGCTCCGCGGACATGAGCTTGTCCTGCGCCTGCAGGATCTTCGACATGAGCCGGGGGGCGAAGTAGCGTTCCATGCGCATCCGCAATCGCAGCTTTTCCCTCTCCGAAAGGAAGAAACGGTAGCCGTTCACCGCTACCAGCGCGATGATGAACCCGACCGTGGGCGCCGCTACGGCGGGCATGATCCCCCGGGCCGTGAAAAGCCAGAACTGGCCTGCCGCGAGCGCCGCCCAGCATGCGAGCGCGGTGAGCGAGAAGGCGAGCGGACGCATCCGCCAGGATACAACCCAGAGCAGGGCGGCAAAGGCCAGGCTCAGCAGCAGCGCCTCGTACCAGGCCTGGCCGCGGAGGAAACGGTTGGAAAGGATGGCGTTGAGGATGTTGGCGTGCAGGCCGGCCCGGGGATACACCTGCTCGAAGGGGACCGGGCCATAATCGGCCGTGCTCGTCGTGATATCGGACACGATGAGCGTCGCGCCTTCCAGCTCCGCCGCGACCTGGTCGGCAACGTCCGGGTCGGTCTCCGCGGCCAGGATCTTGGAAAAGGAGTAATGGGTAAAGGCCGCATCCCACGGCCCGGCATAGTCGATGATCATCCTGCCCTGCCGGTCAATGGGGATGTCGACGTCCCGCACGCTTCCATCGTGCAGGTGAGCCGCGGGCAGCCGGATGCGGCTGCCAAAGGATACCTCGATGCGCCGCGGCTCGACGCCCAGGGCGTCGCAGGCCGCCCTCAGGGCAAGACCGGGGACGTATCCGTCGCCGTACTGGTAGAGCAGCGGCATCCGGCGATAGATCCCATCAGGGTCGGGGTCGCTGTTGATGAGCCCAATCCCCTTTGCCGCGGCAGTGAGATTGCCGAAGCTCACCGTGGCCGTGACCGCGGAGAAGGGATCGCCCTTTCTCACTATCCGGGGGTGCCAGAGCCACCCCTTGAGAGGATCATCTCCTTCCGCTCCCTTGCCCGCCAGCTTGGCGTATGACGTGGGCAGGAGGATCGCGGGCAGGTACACGGTGCCGGCGTCGGTGACTGCCTTGGCGAACGCGGCATCGCCCTCGGGCTCGCCCTGCTCGGGGAAAATGATGTCGAAAATGATCGATGCAACGCCGGCCTGCGACAGCACATTCACCAGGCGGGCGAAATCCCGGCGATCCCCCCCCTTCATGGCCAGCGCACGCACTTCGGCATCGGTCAGGTCGATGTAATTGATGGAGGGCAGGACGCGCTCCGGTCCCTTGATCTTGTAACGGAGCTGGAAGAAAAGGTCGTTCAGCCGATTGTCCCAGTTCCCGCGCACCGCGGCCGCGGCCAGGCACAGCGCCCAGGCCAGGGCGAGGGACCCGGCCACGATGAGCACTGGCGCGAGGGCAGTGAAGCGAAACCCGCCCCGCTTGGGCGGCGGATTAGTGCTCGAGCCGGAAGAGCTTGTAGTAGAACCCTGTGGCCTCGATCCGGGTGGCCATTTTTTGGACGGTTGCGTTGATGCCACGAGTTCCTCCCGCAATAGTGACGGGCTTCTCCGCCGCGACCGCCAACTGGCTGTGCTCCTTGCGCAACCGCGCGATCTCGTCGAGCACCGCCTGCTGGGCCGCGCTTTTGGCCGCGGCCGTTGATTGCGTGTTCGCCGCGGTTTTCTGGAACGCGAGGACGAGGGCCTCAAGCTGCTTGAGGCGCGCGGTGGAGGCGATCAGGGTGAAGCGCTCCGTGCCCTTGGCGTTGTCAAGAGTGAACCAGTCATCCCCCTCCGGGATGAAGAACGGGGTCTGCTGGTAGGCGTGTCCCTCAAAGACGTCGAAGCTCGCGGGGAACAGCAGGTCCAGGTCCCCGTTGGCCTCCTGGAGGAACAGGTACACGAAGGCGTTCTGGATGGGCTGGATGTGGATCTTGAAAAGATCGCCGGGCACGATGTTGACGCGTTCCTTGAAATCGATGGGGACCGCCGAACCGTCCGCGGCCTGTTTAACGAACGCCCAGTTGAAAGCCAGCTTCGCATCCTCCGCGACAAGGCCGGTGACCGCGGCGATCATGAGGAAGGCGATCAAGGACGTTCGCTTCATGGCCTGATAGTAATACAGTCCTTCCCCGGCCGCAAGCTGTTCGTTCGGAGGAGACGCGCTTCCGCCCTGTTCTATAAGGCCGCATGTGCGCTGCCTGATCGTAGTAGTGAGAATATTGGAAAACCATGTAAATATTCTTAAAAATATTAATTGACAATTAAATTAATTAAGGTATATTAGGGACATGGCAAGAAACAGAATCGATGCAAACGTCCGGTGCCCTTCCTGCAGCGGGCAGCTTTTTCCTCGAGTGCTCGTTTGCGACTCATGCGGGCTCAAGGTCGAGGGCGATTTCGTGATGAACGAATTCGGCTCCCTGACTCCTGACGAGCTTCATTTCCTGCGCGTTTTCATCTATTGCGAAGGAAGGATCAGGGACATGGAAGCAGCGCTCGGCGTGAGCTATCCCACGGTCAAGGGGCATCTTGCCTCGATCAAGGAGAAGCTCAAACTTTCCGGCCAACCCACACCCGCGCCGGCCGGTGAGACGGAAGTCCCGGCAGAGGCCCAGGATACCGCAACGCCGGAGGAGGTTCTCGATCAACTGGAATCAGGCCAGCTCAGCTACAAGGATGCTGTGCGGCTGCTGCGTTCGAAGAAGAAGAGAGGCAAGGGGGAGAAGAGTGATGAGCAAGTCAGCGGCTGACAGGATACGGGAGATGCAGGAGAAGGGCACGATCACCCCTGAGCAGGCCGAGGAGCTGCTCACGGCCTTGGCCGATGAGCCGGAGGCCGGAGAAGCGGAAGCGAGCGGAGATGCGGCGCCGGGTCCGGATGCCGACGCTGATTCGGATCGGGATGAGGCCACTGCCGGGTTTGACCGCCGGCCGCCTCCACCGCCTCACGCGCCCCATTCGCGCGGCTCGTTTCTCAACATGGACTGGGTGAGCGACATGGTGGACGGAATCACCTCGGGTCTCGGGGTGAGCGCGGACACAAGCAAGCATTTCCACGGGCATCGCTCCGATTGGGACGGCCAGAGCTCTTCGCGAGTGGAGCAGCCGGAGGGGGAAGAATACGAGATCAAGGACAACAAGGTGGTGTTCAGCAAGCTTTCCGGCTTGCGGCTGGTCCGCTCCAGGATCAAGGACAACTCCTTTTCCGCGTCCACCCTCCGTGACGCGGACCTCATCGACAGCGTGATGGAGGATTCCGTTTTTGCCGGCGCGTCCCTGCATGAGCTGCGCATGGAAGGGTCGCTGTTGAAAGATGTCTCCCTGGCAGGGTCCAAACTGAATCGATGGTCGCTCCTTGCCAAGTCCGCGATGAAGGGCGTGAAGATATCCGGATCACGGGCACATAGCCTCACCCTGGAGGGGGGAAGCGGGATTGAAGACACGCGCTTTTCAGGGGCGCAGGTGAGCAATCTCACCCTCACACGCAAGGCCGGGATCAAGGACTGCAGGTTCATGGGCGTGAGCATGAGCCGGCTCTCTCTGGATGGCTCGACCATGAAGGATACCCGGGCCGACGGATGCACCATCTCTGACATGAAAATAACGGAAACGGAGATCGCGAACTGCACGCTGCGCGGGATGTGGCTTCACGATTCTGAAGTAAGCGGATCTCGGCTGAAAGATGTGCGGTGTGAAGGCATGGGTTTCGAGGGCCTGAGGGTACAGAACAGCTCCCTTCACAAGATGGCATTTCGCAACACGCAGTACAGGTCATTCGACCGTATGCATGCGCGCTCTTCGAAGCTTTCCCTCATCGACGTTGAGCTCGATGACGTGGATTTCATCGACTGCATCTTCCAGGACACCACGATGCAGGGATTCAAGGCGCACGGGATCCGGCTTCGCGGCGTTGATTTTTCAGGGAGAACCATCACGCGCGTGGAAGACCTGGCAGCGTTGGCGGAAAGATAGACGATGAGTTTTTTGAAGAATCCTGCTGAGGAGAAGCCGTACACTCGACGGTAAAAATGATTGCGGAGGCGAGCAGAGACGTGATTTCCGCCGTACAATCAGCCCTCAAGCACCTCTCTGACTTTCTCGGCCAGTACCGCGAGCGAGAACGGCTTGCCGATGAATCTCACCCCCGCGTCCAGCACTCCCCGGTGCGCGATTACGTCCGCTGTATAGCCGGACATGTACAGACATTTCATCTCCGGATGGATGGCGCCTAGCCGCTCGGCAAGCTGCCGGCCGTTCATCTGCGGCATCACCACATCGGTGATCAAAAGCTGGATTAGCCCTGCCTGCTCCTCGCTCCTGCGTATCGCCTCCTCGGGTGAGCTCGCGACGAGCACAGTGTACCCCAGCTGCTCCAGACTCTCCCGAGCCAACTCAAGGATGGCCGCCTCATCCTCTACCACAAGCACTGTCTCCGTCCCTCCAAGGGGAGCCGCCTCGACTTCCATTTGCTCGGCCGCGGTTGCCCCCTCAGCCCGAGGCAGGTACACCTTGAAGGTGGTCCCCTTTCCCTGCTCGCTGTGTACGTTGATGAACCCGTTGTTCTGCTTTACAATCCCGTAGATCGTGGCAAGCCCCAGCCCCGTGCCTTTCCCCGGTGCCTTGGTCGTGAAAAACGGCTCGAATAGATGCAACAGCGTCTCCTTGTCCATGCCCTGCCCGTTGTCGCTCACCGAAAGCTGCAGGTACTCTCCAGGAACAGCGCCCGCGTGAGTAGCGCAGTACTCCTCGTCTAAGGTGGCTTTCTCCGTTTTGATGGCGAGCTTTCCCACCCCGCCGATCGCATCTCGTGCGTTCACCGCCAGATTGGCCAGTATCTGGTCAAGCTGCGCAGGATCTATCTTTACCTTCCAAAGATCGTGCCCAGGCTTCCACGCAAGATCGATGTCCTCGCCGATCAGCCGCTGGATCATCTTCTGCGTGCTCGCTACTGCATCGTTCAGATCCAGCACCTTCGGCATCACCGTCTGCTTGCGCGCGAAGGCAAGCAGTTGCCCGGTGATCTCGGCGGAACGCTGCGCCGCCCGCCGAATCTCCATCAGGTACTTGTGCAGAGGCTGCCCAGCCCCCACCTTTGCCAGCGATATCTCCGCGTAGGTGATGATCACCTGCAGCATGTTGTTGAAGTCGTGCGCCACGCCGCCGGCCAGCCGACCCACGGTCTCCATCTTTTGTGCCTGCCGCAGCCGATCCTCCATCAGCAGCTGCGCCGTGATGTCGCGCTTGACCGCAACGTAGCTGACGATTCTGCCGCTTGCGTCACACACCGGCGAAATCGTCGCATCCTCGGTGAAGTTCTTCCCGTCCTTGCGCTTGTTAACCAGAGTTCCCTGCCAGCTCTTGCCCGAGGAGATGGTCTGCCACAACTCCTGATAGAACCCCCGGTCCTGCTCGCCGCTTTTGAGGAAGCGCGGATTGCGGCCAAGCGCCTCCTCGCGGCTGTAGCCGGTCGCGGTGATGAAGGCCGGGTTCACGTACTGGATGATCCCCTCGGGGTCGGTGACAAGCACAGTCTCCCCAACCTGCTCGATCGAGGCCATCAGCCGCTCCCGCTCGGCCTCGCCCCGCTTGCGCTTGGTGATGTCGGTGATAATTACCTGGGCTGCCGGTTTGCCTTTGTATGGCAAAGGCGTTGCTATGACTTCCACGTTGATGGGAGTTCCATCCAATTTCAGAAAAATATCCTCGGCAGGATAAAGTCCTAGTTCACTATCCATCATTCCTCTTATCCGAGACAGAGCCGCCTCCAATCTGTCCGGGTGAATAATCTCTGTGATGGGTTTGCCGGCGATTAGCTCTTCCGAATCCGCACCAAACAGGTGCGCTCCGGCAGGATTGATGAAGACGATTTTCCCTTCGGAGTACACGGCGATCCCCACCGGGGCGAGCTTAAGCAGTGTTCTATAGCGCTGCTCGCTTTCGCGCAGGGCCGCCTCCGCCGAGATGACTTCTTCCAGGTCCGTGAGCACGAGGCAAAAAACCGGCAACCCCTCGGCATTTTGCAGGAGCGTTGCCGAAAGATATATCGGTATCAGACGGCCCTCGCTGGTTTTAAGGCGGATCTTCCGGCGGTGAGACTCTGTGCCGGCTTGTGCGAGGATGGCGCGAAAGACCTCGTGGTCTTCGGGCGGCAGATGGTCCCGCATGGCGGTGCCCAGAACTTGAACGAGCGGCCGCCGCAACGTTTTCGCCAGAAAGGCGTTGCAGCTCAGGATATCTCCGTCAGCAGATAACGTGGCTGTGCCGTCGTTTATCGTCTCAATGAACTGCCGATATACGCGGTCGCCTTCGCCCAGGATATGAACCTTTTCTCCCTGGTCGCCTGCGATGACCAGCGCATCCACCTCACCGCTGCGGATGGCGCGCAAGATCTCTTCTGCTTCGGCCAGCCGGATACGGAGGTCTTCTATCTCAGCCAAGAGCTCAGGGTCCGGAGTTCCGCTTGTCATAACACAATCGCTCCCGTCAGTTATTATTACGCAAATCCAGTCCCACCAGAACGCGCTCAGTGTTGGAAAGGTCGCCGATGATCCGGCGCACCGGCGGCGGCAGCCTCCGCACCAGAGTGGGGATGGCCAGAATCTGATCATCTTTGGCCAAGCGTGGATTCTTCAGCAGGTCGATCACCTCAATGCTGTAGTGTCCCTTCAGGCGTTCCTCGCAGAAGCGCTTCAGGTTATCAAATGCCGCCAACGATTTGGGTGTCTGCCCCGCCACGTAGAGCCGCAACGTCCAATGCTCATTGGGTTTCGTCGTCGATGCTTTTGAAGAATCGCTTTTAGGCTTGGTTTTCATCATGAACCTCCGGACTTGTGCTTCGTTGTGCTTGTTTCTTTCACCGCATCGGCCTGCCGCTGCCTGGCCATTTGAACGCGGTCATCGGTCAGCACTGTGGCCCGCTCTTCGTCCTGCCCTACCACTTTCAGGGCTTTCATTTGCTCGACTTCAAACTCCGCCCGCAGCGCGGCAATCTGCGCCTCCATGGCTTGTCGTTTTTGCTCCAGCTCGCGCTTCTTGCCCCCCGCCTCCTGCTCTCGCACGACAGCCTGGGCCTGTTCGTGCGCCTTCTGGACCAAGAGCGCGCTGCCGGTGAGCAGGAGCCCCGATGGCCCGAGATACACATCCCGCAGTTCCACCCCGTGATCGGTGAGCAGGAACTCACGGATCTGGTTCGAGTGGGCCATGCCGCGTGACTTCAGCAGGTGCAGGACGCGGTTTCGCTCTGCGCCGCTTTCGATCTCCCGCAGCAGCAGCCACGTATCCATCAGCGATGACAACCTGGTGTCGTTTGCTTCCACGAAGGTGTCGCCCGTGGTGAGGCTTGTGAACAGCGAGGTGATCTGCCGCATTTTGAATAGGTCTATCAATCGCATCAGCATCGCCTTGATCTCGACTTCACTGCCGATTGTGGTGAAGTTGCTGATCGAATCCATGATGACACCCCGGGGGTTGAATTCCTTCACCAATTTATGCATGGCCAATAAGTGCATCTCCAGGCCGAATATCGTCGGGGGCATCGCGTGCAGGCGCAGCATCCCGCTCTGCACCGCTGGAGCAAGGTCAAGTCCGATGGAGCGCATGTTGCGGATGATCTGGCTGGGCGATTCCTCATAGGCAAGCCACAGGAACCGTTCGCCGCATGCGGCGTTCGCCTGGGCGAAATGCGCCGCAAGACTCGTCTTGCCCGTGCCCGCTGATCCGGATACCAGCACGCTGCCGCCGCGATAGTAGCCCCGACCGCCCATCATCACATCCAGGCGCGGGATGCCTGAGGAAACGCGCTCGGTACTCACTTCGTATTTCAGCCCCATCGACGTGATCGGCAGGATGGAGACGCCGCTCTCGTCGATAAGGAACGGAAACTCATTCGTTCCGTGGCTGGAACCGCGATACTTGACGACCCGCACCCGCCGGGTGAACATCTGCCCGGTCACCCGGTGGTCCAGCAGGATCACGCAGTCGGCCACATATTCCTCAAGCCCGCGGCGGGTCAAGCTGCTTTCGCCCTGCTCGGCGGTGATGATAGCGGTCATGCCTTTGGTCTTCAGCCAGAGAAAGAGCCGGCGTAGCTCGGCGCGCAGAATGACGGTGTTGGTCAACGCGGAGAAGAGCTGCTCGATGCCGTCCAGCACCACACGCCTGGCGCCGATGCTGTCAATCGCGTGCTCCAGCCGGATGAACAGTCCTTCCAGACCATACTCACCTGACTCATTGATTTCGCTGCGCTCGATATGGACAAAATCGATCGCCAGTTTTTTCTGCGCTATCAGTGCATTGAGATCATAGCCGAGTGAGGCGAAATTCTGAGCCAGTTCTTCGGTCTGCTCTTCGAAGGCGATAAAGACTCCCGGCTCGCTGAACTCCTTCACGCCGCGCACGAGGAATTCCATGGCCAGGAGTGTCTTCCCGCTTCCGGCACCGCCGCACAACAGCGTGGGCCGCCCTTTGGGCAAGCCGCCGCCGGTGAGTTCATCCAGACCCTGAATGCCGGTGGGAGTCTTGTGCAAGACCGGAGTGCGAGACGTTTTGCGGGTTAGCCGCTTTGGTTTACTGCTTTTCATAAGTCACCTTCCCTCTCCTGTCTGCCGCGCGTTATGCGGTGCATCTGCTGGAGTTCCCGACAGGCTTCCAGCCAGCTCGATCGTAGGAGTCTTCGAGGCAATGTATGACGTGGGGTTTGTCGACCAGGCTCCATTGGTTCTGGCACTTTCAGTCCATTCTCTATTTCAGGGGCGGGTTCCCCAGCAGCCGTGGCCAAGTACTTCAGGCTGTTCGCTTTCATGAGCCTTGCTCATTCGAGCCACAAACGGCGATGACCTTGCCTGAGTGGGTGGGGTATTCTAGCCGGCGGTGAGTCGCCAAGTGTTGGTTTCCCATCCATAGGCAACTTCCCGAAATAGTTCATAATCACTATATCACTGAATGGCACGTAAAGATAGCCACATGGTAAAAAATGCGCCCCTTATTATCGATCAGGGCAGGGATTCGCGCAAACCGTTTCTGTTCAGGCCTACGCCAGGACTATGCGCACGGCATTGGCCTGCCAGATCCAACTATTCTTGGTGGCGACCAGGCGCTGGTGGGCCATGCTTCTCGCCTACGTGCTGCGCGACATCGCGGTCCTGCTTATCCAGTCGGGCATCGTGGTTGAGCACCAGAGCACGTTCTGCGTCTGAAACGTCGGGAAGGAGCCCGTCGGTAGTGCGGGCATGGGTGGATTGTAAACAAGCTCCATTACATCGACTGTTTAGATGACCCTCAAATGTGATAGGATCAATCACGGGTCGAGTATCCGGAAGCTCGTTTCCCGCGCACGTCGGCTACACCGAATCGGAGCCGTTTGAACGAGCATCAAGCCGTGAGGTGATCGCATGGACGTCTTTGGTCTTCGCAACAACCTCATCCGCGACTACGAAGAATATATCAAAAGTTTCTTCGTGATCCGTGACGAAAGGATTCGCGCCGAGGTGAACCGGCACCTCGCCGACGGCGAGCTGTGGCCGGATCCCCTCATCCAGTTGAACCCCTCCTTCGAGCGTGGGCATACGATAGAGGAGCTCGTGGCCGATGGCGTGCTCCATGGAGAGTGTCGGGGCATCTTCCGCGTGGGGAAGACCGAGACTGGAGGGGGCACGATGCTGCGTCTGCACCGGCACCAGGAGGAGGCCATCCGGATCGCCGCAGCCGGGCACAACTACGTGCTCACCACGGGGACCGGGTCCGGTAAAAGCCTGGCCTACATGGTGCCCATCGTTGACCATGTGCTCCGGAGCGGGTCAGGGAAAGGCCTGCGGGCCATCGTCATCTACCCCATGAACGCGTTGGCCAACAGCCAGAAGGGGGAGCTGGAGAAGTTCCTGAAACTGGGGATGCCCGCCGGCAGTCCCCGGGTGACCTTCGAGCGCTATACCGGGCAGGAAGGCGAGGAGGAGCGACAGCGCATCCTGGCCAGCCCCCCGGACATCCTTCTTACGAACTTCGTCATGCTCGAGCTCATCCTCACCCGGCCGCGGGAGCGCCCTTTCGTGCAAAACGGAAAACTCCTGCGCTTCATGGTCCTGGACGAGCTGCACACGTATCGGGGGCGCCAGGGCGCGGACGTTGCAATGCTGGTGCGGCGCATGCGCGAGGCCTTTGGCGTGGCGGAGCTTCAATGCGTGGGCACCTCCGCGACCCTTGCGGGTCCGGGCAGCGCGGAAGAGCAGCGGAACGAGGTGGCGCGCGTGGCGACCCAGCTCTTTGGCTCCACGGTGAAGCCGGAGCACGTGGTGGGAGAAACGCTTACGCGCGCCACTCCTGCGCGGGACTTCACGAGCGCGCAGGCTCGCAATGATCTCAGGTTGCGGGTGGAGAAAGGACCGGCGAAGCCGGTTGCGACATACGCGGCGTTCCTGGAAGACCCGCTTTCGAGCTGGATCGAGGGGGAGCTCGGCCTTGTTTTGGAGAAGGGCGGAACCCGCCTCCTTCGCGCCGAGCCGCGGAGTCTGAGCGGAGAGGGAGGCGCCGCGGCGCTTCTTGCCCAGGCAACGGGAGCGGAGGAGATGGCCTGCGGACAGGCCATAGAGGCGCACCTCCTGGCCAGTTATCACCCTGAGGTCGCGGACCCCGAGACCGGCTTCCCGCCGTTCGCATTCCGGCTCCACCAGTTCATGAGTCGCGGGGACACGGTGCACGCCTCCCTGGAGTTGGAAGACGCACGATACCTCACGCTGCTCGGGCAGCAGTACGTGCCCGGCGACCGTGGGCGCATCCTCCTGCCGCTGGTGTTCTGCCGCGAGTGTGGGCAGGAGTATTACTGCGTGCATCTCCAAACCGGCCTGGGCGGCCTCACAGCCGTCCCGCGTCAGCTCGGGGACATCGTCCGGGGCGAAAACACCGAGCGTGAGTCCGGCTTCCTGTACTTAAGCGCGGATAACCCCTGGCCGGACGACCCGGAGGCGATCCTTGAGCGCGTGCCGGAAGAGTGGCTGGAGGAACGCAGGGGGGGCATGCAGGTCAAGGCGAGCCAAAGGAAAAGCCTGCCGCGACGCATGTCCGTGGGCACGGACGGGGCCGAAGCGTCCGGGAGCATCGCGACAAGCTTCATCCCGGCGCCCTTTCGTTTCTGCTTGCGCTGCGGCGTGAGCTATGGCTCTTCCCGCATGGGGGACTACACCAAGCTCGCCACCATGGCCACGGAGGGCCGGAGCACGGCCACAACGATCCTGAGCCTCTCCGCCATCCGCCACCTGAAGCGCGACGGCAGCCTGCCCGCGGACGCGCAGAAGCTCCTCTCCTTCACGGACAACCGGCAGGACGCATCGCTCCAGGCCGGCCACTTCAACGATTTCGTGGAGGTGGGGCTCATGCGCGCGGCGCTCTACCGGGCGGTCTCCACGGCGGGACCCGACGGCGTGAGCCACGACGAGCTTGAGCAGCGGGTGTTCCTTGCCCTCAAGAGCATGGGGGTCACGGACGGACACTACGCGCGCGAGCCCGGGCTCAAGGGCGCGGCCGCGGTTGCCACGGATGCCGCTCTCCGGGGCGCTCTTTCGTACCGCATCTACCGCGACCAGGAGCGCGGGTGGCGCATCACCGCCCCCAACCTGGAGCAGTGCGGGCTCCTTACGGTGGACTACCTCTCCCTGCCCGAGCTGTGCGCGGACACGGAGGTCTGGCAGGATACGCACGAAGCCCTGGTGAGCGCGACGCCCGCGGTGCGCGATCGGCTGTGCCGCATTCTCCTGGCGTTCATGCGCCAGGAGCTCGCCATCAGGGTCGACGCCCTGGATCCCGTGGCCCAGGAGCGGATCAAAAGCCAGAGCGACCAACGTCTTGGACCGCCGTGGGGCATCGATGAGAATGAGACCATGGAGCGCGGCAGGATAGTGTTCCCGCGGTCGCGCCGGCCCCGGGAGGAAGAGAGCACGGTGTGCATGAGCGCCAGGAGCGGATTCGGCCAGCTCCTCAGACGGCCTGCCACGTTTCCGGCCCACGCGGGCAGGTTCTCACTACAGGATACCGATGTTGTGATCAAGGACCTCCTGAAGGCGCTCAGCCGGTACGGCTTGTTGGAATCAGTGCACCAGGACGACGACATTCCGGGCTACCAGGTGCCGGCAGGAGCCTTGATATGGAAGGCCGGAGACGGGAAGACCCCGCTCCGCGACCCCATCCGCATGCCGCGCATGGCCGAGGGCGGCGGGCGGACCAACCCCTTCTTCGTGCGCCTGTACCGCGAGGTCGCGCAAGAGGCCTTGGGGTTGGAGGCGCGGGAGCACACGGCGCAGGTGCAGCCGGAGCTGCGCCAGGAGCGCGAGGAGGCCTTCAAGACCGGCAAGCTCCCGGTGCTGTATTGCTCGGCCACCATGGAGCTTGGCGTGGACATCGCGCGGTTGAACGTGGTGAACATGCGGAACGTGCCGCCCACGCCCGCCAACTACGCGCAGCGTTCCGGCCGCGCCGGCAGGAGCGGGCAACCGGCCCTGGTCTTCTCCTACTGCTCGACGTTCCGCTCCCATGACCAATACTTTTTCCGCCGCCCGCTTCTGATGGTGGCGGGGAGCGTCACGCCGCCGCGCATCGACCTGGGCAATGAGGACCTTGTGCGATCGCACGTGCACTCCCTGTGGCTCACGGCCACCCAGTTCCAATTCGACAGGAGCCTGAGCACCATCCTGGACTGCCAGGGGGAGGACCCGACCCTGGAGATCCTGCCGGGAGTCCGCGACGATCTATTCGCTCCGAGACACCGCGCCGCAGCCCTTGCGGCGGCACGCAGGATCGTGGAGTCCATACGGCCGGACCTGGCCGGCGCGTTATGGTTCACTGAGAAGTGGTGCGCCGAGGTGCTGGACCGGGTTCCTGAGGCGTTCGATCGCGCCTGCGACCGTTGGCGCACCCTCTACCGCGCGGCGGTGTGGCAGCAGGCGGCGCAGAACCGCGTCGTCCTGGACGCATCCCGATCAGCGGGCGACAAGCAGAAGGCCAGGGCGCTCCGCGCCGAGGCCGAGCAGCAGATCGGGCTCCTTGCGCAGACGCAGAACGTGATGGAGGCGGACTTCTACACCTACCGCTACCTTGCGAGCGAGGGGTTCCTGCCGGGGTACAGCTTCCCGCGCCTGCCTCTGTCCGCTTACGTGCCAGCGCGACGGAGCCGGACGGGCCGCGATGAGTTCATCTCCCGGCCGCGGTTCCTCGCAATCTCCGAGTTCGGACCGCGCTCCTTCCTGTACCATGAAGGCGCGCGCTATCGGATCGATCGGGTCATCATGCCCCTGCGCCAGGACCCGGAGCTGGTCGCGCTGCAGAGCGCAAAGATCTGCGAGGCCTGCGGGTATCTGCACCCTATCGTCGATGGCCCGGGCCCGGACAACTGCGAGCAATGCGACGCGCTTCTGCCCAAGACCGAGCGTTCTCTCTTCCGCCTGGAGAACGTGTCCACCCGGCGCGTGGACCGCATCAACAGCGACGAGGAGGAACGCGTGCGATTCGGGTACGAGATCCGCACGGTCCTCCGTTTTGCCGAGCACGCGGGGGAGCGGATGGAGCGGCGCGCGGAGGCTACGGCCGCGGACGGGTCGGTGCTGGCGCGCCTGGCATACGGACCCGCGGCCACGCTGTGGCGCATCAACCGGGGTTGGTCACGCCGAGACGCGAACACAGAGCCCGGATTCACGCTGGACATCGAGCGCGGGTACTGGGGCAGAAACGACCAGGACGAGCAGGACCAGGATTCGCCGATGTCCGAGCGCACCGCGCGGGTCATGCCGTACGTGGAGGATCACCGGAACGCTCTTCTCTTCGAGCCCGCAATCCCGGAAGGGGAGGGGGCCGAACGGTTCATGCCCACCCTTCAAGCGGCGCTCAAGAACGCGCTTCTGGCCACCTGTCAGTTGGAGGAGGACGAGCTTGCCGCGGAACCCCTGCCGTCGGCAGATAACCGCAGGAAGATCCTGTTCTACGAAGCGGCGGAAGGCGGGGCCGGTGTGCTCCGGCGTTTGGTCGAGGACCCGCGGTCACTCGACAGCCTGGCCACGGAGGCGCTTCGCATCCTCCACTACGACCCTGAGACCGGCGCGGACCTCCGGCGCGCGCCTCGCGCGCGTGAAGACTGCGGGGCGGCCTGCTACGACTGCCTCATGAGCTATACCAACCAGCCCGACCACCGGCTGCTCGACCGCGCCGTGGTCAAGGACGCTCTCCTTTTGCTTCGCGCCGCGGGCGTCCAGGCCTCCGCCGGTCCTCGCAGCCGGCGCGAGCATTTCGAGTGGCTGTCACGCCAGTGCGGCTCCGGGCTGGAGCGGCGCTGGCTCGACTTCATGCACGGGCATGACCTCGCGCTCCCCACGTCGGCGCAGCCCCTGGTTGCTGAATGCTCCACGCGCCCCGATTTCCTGTACGGCGACCACCAGACCGCGATCTACGTGGACGGCCCGCCGCACGACGACGCTCGTCGCGCGGAGAGGGATGCGGGGCAGACGACGTGCATGCAGGACCACGGGTACATGGTGATCCGGTTCGGACATCACGACGACTGGGCCGCCATTATCCGACGGTACCCGAGCGTGTTCGGAAAACTTGCATGATTACAATGCGGCGGAGTATTCTCGGAGCCTGTCAACAACTTCATGGAACGTCGGCCCAGGTGACAGCAGCAGGCTGTCCATCGATTCAAATTCCTTTGCAAAAAGGCGGTATATCGTTTTATCGGGGAACGTGAAGGCGCCTCGAGTTTCGAACTCCGTTGCATCCTGCCTGCGGAGCTTCTCCCGTTTATACGCTTTATATTTGGCCGTTCCGATAAACTGTCTCACCCGCTCGAGTTCCAGAAGTTTATAGAGGTCATAATAATGCCGCAGAAACCGGCGAGGCCGATCACGCTCCTCATTTCTATCCCGATGCTGCCGGAATCTTTTGCAGATCGTCTGGAGCTTATCCACGAAGGTGTATTCGGGGTTGAAGCATTTGACCGCCCTGGCCCGGTTATCAATGGCATTGACTTTGGCTTGAAGGGCCCTCTCCATGGCCCAACTGGTGAAATCCCTGGGCTCGTTTGGGGCGGTCCGCGCGAAGCCGACCTCAAGAAGCACTTCCGGCTTCAACCCGGGCGCCACGGGGAAGTGCGAATCGTACTTGAGGCTGATCCCGCCATTCTGGGCTTTCTCATCGTCATAGGCTCGATTCCTTACCGCGGAGACAGCCGCGATTTTCATTGTTGCCGCGAGACTGTCATAGAATGCGGTACGCGCACGGATATGCGCCGGGTTATCTCCCTTGACATTCAGGCCCGCGGGAGGCTCAAACCGAATATCGATATCTTCTGAGAAGCGATCAATACAGCCCCATCCTTTGAACAGCGAAGTGCCGCCTTTCATTTCAAAAAGAAAGCCGTTCCGCTGCAAACCCCAAAGGCAGTGCATGATCCAGTAATCCTTCTCGATGACGATGGGGAGGAGCTTTTTCTCCGCGCCCAGGATTTCAAACAAGGCTTTCGCTCCGGGCAACTCATGGATGAATTGGGGCATACGCTTCTTCAAGGGCCGCATGTGTCGCGGCGCGCCCGTATCGGGCAAGTTGTTCGCGCACCGCCTGGGGGTTGAAATCCCCCAAGCCCGACTTCAGATTCCGCAGCACAAGGTCCGTGTTGTCGGGCAGATGCTTCAGGTTGTTCAGCAGATCAACGAGGAGAAATTCCTTGCTCAATTTGTGGGGGTAAGCGGGAACCAGGCGGAACTTGAACCGCTTCCCGCCCAGGAAGAAGCAGCCCGACCGTTTATGGTTATAGACCACATAGTCATTGTAGACCTGGGTCAGGCCAAGACCGAGCTGATTGAAATAATTGTACGAGGTGAGCAGGAAATCATCCGTCTTGAGGAAGGCGCGAGCGATCTGGCGGTCTTCAGGAGGCGTCACACCGAATGGATTCGCGCGGGGACGATAATAGAGGCCTGCCGCCAGCTTCTGAACTTGGCCGGCGGTCACAAGGGTCTTGAGGTCCCGGTCTACGGCCGTTGAAATGCCCGCGAGTTCTTTGCGCCGATAGACCTTCCCCGGCAGCATGGCATTTTTAAGCTTTTCCGAGTTATTCATGATTTCTACCTAATTTCAGTATAGGTCATTCTCTTAAAAAATGCAAATATTTTTTAGTAATATTCATGCATAAGCGAGAGGGCATAGAGCCCATGAAGGTGGCCATCCGACGCCGGGAGTAATTTTAACAAGCAGGTAGATTCACGGAGCGGTCGGGCTCGTTTCTTCGTTCTTCCGTTTCCCCCCGCGAACCATGTCGCGCCAACCCGCGGTAACGTACGTTTCCGCGCTTTCGCACGCGTTGTTTTACGGAACTGGCGCCCGCTTTGCTGTCCATACCGCAAGCGGAGGGACAATGCGGCCGTATTTCGAGGTATGGCAGCGCAACTCGATGGCTTCGGTCCTCCCAAGGTTCTGCCCTCCATCAGCACAAACGAGCTTCGCGACAACCTCTCGCAGACGATCAATCGCGCGGCCTTCGGAATAGAGCCGGTGCTGGTCATGCGCCGAGGAAAAAAGATCGCGGCAATCATCTCGATCGTCGACCTGGCCTTCCTGGAGACAATGAGGCAACGAAGAGAGGAGGCAATGAGGGAAAAGCTGCCGACGGATCAATTGGAGATCGG
>JBEKQU010000038.1:0-45234 GCA_049519415.1 Spirochaetia bacterium
GTTCCTCTACATACGTGCTATCCCTCCGAGCCTGTCACACCGTGGTCGGGCAACTACCCTGGCTGAAAACGCGACCACGGCCAGTCCCTCTCGCCCCCCAAGCCGAGATTTGGAATTGCTGGGTACTCCGCGCAAAGGGGGCCCCATCGCGGCAGCCGCTGGAGCCTCGGAAGAGGCGAAGCGGCGGGAGCGATGGGGATGGCCGTCCGCGAGCGCCCTATTTCCCGTACAGGGCGAACTGACCGTCCTTGACCGTGAGCATCTCGAAGGCGTCCATGGTGAGGCCATTGTGGTCCGTCGGGGAGAAGGAGAAGATCCCCGCGGTCCCGACAAAGTTCTTCAAGCCTTCGATTGCGTCGCGCACCTTGTACTTGTCCGTGCCCCCGGTCCTCCTGATGGCCTCGGTAAGGATCATGAAAGCGTCGTACGCGTGTCCGCCAAAAGTGCTGACGTCCTCCTTGAACTTGGCCTCATACTCCTTCTTGTAGGAGGACAAAAGCTGCTTTTGCGGGTGCCCGGCGGGAAGAACATCGGCAACGAGAAGCCTTCCGGCGGGGAAGATGATCCCGTCCGCGGCCTTGCCTGCAGCGGTCACGTAGGCGATGTTGCCGAACCCGTGGCTCTGGAACAGCGGTACATTGAAGCCCATCTGTTTCATGTTCTTCGGCACGAGCGACTGGGCCGGCTCAACCGACCAGTTTACAATAGCCTGGACGTTTTGCGCCTTGACCTTGGTGAGCACGGCCGTGAGGTCGGTAGCCGTGGAGTCGTACACCTCCGTAATGGCGACGGTGATCCCATTCTCAGGGGCCAGCTTCTCCAACTGCGCCTTGCCGCCCAGGCCGAATCCCGTGTTGCTCACCACGGCGCCGATCCGGCTGATGCCCAGTTTTTTCATGGTGTTGAAGATCCACTGCGCGGCAAAGCTGTCCATCTGCGGGGTCTTGAACACCCACTTTGCAACGGGATTCACGATGGTCTCAGCCGCGGCGCAGGAAATCAGTATCTGTTCGTTCTGGTCAGCGTAGCCCTTGAGCGCCATGCTTTCGCCGCTCGTGGTGGGGCCGATGATCGCGAGCACCTGGTTTTCCTCCACTAGCTGCTTGGCAAAAGAAACGGCCTTTTCCGTGACCCCCTGGGAATCCTTCATGGTCAATTCGATCTTCCGGCCCAGAACACCGCCGGCCGCGTTCGCATCGTCCACGAGCATCTGCAGGGTCCTGGATTCGGGAAGTCCCAGGTTTGCGGCAGGACCGGTGATGGCGAAAATCGCGCCGATTTTGATCGCGGAGGTATCGGCGGCATAGCCGGAAACCGCAGCCAACACGCATATGAAAAGGCAGAGAAAGGGAAGGGTTTTTCTTGACATTGCAATCTCCTTTTTGAAAGCTAAACAGTGAATATTTATACAAAAAAAGCAAATCTGATAAAACTTGTCAAGTATCCCATGCGCTGATTGTGTCTCCCTGCCAAAGGGCTCGAAGGGTCCCTGAAGGGGACAAACAATGGAGGCTTATAATGCTTTCAGTGCCTCCGCGTTTACGGTCGCGATCCCGTTTTTTTCCAGCACCTGCAGGGCGCGCTCCCTGTCGTCGATCCGGCAGATGACGATCGCGTTCTCCTTCTTCTTTTCCACGTAAGCGTACATGTACTCCACGTTCACATTGTCCTGGTCGAGCACCTCGAGAATCCGGGCAAGCCCTCCCGGCCGGTCCTCCACCTCTACAGCGATCACATCGGTCACCTGCGCCACAAAACCACTGGCCTTCAGCACCGACAGGCACCTCTCGGGGTTGTCCACTATTATCCGCAGCACGCCGAAATCAGCCGTGTCGGCTAGGGACAGGGCGCGGATGTTGATCTTTGCGTGGGAAAGGGTTTGGGTGACCTCGGCCAGCCTGCCCTTCTTGTTCTCCAGGAAAAGGGATATTTGCTTCACGCTCATGGAAACCTCCTTAGACATGGACGTCGAGGTCGTCCCTGGGGCGGCAGGCGGCTGCCCCCGCACGGAATACCGTGCTCGGGCAGACGCCGGGAGCCCGAGGCCATGGACGGCCGAGGCCAAGGACGGCCGAAAGGCCGACCGTGACAGGCCGCGCGTGGAAGGCGCGGCCGCGCTTTATAGTTGCCTCTTATCGATGATCCGTTTCGCCTTGCCTTCGCTGCGCGCAATGCTTTTGGGCTCCACCAAGCGCACACGCGTGTGAATGTTGAGGGCAGCGTATAAGTCGGACTCGATTTTTTTCTCCATGGACTCCAGGCCCCTGATCTCGTCGGAGAAGAGCCGCTCGTCCATCTCCACCTGAACCTCCAGATCGTCAAGCTGCCCGCGGCGCTCCACGATGAGCTGATAGTGCGGCTCAATGCCCTCCACCTTGAGTATAACCTCCTCGATCTGGGAAGGGAACACGTTCACCCCGCGGATGATGAGCATGTCGTCCGTGCGGCCGAGCACCCGGTGCATGCGGGCCGTGGTCCTGCCGCACGCGCAGGGAGCGCGGTCAATGTAGGTGATGTCCCGCGTACGGTAGCGGAGCACCGGCGTGCCGTCCTTGGTGAGCGTTGTGATCACCAGCTCCCCTTTCTGCCCGTCCGGAAGGGCCTCTCCCGTGGCCGGGTCGATGATCTCAGGGTAGAAGTGGTCCTCGTTGACGTGCAGGCCCTTCTGACGCTCGCACTCCATGGCAACCCCCGGGCCGATGATTTCCGTGAGGCCATAGATATCGATGGCAAGCACGTGCAGCTTCTGCTCGATCTCCCCGCGCATGCTCTCGCTCCACGGCTCAGCGCCGAAAAAGCCGGCCTTCAGACCCACCTTCGTGAGGTCCAGCCCCTCCTCCCGTGCGGCTTCGACGAGGAACAGGGAATAGGAGGGGGTGCAGGCGAGGACGGTCGACTTGAAATCCTGCAGGATGGCAAGCTGCCGTTTCGTGTTTCCCCCCGATATCGGGATGACGGTGGCGCCGATCTTCCGCGCGCCATAGTGCACCCCCAGCCCGCCGGTGAACAGCCCGTAGCCGTACGCGTTCTGCACGATATCGTGCCGGGTGGTGCCGCCCGCCGCCAGCGTGCGCGCCATAGACTCGGCCCACACCTCGATGTCCCCCGCCGTGTAGGCATCCACCACGGGTTTCCCGGTGGTGCCCGAGGAGGTGTGGATCTCCACTATTTCCTTCAAGTCCACGGCAAGAAGGCCGTAGGGGTAGATCTCGCGCATCTCGTCCTTGGTCGTGAAGGGGAGCCGCGCGATGTCGCCGATCCCCTGGATGTCGTGGGGCTTCACGCCCGCCGCTTCCATTTTTTTCCGATAGAAGGGCACCCGGCGGTACAGCACGTCCACCAACCTACCCAGCCTCTCACCCTGCAGGCGCGCGAGCGCGGAACGGTCCAGGGATTCGTAATCGGTATTCCAGATCATCGCGCTCCTCCCACTGCGGCTGCCGACCGCAAATCTACAACCTATAAATTTCCGCGTCGGAAACAAGGTGGATCCCCGTGCCCGCAAGGGCGTTCTCGGCTTCGGGAAACTTTTCCACCTCGAAAACAATCGCGGCTCTTTTTCCTTCCTCGATCACAAAGCCGTAGCAATCCTCCACGTTCACCCGGGCGGACGAAAGGCTGACCAGCAGCCGATGCATTGCCCCGGGCTGATCGTCGATCTGGGCAACCAGGATCTTACGCTTTGCCACGGTGAACCGGCTCTCCTTCAACGCCTCCAGACCCTTGTCAGGATCGTTCACCAGAACGCGCACGACGCCGAACTCGCCGGTGCTTGCCATGGAGACAGCCCTGATGTTCACGCCCGCATCCGCAAGCACATGCGTGATCTTTTCCAGTTTGCCCGGCTCATTGACGACGAATATCGAAAGGTGGAAGGCCATCTCAGCACCCCCGTCCCGATTGTTTTCGCATGTCAATGACGCGCACCGCCTTGCCTTCGGGCGCGGGAAGGCTCCCCGCCTCCAGGAGCTTCACCTGCGGCGTCACTCCCGTCTCGTCCTTCAGGGCGGCGAGCACTCGGGACTGCAGTCCCTCTAGCTGAGAGAGGGTGCCTTGGAAGGCGTCCGCCGCCATCTCAACGCTCACGTGGAGCTTGTCCATATAGTTCTCCTCATGGATCTCGATGAGGTAGTTGGCGCCGATGCCGGGGATGCGCAGCAGGGTCTGCTCAATCTGCATTGGGAAGATGTTGACGCCGTTGATGATCATCATGTCGTCCGACCTGCCGCGGATGCGGTCGATGCGCCTGTGCGTCCGTCCGCAGGGACAGGCTCCAGGGATGATGCGCGTCAGGTCCCTGGTCCTGAAGCGAAGCAGGGGGGTCGCGGTCCTGTTCAGGGAGGTGAGCACCAGCTCGCCGCTTTCGCCGTCGGGGAGGCTCTTGCCCGTGTCGGGATCGATTATCTCCGCCAGGAAATTGTCCTCCCAGATATGCATGCCGGATTGATCGGGACACTCGAAGGCCACCCCGGGCCCGCACATCTCCGACAGACCGTAGGAGTTGTACACCTTGATGTTCCAGGTCTGCTCGATCCTGCGCCGCGTCTCCTCCGTGTGCGGCTCGGCGCCGACAAAAGCCATGCGGAGAAAAAGGTCCCGACGCGGGTCCAGTCCCATCTCCTGCACGTGCGTGGCAAGGCGCAGCGCATAGCTGGGAAGGATGTGGATCGCGGTCGTCTTGAACTCGCGCATGAACCAGATCTGGCGCTTGCTGTTGCCGGGACCCACGGGAATGGTCAAGGCGCCAAGTTTTTCAGCGCCGTAGTGAAAACCCAGACCGCCGGTGAAAAGCCCGTAGCCCATGATGTTCTGGAACACATCTGTGGAGCGCATTCCTGCCATGTACATGCACCGGGCCACGAGGTCCTGCCATGCCGCGATGTCCTCCTTGGTGTGGTAGATCACGGTCGGGTTCCCCGTGGTGCCTGATGAGGAATGCAGGCGCACGACCTGCTCCAGGGGCGCGGCCAGGAAGCCGTACGGGAACGCGTAACGCAGATCGGCCTTGGTGGTGAAGGGGAGCCGGCTGACGTCCGCGATCGAGCGCATCTTTCCGACGCCGCTTTTCTTGAGCAGTTCGCGGTAGAATGGCGCCTGCGCCGCCCTCCGCACCGTTTCGGCAAGGCGCGCCGCCTGCATCCGCTCCAGAGCCGAACGGCTCATTGTCTCTATTTCCCTGTCCCAAAACATAGTTGTTTGACGGTGTATACCGGAAATGAATGTTTTTTCAAGCGCCGGGCTTCAAGGCTGCTGATGTCGCAACCGGTCACACGCATGAACAGGTGGGTGTATAGTGATCTAATAGCCGGGAAGACTAATCATGCCCTGCGAAGCGAGGAAAGGGGTGGAATATACAGCGACGAAAGCCAAGGTTTTTGAGCCACGGGAAGGCGTTGCTGCGTGCGGCGTGTGCGACCTGGACGCGGCGCTGAAGGTTCGTGCGGCAGGAGCCGCCAGGGTGGGAGCAAAGCCAACCGAAGCGATCATGGAGGAATGCTACTGGAGAAAAAGGCGGTGAGGCCCTTCAACCGGCATCAAGCCGCGCTCTTTTCCGCTCATGCTGCCGGAAACTATCAGATGGCCCTGAACATTGCGCTCGCGGCTCACCGGGAATGCCCTGCTGATCATGCGCGGACGTGGTACTGGCAGGCGTGCGCGTACAGCCTGCTCGGGAATACGGAGAAAGCATTGGCCGCCCTTCACGCGGGTCTTGCCGAAGGGGTTTGGTTCAGCCCTCGAATGCTCGACACTGACACGGATCTCGATGCCGTGCGGGGAACGCGGCAGTTTACCGGGATACGAGAGGAATGCGACAGGCTGCGCAAGGCACGGCAGGCGGCAGCGCGGCCGGAATGCATCGTGCTGGCGCCCGCTTCAGCGATCTGGGAACAGCAGACGCTCCTCCTGCTTCACCAATGGGGGCAGTCAGCGCGGAGCTTTATGGAACACTGGCGGCCCCTGGTGGATGAAGGGTGGACCCTCGTGGCTGCGCAATCGTCGCAGCCGTGCGACAGCACGGGCTTCTGCTGGGACGATCACGACCTGGCGCGGCAGGAGATTCGGCAGCATCTTGATGATTGCTGGCGCAAGCGAGGGATCGCTCCTGAGAGCATGATCATTGCCGGCGCTTCACAAGGCGCACGGCTTGCCCTGGAGAGCGCGCATGAGGCGGGCGTTCCGTGGCTCTGCGTGATCCCCTCCTTCCCGACCGGCTATGATGTGACATCGCTCACCGCGGTGCCGTTGCATACGCGCGGCGCGTTCCTGCTTGGCCAACACGACCCGGCGAACGGCCGAACGCGCCCCGTGATCGCGTCTCTCATTTCCGCGGGAGCTTTGGTGGAAGAGCGGACAATGACGGGAATCGGCCATGAGCTGCCTGATGATTTCGTTGTCCAGGCAGGAAAGATGCTGGCAGGACTGCAGAACCGCGACGCCATGGGCCGCAAGGGCTTCACCGTCCCGGGCTAAGGCTCCTCACCCGCTGCCTCGTCAGCTCCTTGTCAGAGGCTTTTTCGTTCCCCTGTCTTGTTCCAGGTATTCCAGCGGTTTACCACCTCGAAGCCGATGGACATGCAAAAGGGTTGATCGCTGCCTACCCAGAGGCCTTTAAAGCGACTGCCTTCCCCGCGGGCGATGGTTGCCAGCCGTTTCATGCCCTCGCTGATCAGGGCCCTGGCCAGGCCGCGTCCGCAATGCTCGCGTGCAGCAAGGCCTTGTCATGGAAAGAGACCTTGCGGCCCGACGCCAGGCGATAGCCCGGAGGCAGCTCAGAGCAGGGCGCCTTGCCTGCGTCCAGCCACGCTTGAGGCTCCGACCAGTTGCCCCGCGTGAAGCCGCGCCTAAGCGCGATTTTTTCGCGCTGGGGAAAGCGGGGATCGATGCGCAGGCAGACCGAGTCTCCCCGATGAACGCTGTTCGGCACTTCCGCGCCGGCTTCGGGGAAGCGCTCTTCGATGAAGTCGAACATCTCTTCGAGAACAGCATCAGGCAGCTCAACTAGCCCGGTTTGGATGAAGGCCTCCCCTCAGCCTTCGCCCTCGGAAAGCACCAGGCCGACGATTTCGCCGCGGTTTGCTCCAGAAGAGATTCGCTCCCAAATTCCGATTCGGCTGGCCCAGGTTTCGTGGCTCGTGCCGTGCATGGACGTGCTCACCAGGGGCGTGAAATTCCAGCGATCGATCCACCAGTTCCATGGTGGAAAGACGGGCGTGTTATCGCCTGAGTCGTCCGACTTCATGCTGTGGGAAAGAAAATCGCGAATGCGGATGAAGTCGGAATCGAAATAGGATTTAAGCACGATGTTCATGATTGCTCTCGCCGCGGAAATATAGACGAATGGCCGAAGGGTAGACGGGCATGGCTTGCGTGTCAATTCGCTATTTGCATAATAAGGGCATGTGTCGGGAGACCCCATGAGCATCCAACGGGAAGAGCATTTCAGGATCTGCACCTGGGACGTTGATCAGGCGGACAGGCTCACAATGTCTGCGGCGTTCAATTACTGCCAGGAGGCTGCGGGAAACCATGCGCGAGAGCTCGGGAACGGCACGGAGAAGCTTCGCGCTTTGGGCCTGGCATGGGTCCTGTCGCGCATGTCGCTGGTCCTGGACGAACGACCGGGATGGGGAGTGCAGATCGCAGCGCGCACCTGGCCGCGGGGGCGGGACAGGCTTTTCGCAATCCGTGATTACCAGCTCCTCGCGAAGGAGGGACGTGTGATTGGGCGTGGCAGGAGCGCCTGGCTTGTCCTGGATTTGACTTCCTTCAAGCCGCGACGATTGGAATCCCTGAGCTTCACTATCCCGGAGAACCATGAAATGGATGGGCTGGTGGATGGAGTGAAGAGCATCGAGTCCCGGAAGGACATGGGTCCGAGTATCGCGCGCCTGGCAGCCTACTCCGACATGGACTACAACGGTCATGTGAACAATGCGCGTTATGTCCAGTGGATCCAGGACGTCCTTCCCGTGGAGGCGCTCCTGAAAGCGGAATCGCTTCGGCTGGACATCAACTACCTTGCTGAAGTCAAGCCGGGGGAAAAGGCATGCATCGCGTTCGTTCAAACGGAGAACGGGCGCAACCCCTCATTCCACGTGGAGGGCACGCACGAAAGCACCGGCAAGCCCTGCCTCCGTGCGGTGCTTTCCGTTCCCAGCCGCTGAGGAACGCCGGTGACATAGCAGGATCCCTGCCTACGGTCGGCCTATCGGCCATCCATGGCCTCGGCCGACCTCGACATCCATGTCTATGGGCTCGCTTTCGTCCATCCATGGCCTCGCTCGCCCTCGACATCCATGTCTACGGATAAATCCTCGATATCGTCCGAGGGAACGGGATGCATTCCCGGATGTGCTGACTGCCGCAGATCCACGCGAGGGTGCGCTCCAACCCGATCCCGTAGCCCGAGTGGGGAACAGAACCGTACTTGCGCAGGTCCAGGTACCAGCCGTATGACTCCTCGGGCAGCTTCTCCTCATGGATGCGCGAGAGAAGTTTTTCAAGGATGTCTTCGCGCTGCGAGCCCCCAATGATCTCGCCGTAGCCTTCGGGGGCAAGGAGATCGGAGCAGAGCACGGTTTGCGGATCTGCCGGGTTCTCCTTCATATAGAAGGCTTTCGTCTTCCTGGGATAGTTCATCACAAAGATCGGCTTCTCGTGCAGCTTCGTGAGGATCGTCTCGTCCTCGCCGCCAAGGTCGTCGCCCCACTGGATCGCGCTGCCCTTTGAATGGAGGGTCTTCACCGCCTCGGCGTAGTCCATGCGGATGAACGGCGGGGCCACCTTCTTCAAGGGCGCGGCATCCCGCTCCACTGTTTTCAAGTCATCGGAGCAATACGTCAGAACGTCGGAGACGACCCGGCTCACCATGTCCTCCTGGAGGCGCATGTTGTCTTCGTTGTCCGCGTACGCGACTTCCGCTTCCAGCATCCAAAACTCGGTGAGGTGCCGGCGCGTCTTGGACTTTTCCGCCCTGAAAGTGGGGCCGAAATTGTAGACCTTGCCGAACGCCATGCAGGCGGCCTCCAGGTAGAGCTGGCCGGTCTGCGCCAGGTAGGCGTTGCCAAGGTCGAAGTAGGGAACGGTGAAAAGCGTGCCCGCGCTCTCCCCGATGGAGCCGGTGAGGATGGGCGTATCAATGAGCAGGAACCCGCGCTCGTGGAAGAAGGCGCGGAAGGACATGATGGCCTGGTCCCGGATCCGCATGATGGCGCCGGGCCTGCTGGAACGCAGCCACAGGTGCCTGTTTTCCAGCAGGAAGTCGATGCCGTGCTCCTTCTTGGAGATGGGATAATCGTCCGCCGGGTTCTGCACGACGTCCACGCCGGTCACGGTGAGCTCGAAGCCGGAAGGAGCCCGCTCATCCCTGCGTGCCTTCCCGTAAACAACCACGGACGCTTCCATCTTCAGCTCGGCGATTCGCGCGAAACACTCGGGCCCGCAGCCCGTCTCCTCCGCGACGCCCTGGATCTTGCCCGTGCCGTCGCGGAGCTGCAGGAAAGCGATCTTCCCCTTTGACCTGATGTTGTACAACCAGCCGCGGATCTCGACCTCCTGATCGACGTGCCGCCCGATGTCCGAAATGGCTACCAGCTCCATGCATCACTCCTCGTCATACGAACTCTTCCCGCTCGCGCAGGATCACGATTTCGCCCTTCTGTTCCAGAAGCTGGACATACTCCAGAAAATCCTGCTGCGCGCGGTCCAGATCCGTCTTCCGTGCCGGAACGCCCATCTCCTCTTCCAGCCGGATCAGCTCGCGTCGACGCTCGGACAGGGAAGCCTGGAGCCGACGCCGGACCCGCTCCTCCGCCCCCTTGAGCACCAGAACAAGCTCCTTGTCCGCGTAATCGCGCATGATCTTTTGCAGATCCTTGTCCGGAATCTGGAAGATCACATCGATCGTGTACAGCATCTTTCTGATCTGGTTGGCCGTGTTCGGCTCCAGCTCCTCAAGGATAGCCTGCTCCCGGGCAGGGTCCATGTAGCGGAGGATCTCGGTGAGCGCCGCCTTGCCGTTCACCTCCTCGGTGACGGGCTCCCCCAGGTCGCGCACCTTGCTCCGCAGCATTTCCTCCGCCTTGCGGATGACATCGGAATCCACCTTCTGCATCTTTGCGATCCGGGGAACGATCTCGCGCTGCGCCTCAGGGCTCAGCGCCTGCAGGATCCGCGCCGCGAGCTTGGGCTCCAGGTGGGCAAGGATCAGTGACGCTACCGGCACCGACTCTTCTCGCACCAGCGTGATGGCCTGGTGCACGTCGATATCTTGGAGAAAGGTGAAGGGCGGCGGCGCCATGTCCTTGCGGACCCTGGCCAGTATGCTTTCCGCTTTTTCCGGACCCACGGCGGCGAGGAGCATCTCCTTTGCCTTCTCAATCCCTCCGCTGGCAATGAGGTCCTTCGTCTCCCGGATGTACCCGAACTCTTCGAGGATCTTGGACGCCTCATTTTCCTCGATACGCTGGGTCCGCGCGATCTCCCGGGTGATGCCCTCGACCTCCTCGGCGGACAAGTGCGAGAGGACGCGCGCCGCTTCGTCCTTGCCGAGGAGCATGAGAAACTGGGCGGCCTTTCGGTACCCGGTATCCCGGCTGGTCTCCTTGATGAATCCGCGTATGGCAGGATCGCCATGCTTTTCCCCCGCGCGCTGCTCCTTGCGGTATTCGTCGGCCGGCCGTGACATGGCCGCTATACTACCGACAGACCGGGGGGAGGTCAATGATTGGAACGCGCTTCGGCCGCGCTCCTAGAAGTTCACGTTATCCGGGTGCGGGCCAATGCGCTGACCCTTGTCTAGACCGGAGATCCGCGCCATCTCCTCCGCATCCAGTTGAAAATCAAAGACGCGGCTGTTCTCCAATATCCGCTCCCGGTGCACCGACTTGGGGATGGTGACCACGCCCAGCTGCACGTCCCAGCGGAGCACCACCTGGGCAGGGCTTTTACCGTGCTTTCGCGCAATATCCATTATGACGGGATTGTTGAGGTTGCGCGCACGGGTCAGGGGAGACCATGCCTCGTGCTGGATGTTTTTGTCGGCGTCGAATTCAAGGAGGTCCTTTTGCAGAAGGAAGGGGTGGAACTCGACCTGGTTGACCGCGGGCACGATGGGGGATGACTGCATGAGGTCTTCCAGGTGGTGGACAAGGAAATTGCTCACCCCGATGGCCCGGACCTTGCCGTCGGCAAGCAGTTTTTCCAATGCCTTCCACGTCTCCCGATACTTCCCCCGCACCGGCCAGTGAATGAGATAGAGATCCACGACGTCGATTCCGAGGTTCCTGCGGCTGCGGTCAAAGGCCTTGAGGGTCTGATCAAAACCCTGGTCGGAGTTCCACACCTTGGTGGTGATGAACACCGCCTCCCGCGCAAGCCCGCTGGCCTTGAGCGCGCGTCCCACGTCCGCCTCGTTCTCGTAGTACGCTGCGGTGTCGATGTGTCGGTAGCCGATCTCCAGGGCCCACCGCGCCGCCTGTTCGGTCTCCTGGCCCGGAGCGGATTTGAACACGCCAAGTCCGAGCCGGGGGATTTCCACGCCATTGTTCAGACGCACAGTTGATGTGAGATCCATTACGCCTCCTGCATGCAAAGAAAACACCTTTTCCCCGCATCGTCCAGCGGTCATGAAGGTCGTCCCGACCCCGTGTCGAACGCGCATTCTTTCGCTTGCCCGCGATGGCCGCGCATGAGGATACTATAGCTTGCGCTGATGCACCGATTGGCTTTCATGCGCGAGGGGGGAAAATGGGGAAGGTCATAGCGATCTCGGGAGCGGCCGGCGGGCTCGGGCCGATTGTGGCGCGCGCCTTCCTTGCTGACGGGGCGTCACTCGCGGTTGCGGGCCGCAGCCTGGACAGGTTGACAGACCTGCTGGGTTCCCTGGGAGCGCCCGCGGAACGCTGTCTTGCCACCGCGGCCGATCTCTCGGACCCGGCAGCGGCCAAGGCCTGGGCGGAAGCAGTGGTGAAGCGGTTCGGCAGGGTGGACGTAGTCCTGCACCTCGTGGGCGGGTACAAGGAGGGCGGCTCTCTTGCGGATCTTCCGGATGCCGATTGGAACGAGCTGCACGACATGCTCATCCGAACGACGATGGGCGTCGTGCGCGCGTTCGTCGAGCCGCTGAAAGCGCACGCCGGCAGGTTCATCAGCGTCACGTCGCCAAAGGCGCAGGCGCCCAACGCGAAGAGCGCGTTGTATTCAATGGGCAAGGCGGCCTCCGACGCGCTCGTGCTGGCGCTCGCGGACGAACTGCGGGGGACGGGAGCCACGGCAAACCTGCTCGTCGTCGACTCCATCGATCTGCCCGAGGCCAGGGGGCAGGAGAAAAAAAAAGCATACGGCAGATCAACGCCGGCAGAGCAGATCGCGGCGGCCATGCTTTTTCTGTGCTCCGACCAGGCGGCAACGATCAACGGCGTCCGGCTTCCCCTGATCGGCAGGGGATGAACCGCGCGCAACCATCGAAAGGGGAGGAAACGGATCATGGAACAACGGGTATTCGGGCGGACCGGTGAAAAGCTCTCCGTCGTAGGCTTCGGAGGAATCATCGTGATGAACGAGGAACCCGCCGCGGCGGCGCGCATGGTGAGTGAAGCAATCGACAGGGGAGTCACCTACTTCGACGTTGCGCCGAGCTATGGGGATGCCGAGGTGAAGCTCGGCCCGGCTCTGCATCCGTACCGGTCCAATGTTTTCCTTGCCTGCAAGACGGGCAAGAGGACCGGGAAAGAGGCAATGGCGGAGCTGGAAGCGTCGCTCAAGCACATGAAGACGGACCATTTCGACCTGTACCAGCACCATGGCGTCACCACCCGGGAAGAGGTGGCCACGATTCTGGGGCCGGACGGCGCAGTGGAGACATTCGTGCAAGCACGGCGAAAGGGGATGGTGCGCCACCTCGGATTCTCGGCGCACTCGGAGGAGGCGGCTCTCGCCCTCATGGACGGCTTTGATTTCGACAGCATCCTTTTCCCCTTCAACTGGGCGTGCTGGCTCAAGGCCGGATTCGGCCGCGCGGTGCTGGCGCGAGCCCAGGAAAAAGGCATGGTCCGGCTCGCCCTGAAAACGCTGGCAAAGAGGAAATGGAATGAAGGGGAGGAAAAGCAGTGGCCCAAGTGCTGGTACAAGCCGGTGGACACCTACGCGGAAGCTGAGAAAGCCGTGCGCTTCACCCTTTCGATGCCTGTGACCGCAGGCGTGAGCCCCGGCCATATCGAGCTTTTTCGCTGGATGTGCGACGCGGCGGAGAGGATCGGGCCGCTCAGTCCCGCGGATGAGGCAGCCCTTGGTTCTGCTGCCGCCGAGTTGGACGTCATTTTCCCCGAGGCCTCCACGTAGGCGCTGGCTTCGATCAGCGGCGGCTGATTCCCAGATCTCCTGAGGGCGCCGGCCGCTCCGTGGTCATCTCCTTCTCCATCTCTCCGTACATCTGGTCCAGGATTTCCCGCAGAGGGAGCGGCTGGCTGTACAGAGGCGTGCAATGTTCCCGGCCCGTGTCGAGGCTTTCGTTGCCGATCTTTTCTGCAAGCTCTTCCAAGGCCGCGTGTCCCGCCAGGACCTCGTGCACGGCCCGGAGCATGTCGATGCTCTGCTGGAGCGCTTCATTATAGAGGTCGATGAAGCTCGACGTGAATGTCTCCTTGTCATCGCAGGGATGACACCATGTCGCGTGTCCAAGATTGAGAAAATCGTATCCTTCCGGGATTTCCCGGGGATGGATCAGCCCGAGGCGCTTCTGCTTGAAGCCCTCCTTGCGGTCCTTTTTATAGGCCAGCTTTGTCAGGCTGGGGTTGAGGTGGTTGGTCAGCTTGTAGAAGAAGATCGCGTCGTGATAGGCGTTCTCTATGCGCACCCTGTCGCGGCTCTTGAAGTTGTAGGTCGGGTAGATGGCGTTGAACCCCTTCACCATGGCCTTGATGACCGGGTAGGGGAGGGTCCTGCCACAGCGCACCTGGGAAAGGAAATCGAATTCTGCCGGGGTCTTTCCCGTCCGTTCGCGCAGCACGAGCACGTCGAGGATCCGCTCCAGAAAGGGATGCGCGTGATAGAGCCTGCGGCTGGCTTCCTCCTGCGGATCCACCCAGCCGGCAAAGTAGCCGATGAAGGGATGCGCCTTCCTGTCCAGCGGGGCGTGCGTAACGAATCCCATGATGAAGGCGGAGAGCTCGGAGCTTGGGCCGGCGGACAGCCGCAGCGCTTCCCGCGTCAGCTCACGCACGAATAAGCCGTACCCGCTGCGGTGCAGGGCCACGCCGTAGCGCAGTCCCGTGGGCATGGTGCGCTGGTTGTGATAGAAGAAATCCGGTCCCTGGGCGCCAAATCGATATAAGTTGCCGTGCGTCCCGAGAATATCCTGCGCCTTTTCCCCCAAGGCGCCGCGGATGGATTCCTCCGCGAACAGGAGATGTGTGAAATGCGAGGGCATACAAGGAATACTACCATCAGCGGCGCGACGTTTCACGCAGTTTTCTTGGCTACGGACTCGCTTCCGTAGGCTCTCGGCGTCTGCTGCGCAGCCGCCTGCCGCCCAAGGCATCCCTGTACTCGGGCTCTCGCTGTCCGCTGCGCGGCCAGCTGCAGCCCCAGGCTCGCCCTCGCCCTCCAACGCCGCCAGGAGCGGCAGGGCTACGCCCCTTGACTTTTTCATGACCCCGAATAGTATGTGCCGATATCGCCGCTGTAGCTCAGACGGTAGAGCGCCGGACTGAAAATCCGTAGGTCATCGGTTCGATTCCGATCGGCGGCAAAATCCAGACAGGTCCCTTTGTACCGCGCCCGCCTGCAACAGAATTCAAGCCCTTTTCCCAAAGGATCGTGCCGCTGATACAGCCGCTTTCCATCCCTCTCGAAGGGCCCCGCGCGTTCGCTCGCTCATCACAGGCTCGAACAGGATGTCCGGGCGCCAGATCTCCGCAAGCTCGGCCCTGCTTTTCCAAACACCCGTGGCAAGTCCGGCAGCGAAGGCGGCGCCCAGGGCGGTCGTCTCACAGCTGCGAGGCCGCACAACCGGCATGCCGAGCATGTCCGCCTGGAACTGCATGAGGAAAGCGTTCATGGACGCCCCGCCGTCCACGCGAACGGACTGGATGGTCCATCCGGCATCGGCCTCCATGGCTTCGACTAAATCTCGGGTCTGATAGGCGATGCTCTCCAGTCCCGCGCGTACGATCTGCTCCTGTCGGGTGCCCCGGGTAATGCCGAAAAGGGCGCCGCGCGCATCAGGGTCCCAGTAGGGCGCGCCCAATCCCACGAAGGCGGGCACAAAGTAGACGCCCCCCGTGTCGGGAATTGACCGGGCCATTATGTCCGATTCCGCGGAGGAGGAGAGGATGCGCAGCTCGTCGCGCAGCCACTGTACTACCGCGCCGCCGATAAACACGGACCCCTCCAGCGCGTATTCCAGGCCGTCTCCCAGGTCCCATGCCACAGTCGTGAGGAGACGGTGGCGGGACTTCACTGGCTGCCGGCCCGTGGAGAGCAGGCAGAAGCAGCCCGTTCCATACGTGACCTTGACGGCGCCCGGCTCGAAGCATGCCTGACCCAGGAGGGCTGCCTGCTGGTCTCCCAGAACGCCGCGCACGGGTATCTCCGCGCCCAGGAGGTCCCGGGCCGTGACGCCGAAATCAGAGGCGGACGGCATCACGCGGGGGAGCATCCCGGCCGGAATCCCCAGCGCGGAGAGTATCTCCTCGTCCCATTTTCCTTCGTGGATGTTGAACAGAAGGGTCCGAGAGGCGTTTGACGGGTCCGTGAAGTGGTTGCCGGTGAGCATGCGAATAAGCCAGGAGTCTACGGTGCCGAAACATGCCTCCCCGGCCTGCGCCCTACGCCTCAGGTCCGGCACGTTCTCCAGCGCCCACATGATCTTGGTAGCCGAGAAATAAGGATCAAGGAGAAGACCGGTGCGATCCGTGAGCGTGCGCTCCAGCCCACGGGCGGACAGGGTTTGGCAGATGTCCGCTGTTCGCCTGTCCTGCCACACCAGGGCGGGGGAGAGCGGCGCGCCGGTCCGCCGATCCCAGAACACGGCCGTCTCGCGCTGGTTGGCGATGCCGATCGCTGAAATCCGCGACGCAGGGATCCGCGCCTGCGCCAGGGCTTCCCGGGCCGCGGCCAGTTGGGTGCTCCAGATTTCCATCGGATCATGCTCCACCCATCCGGGCTTCGGATAGCTCTGCGTGAAGGGTTTCTGGGAAATCGCAAGGGCGCGTCCCGCGCGGTCGAACACGATGGCGCGCGAGCTGGTGGTCCCCTGGTCAAGAGCAAGGATGCAGGGCTCACATGGAGGCGTCGCGTCAGTCGGGCTCATGATGGAAGAGAGCATAGGCGCGAGCTATTTTCCGGGCAAGGCGTCCGGCGAATAGGGTCCGCAGAGCACGCCGAACCCGTCCTGCTCATTCCAGGCGTAAACGCGGAAAGTGAATCCGCCGGCAAGGGCGGGCGAGGAGCTGGTCACGGCTTGCACGGCAAGCTGCGGGCTTTTTCCGCTGAGGGGGAACGTGGACACGAACTTGCCGTCCTTCCCGTACGCCCAGATCTCAAAGCTCTCCGGGGCGCCCGAAACTTTGATGAGGCCTTGCTCGATGGCGGCGGCGGGATACTTCGCGTCCGCCGCTGATAAAACGCGGACCGGGATCGTGATCGTGTCTTCCACGGTGTCGCCTCCCACCGACTCAAGGACGACCCGGTATTGACCCGCGGGAAGGGGCATGGCGCCGGGCATCATGAGAGACGTGGTGCCGATCCACGACTCGCCCTCGGCCGTGGCCGTTATCCATGTGGCGCTGTCCACCTTCCAGAACAGCTCCGCATCGTCGTTGATGACGTAGAACGCATTGATGTTCTCCATGCCGTCCGGATCGCTTGCGACGAGGAACACTCCAAGGGTTTCGGAGCTCGCATTGGTTGACGGGTCATGCGCGTAGATCACCCGGCCGTAGACACGGGAGAGAACGGGCAGCTTGCCCGCGCAACCCGTAAAAAACGCCAGGGCACATGCAGCGGCAACGGCAGCCAGGGCCGCCCGCGGAGCGGTGCCGTGCCTCACAATCCCTCCAGCACCGCGGCGCGCCGGCAGTCGGAAAGCCTGCGCCGGAGGTAGTCGAGGTCCATCGATAGGTCGCTCACCAGCTTTCGGAACAGCTCATTGGGGACCAGGTTCTGCTCCGTGAACAGGAACAGGAGCGCCTTTTCCGCTATGCAGGAAACCCGCAGGGAGTTCATCCGTATCTCATCGTAGCAGTCGTGAAAGTGCTTGTACAGCCGGGAGCGCGCCAGGTCGGTCTTGATGAGGGCAAGCTCTTCGCGGAGCGGCGTCGACTCCCCGCGGGAGGCCTGCTCCCCCAGCGGCTTGAGGATGAGGTATGTGTATTCCTTGCCGGGAAGGTAATGGTGGTCGTCGCACCGGGTGCAGTAGTTGGGCTCCCGGGAATCGTTCACCTCCCGGTCTCCTCCGATCACCAGCAGCGGATCGAAATACAGCGCGGGGCACTCGCGGCCGTCCACCATGTAGTAGCGGTAGGTGTAGAAGGAGTCCTGGAGGCACTCGGGGTGCTCGCAGTAGGCGGTGAGGGGAAAAACGTCCGTTGCCGTGTCCAGCAAGAGGCGCGCAGTGGTATTGAAGATCTCCCGCCGGAAGTTCAACACGAGCGAGGGAAAGATGAACGTCAAGCCCCTTGCCTGGGATGCGTTCTGGACCACGTAGGCGAGCCTCTCCTCGTAGAACGACGCCTCGTCGATGACCCAGGTTCCCGCCTGCGGATTGTCCGCCATGACGCGCTCCAGGTCGAAGGAGTTGGCGATCTCCGCGATGTTTCGTCCGCACCGGACATACCCTCCCCGATACGGCAGGGCGTCGGCGGGATAGTCGGGGAATCTCTTCACGTCCAGGGAGGAGCGGATGAAGAAGACGATCCTCCGATCGGCGCCGTCGGTGCGCGTCTGCTCGGCGGCAATCCCCGTCTTTTTGCGCGCCACCTCCGAGTCGCGCCAGATCCGGGCCGAGAACTCCGTCTTGCCCGAGCCCATGGAGCCGATCACCAGGATGCGCCGCGACGGCCGGGAGAAGTCGAAATGGTTGAAGGAGGAATGCACTTTCACCTCGGGAAACCCAAGGCTCTTCAGGAAGGTTTTCGTGTCCTGGCTGTCCATGCCCGCATCCATGCAGCTCCACCATAGTCCGTCGGCACGGGGGCGTCAACGGCGGCCGCCGTCCAGAAGCCCCAGCGGCTCAGAACAGGGTGAGCTGCCGGCTTCGCGTCCGCAGCGACTGGTCGTCGCGGAGACGCGCGGGGATCTCCGATAAAAACCGGCTTGGCGCAACCTCCCGGATCCGGCCGTACAGCCGGCGCCGGCTGCACGACGTGATGTAGAGAAGATCGCGCGCCCGGGTCATGGCAACGTAGAAGAGCCGCCGCTCCTCCGCCAGGTTGTCCCCCGGGGCGGCGCAGCTTTCGCCGCCGTGCCCGGCCGGGCCGCCTCCCGGGGCGGCGCAGCTTTCGCCGCCGTGCCCGGCCGGGCCGCCCGGGAGCGGCGTTATCCTCTCCTCCGCGCCGGCGATGAATACCACGGGGAACTCGAGCCCCTTTGCCGCGTGGAAGGTGAGCAGACTGATCTTCTGCGCCGGGCACGGGCCCTCGCTCTCCCGGGTGCACAGCGACACGTGCGCGAGAAAGCCGGGCAGGTCGGCGCCAAACCGGGCGGCGGCGTCCGTGAAGATCTCCTCTCCCAGCGCTGTTTCAACATGGGACCGATCGATGTTGACGACACTTCCCATGATCCGGTCGATAGCCGCGCAGATGCCCTCCGTTGCGGCAACGCGCGCAATGCCGGGACCGGCCGCGAGAAAGCTTTCCACGGCGCCGGGAACCCCGACCGCCGCCTGGTGCGCGCGCAGGATGTGAAGCGACACATCGTCAGAGGGATTGATCAGCAGCCGCAGGGAAGCGACCAGCGATCGAAAGGGCTCCTCCTCGGCAAGGGGCGTGTTCGATCCTAGCGCGATGGGCAGGCCGGCGGAGGTGAGCGCGGGAACCAGGGCGTCGCGCACCGCTCGCGTGCGGAACAGGACCGCGATGTCGGAAAACGCATACGTCCCGGACCCCTTTCCACGGACCGCATCGACGGACACGGAATCCACCCCGCCCACAAGATCGCGTATGGCGGATGCGATAAACCGTCCCTCCTCATCCGAATCCGGCGCGCGCACGATCCGGATCTTCGCGCCCCCTGGACGCATGGCGTCGAGGGGCGGGATCCCGGGGGTTCGGTCGGCGCGGATCAGGGCATCAGCGGCGTCCACGATCGTGGCCGAGGACCGGTAGTTGCGTCTCAAGCTGAATGAATCCGCCCGGTTCTCGTCACGGAACCGGAAGAACAGCGCCCGGTCGGAGCCGCGGAACCCGTAGATTGCCTGGTCCGGATCTCCTATGCAGAGCACGGCTCCGGCGGTCCGGCAGAGCTGCATGAGAAGCTCGTACTGGGGCTGATTAATGTCCTGCAGCTCGTCCACGGCAATGGCCTGGAAGCGCTCGGAAATGAGCGCATGGAAACCGGGGTCGGATCGGAGCACGGCGGTGAGCCGGCTGACCAGAGAGGAAATGTCGGCGCCTCCGATCTTCCGCAGCTCCTCTTCATAGACCTCCCTCATGGCGCGCAGTTCCGGGTCTGGATCCGGCATGCCCTCCCAGGCCCGCTCCATTCGCTCTGCAAGCGCCGCGCAATGCGCGGGGCGCTCACCGGGAAACAGCAGCGCAAGCAGGGCGAGCCGATGGGAGGGAGTGAAGATGGTGCGCAGGCGGGGATCGTGCTCCCGCAGGAGGGACCAGCTAAACGAGTGGAAGGTCGCTGCCGTGACGTCGGCCGCGCGCGCCGCCATCACCCGGGCCAGCCGGTCCTTCAGCTCGTCAGCCGCCCGGTTCGTGAAGGTGAGCGCGAGGATGTGCCCGGGAGACGGGACTCGGATCTCCGCGATCCGGGCGATCCAGCCGACGAGCAGACGCGTCTTGCCTGAGCCGGGCCCTGCGGAGACCAGCCCTCGCTGAGAAAGGGAATCAACGATTACGCGTTGCTCGTCATCCAGGGCGCCCGAATCCCCGGCAGGGGCGTGACCCATTTCGCGGCCTGCCGGCTTTTTGGGGCCGGGCTGAGGCTCGGGCGCCTCTGCCGGTGAGGGCGCCTCCACCGGTGAGAACCCGCCAGGCATCGCGTCGTGTGGGGGCTGTTCCTCCCTTTTTTTTCTCTGGCGTCCCGGCGCGGGGAAGAGCACGTCCTGTCCCCGGAGCCGTTCCAGCTCCTCATCGTCGAACACCCGGATGACGCCGAACTCCCCGTCGTATCCCGGCCGGGGGTCGATCCTGCCTTCCCGCATGCGGCGGACAGCTTCCCCGACCAGGATGCCCTGGGACCGGGTGATCTCCTCAATGTCGGCATCAAGGAGAAACCGGTACTCGCTGCCGAAAGCGGCGATGATCCGCGCGTAGAGCGCCGTCACCGCCCGCGAGCCCGCGCCCACGCCGGCGATCTCTGAGAGCAATTCCGGCAGGGGGATGAGGGAGCGGTATCCCTCGGACGGCCGCGGCTGCTGGGGGGCGCGGCGATCGGCCAGGCTGAGCACGCGGTTGAGCACGCCCACCGTGACCGGCTTGCCGCAGACCGGGCATGCGCCGTTGCTCCTGAAGGTCTGCTCCGGGTCCATGCGGACCCCGCACTTCCTGTGGCCGTCGAAATGGTATTTCCCTTCCTCGGGGTAGAACTCGAAGGTCCCGAGAAACCCTCTGCCCGTGCGCAGCGCGTCCGCCACGCCTGGCCAGGTGGGTTCAGCGTCGAGCAGGTTCGCCTCCCTGCCGAGGTTGCCGGGCGAGTGCGCGTCGGAGTTGGAGACCAGCCGAAACCGGTCCAGGGCGCTCCACCGCCAGTTCATCGGCGGGTCCGAGGAGAGACCCGTCTCCAGCGCGAAGATGCGGGACGTGAGCTCCTCGAAGCAGTCCTCGATCCGGTCAAAACCGGACTGGGAGCCGAAGAGGGAAAACCACGGAGTCCAGATGTGCGCGGGGATCAGGAAACCGTCGGCGTTTGTCTCCAAAACCAGGGAGAGCAGGTCCTTGGGATCAAGCCCAAGGATGGGGCGGCCGTCGGAAGCAATGTTCCCGATCGCGGCGAGCCTCCCATTGAGCCTGCGCGCATCCTCCAGCGTCGGAACAAAGACAAGGCTGTGCACCTTGCGCACCTGTCCGTGCTTCCTGTAGATCGAGCTGATCTCACAGGTAAGCATGAATCGAACGGGCGTGTCCGCGGGCGCGGCGCCTTCCAGGGGCGATCCCCGGGGCGGGTCTTTCAGGACATACAGCCCGTCCTTCTCCACGAGCTGGGAGGAGAGCTCAGCGAACCACCGGGGATGGGTGAAATCTCCGGTGCCCACGATGTCGATTCCCTTGACCTGCGCCCAGCGATAGTAGCCCGCAAGGTCCGCCTCCCTGCTCGTGGCCCGCGAATACCGGGAGTGGACGTGCAGGTCGGCGACGAGCCTCATGGGGCGCTTTTTTCGAAGATTGCCCTGATCTCTTCCTTTGCCCCGTCGAGCGACTCTCCGTACTTCACGTCAAGCTGCGAGAGGTAATTGCGGACCAGGCCCTGGAACTCCGGGTCCGCCGCGGGATTGATCTTCACGGGCCTTCCCATCTGCCGGGAAAGCTCCTCTTCCTTCTTTTTCAGCTTCGGTGCGTACTGCTTCTCCACCGCTTCCGCCAGGCGCTTGCGCTCGCCCAGGTATTCCTTGAAGAAGCCGTCAAGCTGGCTGAAGATCATGCCCACCTTGCGCGTGTCGGCAACGGCGGCGGCAATCGCCTCCCCGAGCCGCTTTGTATCCTTCATGCCGAACTCGTCGATGGGAAGCACCAGGTTGGCAAGCAGGGATTGCATCAGGCCTTCGCGGACGAGCCTGCCCTGGCGGGCGTCGTATCCCTTGAGCACCGCCTTCAGGTCGAACGAGGGGTTGTCAAGGACCTTGGAAACCAGCTTCTTGCCTTCGTCGCGCAACCGGTTGTTCTCCACCAGCTCCTTGTTGGCCTCAATGCCCTTCGAGTTTTCCATCGCGATCTCATAAGCCGATTTTATCACTCCCATGCGTGTGTCTCTCCCTTGTCAGGTGTTCAATGTATGCGTGTCAGGTGACTGAATCAAGAGCGAGGGGCGCGGCCGCGGAGCGAGGGGTGAAGAGGCGGCGCTACGCCAGAAGCATCGTCTCCGCGTCAGTGACAATACCGTCCACCCTCTGGTCGCCGGCGGAATGCGGCACTGCGTCTAAAAGCTGTTCAGAGAGGCAGACTCCAATGACCGAAAGGCCCCGCGCTGCCGGACGCGCGTGCGCCAGGAACCGGTCATAGTAGCCCTTGCCCCGGCCCAGGCGGTGGCCCGAGCGGTCGAAAGCGAGGCCGGGAGCCGCCACCAGGGGCCGGGCCGCGCGCGCGGGGTCGAGCGCCGCCCAGGAGGGATCCGGGACGGGAATGCCCCACCTGTCACGGGCCAGGCTGCCCGTTTCCTCGGGCAGCAGCAGGAACCGGATATTGTTCCCTTCGATCCAGGGAACCGCCACGGTTTTCCCCTCCGCGCGCGCGGCCCGGATCATCTCCGCCGTCTCCAGCTCGTGGGGCATGGAAAGGAAACAGAGCACCACGTCGGCGCGGCGCCAGGCCTCTGTTTCCCCAAGACGTCGTGCCACACGCGCGCTGCGCTCAGCCAGGTCGGCGGCGCCGATGTCTTTCATGATCCTGGTCATCTCCGCGCGCAATTCCGCCTTGTTCATGATACTGTCATACGAGCCGGAGGAATCATATGCAAGACCAGGGAAACAGCATGGGAGACCTGGAGCGCGGCATCCTCAGGGACCTGCGCGCCATGCCCGTCATAGACACGCATGAGCATCTGCCCTACAGCGAGGAAAAAAGGGAACGGAACACGGATGTCCTGAAGGAATACCTTGGACACTACATGAGCTCCGACCTCGTGTCCGCCGGTCTCTCACCATCCGACCTCGAGCGCGCGCGGGACTGCTCCCAGCCCCTTCGGGAGCGCTGGCGCTTGGTGGAGCCGTTCTGGGAGGCATGCCGGTACACGGGATACGGGCGGGCCCTGGATGGCGCGGCCCGGGAGATCTACGGCATCGACGGCGTGCGGGGGAGCACGATCGAGTCCCTGGATGCCGCTTTTCGCGCAGCCCTTGCTCCCGGCCATTACCGCCGGGTATTGAAGGACCTCTGCGGCATCCGGGTGAGCATCCTGGACGGCTTTTTCGGGGGCATGGCGTGCGACAGGGATTTCTTCCGCCGGGTCTGGTAGCCCTACTATGCAATTCCCCAGCCCCGGGCCGGCGAGATGATCGTGGGCGTGGAACGCGAGCGGGGTTTCACCATACGGTCGCTGGACGACTGGATGCGCGCCTTCCAGCAGGAGCTGGATGACGTGTATGCCCAGGGCGCCGTCGCGCTGAAGAGCACGATTGCCTATTTACGGTCGCTGCGCTTCGAGGTCGTAGCCTATGATGCCGCGCGCTCGGCTTTCTCGGCATGCCTCCGAGGCTGGAAGTCCCGCGGCAGGAAGGCGGAGGATGATTTTCCATTCCCCCGGGAGGCGCAGGATTTCATGATGCACTTCATGCTCCAGAAGGCCAATGAGCGGCATCTCGTGTTCCAGTTCCACACCGGGCTTCAGGAAGGCAACGGCAACATCATCTCGAACTCCGACCCCTCCCTGATGTCCAACCTTTTCCTGGCATATCCGAACGTGGATTTCGACCTTTTTCATATCAGCTACCCGTACCAGGGGGTTGCCGCGGCGCTGTGCAAGAACTTCCCCAATGTCTTTGTCGACATGTGCTGGGCGCATATCATTTCTCCTGCCGCAAGCCGGAGCGCCCTGGCGGATTTCCTCGACGCTCTGCCGTATACGAAGATCAGCGCGTTCGGCGGGGATTACATGTTTGTCGACGGCGTTTGGGGCCACCTCTCTCTAGCCCGCGAGAACGTGGCGCGAGTGCTTGCGGAAAAGGTGCGCGAGGGAGTTTTCACGCGAGAGAAGGCTCTCCAGATCGGCCTGGCCCTCTTCCATGACAACCCCGCGCGCATCTTCCGGCTGCAAGGTGTTTGAGAGAGCTGTGGCCCCCGCGGATGGCTATACGTAATTCAGCCCATAACCGGGGAGAGGGAGGGGAAAAAGCCGTCCCAGGAGGCTGCCGAGTCTTCCCCTCCCGACCGCGGGACCCACCCGCTCGACGGATCCGAAGACCATGGCGGCGAGCTCTTCATCCTGGCGGATCGAAACCTGCTCGGAGCCGCATCGGAAGGTCACGGCAGGGCCGCACTCGATCCGCAATGCCTCGCGCTCCTCCGGCGTGAGGCGCTTTGCGATGTGTCCTTCCAGGGAGCGAAAGAAACCCTTCCTGTCGATGATCTTGACCGTGCCGTGGAACCCGACATTCCTGCATGGCAGCTTATGAGCACGCGCCAGATTTTCCAACTCGATGTCCGCTGCCGGGATTTCGATCTCCAATACCTGGGCGCCCTGGGCCTTGAGAATCGCCGGCGCCGAGGCCAGAAGCGCAGGACGAGATCCCGCGATTTCCCGCGCTCGAACAACGCCCACGCCGCTCAGATCGTCGGGGCCCTGGCAGCAGATGTATGCAAGGACTGAACCGTCCCTGCGTACGACAAATGTGCGCGCAGGCCGGCAGAAAAGCATGCGCGACTCGAGCAGCATGCGCATTTCCGCCGCGTCCCTGACAAACCGGACAGCCTCGGCCTGGTGCAGGGCCATCATGTCCGGCAGGTCCTCTTCAACCCAATCCCGGGAATCACACGCAATGGCGGGAAGATCGCTTCTCTTCCCGATGCTGATGACGTGGTAGAGGCCCGCGTCCGCGCAGCCCATGCGCCGATACAATCCACGACCGCCCGAGATCAAGACCATGACCGCTCCCTGCTCGGCGGCCCGCGCCACGACGTCGTCCATGAGCCGCGCCGCGATCCCCTGCCCGCGATATTCCTCCCGGGTGCACACCGACCCGACGCACGCGGCGCGGAGCAAGACGCCGTTGAGGGAGAGATCACGCAGGGTAAAGCCGGCAAGAGAGATCGGTCTGCCGTCATCCACCATGACGCGCAAGCGAGCGAGGTTGTCCCGGGCAAAGAAGGTGGGGAAGGCCCTGCCCATGTCGAATCGGCCATCGGGATAGAAGACGGCATTGGCTAGTCCTATCACGGCGGTCCGTTCATCCCGGTGCGCTGCTCTGGGTCCTTCCCTCATTGCAGCCCACTATACACGACGGCGCGGCCGCATGCACAATGAATTCCATGAAGCCACGGGCAACCTCGAAGGATTGGCTTCCTCTCTCGCGTTCGGCGGAGACGCCGTCCGAGCTTCCCGACGGCGGGGCGTTCCAGCCGGAGTGGATCGACTTTGACAGGGGAATCAGGGTCGGCAACCTCGAACCGCACCAGCGCATCACCCGCATCCTGAAATACCGGCTGGAGCAGGAGTATGGCACGGGATTCGTGACCGACCGCTGGGGACGGGGAGTGTATTGGCAGTGGATCTGCTGGCTCCCGCGCTCCAACCGGGAAGCGAAACCCGTGTCGCATTCCGTGAACTTCGGCTGCGCCAAGCTTTACATCCAGGCGGATCGCGCGCGCCGGATCTTCCAGTGCGGCCTCGCCGTGGAGCGCGGCTTTGTTTCGGGCGACCCGTCCTTTGCCGGCATCCTCCTCCAGCCCGACTGGGACTGGCACAGGCTGATGAAAAAATGCGCTTCAAGCGCGGAGCTGGACAAGGAACTGCGCCGCCTGGTCGTTCATGAGGGGTTCTCGGTGAGCATTGCCGGACCCGCTGGGGGAACCACCTTTACCAGGGCCGATTTTACATCCGCGCGCCAGATCCGGGAGGCTGCGCGGAAAGCGGCTCCGGATGCCTGGGCCGGCTTTGATCTGTATTACCCGATGCCGGAATCCGAGGTGCGCGCTTCCACCGGATACGAGCTGGTGCAGGGAATTCTTGGAGCGTTCGCGGAAGTGCTGACGGTGATGAACATGTGCATGCAGGTGAGCCTTGCGCCGGCGCGATAGCCCGACCCCGCGGGCGCTCCTAGACCAGGCCTATCCCTTCCTGGGCATCGGCGGCAGCCTGCTGGTGGGCGCGAGCATCGCGGCGGCCGCCTTGACGTACACGGGAGAGCATGGCGAACCCTATTCGCTTCTCAATCACTTCATCTCAGAGCTGGGCCAGGTCGGGGTTTCGCGCAATGCCTGGCTTTTCAATGCCGGCCTGATCGCCGCCGGGATACTCTTTATTCTCTTCTGTATCGGGCTGAGGCTGAGCCTGCGCGGCATCTGGTCGATTCTCGGCGCCGCGGCGGGCGTCTGCGCGGGCGCCTTCTGCTCCGGCGTGGGCGTTTTTCCCATGAACGACCTCCGCATGCACCTCTTTGTGGCGATGTGGTTCTTCCGCTGCGGCCTTGCCACGACGCTCCTCTTCGCGATCGGCATCCTGGCGCAGCCGCGCGGCGGCGCGAGGATAGTGAAGAGCGCGAGTTTTTTCAGCCTCCTGGCCGTTGCCGCCTATGCCGGGTTCCTCGTGCTGGCTTCCGTGAAGAACGGGCGCACGGGATGGACCCCCTGAATCCCGCCACTTTCGCGCAGAGGCCGCGATTCTGGCTGCTTGCAGCGGCGGAATGGTCGGTCTTTTTCGCCACCATCCTCTGGTCCCTGGGCGTCGGCCTCCTCATCCTGCTGCGCCGTCGTGGATCGGCGATTCCCTGAGGAACGCCGCCATCACAATGCTGGCCGCCATGAGGCCCGCGAGCGTCAGCAGGGAGACGGTCATGGAGCCGTTCGGCGCCTTGACCGCATCCATCCCGAAAATGAACGCGATCCCCGATACCTGTCCCATCACGATGAGAAGGCTGTTCGAAGTGCCTTCCGGCGCCGGAAGCGTTATCTCCGCGCCGTACTGGAAGCCGATGGGCCCGGCGCTCAGGAGGAACATCCCGAACAGGAAGGAAGAGGCAAGCAGCAGCCAGTAGGTTGTGGCAAAGGTGAGCCCCACGAGCCCCGGCAGCAGGCCGGCAAGGGCCAGAATGATGAAGGGCTTCCGCCTCCGCGTCGAATCCGAGACCAGCGGTATGATGACGGCGCCGATGATGCCGCCGATGAGCATCAGGCCGCCCGCGAGCCCCGCCTGGTCCGCGGAAAAGCCGCGGGGCCCCACGATCTCCTCTATCCACGTGGTGATGCCATTGAAGGCGCCCAGACCGATGAAGAAGATGACCAGCAGCAGGAGGAAATCCTTCTGCCGCATCATGCTCTTCAAGCCGTCGAACATGAGCGCGCGAGCCTCCTCCCCCGCGGGACCAGCGGGGGTGGGCGGGTGCTCGCGGGCCGCAATAATGAAGAGGACCGCGGCGGCGGCGGTGGCGGCGCCCGCTATCAAAAGCATCCCTTTCATCCCGCAGCGCGCAAAAAGCTGCGGCGGGACGATCATGCCTGCCAGCACGCCCAGGTACATGGAGAGCGTGCCCAGCCCCGATGCGGTGGCGCGTTCCTCCTTGCGAAACCAGCGCGCGGCGAGCTTTGTGATGGAGCCGAGAATAAGCGGCTGGCCAACGGCGATCCCCACCTGTGACGCGAACACGAGCGTGAAATTGTCCGCGAACACGCCGCGGGTCACGGAAAAGGCCGCTGTCAGCGCCGCGCCCAGGGAGACGGCGCCACGGAATCCCCACGTGTCAATGAGCCATGCCGAGGGAAGGACCAGCAGGATGTACACGATCATGAATACCATTGACAGGAGACCGATCGAGATATCGGAAGTGGCGTAGTACTTCATCGCATCAGAGGTGATAGGAGCAAACGTGATCCAGAGGGCCTGGCTCATCGCCGCGATGAACATGAATGTCGCAAGGATGACCCACTTGTAGCCGTAAGAGCGCACGGTACCGTCCGTCATTCATCCCCCGCTTTCTCCGGCCCCACAGCCGGGTGAAGTCCGTGCATGATACTCATAAATATGCAAGAGGGGAAGGTCCTCTGCGTTTGAGACCATGGCCTTGCCGCACTCTCAATGCACGCCGGCCTTCGCAAGTTTTTGTATTCTCTTGACAGGAATTACAGCCTCGGGTAATGTAGATTACATAATCCAATGTGCACACGAAGCGTGGACCTCATGATAAAAAAGGCCATGCTGCTCGTTGCGGAGCTGCTGGGTTTCTCCTACGCTTCGGAAGCCCTCTTTTTGCCGTCGGACTCCGGCAGCTGATCCTCTCAATAACACACGCCACGGCGCCTCCTCATACGATTTGAAGGACGTGCTTGATCCGGATGGGGAAGGCGGAAGATGCAAATAGGGATAGAGGAGGAATAGATATGGGGTGGAGCGTTCAAAAATCAAGGGAATTGTATGAAGAATCGCTGAAGTACGTTCCGGGGGGGGTCCAGAGCTCCCGCCGTCCGGACCTGTTTTTTGATGAGTTTCCCATCTTCCTGGAGCGCGCCAAGGGCGCGCACATATGGGATGTCGACGGCAATGAGTATATCGACTGGATGCTCTCGTACGGGCCGATCATACTCGGCCACTGCAATGAGGAAGTCGATCGGGCCGTCATCGAAGAAACCAAGAAGGGTTTCCTGTTCAACCTTACTCCGCCCGTGCAGCTGGAGCTCGCGAAAAAAATCACGCAATTGATTCCCTGCGCGGAGATGGTGCAATTCGTGACCTCCGGATCGGGAGCGACCTCGGCGGCTGTCAGGATCGCGCGGGCTTATTCCGGAAAGATCAAGGTGCTCCGGTGGGGATACCATGGATGGCACGATTGGTCGGTGGGAGGGGGGCCGGGAGTGCCTAAGAGCACGACCGAAAACACCCTGTCTTTCGACTACAACAATCTGGACTCATTGGAAAAACTGCTGAACAAGCACAAGGGCGAGGTTGCGTGCATCATCATGATGCCTCTCGGAGTGGAGCAGCCTCGAAAGGGCTTCCTCGAAGGGGTGAGAGAGCTCGCGGATCGCCACGGCGTGATCCTGATTTTTGATGAGATCCGATCCTGGCCGCGGATGAGCCTGGGGGGCGCGCAAAAGTACTACGGCGTCATTCCGGATATCACCACCATTTCAAAGGGGATCGCCAATGGCTATCCCATCAGCGCCGTGGTCGGCAGGCGCGAGTTCATGCGGCTCGCGGAGACCACCAACATCTCAGGCAGCTACTTCATGAACAATCTCGCGTTTCGGGCAGCCATGGTGACCCTGCGGGAAATCGAAACAAAAAACGTCGTGCCGCGCCTCTGGGAAATCGGAAAACAGCTCCTGGATGGGCTTTCGCAGATTATCGAGCGGAAGAAGATTCGTGCGGGCGTCCTGGGGGTTCCTCCCATGCCGTTCCTGGTTTTCGGCGACCCCGCGGATCACATGACGGTCTGGCAGGAATTGATTTGGAATAAAGGCGATCCCGGAACGGAGAAGGACAAGCGGGCGATGAAGGTCTTCTATAATGAGATGGCAAAGCGGGGGGTATTCATGCATCCCCGCCACCACTGGTATTCCTGCTTTGCCCACACGAACGAGGACGTGCAGAAGACTCTTGAGGCCGCGGAGGCATCATTCGATCTTGCGCAAAAGGCGTAAAGAGTTTTTGGGGACGTCTCCCCTTTCGCGGCCGCGCTCTCTCAAGCCTTCCCGCGGCGTCTGCGGTGTACCATGCGTACGAGCACGGCCGTGAGCCCCACCAGGAGCAGGTTGAGGCCCAGGTAGAACCAGAATCCTCCGCGCATTCCGACGGTCTGAGAGAGAAGCGCCATAATGAAGGGGAATACGACGGAGCCGGTCGCTCCCCCGGCCGCCGCGCTGCCCACCGCCATGCCGCTCTTATAATACCTGCCCACAACGGTCATGGCGAGGGGATAGAACCCCGAGAACCCCAATCCGACGAACACTATGGCAACGGCAACGGCAGCCGTGGAATGCGCGAGCAGGGCCACCAGAAGGGCGGCGGCTGAGGTCGAGATAATAGCGAGCATGAGATTCTCCTGCCTCGTTCCCTTGTAGAAGAAGGAAATCCCCACCCTGCCGATGAGCAGCCCCACCCAGAACAAGGCCACGATAAAGGCGCCCGTGGAAGCTGTGGCGCCGAAGAGGGTGACAAAGAACTCGGATGTCCAGGAGGAAACGCCGATCTCGCACCCCACGTACAGCAGGAACATGATGATCAGGAGGAGAAGGAGAGGCTGGCGCAGCAGCCGCAAACCCTCGCGCTCTTCATGTCCCGGCTCCTGGCGGACCCGGGGAAACCGGGTCACGGCGAACAGGACAGCCAGGAGTGCAAGAAGCGCGCCCGCAACGGCGAAGACGGTGATCACGGAGTAGCCCGACTTCAGTATGTATCCCAGGGCGAGCGGGCCCCCAAGAGCGCCAATGCAGAAGGCTGAATGAGAGAGGTTCATCAGCCTGCTCTGCCCGTTGCGCTCCATGTGGATTATTTCCAGGTTTCCAATGACCTCCAGCGCGCCCTGGCACAACCCGACCGCGAGGTTGAAGAGGAGGTTGAGCCACGGCGAGGGCCAGCGCACGAACAGGGACATGCCGACCGCGCCGATGATCACACCGGCTATCAGCACGGCCTTGGGAGCGATCTTCTGGGCCAGGATTCCGCTGAGAAAGGTCGAGAAGACGTATCCGAGGGAGCTGGCTGCGAGCACCAGTCCCATGATGGTGTAGGACCAGTGAAAGGTGCGGATGATCTGGGGCAGCGCAGCTCCCGCAATGGTCATTATCATGCCGAAGACGGCGAAGGCGAAAAGGAGGAGGATATACAGACGCCGGGTGGCAGTGTCGAGTGTTTGAAACATGTCCGTGTAGCATCCTCTATATGCGATACCGGCCTCATGGTCAAGGTGCGCGACAGGATTGAAGCTTTCCTCTTTTTTTGATATATCAGCATCTGTTCCTCCCGAAACAATAAGAAGCTGGGGCTCGAAAGTGACATTCCGTTTCAACAGGACAACTCTGGGCGCGCTCCTGCTCCCCTTGCTTCTAGCGGCCAGTGCCGCGTTCGCGCAAAGCCCGGACGCATCTTCATCGGCTTCCAAATCCACCACGGCAACCGCCGCGCCAGCCGCAGCCGTGCCAACGCCTGCCGGCACCTCCAAGGTCCCTACCTGGACCAGGGTCCATCGCGTTGATGATTTCGTGACGCGGGAAGATATGCGAACCGGCATGGTTCTCGCGGACAAGGACGCGCCGATCGTGGTTTTTTCCCACGCCCTGCATGCTCAGATGGGCGTGACTTGCGAGCAATGCCACCATACGGGAGTGAAGGGCTGGGAGGCGCCGGCGTGCGCTACGTGCCATAAAGGCGCCGAGGCCGTGAACATCATGCATCAGGCCTGCATCAGCTGCCATAAGAGCCGAGGCACCGGGCCCGTTGCGTGCAACGACTGCCACACGGCCCGACAAGCCAGTTTTTCAGGCATCGTGCGTTTCCAGTTGTACGACATCGCGCGCGGTCCGCTTTTCATCGCGGCGTGGGCGCTTTTCGCCCTTGGGTTCGCATGGAGGATCTATACCTTCACCCGGCTCACGCGGCTCACCCGGACGGCGGGCGGGGCGGCGGCCGCTCCGGTACCCCTGCCGGTAGCGGATGACGAAAAGTTCCTCACGCAGGGGAGATCGCGGATCGGCGGAGTGATCTTGCGGCTGCGCAGGCGGGTGCGGGGAACGGTGTTCGGCACCCATCCGGTAATGGGGGTGGTAAGCCTCCTTTTCCATCTTGCCCTGTTCCTGGTGCCGCTGCTTCTGCCCGCTCACAACATCCTTTTCTTCCAGACATTCCGCGTGAGCCTGCCCACGCTGCCCGAACCTCTCATGGACAAGCTGACCCTCGTCCTGCTGGCGGCCGGGCTTTTCTTCCTCCTGCGAAGGATATTCTTCCCCCGGGTCCGCGCCCTCACTACCGTGCGGGACTACCTCATCCTGCTTCTGGTTGCAGCGCCGTTCGTGACCGCATACATGGCCTACCATCAATGGCTGGACTATCGCACGGTGCTTGTCACGCACATGATCATCGGGGAGATCTGCATCGCGGCGATCCCCTTCACCAAGCTGGGCCACATGCCCTTCCTCATTTTCTCCCGATTCTTCATTTCCTCTGAATACGCATGGAGGCCGGGAAACCGCAGGTGGTGATATGAGCGCAAGGAATCCGCGCCTCCGGCGCGATGCAAGGAATCCGCGCCTCCGGCGCGATGCAAGGAATCCGCGCCTCCGGCGCGATGCAAGGAATCCGCGCCTCCGGCGCGATGCAAGAAATCCGCGCCCACGGCGCGGCGAAATGTCAGTGGACGCACGGACCCTGGAGCGGATCGGGCGCCTGGTGGAAAAGAAAAAGGGCATGATCAGGCTCTCGCTGCAGGCCTGCGCGCACTGCGCCCTGTGCGCGGAGAGCTGCTTCAAATTCCGCCAGAGCGGCGGGGATCCCACCTATACGCCCTCGTATAAGGCAATCAATTCCATCGGCAGGATCTGGCGGAGGAAGGGCCGGCTCTCCGAAGCGGAATACGAGCGCATTCGGGAGCTGGTCTGGGACAAGTGCGTGCTGTGCATGCGCTGCTACTGCCCCATCGGGATCAGCATCCCGTCGCTCATTGCCGTGGCGCGCGGCGCCTGCCGGGAGCGGGGGGTGCAGCGCTGGTACACAACGAGGAGGAACGCATGAAGCGTACCGGTGCGCGGTTGCTCGGGATGACGCTCCTGCTTCTGGTCATCGTTCCCGTGGTGTGCGCCGATCCGCCGGCGCTCATCACGATCTCGGATCCCAAGGTGTTCGGAGCAGCCAGTCGGGCTCCGGTGCGGTTCACGCACAAGGATCACATGTCCATCGACGGGGTGAGCTGTCTCACCTGCCACCACGTGTATAAGGACGGAAAGAACATCCTGGATCCGCGGACCCTCAAGGAGGGAGATCCCTCCCTCCAGTGCGCCGCCTGCCATGTGAAGCCGCGGAATCTGGAAGCGGCTTTCCACCAGTTGTGCATCACGTGTCACGACACGGCAAAGAGGCAGGGAAAGGTGACCGGACCGCGGACATGCGGCGAATGCCACGCCTGGAGCAGGTGAGCAGGGAGGAGAAATGGTAAAAGCCACGCGAAAACCGCTGGAAGAGATATTCGAGATGGTGAAAGGCTATCGCCGCGTGCTGGTGGTCGGATGCGGCGGATGCACGTCGGTATGCCTGGCCGGCGGGCAGCGCGAAACGCTTGCCCTTGCGGATGATCTGGCCGCGTGCGCCCGGCAGGCGCACGTACCGCAGCAGTTTGAGTGCTTCGTTACGGAGCGCCAGTGCAACCTCGAGTTCCTTCAAGACATAGAGGACCGGGTCAAGGACAGCGACTGCCTCCTTTCCACGGCGTGCGGCGCCGGCGCCCAGCACATGGCGGACGCATATCCCCTGCTTCCGGTTTTCCCCGGGCTGGATACCGCGTTCGTGGGCGTTGACAGGGACGTGGGCCTGTATGAGGAGCGCTGCAGGCAGTGCGGGAAGTGCATGCTCGGATATACCGGCGGCATCTGCCCCGTCACGCGGTGCGCCAAGAGCCTGTTCAACGGCCCCTGCGGCGGCACCCAGGCCGACGGCCTGTGCGAGGTGGGCGACAATGTGCCCTGCGCATGGAATGACATCTATGACCGGCTGAAGGCGCAGGGCCGGCTCCAGAGCATCCTGGACCTCCGGCCGGTCATGGAATGGATCGACAAGGGGCCCGGCACGCTCGTCCAGCGGGGCTACGAGGCGCGGTACGTCAAGCAGCCGCGGGAGGAGAAGGGCGGATGAAGTCGGGCAGCAATCTGGAAAAGGTTCTTGCGGCGGGCCACTTCGCCGTCACGGCCGAGCTGGGCCCCCCGGCGGGCACGGACGTGGAGCTTGTGCGCAAGAAGGCCGAGCTCCTGCGCGGTGCGGCGGACGCGGTGAACGTCACGGACAACCAGACCGCGGTCGTCCGCATGTCCAGCGTGGCCGTTTCCGCGCTGCTCGCGCAGATGGGCATCGAGCCCGTGATGCAGATGGTCTGCCGCGACAGGAACCGCATTGCCATGCAGAGCGACATCTTCGGCGCCGTTGGCCTGGGCATCCGCAACCTCACGTGCCTCTCGGGAGACCACCAGAGCTTCGGCAACCAGAAGACCGCGAAAAAGGTCTTTGACATAGACTCCGTGCAGCTCATCGGCCTGGTGAAGCGCATGCGCGATGAGAAACGGATCCTGGGGAGCGATGAAGAGATCGCCGGGTCCGTGCCAATGTTCATCGGAGCGGCCGCCAATCCCTTTGCCAAGCCGTACGAGTTCCGCGCGCTGCGCCTGGCCAAGAAGGTGGCAGCCGGCGCGGACTATGTGCAGACGCAATGCGTCTATGACGTGAAAATGTTCGCCGAATGGATGAAGGCCGTGCGCGATCTCGGCGTGCACACGAAGTGCCGGATCCTCGCCGGCGTGACGCCGCTGAAATCCGCCGGCATGGCGCGCTACATGGCGGAACAGGTGCCCGGCGTCCTCATTCCGCCGGAGATCGTGAAGCGCATGAGCCAAGCGCCCAAGGGCAAGGGCTCCGAGGTGGGGCTGGCGATCTGCGCGGAGATCATTGAGCAGCTCCGCGCCATCGAGGGCGTTGCCGGCATCCACATCATGGCCATCGAGTGGGAGCAGAAGGTGAGGGAGATCGTGGAAAGAGCCAGGCTCCTTCCCCGGCCGGCATTGTAAACGCCAAGGAGGGAGAGATGAAACGTATTCTCGCCTTCGGGTGTCATCCCGACGACATCGAGTTCATGGCGGCCGGCACCCTGGCGCTCCTTGCGCAACGGGGGTGGGAAGTGCACCTTGCCACCATGACGGGCGGGGAAGCGGGCTCCACAAAGCTGTCCAGCGCCGAGATCCGCGCCATCAGGCTTTCTGAAGCGGAGGCGTCCGCCCGGATCCTGGGCGCGCGATACCACTATGCGGGCGGCTGCGATCTGGAGGTCGCCTACGACCAGGCGTATCGGCGGCGGGCAACCCGCGTCGTCCGCCTTGTGCGGCCCGATGTGATCCTGACTCATTCTCCCGTGGACTACCACGTGGACCACGAGGAAACCTCCCGGCTGGTCCGGGCCGCGGCGTTCAATGCCTCCGTGCCATTGTACGACTGCGGCGAGCCCCTGCCCGCGATAGACTCGCTCCCCTACCTGTATTATTGGAACGCTTTCGGGGGGATGGACAATTTCGACCGGCCGCTCCCCATGGGGTTCGGCATCGACGTCAGCGGCTGCATGGAGACCAAGCAGCGGATGCTGGCGGCGCACGCTTCTCAGCGTGAATGGCTGCGGTTCATAAACGGCATCGACTCCTACATCGAGGAGATGCTCCGCCTGACCCGGGCGCAGGGGGAACGCATCGGCAGGCCCTTTGGCGAGTGTTTCATCCAGTACAAGGGTCACGGACATCCCAAGGACAATATCCTCGCGGATTCACTCGGCGATCTGCTCGTGCCTCTATCCGGATGATGCCCTGGGCTCCCTTCCCCCTGCCCGGCATCTCGTGCTATTTTTAAGGCAATGGACACATCGGGTGAAGCTCGCGGCGATAATCTGGCGGCGGACGACCTTCAGGAGATCGTGGCTCTCTGCGACGAGGACGGCATACTGCTCTCGTGGAACAGGGCGGGAGAGGAAATCACCGGCTTTGCTCGGGAGGACGTGGTCGGCTACCACCTGGATGCAATCATTGCACCTGATTCCCGGCAGATGCTGGGCGAGATGCTTGGATTTCAGCGGACCGGGTCGCTGCTTCCCGGCCTGCCGGTGAAGCTGCAGACAAGCTTCGGCTGGGAGGTGCCTGCCGAGGTCACTTCCGTCCCCCGCCGCATCAATGATTCCGCAATGGGCTGGCTGCTCATTTTTCGCGACACCACGCTCAAGGTGCAGCTCCAGGAGCAGTTGGACCGGATGGACGTCCTGTACCGGGGGCTGGTGGAGAACTCTCCCGACATCGTATACGTGCTGGATGAAAAGGCAAAGGTGCTCTTCATCAACGACACTGTGGAAACGCTCCTGGGATATTCCAAGAAGGACCTTATTGGCAGGGAGTTGATCGAACTGGTGCACCCCGAAGATCGGCAGCACGCATACTGGCCGCTGCGCGAGAGGAGGCGCGCGGACCGGGCCACGCGCAACCTGCGGCTGCGCCTTCTCACCAGGGCGGGGAGGCCCCGCCGGTACGATCTTGAGTTCCTCTACGTGTCCCTCTTCTCATACGGCTTGGGCGAAAGCCGGCGTCACACCAAAGGGGCGGCGGGGGAGGAGAGCCTCGGGACCCAGGGGGTGGCGCGGGACGTGACCGAGCTGATCCTGCTGCAAGAGTTCTCCCGGCAGGCTGAGCTCATCCTGCCGATGTGCTCGGTCTGCCGCCGGATCCGGGTCACCACCGGCGCCACGGTCGAGTGGATCCCGCTTGCCGATTACATTGCGCGAAAGACGGGCGTTCTGTATTCGCACACCTTCTGTCCGGACCACCTGCCGTCCAGCCTGTGACGGACTGGCAAGCGGAGTCTGATCGTGGTAGCGTAATCGAGTCAGCGCAGCGGAGGTCGAAATGGCAGACAAAATCCAACCCAGCGGTTCGCCGTTAAAGAACCTTTACCTCCTGAACCTGGGATTTGTCGGAATGTATCTCTACGATGCCGGTGAATCTCTGATCGCCTTTGACACCGGCATGAGCCCCAAAACAACCCTTGCGGAGCTTGAAAAGCTTCGGGTGGATCCGAAAAGAGTCAGGCATGTCCTCCTGACGCATTCAGACAGGGACCATGTCGGAGGTCTTGCCGCGTTTCCCCAAGCGAAGGTCTATCTGCCGAGGGCTGAAGTTGCCATGCTTGACCATACCACTTCCCGTTTTTTCGGAATCATGTACAATAAGCCGCTCGCGGTTGAGCATGACCTCCTTGATGACAATCAAGTCTTGACGATCGGCAATGCCTCCATCACGTGCCTGTCCACCCCCGGCCATACCGCGGGATCCATGTCGTTTCTTATCAACGGCTCCGTGCTCGTTGTCGGCGATATCTTGAATCTCAAGGAAGGAAAAGCGGTCATGGACAGGGGATTCATGCAACACAACAAGTCACGGCAGCGGGAATCCATTCTCAAACTCTCGCGGTTGAGCGGCGTTTCCCTGCTCTGCACCGCGCATAGCGGCTACACGGAGAATTTCACCGGCGCAATGAAGGATTGGGTTTCACTTTAGGCGCCCTTAGGGTCTCCGAAAAACCTATGCGCGGTTCCTTTTCGACGTGACGTCAATATACACGGCGGCGATGACAACGAGGCCGCGGATGATGTACTGCCAGAACACGTCCATGTTCATGACGCTCATCCCATTGAGGAGGCTCGCGATAATGAGGGATCCAACGATGGCTCCGACGATGGTTCCCTCGCCGCCCATGAGGCTCGTTCCCCCGATGACGCAGGAGGCGATGGCATCCAGCTCATAGTTGGTGCCTCCGCCAATGGTCCCCGCTGCAACGTACCCCGTCAGCACGATCCCCGAAACGCCGGTCAGCAGACCGATGAGGATGAAAACCGAAAACACCACCCGGTCGATGTTGATGCCGGAAAGCTTCGTCGCCTCTTTGTTGCCGCCGAGGGCGTAGGAGTAGCGTCCGAACTTCGTGTTGTTCGCCAGGTAGGTGAATATGAGGGCAACCACGGCCATGAGGAGGACAGGGTTCGGGATCCCGCGATAGTTGTTCATGATGAAAATGAAGAAAGCAACGAGAGCGGCGATCAGCAGGGCTTTCAAGAGATCCCGATAAAAAGGCACGAGCTTGAAGCCGAACTCCTTTCTCTGCTGCCGGCCCCGAAATACAATGAAAACGGTCACAGCCACGACAATCGCTCCAAGGATCCAACCAACCATGCCGGGCACGTACCCCTGGGCGATCAGGCGGAAATCGTCCTCATAGATCGTGAGGCTCTTGCCCTGGGTGACCGCCAGCACGCCGCCGCGGAAGATCAACATGCCGCCCAGGGTTACGATAAAGGCAGGGACCTTGAGGAAGGCGATGATGGTCCCCTGCCAGAGCCCGATGAGGAGGCCCACAAGGAGCGCGGAGAGGATCGCGATAATCGTGTTGAGCACGCCCAGTGGGCCCGCGGCCATTGCCGGGAAGAGATGATGGAGGATGGGCGGCATGGTATTCACCTGCAGGTAGGCGGTCACGGCGCTCACGAGGCCGGTGGCCGAACCGACCGACAGGTCGATATTGCCCGTTGTGATGACCAGGACCATGCCGATTGCCAGGAAGGACACGATGGTCATCTGCCGGAACAGGTTGGAAAGGTTGCGCGGCTCGAAGAATACCCAGTGCGTGAGGCTCCCGAACAGGAGCCAGATCAGCGCAAGGGCGATGATCATGGTGTAGGTGCGGATGTTCGCGCGGATGCTTTTTAAGACCGCCGTCACTGAGATCGTCTGTGTTGCCAGCATTATTTCACCTCGCTTGTCGCGGCAGTCAGGATGCCCGTTGCCATCGCCATGAGTTTTTCCTGCGTGGCGTCGCTTCTGTCAACGATGCCGGCGCACTCTCCTTCGTGCATGACGAGGATGCGGTCGCTCATGCCGAGAATCTCCGGCAGCTCCGAGGAGACAAGGACGATCGCCACCCCTTCCTCCGCCAGCTTGTTCATGAGCTTGTAGATCTCGAACTTTGCGCCGACGTCAATCCCGCGCGTCGGCTCATCAAGGATAAGGATCGCGGGCTCGGACATCAGCCATTTGGCGATGACGACTTTCTGCTGGTTGCCGCCGCTCAAGCTGTTCACAAGGGCGAGCAGGGAAGGCGTCTTGATTGAGAGGTACGTTGCCATGGATTCGCACGCCTTCAGCTCCGCGTTTCGGTTGATGGACATGAAGCCGGAGAAGCGCTCCAGGTTGGGCAGCGACAAGTTCTTGAGGATGGAGAGGCCCACAATAAGCCCCATGCGCTTGCGGTCCTCGGGAACAAGGCTGATCCTGTTTTCCATGGCGTCGCGCGCGGAACCGATCGTCACGGAAGCGCCCTCCAGCAGAATTTCCCCGGTGCGGTTCTGTCCGTATTCACCAAAGATCGTGGTGACCAGCTCGCTTCGGCCTGAGCCCATGAGCCCCGCTATGCCGAGGATTTCCCCCTTGCGGACGGAAAAGGAAACGTTTTTCACCGCCCTCTTGCCTGCCTGGTAAGGGCTGTCGACGGACAGGGTGCGGACCTCCAGGATGACTTCCCCGGGCTTGCGGTTGCCTGGGGGAAACCGCTCCCGCATCTCGCGTCCCACCATCATGGAGATGATCTGCTCGTAGTTCGCTTCCTTGGTGGCAAGGGTTCCGACCACCCCGCCGTCACGCAGGACCGTGATGGAGTCTGTGATCCGGAAGAACTCTTCAACCTTGTGAGAGATGTAGATGCAGGTCACTCCCCGTTCCTTGAGATGGGCAAGGATCCCCATGAGAATCTCCACCTCGGCTTCCGTGAGAGCGGAGGTGGGCTCGTCGAGGATCAGCACCTTCGCGCTTTCGGAAAGGGCCTTGGCGATTTCCACGATCTGCTGCTGACCCACCCCGAGGTTTGTCACTACAGCGGTAGGGGAGATGCTGAGATTGTATTCGTCAAGCACCCCCTGCGTTTCATGGTAGAGCTTGTTCCAGCTGATGACGCCGCTCGTGCTCGGCTCCCGGCCCAGGAAGATGTTCTCACCCACCGTCATGCGCGGTATCAGGGCGAGCTCCTGGTACACGATGGCGATCCCTTTCTCAATGGCCTGCCGGATCGAATCCCGCTCAAAGCGCAGCTCCTCCCCGTTGTACACGATGCGCCCCTGAAAGGTTTCGAAGGGATACACGCCGGCGAGGATCTTCATGAGAGTGGATTTACCGGCGCCGTTTTCACCGCAGATCCCATGGATTGTGCCCCTTCTCACCGGGATGGTGACATCTTTGAGCGCGACCACGCCGGGGAATTCCTTGGTCACGTGCTGGATGTCAAGTATGATGTCGTTCGTTTCGCTCATGCCGGCCATGCCCCTCGATAAAGGGAGGCGAGGGTGCGCACCCTCGCCTCCCCAGATAGCTTGGGATAAAAACGAGCGCGGCTGCTGCCGCGCTCCTCACTACAGCGATACAATTATGGTCTTGCCGGCCTCTGGTCATCCGGAATGTCCCGGTACACATCGTCGTAGCTCTGGAAACCGCTCTTCACGATTTCATCATAGACATTGGATTTGTCCACCTGCACGACCGGCAGGAACTCGCAGGGCACCTGTCCCTTCGCGTTTTTGTCCAGCGTCAGCGCGGACATGTCGTACATCTTGAGGCCTTCGATCGGCTGCCCCTTGGCAAGCTTGATGGCCATGTCGATGGCGAGAGGCGAGAGCAGACGGATGTCCTTGTAGACCGTGACGGTCTGCTCGCCCTTCACGATGTAGTTGCAGCCCGCGGCCGTGGCGTCCTGACCTGAAATAGGCACCTTGCCGGCCAACCCCTGGGCCTTCAAAGCCTGAATGGCGCCGCCCGCGGTCCCGTCGTTGGAGGCAACGACCGCATCGATATTGTTGTTCTGCGCCGTGAGGACGTTCTCCATGATCTTGGTTGCATTCGCGGGATCCCAGTTCTCCACCCACTGGTCGGCTACGATCTTGACCTTGCCGCTGTCGATGAGAGGCTTCAGGACCTCCATTTGTCCATTGCGGACCAGGACGGCGTTGTTGTCCGTCGGGCTGCCGCCCATGAGCATGAAGTTGCCATGGTCGAGGACCTTGATGACCCCGCGGGCCTCCGCGCGTCCCACCTCGGTGTTGTCGAAGGAGATGTAGGCGGAGATGTTCGGTGACTTGATGAGCCGGTCGTAGGCGATGGTCTTCACCCCCGCCTTTGCCGCCTCGTCCACCGCGGTGGCTGCCGCCGCGCCGTCTTCCGCGATGATGATGATGACGTTGACCCCCTGCAGCACCATGTTCTCGATCTGGTCATTCTGCAGCTTCGTGTCATGGTTGGCGACCTGCGAAAAGACCTGAGCGCCCTGAGCAGCACCAAGCTTGGTCATGAGGGCCTGTTCAACCGGCCAGCGCTCGGTGGCGAAATCGGAAAAGGAGAGCCCGATCTTGATCACCCCGCTTTTCGCGGGAGCTTTCTGCTCGCCCGTTCCAGTGGCAAAGACCATGCCGCCGAGAATGAGAACGGTGAGCAATACAAGACACAGTTTCCTCATATGGAAACCTCCTTAAATTGGGATGCACTTAATAATAAGCAAGCTGTGTGCCAAGCAATGCATATTGACCCTGCGCATAATTCTTTTTAAGAAAAACAATTAAAGTTGATACCCTCTCTGACCCTCCAGGGATTAAATGTGGTGAGTAAATAATTACTCACCCATGCTTTCCCACATTTTTCACATTTCCCGCAGCCACGTCTTTTCCTTTGGGGTATGGGACTTTCGACTTATTGCGTTGTATTTTATAATCATTCCATGCGTTTCACTATCCTCATCGTGGACGATGAAAGCGAGGTTTGCCTCTCCCTTGCCGAGGTGCTCCAGTCCAAGGGCTATCAGACCCTTCATGAGGATGATCCCTTGAAGGTACTCGCGCTCCTGGGACGAGAGAACGTTGATCTCATCCTCATGGATGTCCGCATGCCGGCGCTCGGAGGCATTGATCTGCTGAAGATTATCCGGAAGACCCACCCCCTGCTTCCGGTCATCATGATCTCGGGATACGCCTCCGTGGAAAGCGCGGTGCGCGCGATGAAGTACGGCGCGCTCAACTTTTTCGCCAAGCCGGTGCAGCTCCCCGAGCTGCTCCAGGAGATCCATCACCTGGAGCGCTCGATACGCATCAAACGGACCGTATCCAGCACGGACACCATCGTCACCGGTAACGCGAAGATGGGGGAGGTTTTGAGCCTGGTGGAAAAGGCCGGTCCGACAGAGGCATCCGTGATCGTCATCGGGGAGAGCGGCACCGGGAAGGAGCTGATCGCGGACCTCCTCCATCACGCGAGCAAGCGCAACCACAACGCCTATATCAAGGTCAATTGCGCCGCCATCCCCGACAACCTGCTGGAAAGCGAGATGTTCGGCCACGAGAAGGGGGCCTTCACCGACGCGCAAAGCCAGCAGAAGGGCAAGATCGAGCTCGCCGACGGCGGCACCATCTTCTTCGACGAGATTGGCGACATGAGCCTGCAGACCCAGGCCAAGATGCTGCGCGTGCTCCAGGAGAAACATTTCACCCGGTTAGGGGGCTCGGTCCCGATCCGTGCTGATTTTCGCATCATCGCGGCCACGAACAAGAGCATCGAAGGCATGATCGCCCAAGGAACCTTTCGCGAGGATCTCTACTATCGATTGTCCGTCATCATGCTGAAGCTCCCCCCCCTGCGCGAGCGCAGGGAGGACATCGTTCCGCTTGCCCTTCACTTCATGGGGGAATTCAACAATGTCTACGGGAAAAACGTCCTGGGCATTTCGGACAGGGTGACGGCGACCCTGGAGGAGCATAGCTGGCCGGGCAATGTGCGGGAGCTGAAGAACATCATCGAGCGCGCCGTGATATTCTGCGACACCGACCTCATCGAGCCCCGGGATCTTCCCGAGCAATACCGCATCGTTGATCGGAGCGCGGCGGGTTTCGAGGACATCACGGAGTTTTCCACGGAGAATGCGCGCGCGGTGATCCGCGAGGCTCTGCGGCAGACAAACGGCATCAAGGGAGAGGCGGCGCGGCTTCTGAAAATAACCCGCAAGACCCTCTATAATAGAATGAAGAGGCTGGACCTGGAATGAGCGCGGATACCGCCCCGTTCCTGGACGACCGGAGGGCGCCTCCCGCGCGCGCCCTCTCGACCCCGTACATCCTTCGGATGCGCAATATCCATGTCGCCTATAATGGCGTGCCGGCGCTGAAGGGAGTCGATTTTGACCTGTATGAAGGGGAGATCCACGCGCTGGTGGGCGAGCACCGCGCGGGCAAGTCATCCCTGGTCAAGATCATGAGCGGCGCCGTGCAGAAAAGCCAGGGTGAAATCATCTACCGCGGAGCGGAGGTGAAATCCTTCTCCCCCGACAGCGCGATCCGGGCCGGCGTAGGCATGGTCTATCAAAACCTCAACGTCATCCCCAGCCTCAACGCCATGGAGAACATCTTCGCGGGCCGGATGATTCAACGGCGGTTCAGGGGACTGGATCGCCGCCGCATGTTCCTCATCGGCAAGGAGCTCTTCCAGCGGATGAACATCACAATCGACCTCGAGCTGCCGCTGCACCGCCTCTCTCAGGGACAGCAGTACATGGTGGAGTTCGCGCGGATGCTGCTGCTGGACCCGCGGCTCCTGATCCTCGACGAGCTTTCCAACAAGCTCACCCCGGAAGAGATGGGAACCATCTACGACATCATCTTCGATTTCCGCAGGCAGGGGAAGAGCATCATCTACATCACGCACGACATTGAAGAAACGCTCAAGGTCGCGGACCGCGTGACCATCCTCAAGGACGGCTACCGCAGGGGAACCGAGCGCGTGGCGGACCTGGATCGCTTCCGTCTCTACGAGCTCACCTATTCCTTCGCCCTGGGCAAGAAGGAGATCGAAGCCAATCGCATGCAGTTCTACCTGCTCAAGCGCTACAGCGAAAGCTTCATCCGCCACCTTCCCATCGGCATCGTCATCCTGGACGCGGAGGACGTGGTGCAGCTTGCCAATTTTGCGGGGATCGAGATCGCGCCGCTCGGACCCGAACAACTGGCCGCGCGTTCCCTCGATGCGCTGCTTGCCGCGATGCGCTTCCCCATTGCGCGCGAGATCCTGGACAAGGTCGCGGCGCGGGAGGAGTTCGTCTGGGAGGAGGTCCACATAGGCGACGACAAGCAGGTGAGGGTCGACGTGTTTCCTCTGCGGGACGACGAGAGCTCCTTCATCGGCACGGTCCTCCTGGTGCACGACGTTTCGATCGACCGCTACATGAAGGAGTACATCATCAGGGCGGAAAAGATGGCGACGGTGGCAGAGGTGGCCGCAGGGGTGGCTCATGAGATCAACAATCCCCTCTTCATCATCCGCAACTACGTGGAGCTGCTGAAAACCAAGAATCTCGATTCCGACGGCAGGGAAAAGCTGCGCAAGATTGAAAAGGAGCTTGTCCGGATTGTGGACATCACCGGCAGCCTCCTCTCGTTCTCCAAGGTCAAGGAGCTGCCGGGAAGCCGGACGAACCTTGTCGAGGTGATCGAGGAGGCGATCCTCCTCCTCCAGTACAACCTCTCCAAGAAGAACATCCGTCTCCACAAGGAGGTCTATGTCCAGCGCGTGGAAATTGTGGGCGAGGAGAACCGGCTCAAGCAGCTCTTTCTGAACCTGCTTCTCAACAGCATCGACGCGGTGCTGGACGGAGGCATCGTGCGGGTCGGCCTGGTCGTCTACGCGGAAGACCGGTTCGTGGAGGTGACGGTGGCGGACAACGGCTACGGGATTCCCGCGGACATCCAGGACAAAATTTTCAATCCCTTTTTCAGCACAAAGATGAACAAGAAAAACGCCGGTTTGGGCCTGTCCATTTGCCAGCGCATCGCGGAGGCGCATGAGGGGATCATCACCTTTGCCAGCACGCCGGGCGCTTTCACAGAGTTCAAGGTGAAGCTCCCCCTGAAATGAGGGGTGATGATCAATGGGTGTGGCAGCGTGAAACAGGGCGATTTCACGCCAAAGCAGAGGATGCTCAACGCCTACAGGGGAACGCCGTCCGATCGATTCCCCGTGGCGCCGGAGTTCTGGTATTTCTACCCGGCGCGCCTCCTGGGCGTCGATATGATCGCCTTTGAGCGCGACGTTCCCTTCTGGCTGGCCTTGAAGACCGCGTTCGCGCGCTGGTCATGCGAGGGGTGGGGTGCGGCGTTCGGCACGGTCACGATTGACGGCGCCCGCACCGCGCGCAGCGAGACCCGGATCGACGAGGGAAGATATCGCCAGATCACGCGGACGCGATACAAGGGAAAGGAGTTCGTCTCCACCTGCATCTACGATCGCGCCCAGCCCTTGTAAGATATGCAGGAGCCGGCAGAGATGGCGGCGGTAGTGAGGGAGGGGGGCACGGGGGGAGGGAGACTGATAACCTGTGGATATGTGGATAGGGGGTTGATCCTGAGTGAGG
>JBEKQU010000039.1:0-43543 GCA_049519415.1 Spirochaetia bacterium
CTCTTCCTGGATCGATCGGGGGGTCTCTTGATAGTGGGAGAATTGCATGGTGTGTGATGCGCGCCCCTTTGTCATGGAGCGCAGCGACGTCACGTACCCGAACATGGAACGCAAGGGTACGAGGGCTTTCACCACCTTACTCCCAGACCGATCTTCGATTCCCTCCACGTGGCCCATGCGAGCGCTGAAGTCCGAGATGACATCCCCGAGATTCTCCTCAGGGGTTGCGCACTCCACGGCCATAATCGGTTCAAGGATAGTCGGTTTGGCTTTTGCACAGCCCGACTTGTATGCCATCGATGCCGCCACTTTGAAGGCCATTTCGCTGGAGTCCACGTCGTGGTACGACCCGTCCAGCAGTGCTGCTCGGAAGTCCACCATGGGGTATCCGGCAAGCACCCCGTTTTCCATGGCCTCCTTGATGCCCTTCTCAACCGCGGGAACGTATTCCCGCGGCACGCGGCCGCCGATGACCTTGTTCTCGAATACAAACCCTGTTCCCGGGGGAAGGGACTCGAAGCTCATGATCACGTGCCCATAGGCGCCATGGCCGCCGGTCTGCTTGATGAACTTGCCTTCCGCTTCGGCCGTCCCCTTTATGGTTTCGCGATAGGCGACCTCGGGTCGCCCGACGTTCGCCGCCACGCTAAACTCGCGGAACATCCTTTCCACGAGAACCTCCAGGTGCAGCTCGCCCATTCCCCTGATGATGGTCTGGCCGGTTTCCTTGTCGAAACGCACCTTGAAGGTGGGATCTTCCTCCGAGAGCTTGTGCAGGGCCGAGGAGAGTTTCTCCTCGTCATCCCTGGTCTTCGGCTCGATGGAGACGGAAACAACCGGGTCAGGGAACACCATTGATTCTAGGATGACCTGATGCTCCTCGTCGCAGAGAGTGTCACCCGTGGTGGTCTTCTTCAACCCTACCGCCGCCGCGATATCGCCCGGGTAGACTGCCTTGATCTCCTCCCGCTCGTTCGCGTGCATCCGCAGTATCCGCGTCACCCGCTCGCGCCTGTCGGCCGTCGAATTGTAGATGTACGACCCAGAGAGAAGCGTTCCCGAATAGACGCGAAAGAATGTCAACTTCCCCACGAACGGGTCGGTCATGATCTTGAAGGCGAGGGCCGCGAACGGCTCATCGTCCTTCGGCGAGCGCTGGATGTAGTCGCCCGTGCTCGGCACCGTTCCCGTCGTGGGCGGTATGTCCGCCGGCGATGGCAGGTAATCGACCACGGCGTCCAGCAGGCTCTGGATGCCCTTGTTCCTGAAGGCTGTCCCGCAGACCACGGGGAATATCTTGCCCTGCACCGTGGCTTCGCGAAGCGCGTTCCGGATGACTTTCTCGCCAACCTCCGTGCCGCCGACGTATGCCGTCATGATGGCATCGTCCGTCTCGGCCAGCTTCTCCAGCAGGACCCCGCGCGCGACATGCGCCGCATTCGCGAGCTCCGCTGGGATATCCACGTCGCGGAACTGGGCCCCGAGGACATCTTCGTCCCAGATGAGGGCACGCATGCGCACAAGGTCGACCAACCCCGTAAAATCGGCTTCGATGCCGATAGGAAGCTGGATGGCGACCGCATTGGCGCCGAGCTTGGACCGCATCTCCTGAACGACCTCCGCGAAACGTGCTCCCACCCTGTCCATCTTGTTGATGAACGCCACGCGAGGCACGTTGTAGCGGTTGGCCTGTTTCCAGACCGTTTCGCTCTGCGGCTCCACGCCTTCCACGGCGGAAAACACCCCGATTGCTCCGTCTAATACTCTCAAAGAACGTTCCACCTCGACTGTAAAGTCGACGTGTCCCGGCGTGTCGATGATGTTGATCTGCACGCCGCGCCATTCACAGAAGGTTGCGGCCGCCGTTATGGTGATGCCGCGTTCCTTCTCGAGGTCCATCCAGTCCATCTTGGCTTCGCCATCATGGACCTCGCCGATCTTATGCGTCCTGCCGGTATAATACAAAATACGTTCCGTTGTCGTCGTCTTACCGGCGTCAATATGGGCCATGATCCCAATATTGCGTATCGACGACAGGGGAAACCGCGATTCCATAAGATGAGCCCGCGGTCCGCTTTACCAGCGGTAATGGGCAAAAGCCTTGTTCGCCTCCGCCATCTTATGGGTGTCTTCCTTTTTCTTAATCGCGGATCCAGTATTATTGTATGCATCAATCAGCTCGGCCGCGAGCTTCTCCCCCATGGACCTCCCGTGCCGGCTGCGCGAAAACCCGATGATCCACCGCATTGCCAGAGCATCGCGCCGCTCTTCTCGGATCTCAACAGGGACTTGAAGGGTCGCCCCCCCCACCCTACGCGACTTCACCTCAAGAAGTGGTTTGACGTTTTCAAGAGCCTTCTGGAAAACCTCGACGGGCTCCTTGCCCGAGACCTTCTGTGAGATGATGTCCAGCGCATCATAGATACTCGCATAGGAGATGCTCTTTTTCCCCTGCTCCATCATGCGCGCTACGAATTTCCCGATCACCGGGTTCTTGAATTTGGGATCTACTATGATCCTCTTTTTCCGTATCAGCTGCCCTCTCGGCATTCCTCTTCCTTTTCCTCACGCCGCGGTACGCCGCGGATTATCCATGCCGCGGTACGCCGCGGATTATCCATGCCGCGGTACGCCGCGGATTACCTGCGCCGCGGTACGCCGGGAATTCAACTTACGCCTTTGGCCGTTTGGCCCCATACTTTGACCGGGCCTTCTTGCGATCCTCAACCCCGAGGGTGTCCTTAACGCCACGGATGATGTGATAACGGACTCCCGGGAGGTCCTTTACCCTGCCGCCCCGGATAAGCACAACGGAGTGCTCCTGGAGATTATGCCCGATCCCGGGAATATATGCCGTGACATCGATCCCGTTCGTGAGCCGGACACGGGCAACCTTGCGGAGCGCCGAGTTAGGCTTCTTGGGGGTCATGGTCATTACGCGCGTGCATACCCCCCTCTTCTGGGGGCAGTTCTGGAGAGCCGGGGCTTTCGTTTTTTTACGGACCGCTTTCCGTCCCATCCTCACCAGCTGGTTGATCGTCGGCATAAACCGTTCCTGTCACCTTTCCCGTACTGTACTGTGCGTATCGTATCTTTTCCGAGCAAGACACGCGAAATAAAACGATACTCTTCAGCAAAAAAAAAGTCAACCCCTCTCTTCCCTTTTTCGGGGTCACCTGAGATATCTATGCGCAATACCCTGCCCTACTGCACCGGATGTTTCGTCCGGCGCTCCGAAGACCGCGGAAAACCATCAGCGCGCGGTCGGATCGGATCCCCTCCCAACTCGACGCCGATTATATACGTTTCACGCCGCGGTGTCTACCAGGAAAAGCATCGAACCTGAGCTCCCCAGGGCTCCCGCCGTCCGCTTTGCGGCCGATGCCCTGGGGCCCCTTCGCGCGGCGCCGCCGCGCTTACTCCACAGCCAGAATGCTCTCCGCGCTCGGCAGCTGCGCCTTCTCGGCCTCCATCAACGCCTTCAGCTCCCGCTCCTTGCGCTTCTCCTCGATGATCCTGTTGATGGAGATATCGAGGTCTTCCATGTTCTCGTCATACAGCTTGATCTCGCGGTACTTCTTCATGCCCGTGCCCGCCGGGATCAGGTGCCCGATGATGACGTTCTCCTTCAGACCGCGGAGGTGATCGACGCTCCCCGAGATCGAAGCGTTTGTCAGAACGCGCGTCGTTTCCTGGAAGGAGGCGGCGGACAGCCACGAATCGATGTTCAGCGATACGCGCGTGATTCCCAGCAGGATCGGCCGGGCGATGGCGGGCTGGCCGCCCTCGCGCAGCGTTTTGCGGTTTTCCTCGTGGAACTTGAACCGGTCCACCTGCTGCCCGTAGATGAAAGGCGTGTCGCCCACGTCGACGATCTCCACCTTCTTCATCATCTGGCGGATGATGACGCCGATGTGCTTGTCGTTGATCCGCACGCCCTGGAGCCGGTAGACCTCCTGGATCTCGTTCAGGAGGTAGCTGTGCAGCTCCGTCTCCCCGAGAATCTGCAGGATGTCGTGCGGATCCTTGGGACCGTCGCAGAGCATGTCGCCCGCGGCCACTTCGTCCGCTTCACGCACGAGCAGGTGCTTGCCCATTGGCACAAGGTGTTTGAATTCGCGCTCAAAGGGATCGGTGACGACGATGACACGCTTTCCCTTCACTATGCCCTTGAAGGACACCCTGCCGCTCACCTTGGCGAGCACTGACGGGTTCTTCGGCTTGCGCGCCTCGAACAGCTCGCCGACCCGGGGCAGACCGCCGGTGATGTCGCTGGTCTTCACGCTCTCCCGCAACAGCTTGGCGATAATCCGGCCCGCCTTCACCTTCTCCCCCTCCTCGACGTTGAGGTACGCATTGCCGGGGAGGAAATAGGTGGCCAGCTCGTTGCCCTTCTCATCGTTGATGGCAATTCGCGGCTGCAGCGTCTCCAGGGAATATTCGGTGATCTTCTTCTCGATCTTGCCGGTGTCCTCGTTGACCTCCTCCTTCAGCGTGGTGCCGAGCACGATGTCGGAGAACGCGAGCACACCGGTCGCCTCGGCGATGATGGGTTCGCTAAACGGATCAAAGAAGGCGATGGTCTCTTCGGCCGGGACCACCTCGCTTTCCTTGGCCACGATCTCCGCGCCGTTCCTGATGTCGATCACCTGCGGCTGCGCGATGAGAAGCATCCGATCGGGAAGGAGCTTCACGTAGCAGATCTCCGTGGAAGATATGGTCTCAGTTTTCCTCTGGATGACCGGCTCGGGAGCGTGCTTCAGCAGCCTCTGGCCGTCCTTGACCAGCACCTTGTCTCCCTTCTGCAGCTCGTAGCTCGAAAGTATTCTGCGGACGGTGATGGTGCCCTTGCGCGTGAACAGCATGTTGCCGTTGTCGATCTTCACCATGCTGCCCTGGACCTTTTCAACGAATACGGGGTACTTGAGGTAGATCCTGTTCTCTTCGGATATCTTGGTGGCCGCTCCTCCGATATGGAATGTCCTCATTGTAAGCTGCGTGCCCGGCTGGCCGATGGATTGGGCGGCGATGATTCCCACCGCCTCGCCGATTTCAATGGACTTGTACGTGGCAAGGTTGCGGCCGTAGCAGCGTCCGCAGACTCCGTACTTGGAATCGCAGGTGAGGACCGAGCGTATGCGCACGCCCTCGATGCCCGCGTCCTCGATGGCCTGGGCTATCTCGTCATCGATCTCCTGGTTCACGTCCACGATCAGCTCGCCGGTGATGGGATGCTTCACCTTTTCCAGCGAGAACCGGCCTGAAATGCGGTCGCGAAGGTGCTCCACGATATCCTCGCCGTCCTTGATGGCGCGGCGGTCGATGCCGTTGATCGTGCCGCAGTCTTCTTCAGAGATCACGACGTCCTGGGCGATGTCCACGAGCCTGCGCGTCAGGTAGCCCGCGTCCGCGGTCTTCAAAGCCGTGTCTGCAAGGCCCTTGCGCGCGCCGTTGGTGGAGATGAAAAACTCGATGACCGACAGGCCTTCCTTGAAGTTCGACCGGATGGGCAGCTCGATGATATCGCCCGAAGGTTTAGCCATCAGGCCCCGCATGCCGGCAAGCTGGCGGATCTGGCTGCGGCTTCCCCTGGCGCCGGAGTGGGCCATCATGTAGACGGGGTTGAAGCCGTCGTGGTCCTTCCGCAGCTCATCCATCAGCTCGTTGGTGATCAGCTCGTTTGTTGAGCTCCACACCTCGATGACCCGGTTGTAGCGCTCCTCATTGGTGATGTGGCCCTGCAGGTACTGGCGCTGGATCTCGTCGACCTTAGCGTTGGCCTCCTTGATCAGAGCTTTCTTGGCGTCGGGGATCACGATGTCGTCCATGCCGATCGTGGCGCCGAAACGGGTGGCGTACTTGAACCCGAGATCTTTCACGGCATCCAGCATCTTGACGGTGATGGCGGGACCCTTCTCTTTGTAGCACTTCGCGATGAGGTTCAGAAGCTCCTTCTCCCCCATGGGATAGTTGAGGTACCCCAGGTCGTGGGGGATGTTGTCGTTGAGGATGACCCGGCCGGGGGTGGTATCTATCCATTCCCCGTTCATCTTCACCTTGACCGCGGCCTGGTAGTCCACGCCCTTGGCATCCACGGAGAGAATGCATTCGTCAGGAGTGGAGAAATGCTTTCCCTCCCCGTGGGCCCCTGCGCGCTCCCGGGTGAGGTAGTTGATCCCGAGCACCATATCCTGGGTGGGCACCGCGATCGGGTGGCCGCTCGCGGGATTGAGCAGGTTCTTCGAGGAGAGCAGCAGGGTCCAGCATTCCGTCTGCGCCTCGGGCGTGAGCGGAACGTGCACCGCCATCTGATCCCCGTCGAAGTCTGCATTGAAAGCGTGGCAGACCAGGGGGTGCAGCTTGATGGCCTTGCCTTCCACAAGGATGGGCTCAAAGGCCTGAATGCCCAGCCTGTGCAGCGTCGGCGCGCGGTTGAGCATGACGGGATGCTCCTGCACCACTTCTTCCAGCACGGCCCAGACCTCGGGGCTTTCCTGCTCCACAAGGGTCTTCGCCTTCTTGATGTTGTACACCACGTCCTTCTGCACGAGCTTGCGCATGATGAAGGGCTTGAACAATTCCAGGGCCATCTTGGAGGGAAGACCGCATTGGTGCAGCTTCAGCTCGGGCCCGACCACGATGACCGACCGGCCGGAGTAGTCGACGCGCTTGCCGAGCAGGTTCTGGCGGAAGCGTCCCTGCTTGCCTTTCAACATGTCGGAGAGGGACTTCAGCGGCCTGTTGGCGGCGCCCTTCACGACCCGCTTCTTCTTGGAATTGTCGAACAGGGCGTCCACCGCCTCCTGGAGCATCCTCTTCTCATTCCTGATGATGATGTCGGGCGCGTTCAGCGCCAGGAGCCTCTTCAGACGGTTGTTCCTGTTGATGACCCTGCGGTACAGATCGTTGAGGTCCGAGGTCGCGAACCGTCCGCCGTCCAACTGCACCATGGGCCGCAGCTCCGGCGGGATCACGGGGATCACCTCGAGGATCATCCACTCCGGCTTGTTGGTCGATGCGCGGAACTTCTCCACCAGCTCGATGCGTTTGAGAAGGCGCTTGTCCGCCTTGGCCCCCTTGTCGATCATCTTGCGCCGCAGCTCCTCGGCCAGGGTGTCGATGTCGACGGACTCGAGCAATGTGCGGATTGCCTCGGCGCCCATGCCGGCGGTGAAGGACATCCCGTAGCGCTCCCGCGCCTCCAGATACTCCTCCTCCGTAAGGATCTGCATCCGCTTCAGCTCGGTGTCGCCCGGATCGATGACGATGTACTTCTCATAGAAGAGGATCGATCGCAGCGCCGCGATCTGCAGGTCCAGGAAAAGCCCGATGCGGGAGGGGACGGAACGGTAGTACCAGATGTGCGCAACGGGCGCCGCCAGCTCGATGTGCCCCATGCGTTCGCGGCGAACCTTGAAGTGCGTGACCTCCACGCCGCAGCGGTCGCAGATCACGCCCTTGTAGCGGATGGACTTGAACTTGCCGCAGTAGCACTCCCACTCCTTGGTGGTGCCGAAGATGCGCTCGCAGAAAAGACCATCCTTCTCTGGCCGCAGGGTCCGGTAGTTGATGGTCTCTGGCTTCTTCACCTCTCCGTATGACCACGCCCGGATCTGGTCCGGCGAGGCGAGCTTGATCAGTATGTGATCGAAATCCTGCAAATCTCTCATCGCGTACCCTCCCACGTGTATCCGCGCCGCGGATACTTGAGAAGCGCGCTAGCGGGAGCGCGCCGAATGGCGCGCGGCAGCCGCGCGCGAGCGCTAAAACCTCGACATCTGCCTGTCGATCAGCTCTTCATCGCGCTCCGTAAGCGCGATCTGCTTGTTCTTCAAATCGAAGATGCTGACGTCCAGAGCGAGGCCGCGCATCTCCTGCACCAGCACGTTGAATGACTCGGGGATGTCCGGCGCGGTGGAAACCTCGCCCTTGACGATGCTCTCGTAAATCTTGGCCCGGCCCATCATGTCATCGCTCTTGATGGTGAGAAGCTCCTGGAGCACGTTGGCGGCGCCGTACGCCTCCAGGGCCCAGACCTCCATCTCTCCCAGCCTCTGCCCGCCAAACTGCGCCTTGCCTCCCAGGGGCTGCTGCGTGACCAGGGAGTAGGGCCCGGTGGATCGGGCGTGCATCTTGTCATCCACCAGATGGTGGAGCTTCAGGATATAGATGGTTCCGACGGTGATCTGGTTCTCGAAAGGGTCGCCCGTATGTCCGTCCATGAGGGTGACCTTGGACGACGTGGGCAGATTGGCCTCCTTGAGCTTGGCCTCGATCATCTCATTGGAGGCGGACTGGAACACGGGGGTGGAGTACCATTCGTCCAAAGCCGTCGCGGCCCATCCCAGCTCCGTCTCCATGATCTGTCCGAGGTTCATGCGCGAGGGAACGCCAAGGGGATTGAGGATGATATCGATGGGCGTTCCATCCTCCATGTAGGGCATCTCCTCCAGCGGGAGCACCCGCGCCACGACGCCCTTGTTCCCGTGGCGCCCGGCCAGCTTGTCGCCCTCCTGGAGCTTGCGCTTGGCTGCGATGAGGACCTTGACCACCTCTTCCACGCCCGGATCAAGCTCGTCGCCGTTGGTTCTCTTCAGGCGCTGTACGTCGATGATCGTGCCCTCCACGCCGTGGGGAACGCGAAGCGAGGTGTCGCGCACCTCTTTGGCCTTCTCCCCAAAGATCGAGTTCAGGAGCTTGAACTCCGGCGTGGAATCGGTCTCGCTCTTTGGCGTGACCTTGCCGACGAGGATGGAGCCCGCCTTGACGCCGGCGCCCACGCGGATGATCCCCTCCTCATCAAGCTGCTCAAAAGCGTGCTCGTTGGTGTTGGGGATGTCCCTCGTGATCTTTTCCGGCCCCAGCTTGGTCTCGCGCACCTCGACGGAGAACTCCTTGATGTGGATGGAGCTGAACGCGTCGTCCTGGACAACCTTCTCGGAGACAAGGATCGCGTCCTCGTAGTTGTAGCCGTTCCAGGGCATGAACGCGCAGAGCAGGTTCCGCCCAAGGGCCAGTTCGCCCTGGAAGGTGGCCGGACCGTCGGCGATCACCTCTCCGTCGTCGACGTGCTGCCCCGGCAGCACGATGGGCTTTTGCGTGTAGCAGGTGTCCTGGTTCGTGCGCTGGTATTTCAAAAGCATGTACACGTCTTCTTCCCGCTTTGCCTCGTCAGGCTTTATGCGGATCTCGACGGATGTCACGTAGGACACCGTGCCCGCCCTGCGGGCAATGGCGACAACGCCCGAGTCGTAGGCGGTCCTGCCTTCCATTCCCGTGCCGACGCGCGGGGGCTCGGGGGAGATGAGGGGAACCGCCTGGCGCTGCATGTTGGATCCCATGAGCGCGCGGTTGGCGTCGTCGTGCTCCAGGAACGGGATCAGGGAGGCGGACACCGAGATGATCTGCTTGGGGGACACGTCCATGTACTGGATGTCCTCGGGCGGCCGGGTGATGTAGTCGCCGCCCTTGCGCACCGAGATCTGCTTCTCCTGGAACTCTCCCTTCGGAGAGAGCGGCGCGTTGGCCTGCGCGATGTAAAACCTCTCCTCGTCCATGGCGGACAGGTATTCGATCTCATTGGTCACCTTGCCGTTCTTCACCTTGCGGTAGGGGGTTTCCAGGAATCCGTACTCGTTTACCCGCGTGTAGTTGGCGAGGGATACGATGAGCCCGATGTTCGGTCCTTCGGGGGTCTCGATGGGGCACATGCGTCCGTAGTGCGTATAGTGAACGTCGCGCACCTCGAAGCCGGCACGGTCGCGGGAGAGACCGCCTGGACCCAGCGCGTTGAGCCTGCGCTTGTGCGTGAGCTCGGCAAGGGGATTGACCTGGTCCATGAACTGGGAAAGCTGGCTGGAGCCGAAGAACTCCTTGATCGTGGCCACAATGGGCTTGATGGAGATCAGGTCCTGCGGCTTGATCGTGTCGGCTTCCTTCAGCGACATGCGCTCCTTGGCGATGCGCTCCATGCGGGTGAAGGCCACCTTCAGCTGGTTGGTGAGGAGCTCCCCGACCGACCGCACCCGCCTGTTGCCCAGGTGGTCGATGTCGTCCACGTTCATTTCGCCGATGTACACCCGGATCAGCCACGTCATCGTATTGATGATGTCTTCCTTGATCAGGGTATGGGTCTTCACCTGCTCCTTGTAGTCGAATTTCTTATTCAGCTTGTAGCGGCCGACGCGCCCCAGGTCGTAGCGCCGGCTGGAGAAGAACATGGAATGCAGGTCCTTTTCCGCGTTCTCAATGGTGATGGGCTCCCCCGGCTTGATCACCGAGTACACGCGGAGGATTGCATCATCCTTGGAGATCTCGTCCTGCTCGGGCGCCTCCTTGGTGAACTTCATCTCCTCCCGCTCGAAGCAGTTGAGGATGATGGAGGAGTGCAGTGATTTCTCGTGCTCGAAGTCGATGAGGTAGATCTCCTTGACCCCGGCGTGCACCAGCTCCTCGACATCGTGCGGGTGGATTTTTTCTCCGGCCCGGTAGAGCTTCTTCTCCGCCGCTCCGTCCTTGACGGCGACGCCGCGGGCGAAGTTACGGCCGACCAGCTTCTCCTTATCATCCCGGCTGTCGGTGATCTTGGCTCTTTCCACCTTGTAGAACAGCTCGATGATCGACTCACGCGTCTCAAAGCCGAGGGCGCGGAGGAAGATAGTGGCCAGGATCCGCTTCTTGCGGTCGATCTTGGCGTAGATGAGCTCTTTCTTCTGGTCGATCTCGAACTCCAACCACGATCCCCGGTAGGGAATGATGCGCGATGAAAAGACCCCCTTCTCGTGGGAGAAAATCACGCCAGGAGAGCGGTGAATCTGGCTCACCACCACGCGCTCGGCGCCGTTGACCACGAAGGTGCCCTTGTCCGTCATGATGGGGATATCCCCCATGTAGATCTCCTTCTGACGGATCTCGCCGGTATTCAGGAAGATGAGGTTGATCTTCGCCTTGAGGGGGATGGCGTACGTGAGGCCCTTCTGCTTGCATTCCTGCTCGCCGAACTTGATGTTCGGTTCATCCAGGGTGTACCCGCAGTATTCCAGCAGCATGTCCCCGTTCGGACTCTCGATGGGGAAAGTGGACTGGAAGACCTCCTCCAGCCCCTGCTTCAATGGCGGCTCAGCCTTCAGCAGGGTCTTCCTCTGGAGGAACCTCTCGTAAGAGGAGATCTGGATGTCCACGAGATTGGGGATCTCCATGACATCCTCGAACCCCCTGCCAAAAAGAATTCGCTTGACCCTCTTGGTCTTGTCCAGCCGGCGAGGCATCCCGCGCATTTCCTCGATCATTCAGTCCCCCTCGGCCGTGCTCTCTGTACCACAGGGCACGGCCCAAAGAATAGACCACCGGGAACGCATGTCCCCGGTGGCACGTTCATGAGTCGATGCATAGGGAAGCGGGCACCTCCATGCAATGATGGTGCCCCAACGGCGCGTCTGTGCGTTACTGGACCTCGACGACGCCGCCGGCCGCCTCGATCTGCTGCTTGATCTTCGCGGCTTCTTCCTTGGAGATGTTCTCCTTCAGCGTCTTGTTGCCCGCCTCCACCAGGTCCTTGGCCTCCTTCAGGCCAAGCCCGGTGATGCCGCGCACTTCCTTGATGACGGGGATCTTCTTCGCGTCATCGTAGCTCTTGAGGACCACGGTGAACTCCGTCTTCTCCTCCACCGCGGGTCCGGCCGCCGCCGCGGGTCCGGCCGCGACCGCCACCGGCGCCGCCGCCGTGACGCCAAATTTCTCCTCCATCGCCTTGACGAGCTCGGAGACCTCGAGGACCGTCATTGAGGCGATCGCATCGAGAATCTGTTCCTTTGTGAGTGCCGCCATTTATCTTCTCCTTCCTCTGCGCGGTATTCCGCGCATTTGTGCTGCGCGGTATCACCGCGCATTGTGGGTTTTACAACGGGAACCAGCTGGCTCTTCTTGTGTGAAGACTGGCTCTCGCCGTTAATTCTCTTTTCCCTTCTTGTCGGCCACCGCTGCCAGCGTTCGCACGAGCTTGGAGGCCACGCCATTCATTGCGTACATCATGTTCCTCAAGGGCGCGTTCATGGTGCCCATGAGGGAGGCAAGCAGGTCCAGCCTCCCGGGAAGCCGGGACAGGGCTTCCACCTCCTTGGCGGTGAACAGCTTCCCGCTGATCACCCCGCCCTTGATGGTGAGCGGAGCCGTCCGGGTGAAATCGAGCATGATCTTGGCCGCGGGGCTGGGATCCTTGCCGAGAAACGCGAGCGCGGTCGGCCCTTCCAGCCATGAGGAGACGTCGGGGAGGCCCGCGTCCTTCATCGCGATCCGGGCAAAGGCGTTGCGCACCACGCGGTAGGCCGTCCCCTTCTCCGTGAGCTTTGCGCGGAGCTCGATCATCTGGGGAAACGTGAGCCCGCGGAAATCGGAAAAGATAAGGTCGGGGGTGGCGCTGAAATAGCCCTTCAGCTTGGTCACCGCGTCCACCTTGTACTGCTGTGTCTTCCTGGTCGTCTGTGCCATTGTCATTGCGCTCCTTAGGCGACGAAGGCCTTGTCCTTCGGGGAGAGGCGTACGCCGGGTCCCATGGTGGAGGAGAGAACGATGGACTGCACGTAATCTCCCTTCAGATCGGACGGCCTTTTGCGAACGACCTCCTGAATGAAGGCGGCCGCGTTGGCCGCGATCTGCTCCTTGCCCATGGAGAGCTTGGCCACCGCCAGGTGCACCACGCCGCCCTTGTCCGCCCGGTATTCCACCCGGCCCTTCTTCAGCTCATCGAGGGCTTCCTTGATGTTGAAGGTGACGGTCTGCGTCTTGGGGTTGGGCATGAGCCCGCGCCGTCCCAGGATCTGTCCGAGCTTGCCGACGTCCTTCATCATGTCGGGGGTTGCCACGGCGATGTCGAAGTCCAGCCATCCGCCCTTGATCTTCTCTATAAGGTCGCTGTCGCCGACGAAAGCGGCGCCCGCCTTGCGGGCCTCCTCCGCCTTGTCGCCCTTGGCGAAAACCAGGATCTGCTTATCCTTGCCGAAGAGGTGCGGCAGCGCCATCACGTCGCGGATCGTGTGCTTGCTCTTGATGTTGAGCTTCATCGACACCTCGACGGTCTCGTCGAACTTCGCGTAGGCGAGCTCCTTCACGAGGTCAACGGCCTTTTCCAGCGTATAGGTTTCGGTGCGGTCGTACTTTTCCGCCGCCGCCCGATATTTCTTGCCGTGCGTCATATCGTTTCAGCCCTCCACCGTAACGCCCATGCTGCGGGCGGTGCCCGCGATGATCTTCATGGCGGCGTCGATGTCTTTTGCCGTGAGATCGGGCATCTTCTGTTCCGCGATCGCGCGCAGCTTTTCCCGGGTGAGAACGCCGACCTTGGTCTTGTTGGGTTCTCCGCTGCCCTTTTCCAGGCCGAGCGCCTTCTTGATGAGGACCGCCGCGGGAGGGGTCTTCGTTATGAAGGTGAAGCTCTTGTCCGTGTAGATCGTGATGACCACCGGAATGAGCACGCCTTCTTCCTGTTTTTTCGTCCTGTCGTTGAACTGCTGGCAGAACTGGGCCGCCTGCACTCCGTGCGGCCCGAGCGCCGGTCCCACCGGCGGGGCCGGTGTCGCCTTGCCGGCAGGCACCTGGAGCTTGACAATTGCCTTGACTGTCTTCTTTGCCATCTCGCCTCTACCTCCGTGGTTCTATCGCCCGCCTGCTCACCGCCTCCGGGAGGCGCAGCCGAGCTCCCAATCAGACGCTCCCGCCCCGCGCAATCCGCGGGGTTCCGGCGCCCCAAGAGGGTTCCCTGTCTCAAGGCCGCGCCAGGCACGGCCCGAATAGCGCTCGACCTGAGCGCCCTCCTAGATCTTCTCCACCTGCAGGAAATCGACCTCCACCGGGGTCGACCTGCCGAATATCCCCACCATGACGCGGAGCTTTCCCTTCTCCGTGTTCACCTCTTCGATGCTGCCGGTGAAGGAATCGAAGGGGCCGTCGATGATCCGAACGTTCTCCCCGACCGAGAAACTCTGCCGCGGCTTGAGAATCCGGTCCGCCTTGATCTCCCCCGCCTTCTGGAGGATGCCGCGCGCCTCATCCTGCGAGATGGGCTGGGGCTTCTGGTTTCTGTTGGAGCCCACGAAGCCGGTGACGCCGGGGATCTTTCTAATCTCCTGGCAGACCTCTTTCCATCCGAGGTCGGGCAGATCCATCTCCATCATGATGTAGCCGGGAAGGAACTTCTTTGAGGATACCTTCTTGTGACCGTCCTTTATCTCGACGACTTCCTCCGAGGGAACCTTCACATCAAAGACGTGGTCCTTCAGGGTCCCCTTGTCCACGAGCATGCGCACGTGCTTCTGCACCTTGTTCTCATACCCCGAATAGGTATGAAGGACATACCACGCCTTTGACATGCGGCCTCGCGCCTAGCGAAAAATCCAGTCCACGAGCTTGAACAGGACAAAGTCAACAAGCCCGAGCATGGCCGCAATGATGATCGTGGACACAAGAACCACCTTTGTGGAGGCGATGGCTTCTTCCCTGTTGGGCCATGTCACCTTCTTGAGCTCCGCGAAGCTTTCCTGAAAGAACGAGATGATCTTCTTCATTTCCTCCGTCTCCCGGCAGTTCTCATCCCCGTTCAGGCCAGGCAGGACTCGAACCCGCAACATCCGGTTTTGGAGACCGGCGCTCTACCATTAGAGCTACTGGCCTATGGCAATGACCCTACTTTACCTTCGCTTCCTTGTGCAGCGTGTGCTTCCGATCCCACTTGCAGTATTTGTTGAACTCCAGCTTCCCCTGCGTGTTCTTGCGGTTCTTCGTTGTCGTATAGTTGCGCCTGTCGCACTCCGTGCATTGCAGAGCTACAAGCTCAAGGTTTTTCGCTTTTCCTTTGGCCATTCGGGTCTCCCTGCTGAAAGTTGAAGGGCAAATTTACACACTTTGCCTCCTCAATGTCAAGGGGTTGAGGATCGTCTGTCTGTCTGCAGCCGGAGCGCCTTCTTCCCGCACCCGGCTGAATTGAGCCCTCGATCGGATTTGAACCGATGACCCCGTCCTTACCAAGGACGTGCTCTACCAACTGAGCTACAAGGGCGTAGGCACGGACGCCGAGGTCCGCTGAGCCATGGAGGGCGCAAGGCGGACCATGCACGACCGCACTCCGTGCGATTGGGGCTCCACGGGCGGCAGCCGGCTGCTAACTGCACGGAGTGCCGTGCAAGAGCGAGACGGCGAGAGCCGTGGGGAACCTGTAGACGGCACATTCGCGCGAGCGGAGCCCCCCAGGGGAAGGCTCCGAAGGCCTTCGTCCGATTCAGCGCATCTTACCAAAGGGGGCGTTGGAGCGTCAAGCCGATTCGCCTGCTCGCCTGAAGAACAGCAGCAGCGACTGCCCGTACTCCCTGCGATCCGCGAGCTCCAGCCCCGGCCTGTCCGTGGACAGCTTCTCCGCCGTGTGCAGGTGCATGATCGCAAGCCCTTCGGGAGAAAGGTGGGGAGCCGCGCACGCTGCGTCGAGCACTTCTCCCTTGGTCGGGTAGTCAAAGGGTGGATCGAGGAAGATCACGTCCCAGGAACGCTGGTTGGAGCGAAGGAATCTCTCCACGGGCGCGATGACAAGTTCGATTCTGGTTTCCACAATGCGGATGTTTTTCAGGATCGTGTCCTTTTTGCGCGGGTCCTTCTCCACCAGCAATACGGGAGCGGCATTCCGCGAGGCAGCCTCTATGCCCAGGATCCCCGACCCGGCGAAAAGGTCGAGAAAGGACTCTCCGGAAAGATCGCCAAGAATGGAGAACAGGGACTGCCGCATCCGGTCCATGGAAGGCCGGATCACCCCTTGCGGGCAGAGAATGGTGCGTCCGCGGTACAGGCCGCCGGTGATCCTCACGTCAGCCGCCCTCCGTTGCAGCCGCAATGTCCGCAACGCCCCCGGCAACGCTTGCGTTCGCCAGGACCTTTGCGATCACGGCATTGCCGGGCTTGAGGAAGCCGGGATCCTCATCGAGTATGCCTTTTACATCGTCCCGGGCCTGGAGGAGAAGGGAGCCATGCACGAGCAGGTCGGCCACCCTGAAATTCAGGAACCCGCTCTGCCTCACCCCAAGCAGCTCACCCGGACCTCGCAATCGCATATCCCTCTCGGCGATCTGAAAGCCATCCGTGGTCTCCATCATGATCTTCAACCTCTCGATGCCCTCCGGCGTGAGCTTCGCCCCATACACGAGAAAGGCATAGGACTGGTCGGACCCGCGTCCGACCCTGCCCCTTAGCTGATGTAGCGTGGACAGGCCGAAACGCTCGGCGTGCTCCACCACCATGCACGTCGCATTGGCGACGTCGACGCCCACTTCCACGACGCTCGTGGCAACGAGGATCTTCACGGCGCCGGCGGAGAACCCGGCCATGGCGCGCTGCTTCTCCTCCTCGGGGACCCGGGAATGTATCAGCGCCATCGGGATGCCGGGATAGACCCGGTGCTGGAGCGCGCGGAACGCGGATTCCGCGTCCTTTACCGCCAAAACGCCGGACTCCTCGATAAGGGGATACACGAAATACGCCTGCCTTCCTTTCTCAATCTCTTCCCGCACCCTGCGGTACACCTTCTCCTCGTTGCCTTCACGCGCGAGATGCGTGACCGCGGGCCTTCGGCCTGCCGGCATCGTCCGGATGGAAGATACGTCAAGGTCGCCGAACGCCGTGAGAGCGAGGGTGCGGGGAATGGGAGTGGCCGTCATGAGGAGAAGATCCGGATCCTGCCCCTTCTTCAACACAGCCTGGCGCTGCAGGACGCCGAACCTGTGCTGCTCATCCACGATCACAAGCCCGAGGTCGTGGAAGCCGACGTCCTCGGAAAAAAGCGCGTGCGTTCCAAAGAGCAGGTCGATCTCCCCGGCCTTGAGCGCGGCGAGGAGCAGCGCGCGGGGCTCTCCGGAGACCGACCCCGACAGGAAGGCAATGCGCACGCCGAGCGGTTCCAGGACCCGGGCGGCATTTTCCGCATGCTGGCGCGCAAGGAGCTCGGTCGGGGCGAGGAAGGCGGCCTGCTGGGAGCTGGCGATCACGAGCATCGCGGCAATGAATGCCACAAGGGTCTTGCCGCACCCGACGTCTCCCTGCAGAAGCCGCGCCATGGGAACGCCCGACCACAGGTCGGCTTCGATCTCCTCCGAGACGCGGACTTGATCGACGGTGAGAGTGAAGGGAAGCCGGGCGAGAAGCGCGTCGCGCAGCCCTGTTTCAGGAGTGCGCTTGCGGGAGCGGACAGCGGCAAGCGCCCGCTTTCGGCGCAGCACCGCCATCTCGAAATAGAACAGCTCTTCGTAGGCGAGCGCCGCGCGGCAGTTTTCCGCCTGGGGAATGCTTGCGGGAAAATGAATCCCCCTCAGGGCGTCCGCCGGCCCGGGAAGCGCCCTGCCCCGCATCAGCCCTTCCGGAAGACCGGGATCGATCGAGGGGAGCGCGGCGGCCAATGCGCGCACCATGACCCTGCGAACCGCGGCCTGGGTGAGGCCTTCGGTAAGAGGATAGACGGGCAGGAGCTTGCCGAAACCCGCGGGGCTTTCGCTCCAGGGCTCCAGCTCGAAGTCGGAGCACGAAAGCTCGCCGCGCCGGATGCGAAAGCTCCCCCAGATGCAGAACTTCCTCCCCGGCTGGAGGATTCGACGAAGAAAGGGTCGCCCGAAGCATATCAGCGCTGCCTCAGCCGTCTCATCTGATACCATGGCTTTCACGGTCTTCGACCTGCCCCAGCCAATGTCAGTGACCGCCTGAACGGTGGCTATGACAAAAGCCTTCTCCAGCCGGGCTGCCTGGACAACCGGCACGGCGGCCGACCGGTCCTCGTAGCCGCGGGGCAGAAAAAGGAGCAGGTCACGCAGCGATGCCACCCCGAGTCGGGCCAGCCGGGAAGCCATGACCGGGCCGACCCCGCGCAGGGAGGAGATGTCCTGTATCATTTCGCCAAGGAGCACGGGAGCCCTCCGAGCGGTCCCCGCCCTGGTCAGATGGGGATCATCTGGAACAGCGTTATGACCTGGCGCACGATAAACTCCCCGAGCAGCCACGCGACGAAGAGCAGCCCGATGGTGAGAAGAAGGTGCTGGGTATACCCCGACCTGCGGCCGAGCCGGAAAATGCGCATCACCCAGTCCACGACCGGGTTCATGATCATATCAACGACCCGCCAGAAGCTCGCACCGGCAGTGCCGCGGAATACGAGCGGGATCGTGCGGAGCACCCCCACGATGAGGAAGAGCAACAGGAGGAACCGGGCGCCGGACCAGGCGGCGGAGAACAGGGACGCGAGGAAGAATCCGAGGGTGAGCCGGCCGTAGTAGAGCAGCTGGTTCACCAGGTCGAGGGCCACGACGAGGGTGAGCAGGGCGGCGATGGGGGAAAAATCGAAGAGGGCGCCGCGCAGGAATCGTATCCGGCTGAAGAGTCCCAGGTAGGGATCTGTCGCCGCCGTGAGCAGGTCCCACGCGCGGCCCAACGCCTGGGGCGCGAACCAGCCCAAGACAATCCTCAATGAAAGAATGAATAAGTAGGCGATCAGGATGATGTTGATGACAGTGAGCGCGATCAGCACGGAATCCTCCTCTGCGATGTCTAGACAAAGAAAGAAGACGGCACGAGCTTTTCCACGAGCGAGATCATGTTCTTGTTGATGCGCTCCAACTCCTCCGCTGTGAGCCCTGAGCCGAAAGCGACCCTCTCCCGCCAGTTGGGCGTGAGGATGTCGGAGGGCGAATGTGCGTCGGAATTGATCACCAGGGACGCTCCCGCCTCCCGCGCCAGGGACACGACCCTCCCGTTCCCCAGGCCGTGGGAAAAGCGCGCCGACACCTCCAGGTGCACGCCGTTGGCGGCGGCAAGACGCACCTCCTCCTCAGAAATGAGACCGGGATGGGCGAGGATGTCAATCCCCGCTTCGATGCCGGCCCTGTTGGTGCCCAATGCCACCGGCTCGCAGACAGACTCGCCGTGCAGGATGACCAGGCGCGCGCCCAACTGCCGCGCGCGGCGCACCAGGCCGCTCACCTGGCCGGGAGGCACGTGAGTCAGCTCCACTCCGGGGATGATGCGGATCTTCAGGTACGGCTGCGTCTCGCGGACGAACTGTACCAGCGCCGAGAGAAGGTCGTCCAGATTGGAAGCATCGGCATGGTCGGTGATTCCGATGGCGCGGTAGCCGGCATGCTCGGCGCGGCGGACGAGCTCCGCGGGGGAGAGGTCTCCATCGCTTAAGAACGTATGCGTGTGCAGGTCAATCATCTCTCGCCTCCCGCGGGACCCGTCAGAACCCGGAAATAATGTGATTCAGGGAAGATGCCGTCTGCGCCGGTGATCCGAGCGAACGCGCGCCGCACCTGCGCCTCCTCCGCCTCGTCGACGAGCACGTACAGATCCGAGGGCTTCGACCTGTCTTCCCATTTCTGGTGCACGCTCTCGATGTTGATGCCGGTCTCGGCGCAGACGCCCGTAACGAGCGCCCAAATCCCCGGCCTGTTGGCGGTCACAAAATGGAAATAATACCTGCTCCGCATCCTTTCCACCGGGAAAGGCGGCACGTGCGCGAGCCTTGCCGCAAACGGCCGGGCAACCTGCTGGGAGAGAATGCCCTTGCAAAGGTCCCCGAGATCCGATGCGACCGAAGAGGCGGTGGGGTTTCCCCCCGCTCCCCTGCCCTCGTACATGGAGGGACCGAGGTAGTCCGAGTCCACAAGCACGCCATTGAACTCGTTGTGAACCCCCGCCAGGGGGTGGTCCAGCGGAACCAGCGCCGGATACACGGATACCTGGGGCGCGCCCTCGAGCATCCGCGCCTGGGCCACCAGCTTGATCGCGAAACCGCTTGCCAGGCAGAACTCGATGTCCTTCAGCTCAACCGAGGCGATGCCCTCGCACAGGATATCGGCGGGCGTGATCCAACAGCCGAAGGCAAGGCTGGCAAGCAGGCCGATCTTTTGGGCGGCATCCCCCCCGCTCACGTCCAGGGTCGGGTCCGCTTCGGCAAAACCCCTGGCCTGGGCATGCGCGAGCGAATCGGCAAAGGAGAGCTTCTCCTCCGTCATGCGCGTGAGGATATAATTCGTGGTGCCGTTCACGATGCCGACGATGCTGGCGACCCGGTTTCCCAGCAGGCTCTCGCGCAGCACCTTGATGATCGGGATGCCTCCGCAGACGGCAGCTTCGAACTTCAGCTCAACGCCGTTGGAGGCTGCCAGCTCCAAGAGCTCCTTCCCGTGCGCTGAAAGCAGGGCCTTGTTCGCAGTGATGACGTGTTTTTTGCGGCTGAGCGCTTCGCGGATAAGCGGCAGCGGGCCCTCAACCCCGCCGATAAGCTCCACCACGATCGGCACGTCAGGGTCGTCGAGGATATCGCGCCACCCCTGCACCACTTGGGTGCCGGGCCTGACGTTGCGGTGGCGGGAGGCATTCCGAACACCCACCCAGGGCACGTCGATCGCGACGCCGAGCCGGCGTGCGAACTCCTGCGCATTGTCCGTGAGAAGGCGATAGAAGCTCTCCCCCACGATCCCGAACCCGACGAGGCCTATCTTTACTCTGTCCATACGTCAGCCACCTGCGAGTATTCCCGCAGACCAGCAAGGACCTCCTCCGAACCGGCAACCCGGATCTGCGAAGAGGCCTGAACCACGACTTCCCCGCCGCCATTGCCTGATTGCACGTGGAAGAAAAGGGAGCAGCTCCCCCGCCGGTCCAGCAGATACTCCCGCATGGTGTGGAGACTCTCCTCGGAGCCCACCTCGTCCTTCAGCCTGACGTGCACGGCCTGCGCCAGTTTCTGCGGCACGGCCCCCGGTTCCATGATGTCGTCGACCTTCACCTTCGCGTCCCCTCTCGTGGTGTCGATTTTGCCCAGTACGCCGACGATCGCGTCGTTGACGATGAGGGCCCGCCTGTTCTCATAGACGTCGGAAAAGAGAATCAGCTCGATGGAGCCGTTGAAGTCGGCAAGCTGCGCAAAGGCCATGGCCCGGCCATTTCGCGTGCGGATCTCCCGCACGTCGCTCAAGATGCCGACAAGCGTGCAGGGACGATCGTTCGCAAGGGATTCCTTGCGGGAAAGGTTCACTGCCACTGTCCGGCCGATGAGCTCCCGCCAGGGATCCAGGGGGTGTCCGGAGAAGAAAAACCCCAGGTTCTGCCTCTCCTCCTGCAGGAGCTGCGACGGCGGCAGCTCGGGAAGGCGCTCCAGCTCCAGAGCCGCCGCGGGAGCGCCGGCAACCCCCTCGAACAGCGACGCCTGGCCGTAGCGCCTGGATTCCCGCGTCTTCGCGGAAGCCTCCATGACTCGGTCCAGGTTGTGTAGAAGGGTGGCCCGCGTCTCCCCCAGCCGGTCGAAGGCCCCGGTAATGATGAGGCTTTCCGCCACCTTTCGGTTCACTTCATGGGAGTCGATCCGGTCGAAAAAATCGAGGAAGCTCGCGAAAGGGCCATTGCCCTGCCGCTCCAGAAGGATGGCGTCCACCGCGCCGGCTCCGACGTTCTTGATCCCCATCAGCCCGAAAACGATCTTTCCCTGTTCGACCGTGAACTCCTTCTGCGACACATTGACGTCGGGGGGCAGCACGTCTATGCCCATGTCCCGCGCCTCGCGGATGAGCTGCGCCAGCCTGTCGGTATCATTGATGTCGTTGGTGCAGGTGGCGGCAAGGAACTCCGCGGGATGGTTGGCCTTCAGCCAGATGGTATGGTAGGCGGGGATTGCGTATGCCGCGGCATGGCTCTTGTTGAACCCGTAGCCGCTGAAGGCAAAAAGCAGGTCGAAAATCCGCTCCCCGGTCTTCGTGTCGTAGCCCTTGGACGCGGCACCCGCGAGAAACTTCTCCTTCATCTTGAGCATTTCCTCGGGCTTCTTCTTTCCCATGGCGCGCCGAAGGATGTCGGCCTGGCCGAGCGTGAATCCGGCAACCACCTGGGCCATCTCCATGACCTGTTCCTGGTAGACAGGGACCCCATAGGTCTCCCGGAGGACCGGCTCCAGCTCCGGAAGCGGATACTCTATCCTTCTGCGGCCCGACTTGTTCTCGATGAAGGCGTCGATATGCTCCATGGCGCCCGGCCGATAGAGCGCGTTCAGGGCGATGAGCTCCTCGATCCTGCTCGGCCGCGCTTTTTTCAAGACCCCCTGCATGCCAGAGCTTTCGAACTGGAACGCGCCCGTGCTCTTCCCCTCGCAGAACATCCGGAAGGTGGCGGGATCGTTTTCCGGGATCTCCTCCAGCGCGATGGAGACGCCCTTCTTCCGCACCAGGGCGAGCGCGTCTTCAATGACCGTAAGGGTTTTCAAGCCCAGGAAATCCATCTTGACGAGTCCGCATTCCTCCAGGAAATCCATGGTGTACTGCGTGGACACCTGCCCCGTCTTCGGGTCCCGATACAGGGGCACATAGTGCGTTAGTGGCTCACGGCCGATCACGATGCCTGCCGCGTGGGTGGAGGCGTGCCGATGCAGCCCCTCCAGCTTCAGGCTGATGTCGAGAAGCTCCTTGTACAGGGGCCCCCGGCTGGCCACCTCCTCCAGTTTCGGATTCTCCCGCAAGGCGGTTTCCAGGTCGATCTTGGGTCCTTCAGGCACAAGCTTGGCGATGGCATCCGCCTCGTCGTAGGGAAGGTCGAGCACGCGCGCCACGTCGCGGATCACGGCCCGCGCCTTCAGCGTTCCGAAGGTGATGATCTGGCCGACCTTGTCCTCCCCATACTTGCGGGTCACATAGGAGATCACCTCATCACGCCGCGTGTGGCAGAAATCGATGTCAAAATCAGGAAGGGACACGCGCTCGGGATTGAGAAAGCGCTCGAAGAGCAGCCCGTACTTCAGCGGGTCGATGTCGGTGATCTTGAGGCAATAGGCCACCAGGGAGCCGGCGCCCGAGCCGCGTCCGGGCCCCACCGCGATCCCGTTCTGCTTGGCGTAGTGGATGAAATCCCACACGATGAGGAAATAGCCGGTGAATCCCATGGAGGTGATGATGGAGAGCTCATACGCGAGCCGTTTCGCGGCCTCTTGCGGAATGGGAGAGAAGCGCTCGGCGAGCCCCATCCGCGCAAGCTCCGTGAGGTACCCTTCGGGGGTATATCCGTCAGGCACGCTGTAGACGGGGAACTGCGGACGGAGCGCCGGCAGCTCCAGAGCGCACATCTCGGCGATCAGCACCGTGTTGGCGACCGCCTCGGGCAGCCGGGAAAATACTTTCGCCATCTCATCGCCGGACTTGAAATAGAACTCTGGATGCTCGAACTTCATCCGCTTGCCCTCGGACACCTTTTTGCCGGTGCCGATGCAGATGAGCACATCCTGCGCGCGCGCATCCTCCCGCTCGGTGTAGTGGATGTCATTGGTTGCCGCCAGGGGGATCCCCGTTTCCCTGGACAGTTTCACCAGTTCGCGGTTCACCACGGTCTGCTCGGGGATGCCGTGGTCCTGCACCTCCAGGAAGAAGCCGTCGGGACCAAACAGCTCGCGATAATAGAGAGCGCGCGCCCGCGCCTCCTCGCTCTGGCCGTTGAGGATCGCGGCGGGTATGTCGCCGGCCAGACACGCGCTGAGTGCTATCAGCCCTTCGTGATGCCGCTGGAGAAGCTCGTCGTCGATGCGCGGCTTGTAGTAGAAGCCTTCCGTGTAGCCGAGGGAGCTGAGGGCAAGCAGATTGGCGTAGCCCGCGGCATTGCGCGCCAGCAGCACCAGGTGGTGGTGGCGCGCCCCTTTTTCGCCGCCTGATTTCTCCAGCCGCGAGCCCGGCGCCTTGTATGCCTCCATTCCGATGATCGGCGTGATGCCCTGCTTCCGGCATTCCTTGTAGAAAGCCAGAACGCCGAACATGGTGCCATGGTCGGTGAGCGCAAGATGCGGCATCCCCAGGCTCTTTGCCTTTACGACGAGCGCATCGATGGAAGATGCCCCATCCAGGAGGGAGAAATCGGAATGGCAATGCAGATGCACGAAAGGTGTCACGGGTCCAGGCGCCCCTCCCAAGGCCATGATAACCGGGGAATACGCGGTCTGTAAATATGGCTGAATGAATGCTATTCTCCGGCGAAACCCAAAAAACAGGGAGGCTTTTATGGCATGGTATTCGGGAAAAAACTGGAAGAGGGAGGAGCTGGTCGCGCGTGTCGGCGACCCCCTGCAGATCGCGGGAGCGCGGGGCTCCCTCCTCACCGACGGCAAGGCGACCGGGGTGCGCGCCATCGAGGTGTCGACGGGCACAGGGTTCCAGTTCACCGTTCTCCCCGGAAGGGGCATGGACATCCCTTTTGCCACGTACAAGGGAAAGGCGATCGGGTTCTTCTCCGGCACCGGCATCACCTCTCCCGCATATTACGAGGAGCCGGGCTTCGAATGGCTGCGCTCCTTTTACGGCGGAATGCTCACCACGTGCGGGATCACAAACGCCGGCGCTCCGGGCATAGACCAGGGAAAGCCCTTTGGCCTGCACGGCCGTCTGGCAAACGCGGAGGCGGAGAACGTGTGCATTGACCAGGAATGGAACGGGGACGAGTTCGTCATCCGGCTCTCAGGCATGATGCGGGAAGCCAAGGCGATGGGGGAGAACCTCACGCTCACGCGCAGCATCCATACCAGCCTGGGGACGAAAGGCATGAGGATCCACGACACCGTCGTCAATCGCGGCTTCGCGCCGGAGCCGCTCATGCTCCTGTACCACTTCAACTTCGGCTTTCCCCTGCTGGGACCCACGGCGCGCGTGGTCGGCCCCATCAGGAAGAGCGTGGCCCGGGACGAAGAGGCGCGCAAGGATCGGGGGGTGGAGGAGTGCCTGACCTTTCCCGAGCCGGTGCAGGGATACGCTGAGAAGGCGTTCTTCCACGTCCTCGGAGCCCAGCCGGACGGCAAGACATTCATTGCGCTCCTCAACCGGGACACCGGGGACGGCCAACCGCTGGGCATAGTCATGCGATGGCGCCAGAAGGAGCTTCCCCAGCTATGCCAGTGGAAGATGCCGTGCAAGGGGTTCTACGTGGTCGGGCTGGAGCCGGGCACGGTGCTGCCTCTTGGCCGCGGCGTCTTGCGCCAGCAAGGGGTGCTCCCGATGATCGATGGACAGGCATCCTACGAGATCACGATCGATGTGGAGATCCTGGACAGCATCGGTCAGTTCGAGGATCTGGAAAAGGAAGCGCGGAGCATAACCGGCTCCTAGGGGCTCGCTTTCGTCCATCCATGGACTCGCTCGCCCTCGGCTTCCCTGCCTACGAGCGATTCTCACCCCCGATCTCCGCGACCGCCGCGATGACGCGTTCCACCTCGTCATCCGTCAGGGAAGCTGGGATCGGGAGACTGATGCACCGCTTGAAACATTCGTAGGAAACGGGGAAGTCGTCCGGCTTCAAGCCGTAGCGGTCCCGATAGTAGGTCATGGTGTGCAGGGGGATAAAATGCACCGACACGCCGATCCCCCGGTTCTGCATCTCTTCGATGAATGCGTCACGCGTTATGGAAAGCTTTTCCGGCCGGAGCCGCGCGATGAACAGGTGCCAGGCGTGATCCTCCGTCCATGACGGCACGTTGAGGAAATCAAGTCCGCCGAAAGCCATGATATACCGGCGCGCCACGGCCTTGCGTTTCTGGAGGAACGATTCAGCCTTTTGCAGTTGGACCCTGCCAATGGCCGACGCCAGATCGGAGAGGTTGTATTTGTACCCGGGCGCCACCACGTCGTACTTCCACGAGGCGCCGGGCTCGGTGTACCGGTTCCAGATCTCCCTGTCGATCCCATGCAGCCGCATCACGCGGATGCGCTTCGCTACATCGTCCCTGTCAGTGACCACCATTCCCCCTTCGCCCGTTGTGATGGTCTTTGTCGCATAGAAGGAGTACACCCCGGCATCACCCAGCGTGCCGACGTACCGCCCGCCATACCGTACGGGGAAGGAGTGCGCCGCGTCTTCGACAATCGGGACGCCGTGCTTGAGGGAGAGGTGGTGGATCGCGTCCATGTCGCAGGGCAGGCCTGCCACATGGACGGGAATGATCGCGGACACGCGACGCCCCGCCTGACGCAGTCGATCCAGCGCGGCCTCAAGGCCGGCAGGATTCATGTTCATGGTTGTCGGGTCAATATCGACGAACTGGGGATCCGCCCCAAGATAGCGCACCACTTCAGCCGTCGCGGCAAAGGTATAGGGCGTCGTGAGGACGACGCTGCCCGGCCCCACCCCCAGGGCTTCCAGCGCAAGGTGCAATCCCGCCGTCGCTGAGTTGAGCGCCAGCGCATGACGCGCCCCGACGACTTTCGCGAACTCCGCCTCGAACCGGGCGGTCACCTCTCCCGTGGTGAGCCATCCCGATCTCATCACCGCGAGGACGGCCTCTTCCTCCTCGCTGCCGAGGGAGGGCCGCGCAAAAGGGACAGGGGGCAGTCCTGCGCTCTTTGACACGGGACGCATGGGCGTCAGAACTCCGGCTCTTCCGGCCCGGGGCTGATGCCGGGGATCACCTCCTCCAGCACGGCACGGAGCGCGCGCCTGTTGCGGAAGCATTGCGGCTGCTGGGGATCGTGGAAGCAGATGGGGCGGAGGCGTTCCAGCACCGACGTGATTCTTCCGTTGATCAGCGTTTTTCGTTTCAGCTTGAGAATCTTGGAATGCTCCGTCGGCTCCGGCGTCTCCGAATCCGCGTACAGCTTTTCCAGCAGTTTCTCGCCCTTGCGCAATCCCGTGTAGGAGAGGGGGATGTCCGTGCCCGGTTCAAAGCCATAGAACCTGATCATCTGCTCCGCAAGCTCTTTTATGGAGACGCTCTCCCCCATGTCGAGCAGATAGACTTCGCCACCCGTGCCGACCCCGCCCGCCTTCAGAACCAGGGAGGATGCTTCGGGTATTGTCATGAAGTAGCGGCGAGTCTCGGGATGGGTCACCGTCACGGGCCCGCCTTTCAGGATCTGGCCTCGGAAAAGGGGAAGGATGCTGCCTCTGGACCCAAGGACATTGCCGAACCTGACCACCAGGAAATGGTGGCCGTTCCTGCCCTCGCGCAGGACGATCTCTTCGGCCAGGAGCTTTGATGCGCCATACATGCTGCTGGGCTCCACCGCCTTGTCGGTGGAGATGAGGACGAATCGCTCCACCCCGTTCTTCCGGGATGCATCCACGATGTTCTTTGTGCCGAATACATTATTTTTTACGGCCTCCACCGGATTGGCTTCCATCAGCGGCACGTGTTTGTGGGCGGCGGTATGGAACACGACATTCGCCCGGGTGCGGGAAAGGATGAAATGCAGGTAGTCCCTGTCCTGGATCTCCCCGATGATGGGGACGATCGTCGCTTTTTCCCCCACTCCCTCCTCCTGCAGGAGCCGGAGCTCTCGCTCGATCTCGTAGATGCTGTTCTCTCCGTGGCCGAACAGGTACAATCGCTCGGCCCCGCCCTCCAGGAGCTGTCGGCACAGCTCGGAGCCGATGCTTCCGCCCGCCCCCGTGACGAGCACCCTCCTGCCGCGCACGTAGGCAAGGCTCTTTTTCAAGCCCACGCGCACCGGGCTGCGGGCGAGGAAATCCTCGGGATGTATCTCGCGCGCCTGTATGAGGTGGGCTTCGCCGTCCAGGATCTGCGCGATCTGCGGAACGATGCGGATGCGGATGAACCTGGCGCGGCGCAGAATTGCGTAGATCCTGGCCAACTGCTCGCGCGTGGCGCTGGGAATGGCGATGATCGCCTCATCCGCCGGCGCGGTCTTTATCACGCGCGCGGCCGCCTCTATGGGTCCGAGCACCGGGACCCCGTCGATCCGGGAACCGATCTTGGACGGATCATCGTCGAGGAACGCCACCACCTGTCCGAAGATCCGCTTGGCGCGTATCTCCGCGGCGATCGTCGTGCCTGTGAAGCCCGCGCCGACTATGTAGATAGTGTTCCGCGATTCATCAGACATCACTCTGAATGTCGGATCGATTCGCGATGAGCAGTACTATTTCTGCGGCTCGGGAGCCAGAACATCCAACGCTTCGAACCCGAAATCCACCTCGAAGGAATCCTCGTACATCTCCAGCCGCACCCTGGCCCTTCCCTTGCGCCTGTCCACGCGCACGATTCTTCCTTCGAGGTTTTTCAAGGGGCCGGAGATGATCCGGATGCGGCGGTTCTCGTCGAAATAGGCCGTTGATTTTTTTACCACCTCGCCAAACGAGAGGAAGTGGGAGAGCAGCGCCTGGTCTTTGGGGTCCAGGGGAGCGATCTTCTCGTTCGAAGGGAGAAACCGCACGAATCCCGGCGTCCGTTTCAGATCAGCATAGAGATCAGGGTCGACCTCGGGCGTCTGCAGGAAAACGTAGCTGGGAAAGATGGGGGCCACTGAATCGCGCCACACGCCTGCCCGGCGGATGCGCAGGCTGCGCCGCGGCCACAGCAGCCGCACGTCGTCGCCTGACAGCCTTTTCCCGGCTATCGCAAGGAAGCGCGTTTCATTTCCGGTCCAGATCTGCAACCCGTAGAAAGGCATCTATTCCTGGCGGGGTTTCTTCCGGAGGGCGAGCATGGAGCTGATCTGGGCGAGCTTTTTCGCTTCCACGGGATCGCGCCGCGCCCGTTCAAAGTACTCCAGGATGAAGGCGAGCAGCACGGAAACAAAGAAGCCGGCCACCGTTGCTATGATCGCCGTCTTTGACCGGGAGGGGGCTGAGCGGACCTCCGGCACCTCCGCCTTTTCCAGGACCTGGAATGTTTGCGATGTGTCCATCTCCTCCAGCCGTGCCATCTCATACTGCTGCTTCAGGGTGCTGAGGATTGCCTGCTGCACCTGGACGTCGCGCTGAAGGTTGAGATATTCAACGCCCACCTGCGCCATCTTGCTCAACGGCACGCTGCTGCTGAGCGAATCGCTGCCTCCGGCATTCATCAGCTCGATCTGTTTCTGCAGCTGGCTGATTTCGTCCTTGAGCAGCACGATGTGGCTGTCCGTTTCCGGGTAGCGTTTTCTCTGCACTTCCAGATCGATCTGCTGCAGGCGAAGCTGCGCCTGCAGATCGGCAACCGCCTTGATGTTCGCCTGGGCTTGGCTGGTGAGATCATAGATCTGGTACTTGTTCTGGAAATCGACGAGCTGCTGCGACTTGCCAGCCACATCCTTTTCCGCGCTGGCGATTGCATCTTCGAGGTATGCCTTTTTTGTCTCCACCTTGTCCAGCGTCAGGCTCTTGAACACGTCCTGGAGCCGGTCGGCAAGGTCATTGATCACCTCCGTGGCAAAGACGCGGTCAATGTCCTCGTACCCGATCTCCAGGATTCCGCTAGGGGCGTCATATTTCATCTTCAGGGCACTCTCGATGATCGATCGTGCGGCGGTCTTCGGGTTCTTCGTGATTTTATATCGATCCATGAAATCAAACTTGTCCGCGACCCCGTCTTCTATGGGCTTGCTCTTCAGCAGCGCCTGGGCAAGATCAGCGCTCGAAGACCTGCCCGTCAATCCCGACAGCCCGATGAGACCCGAGAGCGAGCTCAACCCGCTCTGGCTGAGAACCGAGGAAAGGGACGAGCTTGCGCTGGTGTCTTGAAGAAGGATTTTCACCGTGGGCTTGTATTTGTTGGGAAGGTAATTCCATTTCGAATCGGAAGGGAGCAGCAGGGTGGAAATGAGAAATGCAAGCGTGAGGATGGCAACAATCGCGGTCATCCCTATGATGAGCCACTTTCTTTTTGCAATGACCGCGAGGAGGTCGAGCAATGAAATGGTATCATCCTCGCGAACAGTGCTGGCCTGGTAGTCGGGATCGTTTCCGTTGATGTCGCTCATATCGTGTATCCGAAACGTATCATCGCCGCGGACCTTCATCAAGCCCCGGCGCGCAGGCGCTCCCGGCCAAACCCTCATGACCGGCGCACTACTCGCTCCCCCATGAAATATTTGCTATAATTGAAGAGTGCAGAGCAGGGCCCCTGGAAAAATCTGGTCAGAGACTCCTCTTTTTTTCCGATCATGGAAGGAGGAGAACCATAGTATGAAAAGATGGATACGCCTAGCACTGCTCCTCGTTCCCCTTCTTGCGTCCGCGGCGAGCTTCTGGGATGGGAACGCGGCGCTTCAGAGGGGCGATGCAACCTTCGAAAGCGGCATGTATGCCGCCTCAAATTCCTTTCCCGAGGAAACCCAGATCGCCATTGTGAACCTCGACACAGGCAAGAGCGCAACCGCCACCGTCACAAAGCGCATTGACGGGCAGTCGGACATCCTGGTTCTCCTCTCTCCGATGACGGCATCCGCGCTGGGAATATCCCAGGGCACCCTGGCGCGCGTGCGCGTCACCATTGCCACCCGGCAGAACGCCAGCAGCACCACCCCACCAGACGATCAGACCTATAGCCTTGATCCCGATCTCAATCCCGGCGCGGCCTACGGTGAAGTCGCGCAGGGCTCTTCGGCGGCAGCGAGCCAGGCCGCGACGTCTGAAGAATCTACCGCGGTCGCTGCCGCGCCTTCCCCGACAGAAGAAACGCAGGCACAGGCGGCTCCTGAAGAGACGACGCCTGGTGCAGCCCCGCAGACGGAGCAGCAACCCGCGGAACAGCAGCCGGCCTCAACGCCCGAGGTTCAAGCCCAGAGCGCGCAGGCTGTCGCCCAGCAGGACGCGGCGGCGCAAGAGGCTGCGAATGCCGCGATCATAGCGGCCGCGGAAGCACGCACTCCGCAAAAGCAGGTCTTCCAACCTCCGCGGGAAGATGAAAAGTTTGCCTACCAGAAGCCAGCTGAGACGCCGCAAACCGCTCCAACGGAGCCAACGGCTACCCAGCCGATTGAGGCGGCTCCCCCCCAGATCACGTCCGTCACAGGAGAGCCTGGCGTAGCGCCCGGACCGGCGCAGCCCGCCGACCTCCAACTCGCCGAGGCTGTTGCCCCGGAGGAGTCCCAACCGCAAGAGATCGTGAGCGCGGGGTCGGCTCTCCCCGCTCCCGCGGAGACGGGAACAGCGGTCGCGCTTGCGATGCCCGAACCCGCTCCCGAAGAGCAGACTCCCGCAGCACAGGAACCGATGCAGACTGAAGTGACCGGTCCGGAGACGATACCCCCTGCAAGCTCAGGCGCGCCGGTGTTGGCGCTTCTCCCGCCGGAGGAGCCGGCTCCCGCGCAGCCGGCCGCCCCCCAGCAGGCCTCCGCACAACAGACATCTACGCAGCAGGTCGCGGCGCAGCAGCCGGCCGGCACCTCAAAGCCGCAAACCCCGGCTCCCGCCGCAGCTTCTGCCGGAAGCACCGCGTCCGTTCAGACCGTGGCATCGCTTCCCCGGTCCGGCAAGCTCGCCACCTATTATCTGCAGCTCGGGGCTTTTGCCACGGAAAAGGTCGCGCAAGACCTTGCCGCCAGCCTTATACCCATATATCCCACCCTCGTGCTTGCCCCTTCCGGCATGGGGACCCGCGTCTTCAAGGTGGTGATCGGGCCCCTCAATGGAGCGGAGACGGGCACTCTTCTCACCTGGTTCCGCTACCGTGGGTTCCCCGATGCGTTCGTGAAGCAGGAGTAGGCCAGAGCCGCGCGAAGCGCGGCGAAGGGGCCCTGAGAGGCGCAACTGACCGCGCAGCGGGAGCCCTGGGCCATGCAGGATTGGCTTCCGTGCTCTGCTGGGCGGACCAGGGGCTCTTGCCGAGCACTCCCCCACGGCTTGCATTCTCCGTCCTCCCCTTGCACAATAGCAGGCCATGATGCGCAAGGAAGCGGAGAAGCGCGCGGCTGAGCTCTCCACCAAGCTCCGGGAATACCAGCACGCGTATTTCGTCGAAAGCAGGCCCCGGGTCTCGGACATCGAGTATGATCGGCTCTTCGATGAGCTGGCTGCGATAGAAACCGAGTTCCCCGATCTCGCGCGGCCTGATTCACCCACCCGACGCGTCGGCTCAGATCTCACGCAGGAGCTGACAGAGGCCGCCCATACGATACCAGTGCTCAGCCTCGACAAGTCGTACAGCCTGCAGGATCTGTCTTCCTGGATCGAAAAAACAGCCCGCAATGCCGGCCGCGAGCTTTCCTTTGTCTGCGAAGAGAAGATCGACGGCGCGTCCATGGTTCTCTACTACGAAAAGGGGCTGCTCGCCAGGGGAGTGACGCGCGGCAATGGGCTGGTGGGAAACGACGTGACGGGGAACGTGAAAACAATCGGAGCTGTTCCCTTGCGTCTTGCCCGGCCAGAGACAGTGGCTGTTCGGGGAGAGGTTTTTCTGGCGCGGAGCCTTTTCGCAACCATCAATGCGCGCCTGGAAGAGCCGTACGCCAACCCGCGCAACCTCGCCTCCGGCACCCTGCGCCGGGTCAAGAGCAGCGAAGCGGCGCAGATCCCCCTCAGCATTTTTGTGTACGAGGGGTTCTTTGAGCGTCAGCGGGACACGCACCATGAGATACTGGAGGAGCTCGAGGAGCTCGGCTTCAGGCTCAACCCCCGGGTGGGATTCTTTTCCGACAGCCAAGGGCTCGGCGCGGTACATCATCGGCATCCCGATTGGCGGACAGGCTCCCTGGCGGAGATCGGCGCATACCTCGAGGAGGAGCGTCGCGGGAGGGCGGCCCTGGACTACGAGATCGACGGGATCGTGGTGAAAGTCAACGAGATACCGGTGCGCGAGAAGCTCGGCTACACGGGGCATCATCCTCGTTGGGAAATAGCATTCAAGTTCGAGTCACCCGAAGGCGCCACGACGGTGAAGGCAATAGAGATCCAGGTGGGGCGGACGGGACGAATCACCCCCGTTGCGCGCGTGGAGCCCGTGCGCATCTCGGGCGCGACGATTTCCAACGTCACATTGCATAACCAGGAATACATCGACATGCTCGAGCTTGCAGTCGGTGATCGCGTTGCGGTCTCGCGCCGGGGGGATGTGATCCCCGCCGTTGAAAGGGTGCTGGAGAAGAATGAAACGGGCGCAACAACGTGGAAGCTTCCCCGGGTCTGCCCCGCCTGCGCGGCGGCTCTCCAGAAGCAGGGGGCGCACCATTTCTGCCCCAACCCTGAGTGCCCCGACCAGATACGCGGTCGGCTGGCTTTCTTTGTCGGCCGAGGCCAGATGGACATCGAGGGACTCGGCCCCGAAACGATCGACGTGCTGATCAGGAATGGATTAGTGCGCGACGTGGAGGACCTGTACTTTTTTGATCCGCGGAAGCTGCTCGAACTCCCCGGTTTCGGCGAGAAAAAGGTCGCTCAGATCCGGGAAGGGATCGAAAAGAGCAGGGACCAGCCCTTTCACGTGGTCTTTCCCTCCCTGGGCATTCCTGATATCGGCCAGAAGGTGACAGAGCTGCTCATTGAGGCCGGATATACGGATATCGATTCCCTGCTTGCCCTTGCGGACGCGGGGGACGCAGGCTCTCTGCTAGGCATCCACGGCATCGGAGAAAGGACCGCGCAGACCCTGCTGGACGAGCTGCGTCACCCGACAATGCGCCGGCGTATTGAGCGGCTGCGCGAGGCCGGCCTGCGTTTCCGAGAGCCCGGCAGGGCGGCGCCCGATCTTCCGCAGACCTTCGCGGGGCAGACCTGGTGCGTGACGGGCAGCTTTGAGACGTTCTCTCCCCGGGAGAAGGCCATGGAAGAGGTGGTGAAGCGCGGCGGAAAAGTGGGAGAGGCAGTCACGTCGAAAACCACGCACCTCCTGGTCGGCGCAAACCCCGGCAGCAAGCTCGATACGGCGCGGAGCCGGGGAGTGAAGCTGGTGAGCGAGCCCGAGTTCCTTGCCCTCCTCCGGGGCTGAACATGGCCCGCGTGATGCGGAGCAGCGCCTGCGTCCGCGCGGCCCAATCCTTGACAGGCGAATCAGCCCACCCTACAATACGCGGCGGAAAAGGGACTAGAAAAAATCAGATGCAGCTCGACCTTGTTCCGCGCGGCGTCGCCGCGCGGGCAAGCGCTCTTCTGATCGGTGCCTTATTCCCGACTGGCTATAGGAGGTTCCCATGAGAAAGACGAAAATCATTCTGGTCGTGGCCATCATTGCGTGCGCTTTCCTCGTTCTCGGCGCCGCGACCAAGGCGGCCACCAGTTTCCTCGCCGGTGAGGTCACCGATACCGGCGGGATCGACGACCGCTCGTTCAACGCATCGGCGTGGCGCGGGTTGCAGCAGGCGCAGACGGACCTCGGAATTCAGATCCAGTACCTGGGCTCATCCAACCAGAGCGACTACGCGCCGAACATCCAGCAGTTCGTGACGAAGAAAGCGGACATCATTGTCACCGTCGGCTTCCTGATGGGTGACGACACGGCGGCTGCCGCAAAGGCAAACCCGGATCAGAAGTTCGCTATCGTGGACTATGCCTATGACCCGGCTCTGCCCAATGTCCTGGCGCTCACCTACCAGACCGACCAGGCGGCGTTCCTGGCAGGCTATCTGGCGGCCGGCATGTCCAAGACCGGCAAGGTGGGGACCTTCGGCGGAATGAACATCCCCACGGTCACCATCTTCATGAATGGGTTTGCGGCGGGCGTCCGCTACTATGATCAGAAGAACAAGGCCAAGGTGCAGGTGCTGGGATGGGATCCCGAGGCTGCCTCGGGAACTTTCACCAACGATTTCACCAACCAGGCAAAAGGCAAAACGGTGACCGATGCGCTCATGAACCAGGGCGCCGACGTGGTCCTGCCCGTGGCGGGATCCGTTGGCCTGGGCTCGGCCGCGGCCGTTCAGCAGCACAACCAGGCAAGCCCGTCCAAACCGGCGTACCTGATCTGGGTTGACACGGACGGGTACATCTCCGCCCCCCAATACGGCAGCCTGCTCCTGACAAGCGTGATGAAAGGCATTGACGCCTCTGTGAAGGAAGCGGCCACCGAAGCCCTGAACGGCACATTCCAGGGCGGCAACTACAGCGGGACGCTTGCCAACAACGGCGTGGCCATTGCTCCCTACCACGACTATGACAGCAAGATCCCGGCCAAGCTGAAGGCCGACATCACCACGATCAAGGCGGGCATCATCGGCGGGACGATTTCCGTCGATCCGAAGTCGTACCCGAAGCCGTAGCGCCTTTTCAAGCGATGCGGCTTGAGCTTCAAGGGATCTCGAAGCGGTTTGGAGACCTTGTGGCCAATGACCGCATCAGTCTCACGGCCGAGGAGGGTGAAATTCACGCCCTCCTCGGCGAAAATGGGGCGGGCAAGACCACCCTGATGAACGTCCTCGACGGCCTGTACCGGCCGGATGAGGGCGCGATCCAGATCGACGGCAATCCGGTTCATTTCGCCAATCCGGGAGAGGCCATCCGGGCCGGTATCGGCATGGTGCATCAGAACTTCATGCTGATCCCCGTCTTCACCGTTTCCGAAAACGTCATGCTCGGTTTTGAGCGCACCAGCCGCCTGGGTTTCCTGGATCGACGGCTGGCACGGCAGGAAATCAGCGAGCTCTCACGGCGGTTCGGCCTCGAGGTGGATCCGGACGCCATGGTGGGCGACCTTTCCGTCGGGCAGCAGCAGCGCGTGGAAATTGTCAAGGCGTTGGCCCGGGAAGCGCACCTGCTGATCCTGGATGAGCCGACCGCGGTTCTCACCCCCCAGGAAACCGATGAGCTTTTCACTGTCATGCGCAGCCTGCGCGCTTCAGGCCGCACCATCCTCTTCATCACCCACAAGCTGAAGGAGGTTCTTGCCATCGCGGACCGCATCACCGTGATCCGGCAAGGCAGGGTGATCGGGACCACGAAACCCGCGCACACCACGGAGGCGGACCTGGCATCGATGATGGTCGGCCGCGGCGTGGACCTGCAGGTGAAGAAAGGCTCCTCGCGCCCGGGGGAACCGGTTCTCCAGGTGCGCAACCTCACCGTGCTCGACGAGTCGGGGCGGATCGCCGTGGACGGCGTCAGCCTTGAGGTGCGCGCCGGGGAGATCATGGCCGTGGCGGGTGTTCAGGGAAACGGCCAGACCGAGCTCTCGGAAGGAATCACGGGGCTTGCCCTCGTCATCAGTGGATCGGTACGCATCGCGGACCGCGATCTGACGGGAGCGCCTCCGAAATCGGTGCTGCGCGCCGGGGTGGCGAACATCCCCGAGGACCGTCAGCGCGACGGCCTGGTGGGCGATTTCTCGATCGCCGAGAATCTCGTGCTGGATGTCCACGACGAGATGCCATACTCGCGGGGGGGCGCCCTCCGCTGGCAGGCGATCTTCCAGGTCGCCGAGGAGCGGCTGAGGGACTTCGACATACGCGCGCAATCCATGCATGACCCGGTGAGAACGCTCTCGGGAGGCAACCAGCAAAAGGTCATCGTCGCGCGCGAGCTGCCTCGGAAAATCCGGCTCATCCTTGCCGCGCAGCCGACGCGTGGGCTGGACATCGGCTCCATCGAATACGTGCACAGCCGGCTTGTCGCGGCGCGAGACGCGGGAGCCGCGGTGCTCCTGATCTCCTCGGAGCTGGACGAGGTGATGGCCCTGGCAGACCGGATCGTTGTGATGTACAGAGGCCGTCTGGCCGGGCCCTTTGATGCGGCGGATCTCAGCCGCGAGCAGATCGGTCTTCTCATGGCGGGAAGCGCGGCAGAGCCGGCGGGCAAGGGACAAACGGCGTGAGCGGAGATACGGCTCCTGCTTCCGCGGAAGGGACTCCGCGCCGGCCCTTCTTCCGAAGAGTTCTCGACGCGGTCCTCAGCGGGAACGCCTTTGTGGTGACCGTCCTGGCATTCGTGAGCGCGCTTATTGTGGGGGCGCTCATCATCGTCCTGGCCACGCCGGCTGCAATGCGCGCCTGGCAGAGCTTCAGCCACGCGCCCGGACAGGCGCTTCTTCAGAGCTGGAAGGCCATTGCCAACGCCTACAGCTCGCTCTTCCTGGGATCCATAGGGAGCCCGCGCGGCATTGCGGAGGCCTTCCGGTCGGGAAAGGCTTCCGACATCGTCAACGCCTTCATTCCACTGTCCGAAACCCTTGTATCGACGACCCCTCTCATGATGGCGGGACTCGGCATTGCCCTTGCATTTCGGGCAGGGCTTTTCGACATCGGCGGCCAGGGACAGCTGATCCTGGGCGCGATCGGCGCAACAATCGCCGGCTTTTCATTTCCTTCCCTGCCCGCGGCGATACACGTTCCTCTCGCCATCCTTGCCGGAGCAGCCTTCGGCGCGGCGTGGGGATTCGTGCCGGGCGTGTTGAAGGCGCGAACAGGCGCGCATGAGGTCATCACCTCGATGATGCTCAACTATGTCGGGCTGGACCTCCTCACCTGGCTTCTGACCACCAGCCTTGTCCAGGCTCCGCCGCGCAACCAGGCTATTTCCAAGGTCGTCGTGGCGGCCGCGCGACTTCCCTCCCTCACGGGGTCCTCTCTTCGCGCCAATGCGGGCATCTTGCTCGCCGTGCTTCTTGTCCTCGGCGTCGGCTGGCTGCTGAACCGAAGCACGCTCGGGTTCCGCTTCCGGATGCTCGGGGCCAACAGGGACGCTGCACGGGTCGCGGGGGTCCAGATCGAGCGCCACTATACCCTCGCCATGACCCTTGCCGGAATGCTGGTGGGGCTCGGGGGGGCCTTCATGGTGCTGGGCGTGGACTTCCGGCTCTCCCCCTTGTACAGCGGCACCATAGGTTTCGACGGCATCACCGTGGCGATCCTCGGCCGCGGGACTCCCCTGGGGGTGGCGCTCTCGGCGCTTCTTTTCGGGGCCTTCACCGCGGGAGGACGCACGATGCAGGTGAACACGAGCATTCCCCTGCAGTTGGTGCAGGTGCTCCAGGCAATCCTCGTGCTGTTCGTGGCAGCCCCGGGCGTCATCCGCACCATCTACCGGATCAGGGTGACGCGGGCCGGCGGACGCGTGTTTGGAGGGTGGGCGGGATGAACGATACAGGGAAGCAGGCAAGCCAGCAGGGCGAGATGCGTCGGGACATCGCAGCCGCGAGGCGGCGCGGGTTCGGCATTGCTCTGTTCGTCCTGGCAGCGGTCATCCTCCTCCTCTTCGCACGCGGAACACCCCCTGAGGTGCGGACGACGTTCCAGTTCTCCGCTCCTCCCGCGCCCTCTCTTCCCCCTCTCCCGTTTCCCTCGCTCCCGATACTTCTGGGTCTGGGCATCACATGCGCGCTTCTGGGCGTGCTGCAGATCCTGTGGCGTTCGAACAAGCGGATCTACCTCCTGCTCGGCGTCGGGCTGGGCTTGACCGGCGTGGCATTCCTTGCCTGGTCGGGAAAAGGCGCGACCGTCGACGTAGAAGGCCTGCTCATGACGTCCTTCATCGAGGCCGTGCCCCTCACCTTGGGCGCCCTTTCAGGTCTCCTGTGCGAGCGCTCGGGGGTCATCAACATCGCGATCGAGGGGCAGTTCCTGATCTCGGCATTCCTGGGCGCCTTGATCGGAAGCGCAAGCCACAACCTCTACGCCGGCCTGCTGGCGGGCGCGGCTGCCGGCGCGCTGGTGGGGCTGGTGCTCGCCGTATTCACCATCACCTATGCCGCCGATCAGATCATCGTGGGGGTTGTTCTGGATGCATTCGCCCTAGGGCTCACGAGCTTCTTCCTGCAGAGCGTACTGGCCCCTCACCAGGCCACCTTGAACAGCCCGGCAGTGTTTTCGCCGATCTCCATTCCGCTGCTGGACCGCATCCCCATCGTGGGCCCCCTGCTCTTCAACCAGAACATCTTCATCTATCTGACAATTGTCATCCTCATTGTGGTGCAGGTTGCCCTCTTCCGCACCCGGTGGGGGCTGCGCGTGCGCGCCGTGGGGGAGCACCCTCGAGCCGCTGACACCGTGGGCATCAACGTGCAGCGCGTGCGCTACCGCAACGTCATCCTGGGCGGGATCGTTGCCGGCATTGGCGGGGCTTCGTTCACCATTGGGTCAACCGGCCAGTTTGCGCCGAACATGACCTCGGGCCTGGGCTACATCGCCCTTGCCGCAATGATCTTCGGCCGGTGGCGGCCTCTGGGAGCCCTGGGGGCGGCGCTCCTGTTCGGCTTCACGGATGCGCTGCAATTCGCGCTCTCGATCCTGAACGTGCCCATCCCCTCATCGTTCCTGACCATGTTTCCCTATCTCGCCACCATCCTCGCCGTGGCAGGGCTTGTCGGAAAAGTGCTGCCGCCCGCCGCGGACGGCCGGCCTTACGCGCGAGAGTGAGCGCCCCGTCCCGCATCGCAAGGCCTGCCGGGAAAAAAGTGAAAGAGTGAACGGGTCGAACCTCAGTCCGGCTTTCGCCGCGCCCCGCGCTGTGCCGGACTCCTGCCTTTCTTCTGCGTACGCATGATCCGGCTGATGCCCGGCACTCCTTCGAAGAAAAGAGGGAGCAGGAACGGCCTGTTGTCCTCCGGCAATGCGCCGGTCACGCGGATCCTGGGGATGAGCGTAAACGCGCTGGTCATCCGCAGCGCGCCGGAGATCATGAACAGCAGGGGAAAACCGCTGATGACCAGCCCGAACATGGTGAACGACCATCCCCCAAGGCTGTTGAGGATCGAGCCGGCAGCGATGGATCCCAGGCCGCCGGCAAAGCTTCCGACCATGGTTGAAACCGCCATGTACATCCCGCTCTCCTCGGGAGCGGGAAACCGGGTGACGAGCTTGACGCCGGCGTTGTTGGCGGCGGCGGGAAACACCCCGCCCACGGCTCCTGCCAGGCTGATCCAGAAAATGGCTGTTCGGGGCGTGGCAAACAGCCAGATCAGGGGAAGCAGCGACCAGAAGCCATACCCCAGCATGAGCATCCGCTTGATGCCGAACCTGTCGACCATCCTTCCCACCCTGCGCGCGGCAAGGAGCGTCCCCAGGAGACCAACAATGGTGGTGGCGATCATTCCGCCCAGCAGGTTGTTCTTGAACCCAAGGTTTTCCATGAAGTAGAGGGTGCACAGGGCCCCTCCGAGCGCCATGCTGAAGTTCCAGCATGCAGTGAATGTAAGCCAGGGCCGGAACCGCTTGTCGCGCAGGGGCGAGAGCATCCCTGCGAACGATCCGCGGGATCCGTTCCCCTCGCGGGGGGGCTCGGGAATGGTGCCGTGGATGATGATATCAAGGTATCCGAGAAGGCTCGCGGCGATGAGGATGATCATCGCCGTTGTGAGCTTCCCGGCCTCGGGGACAAGGTCCATGATGAATCCCGAGGGAAGGGTGACCAGGATGACGATGAGCGATATCCAGCTGTCCCGCCTGCCCCAGAAGGTTCCCTGCACCTCCTTGGGTATGATCGTTGCCAGCCAGCCGAACCACGGGCCCTGGGAAAGATTGCCGACAAGACAGCCGATGCAGACGGCCGTCATGAACGCGAGGTATGCCCCGTAGTGGCCCGAGCGCCACAGGAGGAACGCGCCGACGATGCCAACAAGCCGAAGCACTCGGTCTCCGAGGGACGTCCAGAACCACACCAGCTTGCGGGAGCCCAGGCGCTCTCCCAGAATCGCGCCCATGGGCTGCACCACGACGACCCATGAGGTAATCCCCCCCAGGATGCCCCACTGCAGCTGGGTCATGCCTATCGCGTTGCCGAAATAGATGTAGATGATGCCGGAAATGAGGTTGCCCCAGGAGGATCCCAGGGTGCCCGTGACAATGTGCTTCCCCATTATGGAGGGAAGTTCGCCTGGCCGGACAGGCCGACGATCGAAATAGCCGCCTCTTCCGGATACGTCCCGTGATTGCGGGACTTTCTTCTGTTTCATTCCATTCCCAGTTCAAAAGGAGGATTGATCGCGGTCGGTGGAATGTCAATATGCGCGCCGGTAAACGTGCGCCGTCAGCGGCACGTCGTGTCAGTGGAGCGCTTTCAGAACTGCCGTAGGATGACTTCCGCGGGGTAGATGGCCGGTATCAGCCCGATGGAGGCAAGCTCGGCAATCGATCGCGCGTACCGGTCCTGGTCGAGGAAGCCGTACCCCCGCGCGCTCGGGAACAGCTCGCAGGTGGCATCGAGGCGCTGGCGGAAAAGCGGCTCGTCCTCCTTTTTCACGTTTCCCACATTCTTGAGCGCAATCTGGGCAGCCTCGTCCCTGTGGTCCACCGTGAATGCCATCGCCTTCTGGGTGGCGCGCACGAAGCGCGAGAGGACGTCTTTCCGAGCCGCGATGATCGGCCGGGAGCTGATAAAGGAGGCGCCGACCATGTCGCTGAAATCCTTCACGTCCCACTGCCGGATGGCTATCCCTTCCGAGCGGAAGACTACCGGCTCATTGTTGAAGAAACATACAACCGCATCCGCCCTTCCGCTCAGGAGAGTGGACTCCTGCGTGTAGCCGATCTTCTCCACCCGCACGCTTTTTTCCAAGCCGTACTTGCGAAGGAAAAGCTGCAGGCCGATATAGGAGGTGCCGGACATCTCGGGCGTGCCGATGATCTTGCCCGCCAGCGCTTCCGGGCTCGCCACGGCGTCCGCCTTTGCCACGATGGTCACGGGGTATTTCTGATAGTACTGGAAGATCGCCTGCAATCCCATGTTCTTTGCGCCGGAAAGCACGAGCTGATCAGAGTCGGAGAGCCCGATGTCGATCTTGCCGGCAGCGAGAAGGGAAAACACGTCATACTCGAATCCGAAGCTCAGTTGGAGGTCGATGCCCTCGTCCCGGTAGAAACCCTTGTCAATGCCTACGTAGAGCGGCGTGAATTGCACGTGGGGGATATACCCGATGGCCAGCCGCACCTTCTCCATGGCAGGGGTCGCCGCTGTTCCCGATGCCCCCGCCAGGGAGACGCAGAGCAAGAAGACAGCCAGGGCCGCGCAAAATGATTTCCTCATTCAGGAGCCTCCCATCCGAATCCTGCGGACCGCCCACCTGTACGCGAGGCTTGCGGCCATGTAGTAGGCAAGCCCGAGAAGAATGAGCCACAGTAGACCCACGAACATGAGCTCCACGTCGAAGTTCGCCTTGGCGATACTCACCAGCGATCCCAGTCCCCGGTTCCCCGAGACAAACTCTCCCACGACGGCGCCGATCACCGAGAGGGTGATCGATACCTTCACCCCGCTCGCGATCACGGGGAGGGATGCGGGCAGCTCGAAATGGGTAAAGCGACGCAATCGCGCGGGGCGGAAGAATGAAATGAGCTGGCCCATGCTCTTCTCCGCGATCCCCATGGCGGAAATGGTGTTGATCAGCATGGGGAAGAAGATCACGATGACTGAGGTGATGATTCTTGGGGGGGCTCCGAAGCCGAACCACAGCACAAGAAACGGGGCAAGGGCGATGGAGGGAATGGTGTTCGACGCGATGAGGTACGGCATGAGCAGCCGTGAAGCAAGGCGCGATTTTGCAATGCCGTAGCCCAGGACGAGGGTAAGCACGAAGGCGATGGCGAATCCTGCCAGAGACTCGTACACCGTCATGCCAAGGTCGGCGAGTATGGTGCCCTGCTTCATCGTGGACACGAATCGGGTGAGTATGCCCCATGGAAGGGGAAGGATGTAGTCGGGAATGGGGATCGCCTGCTTGAGAAACGACAGGAGGAAATACAGGGCCAGAAGCTCGATGGGGATCAGCATCCAGCCGTAGTGGCGCTGGAAGAATCCGCCTCTGTCCGCTTTTGGTGCGGCGCCGCGAATCAGGGCTCGGACCGTGACAGCCGGCGTGACGGGGTCGGGAAGCGTGGTCCAGAGGATCTTGGCATGTTTCCTGATGCTTGCCGCGGCTTCCCTTTCCGGCGGGGAGAGCAGGTATTGATCAGGAGGCTCATCGCCGTTTTTTCCCAGCTCCATGACGTCGATGACCTGCGCGGGTTGGGGGGAAAGAACCAGGATCGTGTCCGACAGAAAGCAGGCCTCCTCAACGGAGTGGGTCACCATCACGACGCTGCAGCGTGTCCGACGATGCAGGCCGCGCAGCAGGATGTTCAGTTTTTCCCGGGTGATGATGTCAAGGGAGGAGAAGGGCTCATCCAGGATCAGGAGCTCAGGCTCCGTCACAAGCGCGCGGGCCAGCTCCACCCTCTTCTTCATGCCCCCCGAAAGCTGGGAGGGAAAGAAGTCCTCGCAGGCGTCAAGGCCAAGCTCCGCGAGGATGCGCCTGCCGCGGACGCGAAGATCCTTGGAGAGGGCCTGGCCGCGCAGTTCAAAAGGGAGGAGAACATTGCCGAGCGTGGAACGCCACGGCAGGAGCGTATCGTTCTGGAAGACAAAAGAAATTTTGTCAGTGCGCACATTCAGCTCTCCCTCCCCGGCTGTGTAGATGCCGGCGATGAGGTTGAGCAGGGTGGTTTTTCCGCATCCGGATGGTCCGAGAAAGGTCATGAATCCGCCCTCGCACAGGGAGAACGAGACGGAGTCTATGACTCGATTTTCATGGAAAGAAAACTCAAGGCCGCGAGCCTCGATAACAGGTACAACCACGCGCATCCTTCCTTCTCCCATCCAGACTGTACTGTCGGCAACGGAATTCCACCGTTTCCACTCTTGCGCGCTCTTTTGGCAGCTCGCTCAAGGTTGCGGGCTTTCACCGCCGGTCGGGAAATGCTCCCTGCCTCGAAGAAAAGGCTGTCTGAAATTTCTTCCCATCAGGTGAAAAAGTCAAGTACGCCTAGCGCTTCACCAGCAATTCCAAATCTCGGCTTGGGGGGCGAGAGGGACTGGCCGTGGTCGCGTTTTCAGCCAGGGTAGTTGCCCGACCATGGTGTGACAGGCTCGGAGGGATAGCACGTATGTAGAGGAA